>NZ_JAFNMO010000009.1:0-11815 GCF_026537235.1 Bifidobacterium sp. B4111 | reverse complement strand
GCCCAAGCGCAGGCCCGTCCGGCATTTCATCGGCCATGGGCAGGCGAAAGCAGGAGACATGCAGATTCAAGACGTGATCGGAGGAGCAGCATGAGCGGAGTTTCGGACCCTGACCCTAGTCCGAGTGAGGGCGAGACGGGAAAACGCGAGGAAGACCCCAAAGAAGAGCATATGGAGGCCATGAGGCGAGAAGCCGAACAACTAGGCGAGCAGTGGGAGAAAACGAAGGAGGCAGCATGAAGACCACGACCATCATCACCGCGAAGATCAAGCCAGACATCTACAGGCTTATCGAGCAGGGCAGAAAACGCTACGAGGTCAGGGACGAGTCCTTCCATCAGGCTGACGCGATCCGGTACTTGGACGCCGAAACCGGCAAAGTGCTGGGAGTGTACCGGCTAGGCCCGGAGGATGACTTCGACCGCACCCACGACCCGCTCATCCAGAGCCTGTCGGGAGTGGATGACGACACCTTCCACAGGCTGTTTCCCAAGACGGTAGACTTCGGAATTCTCATCAAAGGAGTGGATCGTCTTCACGTCGCACCCATCCGGTCTCGCACCAGCCTGGATGCCATCTTCCCGGAGGGTGAAGCATGAGTGACAGGATAATCCCCATGCACACCTTGGCCTGCGACTGGCCCGGATGCGAAGAGACTGCGCAGAATGACATATACAGCTGCTGGGAAAGCTACGACAGCGCCGTGACCGTGTTCGCCGACCCGGACAACGGCGGTGAATGGCTGCACACGGACGGAAAGGACTACTGCCCGAAACACTGGCATTTAGACGACGAATACAACCGGTCCGTTGGGCCCGACCCGAAGGAGGAAGCATGACTCGCGCCACGCGGGAGGACAAAGAAGCCTGGGAAGCCCAGTACAAGCTCACAGAGGCCGAAAAGAGGTTCTCTGAGACTATTGAGCTTGTCAACGAATCAATGATCCACTACGAGCATGTCAGGAACAGCACCATGACTCAGGCATGTGACGTGCTTGAAGGACTGTTCATGCCTCTAGCAAAAGAATTTGGGGTCGCCAATCGTAAAGCACTTGAGGAGGCAGCATGACTCGCGCCACACGGCAGGCTAAGGCCCTGCAGGCGATCCGCGAGGGAGCCGACAACGAGCAGATACGCCGCAAGTACGGCTATCCACATGCAGTCATCCAAGCCATGCGCAACACCATCAGCCATGAAGCAGCAAGCCAGGAAGGACCAGAATTTTGACGAAAGGGAGTAAGTGCCCGATCTGCGAGGGCCTGCCCAGAGGACCCCTGTGCAAGACCCACAGGCAGGAACTCGCCAAGACCATCCACGGATTACGAATCGGACTCATCGAGCTGAAGAGGGTCGAACGCCGCGAAGTACGCTACTCGACCGGCAACGGGGGAGGAGCCCACCCGGCTTTCGCCCCCGCGGCCATCGACATCAGCGCCGCCGACCTCTACAACCAGGTCGAGGACACCCTCCAGGACGTGGCAGGTGACATCGGCCAATGGGCAGGCAAAGCACCAGCAGTCATTGTTAGGCTCCAAGCCAACATGGGCAGGCTCGCAGACGCACCAAACTCAGGCCGAGACTACAAGCAGCTCACCAACGCCTACCGGAGAGTCAAACTGTGGATCACACCACCCGAGGAGCGGATCATCCACGGACACTGCCTCAACCCCACATGCGGCAGGGAACTGGCAGGAGTCCGGGAGGACACGATGGTCACCTGCCCAGCCTGCGGCAGCACCTGGTCAGTATCGGCGCTCAGGCAGGCCAGGGTGGAGGAGCTGCAAGGACAAACCATCACCTGCACGACAAAGGATGCGGCAGACTGGACCCAATGGCAGACCGGCAGGAAAGTCACCAGGAACAGGGTGGACATGTGGCTCAAGCGCGGGAAACTGCCATCAGCAGTGAAAGCAGGGAGTCAAGGGCAATGGACTTTCGACACGGGAGAACTTGTCGCCTGCGCTTGACAGAAGTCAACTGTTACGCTATATTTGATATAGTTGGTTTTTAGTGTAAGGGTCGGGCAGAGATGTCCGACCCTTTAGCATGATTAGAATACTCTTATGAATCTCATGCAAACACTCATTCCCGCTTTATTTACACTTTTAGGAACACTTGCAGGCACATTGGGACCGGCCATCCCAAAGATGAGCGAAGCTAAGCGGTCTACCCGCCAGGAGATGAGGAAAGCACTGATATCAAGGACGGATAAACTCGCTAGACTCTGCACCCAGTTACAAGAAGACAATGCAAGATTACCTGCCCTTTTTCGTGCATACCCAACTGGAACGTTTACAGAAGAGACAATCGGTGATGCCAATCGGGTCGCAGAGAAGCTGGACAAGGAAATCGATGAAATAGAAGCGCGGAACAGGACCGCCAGAGGGGAACTTCGTCAGGACCAAATCATGTTGTCTGCGGAGTACCCGGATATGAGATCAGCGATTGCCTGTTTAATAGCAAAAGCTGACTTTCTGCCGTCTGATAAACGCGAGATTAACGAAGTCAATCTAGCTCTGGTCAAAGCGGACTACGAGGCGGCAATGGATGATTTCACGGATGCATTGACAGACGAGATAAGAAAACTCTCTGATTGATTCGTGACTTCACCTGTGAGATTGCCCTTACTCATACTTGCCCGGCCACGCCAACACCACTTCACTTCACATGGACGCGAGCCGGGCAACCTTCACTCAGGAGGACTCATGAAACCCATCAGTCGCAAACTGACAATCAGCATCAAAGACCCGGATAAGGGTACTGAGCTCGGGACACTAACAGCAGAATTCGACCTCCCAACCGACTATACGGAGATCAATGACGGTTTTAACACTCCTGTACTGGTCGCTCCGAGAGTAAATGACGTTGAGTTCCAATCCAATATCTCCCGTGCGCTAACGGCGGCAGCTGAAAAGCTCGGTGAATAGGAGGCCAGCCATGTACACCATCACCCACCCCGACCAGAACACCACCCAAGTGCCGGGAGCCAAAGGCTGCCGGGTGGACCGGAAGACCGGCACCCTCACCCTCTGGGGCAGACACTACAAGACCATCGCAGCCTACCCGCAAGGCGCATGGACCGCCATCACCCAGACACCAGACCCATGCCAAGACCAACAGGCACAATAAACCCAAGACGCAGCAACGGCGCAGCAAGGGCCAAGATAAGACAGCGGCTCATCGCCCTCAGCGGCGGACACCCCATCTGCCCAGCCTGCGGACAAGCCATCGACACCAGCATCAAATGGCCAGACCCAAGATCACTCAGCATCGATGAGATCATCCCAGTCAGCAAAGGCGGAAGCGCCTTCAAGCTCGACAACTGCCGACTCATGCACTTGCGATGCAATGAGTCAAGAGGCAACAGGCCATTGCAAAAAGGCAAACAAGCAACACAAACACAATCAATCCAACTCTCGCAAACCTGGTAACCACACCATAGGGGGGTAGCCCCCTACCCCCTGGGTCCTGGCACCCCCGCGGCATAGTGCCTGTATCCCCCCGAATCCGGACCTGGTTTTCCGAGAGTCACGTATGAGAGACTTTTGAAGGGGCCTAGGAGCCGTTTTCAGAGAGACGGGCAGTCAATTTACCGGGATGACGAATTGAACCACTGTGATACGACCGGTTCAATCAAGACCACGTCAGAACCTTGGAAAATAAGGGATTAAGCGTAACAAACAAGCCTAATGTATGGTATGATAAATGAGAAAGGCCACCGCGATATGCGTGTATCCGGTGGCGTGATCGACTAGCTAGGAGTCGATATGTCTCATCATATCATCCGGGCCCGGTGCGAGGAGTGCGGGGCTTATCTTGGGATCAGCCAGGCTCATGGCGGTAGCCGGATGCGGTACTGCTCGCCGGCTTGCAGGCAAAGAGCCTACAGGGAGCGGCAGGCCATAGCCGCTGAGCTGAAAGCAATGCCCAGATGGGCAAGAGCGTCTGGCAAGCGGCCCATCATGCCCGATGGTCGGCCTGCAAGCACAACAGACCCGACCACATGGAGTCCATATGACATGGTCGTATCGGGTGCCGGCGATGGCCTGGGAATCATGCTTGGCGATGGTCTGGCCTGCTATGACTTGGACCACTGCCTCGGCAGCGACCGTCTGCCTGAGCTGCTGGACCGTGTAAGTGAGCCGATAATCTTCGCGGAGATATCCGTGTCAGATACTGGCTTGCATATCTTCGTGCGGTCCGATGCCAAGAGCTACAAGCGGGATGGGGTCGAGTTTTACTCGCACGCCCGTTTCATCCGTATGACCGGGAGGAGGTGCAGGATATGACCACCATCATCAGGGACCAGGGCACTTCGGAGGAAGTGCGGCAGAAGCTGCACGGTGAAGGGAAGCCGGTCCTGCTGGCCTTCTCCTGCGGCAAGGATTCCATCGCCACCTGGCTGGCCCTTCAGGACGCAGGTGTGCAAGTCATCCCCTGCTACATGTATTACGTGCCGGGACTGAAGTTCGTGGACGACGAGATCGACTACTTCGAGCAGTGTTTCGGACAGCGCATCCACAGGTATCCGCATCCCAGCCTGTACAGGTGGATCAACAACGCGGTCTATCAGGCTCCTGAGCGGCTGCATGTGATCGAGGCGGCGAATCTGCCCACCCCGGACTATGACCAGATGTGGGACCTGATCCGTGAGGACCTGAAGCTGCCCAAGCAGACCTGGTGCGCTGATGGTGTGCGTGCAGCCGACTCTATCCAGCGTCGTGGCGCTTTCGTCCGCTACGGGTACTGGAGGAAAAGCAAAAAGAAGGTCAGCCCCATCGGTGACTGGCTCAAGGGCGAGACACTGGACCGCATCAGACAGGCAGGCGTCAAGCTGCCGGTCGATTATGAGTGGTTCGGACGCAGCTTCGACGGCATCGACCGCCGATTCACCGAGATCCTGCGAGATAAGGACCCCCGGGATTATGAGGTGCTCAGATCCTGGTTCCCGCTTTTGGAGGGGGACATCGTACGATGAGCTTCAATTTCACAGGCAAGAAGACCAAGGCTGAGAAGGCCGAGGAGTCCATGAAGGACATGACCGATGCAGAGAAGGAGCATGCCCTTGCCTACCGTGACCGGGCCAAGCAGGAGCGCAAGCGCTTCGTGAAGGCCACAGACACGGAGTTCTGGCTGTGCCTGTGCTTCCGGTCGCGCAAGGAGCTGGATCGGTGGCATGAGGCCTTTGGCTTCGGTGAGATGCATGGCTTCGCCCGCTATGAAGATGTCAAAGGCAGCATGGGTGTGGGTCCGGGCAAGACCGGGGGCATGTCCTTTGGGTCAGGCCCGAGCTTCGGCGCAGGCTTGTCCTTTGGCGGCGGGCTGAGCTTCGGGCGTGACCGGTATGATCCTCTAGCTGATGTCAAGTATGAGGATGATCTGGAGCGTGATTGTCTTGCTGAGCTTACCGCCCTCCATGAGGCTTTCGTCCATGCTGAGGCTCCTAAGCGTCTGTCGGATGTGACCGACTCGGATATATGGACCGTGCTGGTCTTCGAGGACCGGGATGCCAAGGATGCCTTCATCTCACAGGTGGGGGCGGCCCGGGACCAGCAGGACAAGTATGTCGATGCTGCGAAGCTGGCCGCCCACCTGGGTGCCAAGATCTGATCTTTCTGCCTTTCCATGGGCCCGCCTGGTGCGGGCCTTTCGCATATCCGGGGGGAGGTGAAACATGAGGAACCTTTTCAACCGGGCACGAGGTGCCATCAGCCGCGTGGCGGGCAATATCCGTCGCGCCGTATCCAGGTCCGGGTCCCGGGCATCCGGGTCCTGACATGAGACGGGAGGACGACATGGCGGAGGTCAATCAGCCATCCTTGCCGGAGGAGGTGCCGTGGCCAGACAAGACCAGGCAATGGTGGAGGAGCCTTCCCGATACGCCTGGTGCTGAATCATGGAGCGCTTCCGACTGGGAGTTCTTGATGACCACCGCCCTCGTCCACGCCGACGTGTGGGGCAACCAGAACTTCGACAGGCTGCCCGAGTTGCGTGTCCGCGAGGAGGAAATGGGTATCACGCCGAGCGCCCGCAGGAAACTCGGGATTGGGTCCGCGCAGGCACCCGTCGAAGAGAAGCCTGATACCCCGTTGGAGGCAATTGCTGAGGAGAGGCGGAAGATGCTGCATGTCACGCACTCTTCACGGAAGACAGGAACCTAGTTTCAAGGTGGTTCCGCGCCACGCGGCCACCGATGGTGGTTACGCGGTAAAACTGGCCGCCGCCTATGGCATGCCTCCCGACCCGTGGCAGGTGACCGTCCTGTCCGGATGGCTGGGGACGACCAGGAAGGGACAGTACACCGCTTCGGATTGCGGGTTGGCTGTTCCTCGGCAGAACGGCAAGAATGCCGTCCTGGAGTTCACTGAACTCATGAAGGCGGCCATCCAGGGCCGCAGGATACTGCACACGGCCCATGAGGTGAAGACCTGCCGCAAACACTTTCTCCGCATGAAGGCCTACTTCGAGAATGAACGGAAGTACCCCGAGCTGGCGGCCCTGGTGGAGTCCATAAGACAAACGAACGGCCAGGAAGCCATCATCCTGAAGAACGGCGGCTCTATCGAGTTCATTGCCCGTTCCAAATCATCAGGGCGTGGGTTCACGGTTGACGACCTTATCTGCGACGAGGCCCAGGAGCTGACGGACGAGCAGATGGAGGCCATCCAGCCCGCCATCAGCTCAGCACCGAGCGGTAACCCGCAGACGATATACACAGGGACACCTACACCGCCGACATCTCCGGGAACGGTATTCGACCGTATCCGCAGGAACGCGCACTCCGGCAAGTCCAAGAGACTGTGCTGGTTCGAGTGGAGTGTGCCCGAGATCGGTGACGTGCATGACAGGGCAAGGTGGGAGTACACCAATCCGGCGTTGGGCATCAGACTGATCGTCGCGGTCATCGAGTCAGAGATCCAGAAGATGAGCCCTGACGGATTCGCCCGGGAGCGTCTGGGCTGGTGGAACGACGAGGCGGACAGGGCCACGGATATCGACATGAAGGCCTGGTCGTCATGCGAAACGGACAAGCCTGCGACTGAAGGGCCTGTCGCCTATGCGGTCAAATTCAGCCCGGACGGCCGGCATGTGAGCCTCGCGGCCTGCCGGAGACCCGACAAGGGCAGCGGTCTTCGACCGCATGTGGAGCTGCTCGAATACAAGCCGATGGGTTACGGGACCCAATGGCTGGCCGACTGGCTGACCGGTGAAGGTACTGACGGCTTGGCCCGTTGGAGAGCCAGCCTGGCCATTGTCATAGACGGGCGCTCAGGCTCCTCCACGCTAGTCAACCAGCTTGTGGACGCTGGCGTGAACAAGCGCGTCATCTGGACTCCAGGGAGCGGGCAGATGATCGACGCGGCAAGCATGTTCGAGCAGGGCATCAACAGTCATGCGCTCACCCACATTCGGCAGGACGCCTTGGAGGATTCGGTAGGGCATGCCAAGCACAGGATCATCGGCAACAATGGCGGCTTCGGCTACGAGTCGAGCGCCGAGAACATCGATACGACACCCGTGGAGACCGTCGCCTACGCCTACTGGGCGGCGAAAACAAGCAGACGGCACCCCGGACGCAAACAGAGGATGGTGAGGCTGGCATGAACGAAGTGCTCATGGGCGACTACCGGCTGACAGGCATGAGCTTCACCCTCCCCGCGGCCATCCAGGGCATCAGCGACGAGACGTACGACCTGCTTGCCCAGCTGGTCAAGGTGTGGAACATCAAAAGATCCAGGAACCTCCTGCGTTCCGCGTATGTGGACGGCAAGCACCGTCTGGACCATGTGGGATTCAGCATCCCGCCCTCAATGAGGGACATGGAGGAGATCGTCGGCTGGCCCGACAAGGCCGTGTCCGCGCACGCGCAGCGCTGCATGTTCGACGGGTTCGTAAGCAAGGAGATGCCGCAGGACCCGTTCGACTTGTCCGGTCTCCTTGCGGACAACAGGATTGACGTGGAGCTTCCCCAAGCCATCAGGTCCAGCATGATCCACAGCGTCGCCTTCCTGTCGGTCACCAAGGGTGACGAGGCGTCCGGCGAACCAGTCGTGCTGGTCATGCCGCACTCGGCGGAATGGTCAAGCGCCATCTGGGACTTCCGGCGCAGGGCCCTTAAGGGTGCCATGGTCGTCAACGATGTGGACGGGTACGGGAGCCCTGTGGAGCTTACCGTGTTCACCCCGGAGGAGATCGTCACCTGCAGGAAGGGCGCGTCATGGTATGTGTCCTCGGCCACCATGCACGGGCTTGGCAGGGTGCCTGTGGAGGCGCTGACCTACAAGCCGGAGATAGACCGGCCTTTCGGCCGTTCCGTCGTGTCCCGCGCGGTCATGAGCATCACGGATGACGCGATGCGCACCGTGCTGCGCACCGAGGTGAGCGCCGAGTTCTATTCAGCCCCGCAGCTGTTTCTCATGGGGGCCGATCCGGACGGGTTCACGGACGATAAAGGCAATCCCATACCCATGTGGGAGATGGTGCTCGGGCGGATCAACTCGATCAGCAAGGACGAGGATGGTGACACCCCTTCGCTCCAGCAGATCAGTCAGCAGAACACGCAGCCGCACATTCAGCAGCTCCAGGAGCTGGCGGCGAGGTTCGCTGGGGAGACCAGCGTGCCGGTATCATCGCTGGGCATCATCACCGACAATGCGCAGAGCGCGGACGCGATGCTGGCCGCTCAGAAGGACCTGGTGGTGGATTGCACCGCCGCCGACATCGCCTACGGTGCCGCACTGAAACGCATAGGCCAGGACATGATCATGCTCCGGGACGGCCTTTCCGAACCTACGGACGAGATGAAGACTCTTGAGGTCAGATGGCGCAACCCGGCCATGCCCAGCGTCATCGACTCCGGTGATTCCATGATCAAGCTGATCAGCGCCTTCCCGTGGATGGCGGACACCGTGGTCGCGCTCGAACAGGTCGGGTTCAACGACGAGCAGATCACCAGGCTCCTGTCGGAGAAACGCCGCAACGAAGCCAAGAACTCGGTGAGCGACCTGGTGGGGGCTTTGAACGGAGGCCGAGATGACGACCAGGCAGGACGTGACCAGGCTCAGCAAGGCCCAGCAACGGACGGCGGACCTGGCGATCAACGAGATGGAACGCCTGCTGGAGGGGCTCAAGGGGATGGCACAGGAGTGGCAGCGTGACCTGCTGCTTGACGAGGTGCCGGCCCTGGCTGCCAAGTACGGCGACCTCGCCGCCTCTGCGGCGGCCCAATGGTATGAGGAGACCAGAGCCAGACAAGTGAGCGGTGGCTATGAGGCCCTGGCTGCTGACCCGTTTCCCGATCAGGCTATCCGCGACCGTATCCGGTACGGTGCTGGCGACTTGTTCAAGGCTGGCGGGGATGATGCCTTTGCCGCGTGGCTCGGCGGCGCACTGCAACGGTGGGTCATGTACTCAGGAAGGCAGACAGTCGCCATGAACGCCATGCACGACCCCGCACGGCCAAGGTTCGCCAGGGTCCCAACCGGGACCAGGACCTGCGCCTGGTGCGAGATCATGTGCTCCAGGGGGTTCGTCTACTACACGAGGGAAACCGCACTGGAACGCCGAGGCTCTGGACGTCTGTACCACGACCATTGCGACTGCCAGGCCGTCCCGGAATGGGACAAGGACGTCAGCCACATCCAAGGGTACGACCCAGACGCCATGTACCAGCGCTACCAGCAGGCATGGGATGCTGCCGGAGGCTCCGGGGCCTCAGACAAGCAGGTGGCCTACCAGATGCGCCGCCTCTACCCGGACCTGTACAAGGACGGCATCAGCGCCAAGGGTTGACGCCTATCAGATTTCATCCACCCGCACGGGTGGTTTTTTTATGCCCGCACGGGCGAATGGAGGAACACATGAACCGCTATCTCATGCAGCCACTCGGACTGCGCACCATCGTGCAAACGGACGGTGAAGGGCAGGGAGGCACCGGCGTTGATACGTCGGAAGCCGAGCCGAAGGCCGGCCAGGCCAAGGCAGGGGAGCCGCACGGCGAACCGAAGACCGAGGACACCGACTGGAAGGCCATGGCGCGCAAGTGGGAGGAGCGCGCGAAAGCCAACAAGGAGGCCTCCGAGGAGCTGGAAAAACTCAAGGAAGCCCAGATGAGCCAGCAGGAGAAGGAAGCCAAGCACACCAAGGAGCTTGAAGCTGAACTCGCACGGTACAAGGCCGAGAAACAGCAGGCCGAATGGTGCAGGACCGTCTCCAAGGACACCGGCATCCCGGCCGACCTGCTGTGCGGTTCCACCTTGGAGGAGATCCAGGCGCACGCCGACTCCCTCAAGCAGTACCTCCAGGACAACAAGACGAACACGCAAGCCGAGACCGGGCCTGCCGCCGGGTACGCGCCCAGTGTGGGCACGACCCCGGGCAAGAGGGGCAGCGTGCCCTTGGACGAGCAGATCAAGGAGGCCGAGAAGAACAAGGACCTGAATAAGGTCATGCTCCTCAAGGCCATGGCGCTCGGCAACAAGCCAACCAGATAGGAGAACGCTATGCCCGGAATCGTCGGACAAGGTACCACATACAATCTTGAAAACTACGTCGGTGAGCTCTTCGAGGTCAGCCCAGAGGACACTCCCCTGCTATCCGCGATCGGCGGGCTCACGGGCGGCAAGTCCATCACCTCCACCCTGTTCGAGTGGCAGGGGTACGACCTGCGGGACGCGGACGACAACAGGCAGCGCCTCGAGGGTGCGAACGCGCCTGATGGGGAGTCCCGCAAGCGGTTCAACGCCTCCAACGTCACCGAGATCCACCAGGAGGCCGTCGAGCTCAGCTACACCAAGCAGGGTGCCACCGGCCAGCGCAACGTAAACGGCATGCCCGTCGTGCAGATCGGCAACACGGTCCTGCCCGCCGACGAAATGGCGTGGCAGCTCCAGCAGCAGCTCAAGCAGATCGCGCGCGACGTGGAGAAGACCTTCATCACCGGCAAGTACAACAACCCAAAGGACAACACGCAGCCGCGCCGGACCCGCGGCCTGCTGGAGGCAATTACCACCAACGTGAAGACCACCGACAAGACCGCCGCCAACCTGGACGCGGACACGATCCTGGACCTGATGCAGATGGCCTGGGACAACGGAGGCATCCAGGAGTCCGAGACCCGCACGGTCATCGTCAACAGCACCATCAAGCGTGCCCTGACCCGCATCTTCATCACCGACGCCAAGTACCAGGAGCAGACCCGGAACGTCGGAGGCGTGGACCTGCAGACCATCGACACCGACTTCGGCAGGCTGAACATCATGCTCGACCGGTACATGCCCAAGGACAAACTGATCGTCGCCTCCCTCGAGCAGCTGTCCCCCTGCTTCATGGACATCCCCGGCAAGGGACATTTCTTCGCGGAGCCGCTCGCCAAGACCGGGGCCAGCGACAAGGTGCAGCTGTACGGGGAGATCGGCCTGGAGTACGGCAACGAACGCACCCATGCGGCCCTCACCGTCGCCCAGCCCGCAACGACCAAGTCCAGCAAGTAGCCATGGCCGGGGACGAGAAGGACAAGCCGTTCGCATCCTCCGCTGACCTGAAGTCCAGATGGACGGAAATGCCGGACGGGACGGTGGCCGACACGCTGCTGGCCGACGCATCGCAGCTCATCCGGGACACCTGCCCCGGGTGGGCGTCGGCATCCGAAGCGACGTTGAAAGCCATCGCGTGCTCCATGGTCAAGCGGGCCATGATATCCGGATTGGATAATGCAGGCCTGTCCTCCTCCCAGGAGACGGCGGGCCCGTTCAGCCAGACATGGAACTACGCGAACCCGACCGGCGACCTGTATCTGACCCGGACGGAGAAGCAGC
>NZ_JAFNMO010000008.1:0-29125 GCF_026537235.1 Bifidobacterium sp. B4111 | reverse complement strand
AGCATGTCAGCAATATCCTTCGCCATCACTCGGCCCTCCCTGAAATGCACTTGAGCGGCATGCGTTCCGCCACCGAATCAGCCTCGATAAATTCGCAGCCCTTCACCGGGCCGAAGTCAGTCATGAAAAGGTCGCAGACATGCAACCACTCGCCTCCGCCTGTCTCAAAACGGACCAGCAGATCGCCGTCAGCAGCCTCGTAGACTCCCACTTCGCTTGGAATCAACGCCATCACTCGGCCCTCCCGTCCACGAAATGCACAGGAGTCAAAGGCAGATGCTCCTCCGCCTGCTCGTCACCGAGAAAGACGCCGCACTCCTTGAAGTCCTCCGAAACGTACACCCACTTGTCAGGCAGTCTTATATCAGTCAGTATCAGCAGCGTCCCATCAGCACCCCGATAAGCGCCCGGCTCGGTCGGCAGCTTGTGACGGCAGCGCAAAGCGCACGAGACATGCTCGGAAGACACTGAAAACCCCACAACGGGGCGGAATTGATGGTGAGCGGAGAGTCCATTAACCCGTATAAGACGGCCATTGACCACTATCGCGTCGGCCTTGCTCATATCCACCGTGCGGATCTGCTCCCAGTCGCGCTCATCCCACACCAGAGACACCGACAGGATATGCGCAAACGTATTGACCACACGACCGTCGTCAACCACGAAAACAGGCGCACCATCCTCAGCCCTATGGTCCAGACGAACCCGCCCATTCCGGCACAATTCACCATCGACGACCGTGCCATAGTCATACACCGCATGCACATGCTTGCCCTCAAGCTCATCAGCCGGTAGGCCCTCATACCATTCACTCATTTGTTTCCCTTCACTACGATTGGTTTTTCATCGATCCGTGCCGGCGACCAGGGCACCCGCGCCCGAAGCCGCTCACACTGGTCCGCGAGCGCCGCTACCGTCAGCGCACACTCGTCCAGCAGGTCATCCACCTCATTCGCGTCATAGCCTTCACGCCAGCGGGTCATCGTCAACGGCCTGCGCCGAATATCATCAGGAGTCAATAGAGGCATCACACCCACCCCCAAGACCCAGACGAGCACGAGTAGCCGGATCAAGACGCTCAAGCTCAAGCGCAGCCAACTGTTCGGCGGTCATGATGCCTTCTCCACATCCACCTTGAAAGGCCACGACTCTACTTCGGCCTGAAGGTCAGTGGACAGGAAACCGCCGTTATTGCCATCCGGGTCGACCCGATACAAGTGGCCAAACAGCTTGTCGAACTTCTCGTCACCAAACGGGGTCCGGGACGCGGCCTGCTTGCGGTTCAGCAGCTCGAATATCACCGGAGCGCCGGAAGCCACACGCCTGCTCATGCCGCCACCCCCATGTCCTTGCCGTCAAGGAACTGGCAGATGAAGTACGCCTGCCCCTTCCCCGTCACCTTCGGTGTCTTGTTGATCGTCGTATGCCCATCAGCGTGAACGACCGTGGTCTCCTTCACGTGGAAGAGCCCCAGGTCCATGGCACGCTGGGTCGGCATGTTCTTCGCACTGCCGGCCTTCATCAGATAGCCATGCTCACGCATCCACGCGAACAGCCTGGTGCCGCCGGTATCCACGCCATTGCCCTTGAGGATCTTCGCCAGATCACCGACCAGGATGTCCGTATGCGCCGCACTCACCGCGTCAGCAAACAGGACCTTCGGCCTTTGCAGGCCAAGCTGCTCCTCCTGCTCCCTGACCTTGGACTGAAGCCAGCGCATGGATGCCAAGGCCATCTGCTCCGGGGTCATACGCTCCTGCCCCAGCATGTAGCCCCCATGCATGCGGATCGAGGGAAGCACATCATGAGTCACCCAACGCTGGAACTCTTTGCCCTCCGGCTTATCAGAGCGGAGAACAATCCGGTAAAGTCCAGCCTCGTTGACGATGTTGGCCTGACCGGACAAGCCCCCTAGATTGAATCTAGTCACCTCATCCCGGTCCAAACGCTTCGCAACATCCGTCGCATTCCGAATACCAAGGACCTCGCACACGTCCTTGAGCACCCACCAGGTCTGACCCGTCTCAAAAGTCAGAGTCCTCACCTTATGGCCCTTGAAACCAAAGGGCTGTATGATATCAGTTGACATTAGTTGACTACCATCTTTCTTTTGTCACGCCGCAGTTGCCGCTGCGGCATTCTTCTTACCTGGTTCTTTCACTCGTCTTCCGTGGTCATTTGAACCCCCCCCTTCCTCGCATTTACTGCCGGTGCCCATGAACCATTCGACCGGCCACTCACCCGTGTTCCGCTTCCACGCAGTCACACGATCAGCATGAAAGACCACGTTGGTAGCCACAGAAGACGAACGGTTCTTCTTCCATGCCAAGAAACCCTCATTCGAATATCCGGCAAGAATGAACTCCCCGTGAAGTCCAGTCAGCCGTACACTGTCACCCTTGCGGAAGATGCAAGGCTTAAAGCCAGAAGCAACCCGAGTCTCATAAGAAGCAGCCTCTTGCAAAGACCGCTCGCCATACAGGCTCCTGAACGAACCGCCATCACCAAACTTGCAGTAAGACTCAATCAACGGAAGGTCGCGGTCCTTATCCTGCTTCGACTTACGCAAACCATCAACCTGCTTGCGCAGACCACGAACCGAGAAGGAACCGGCAATCTGCGTAATCGCCAGGCAGATGATCGCCCCATCCTGGAGTAGATTCACCCAATCCATCTCACGCCGCCAACCTGTACCGACGTTCGGCTTCTTCCATGAGATTCAAGAAGTCGAGGTCCAACGCCTGCGAGATCGACAAGACATCCGATACGGTAAATGGATACCTATCTGATTGGTTGAGTCGACGAAAGAAAGTGGTCCATGGGATTCCCGCAGTCTGAGCGACCTCACCCATCGATTTTCCTGACTGCTTGATAGCATCTCTGATGGTGTCAGCAAGCTGGACCGCATATCTATTGATGTCCATTGTTGCTCCTTTGATAAGTAAGCAATGACTATCATAATTTAATAGTCAACTATTAATTATTCATAGTACCGTTCATCTGGATTTTGTCAACTTGAAAAATATGATTTTTTCATATTGCACTTATCAAATTTGATAGTAATATATGACTTATGAATATTAATCAAGCTACGGCAAAAGCTCTCCATGCAGCCAGGGCCGTGAGTGGTCTGACATACGATGAGCTATCCCAAAAGTCAGGGATGAACGTCCAAGCGATTTATCGCGTCTTTGGTGCCAAGGGCGAGATCAAGGTGACTCAGCTTGCTTCGCTTGCTGATGCCATGGGGCTCACCCCAATAGACATTATGAGCGATGCTCAGCGCATCCTAAACAGGGAAAATGGGTCCAGAGAATAGCTTAGAGACGTCGATCATTGACGAACTCCATCTGATAGGCAACGTTGCCCCATACCGCGTTTCGGTGCCTATCGCACCCGGACACACTCGCAGTACTATGTTGGCATCGTTTGCTGTATACATTCAACTTCCTCGATATCTATGAGTCCTATAAGTTCTGCGCATATCATGACGCGCTGTTGCGTCTGAGCGTGTAGACTACATAGAGCACCTCCTTAAGGTGTATTTCTCTAAAGGGGAGCCGATCACTTGGCGGTGGGTGGCTTCCCTTCTTTTATGCCCGGTCAGAGCCCAGCTCTGGGCCAATAATCGAACATTTGTTCGAAAGCTGATATCAAAGATACGTCCGGGTCAGGACCGTGTCAATCAGTCTGTGTCGCATTTTGTCGAGCCTGCGGTAGTGCACCGTGATCTGACTCCTCTATCGGGCCGTCTGCGAGGCGGCTTTGTTTTTGTGATGGGTCATACTCTACCGCGCGTGTCGGATTAGGCAAAACGATACATCAGGCGGATTTCAGCCGTTCGCATGCCTGATGATCCGCCTCATCCCTTGCCGTTCTTGGCATCGGCCCGAAAGCATGCCGAAAACTTCGATGGGCCGATGTTCGCCACACCTGAAACCCGGCCGCCGCTAAGGTGGACATGTCCTACTGATAGGCTGGCGTACAGTCACTGAAGACCAGAGGGAGGAACAATGGCAGTAGTCGAAAAGGACTGGCGGGCACTCATAGGAAACGCATGCTGGTCGTGGATACTGTGCTGGATACCTTTGATTTTCAAAGCTATCATCATCGCAACGACTAATTACCGGTTCGACAACACGTACACTCTCACGCAGGAGACCGGCATTATCACCAAGAGGACTGAGAACATCGACCTGCGCAGGGCCAAGGCGATTAACGGGGAAGATAGCCCATTCACTGGCGGCGTGGTCACGGTCCAGGAGAACTCCGGACTGGAATACAGGCTCCCCTACATAAAGAACGCGCGTAGGACCGCGGAGATCTTGAGACGGATAGCCGAGGAAAGCAGTAGAAAGTCCGGCGATGTCAGGAACGTCATCATCCAGTAGCGCGCACATGTCAGGCTCCGCTTCGGCGGGGCTTTTCCTTTATGCGAGTGACACGGATTGCAATAAGGTATACATTTAGTATACATTTTTGGCTGCGATGGCTTTGAGCGGGGTAATGGAAAAGCCCCACAGCCTTTGCGGCTGTAGGGCTTTGACTCTGTGCCCCCACGGGGGCTCGAACCACGGACACGCTGATCATCTGTCAGGTGCTCGGTAGCCTTAGGCCCGGAAGAAAAGCAGCAATGACTGCAACGTATATTGCATTTACGATCTATGATGATGCCCAATGCGACCATAATGAGACTTTCTCTAAAAAGAATGGCCGAGGACACTTTCAGAATCAAGGATCGCTGTCCTCGACCCGGTTCTACTGGAAATTACCAATGGAGAACAGTGCCTTGTGTCACGAAGTAGCTGAGGTCGTCTTGGTCGGCAAGGTCAACAAAATCATGATCTTGCATAAGTGAGTGAAGAAAATCAGATGAGTTCTGCATATTACACCCCCTTTCAACATCGTTTGACATTCCAAGTTATATGCTTGCTAACCCCACCTGCCAAAAAGTGCCCACTAAAAATGCTCAACCCTGCGCTTTTGACCTACCTGCCTGCGCCACTCGGGTAGGCAGTCCAACCTCCGTAGGAGGGCGGGACGTGGCCCAGGCTCGAATTGCATATACGATTCGTCTAGCTTGCTCCTCTGCGCTCTTTGTACCCTCAGGGGGCCAGCCGACTATGCTGTTGCCTGGGATACTTACAAGCTGTCTGACGGCACAACCGTTCGTTTCTCCTACGACAAAACCACTGACGTGATTGATGTTTATACCAACGGCATGCACAAGGGAAGCGTCACTGGGCAAGAAGTACGCGAGAAGGCGGAGGCGGTCGACCCGGGTGTATCTTCTGCAAATCCCGGATTACAATCGCACCGTATCAGCGGCTGTTCCGCAGCCATGGCAGGTTTGGGAGTTGTCAATAGCATTATCTGGAGCGTGGCAGGCGTTACAGCACCAACTCCTGCAGGCATAGCAGCGACCATCGGAGGCTGTGTCACTGGAGCTGTAATCGGTATTGGCGGAGCATTCTGCTAACAAGTTATTCACGACACAAATGATGCTGGGTGCCTACCGGATATACGTTTATCTCGGTAGGCACTTTTCTAGGTAAAGGATTTCCTATGTATCAAGACCAGACAAGCCAGGCACACGCAAAACATTGGAATACACAAGGTTTAGCAAGAGTCTGTTTTGGACAGCTTATTTTAGGTGCGGCCATCCAAGTGTTATACCTTATTTTAGGTAAGCATGATCCAGCCTTATCGATACTCACAGGCTTCCTGATGGGTTTTGGATCATTCGGGGTTCTCCTGGGGGCCATGACCAGGGGAAACAAAAAAGTAACGTCATCGACCCTGATCCTTCCGTCACTGGGGTTTCTTCTGGGTGCCTTGATTGCTGTAGCCTTGTACTTCTTTGTTTAGAATGAATATTGGCATCTCTGGGCAGTCAACCTCTCCCCTGCAGTACATATGAGCCCAATCCGGAAAGAACCCAATGAAATCACCTTAACGGGCTCTTCATTGGGTTCTTTTCTAATTAGGTCTGTCAGGCTGCTTGGCTTCTTAGGTTCGGGAAATGGGTTTCCAGGTCTTGGCCGCGGGCTATTTAAATACCGCCCGTGGCCGGCCTTGGAAGATGTCGAGCAGATCGTCTTCGGTCAGGGGTTCCGCGTCGTAGCCGCGATGGACCTTCGTTCCTGGTACGGGGTGCAGTTCACCCCGGTCGGCCATGCGGTCGAGTTCTTCGGCGTGGGCTTTGTTGTCGATCGGTTTGCTGGCGCTCATGGGGGTCTCCTCGATAACATGAAAGACGAAATACCGTCCTGTTCACTCCGGCGTGACGGTCTATGTAGTTTTGATGAGGGGTAAAACCAAAAAACTTCGATCTGCAGGGGAAATTCCCACGAATAGGACAATATTTACAAATCTCAGCAAATTGACACATGTTCCCTAAACAAATCAGAAAAGACCCCACCCCCGCTCTTTTGCTACCACGGAATTACCATAGGCGCACACATCAACCAAAGGAGATTGATAATGTTTACTCTCACCAGGATCGAACGCAGGATAGGTGCCACCGCCGTGGCTGTGGTCGCGACAATGACTATGTCCTTGTCGACAAACCGCTAGCGCCGCAGAACCCCATCAAGGAACCAATCAAGCAACAGTTGAACTCATGGGCTTTCCTCTCTATTGGGGCGGCCTGATTGATCAGCGCTGAAAAACTTGACCATTCCGCTGAACGGTTGGACCAGCTCCCAGACGAAGTGCGAACCATGAATCCGAGCCAATACCCGCATTTCTCTGACTGTCTGGACAATTTCCTGACCGGAGGAACATTCAGCCCTAGACAGTTCCATAATGAGATGCGGCCAATGTTCAACCTCGGCGGTTTCTACCATCAGGTCGGCGATGTCCTCGTCGAACATGAAATGCCAACTGCCGAGTTGTCCGACGGCATTCACGCGCTCCGCAGGATATGGGGAGACATTCCCAACATCCAACATGCACTCTCCAACGGACAGACGGCCCAAGTAATCGGCCGTAACGTTGCCAGCACAATGGATGACATTCTGATTCTCGACGGCAGCAATCGAAAGCTGCTCTGACGATCAGTCCAATTAGCAAAAGGGTCTATAGGAACTAAATCCTATGCCGAAAATACGACGTCCCCGTATCTTACGATATAGGGACGAAGAACTTATTGCTCATATAGCAGCATAAGCATATGAATGCTGCAACACAGTCGGTCCTGGCCCTAGCGATCTCGCCCAAGCGTCTGGAGCCCTACGAGCAAGAGGCCCAGACACATCCGAAGGTCAGCGCCGCCGACAAGGCCGGACGGGCCAGCAACCGCTTGAAGGGCATCGACCGCTACTATGCGAAGGCCGGCAAGGCGGTGCTGGCCTCCCGTGATGCGAAAAGCCTGGAGGACGCGAAGACGGCCTTGAACGCGAAGAAGGACGAGGCTTCAAAGCTTTTAAGCGACTCCGACGGGAAAGTGGCGGACAACGCCCTCCGCGACAGCCTGCAGCAGGCCATCAGCCAAGCCGGCAGCATCAAAGACAACAAGACGGAAACCTACCAGGACGCGGCCACAGCCCTGCAATCGGCCATTGACCAGGTGAACACGTCCATCCAACAGAAAAGCCAGGCCGCCCCGCCAGCCCAGGCGGCGGCTTCAGCCGCCCGGCAGCCAGCCCAGCGTTCGACGCCCGCCCAGCAGCGTCCGGCCTTTCTACTAGTCGGGGACGGCAAGGCTACACGCCCTCCCGCCGGCCCTCATACAACCATGGCGGCAGCTCCGCGCCAGCCCCCGCAGCACCCGCGCCTGCACCTGCTGCGCCAGCAGCACCGCAAGGCGGCGGCTCAAACTGGAGAGACAGACTAAAAGGAAATACAACTGACGGGCATGGTTGTAATCCGGATGGTTCGTGTGGTATTGGCTAATGGAATATAAAGAATGTGCCTGCGGAACCGGTTGCTTGCAGGCCTCCCATCCCGCCGACGTTACTTAGGGCCAACCATAAAACAACCGTCCCCTTCACATATCCGAAGAGACATAAATGAAGCTGCCAGTGAGAAGCAAAGGCCTGGGCGGCCCGGCTCCGTATCGCGGGCGACAGAGCCCGAACGGGGCCCTCTTGTCATGCCATCGACATGTTCCATCAAGCCGTATGCAAAAGTGCCGCTGCGGCATCGTCATCAGAACGATGCCATCTTCAAGGGAACATCCATCCATCGAATCATAGGAAAGAACGAAACATGACCGACAGAACACATGCCCCTTCCAGTGACGTCAGCGACAACCTGGAGAACTGGAACGACCGGGCCGAGGTCCACGCGCATGGAGGGTACGGCGACCTGGATGCCTTCGCCGACGATCCTACCGCCCTGACCCCGGTGGCCATGAAGGACATGGCCGTGCTCAGGGACCACCTGCCCGACCACACGATGCAGGGAGGCCGCCTCCTCCACCTCCAGTGCCACATAGGCGATGACACCCTGACCTGGTGGAGGTTGGGGGCCAGAGATGTCCACGGGCTGGACTTCTCCCCCGCCGCCCTCAACCACGCCCGTCGGCTGGCCGCCCGCGCCCACGCCCCCATTACCTACGTCGAAGGTGATGCCAGTTTCGCCTCCGAGGCCATGCCCGACAAGAAGGGTTTCTTCGACCTGATCGTCACATCGGTCGGCACCATCACCTGGCTGCCCGACCTCCGAGAGTGGGCGCAATCCATCGCCTCCCTCCTGGCACCGGGAGGCATCTTCACGATCAGGGACACCCACCCCCTCCTTTTCGCCCTGGACGATGACGGCCTGACCATCGTGCAGGGTTGGTTCAGCGGGACCGAAATCACCTACGAGACCGACCAGACCTACACGATGAGACAGGATGACGGCGAGGAAGAAAGGACGGGAGGCATCGTCGGGAAAGCCGAGGCCCCGGGCCCCAGAATCACACACACGACCAACCACAACTGGGCACATGACTTCCAGGAGATGACCGGGGTCCTCATCGACGCAGGCCTGACCATCAGAGCCCTGGGAGAGCATGACATCAGCGACTGGAAGGCCCTCCCCATGCTGGAGTACGACAGGGATCGCCAGGGTTGGGTCATGCCTGGTGGCCTTCCCAGGATTCCCCTGACCTTCTCGCTGGTGGTGCAGAAGCCGGAAACTGTCTAAAGGCTCAGACCCGGATGCCCGACCCGCGGCATCCGGGCCGAAACCAGCCGGAAATCCCCATCGGGGCCATGGCCATAGGGTTGAAACCTACAGGTCGACCGATTGCGGCGCATGGGCTCCAGACAGGATTCCCGACAGGAGCGCCTTGCAAGAGGGGACACGGTCCACGTTCGAGGGGGCCGATAACCTACCGTCTTGCCACATCTTGACTGCCGCCAGCCGGCACCTTATAACCCGAACCACCATCTTTCAACATGGAAAGCGGCTTCGGTTCACATTCTGCTATCGCTTGTCCTGATCGCTTCCGGCGCGGGTTGTTCCCGCTTGGCTGCTTCGAGGAAAACCGTTGCACTCGACCAGATAGACATCTCCAAGGTGTACGCAGCTGCCTATCTGGTACCGCAACGGGCCAGCGCCACCATTCCGGAAAACACCTACATGGCCTTCATCTATGCCGACGGATCCTACGGACTGGTCAAAACCAAGGGTATGGAATACGGCAAGGTGCCTTGAACGCCAAAAAGGCTTTTTCTTCGCCGACAAAGACAACGACTACTGACTGCCGGAGAGGTAAAAGCCAAAAATCGTTTCCAGCTCCAAAGTCGGCACACAGGATATGCTTGGTGTGTTGCAAGACAACTTAACCCATATCGGAGTCCATAATGGGGCTTCATTAAGAATGGCGAAAGATACAACGAGGGCATTCCTTTCCGACGGTCAGAAGGCCGAAAAGCATCGCTTCCTGATGGACCACCCTGTTCCGAGCATCAGTGACAGAAGCACAATGAACTGGATTATGATCTCCGCCGCTTCCTCACTGCCGAAGATACCGAAGGCGAGAACTATTCCTATGCAACCATAGAAGAGTGGGATGCAAAAACAGGAAATCGTCGTGTCCTGCCCCTCGTCGACGAGGAGGCCAGACCGGTGCAGTTCCATGAAAGCCAGATAGGATATACTCATATTATGATTCCCACTCACTGCACGGCGACCAATTCTACTGGCGGTATGGGGACGGCGGCCTTTTGAGGACCGATGTCAACTCAGGGAAGACCGTCAAACTGAACAGGACCCATTATCAAAAGGACAATTGGTCCAGGTCGTGTTTCTGGGCCTCTATCTCCGACAAAACCGTTGACGTCTGGTATCACCACATCAATGAACCCGACCGGGTGACGATCACCCGCCAGGATCTTGACACCGGCAAGACCATCAACACCATCGAGGTCAAGGGTCTGGAGAAAATCATCCACGGGGCCGGAGGTTCCAACACCATCGACAGGAGCTTCGCCGTCAACCCCCGTGCAGAAAAGCTCATTTCAGGCCAGAAGGTGTGATATGGCCTCCGGCCTGTACTAGACAGAGGCAAAGCGAAGAAGCGGCAGGGGCGCACAACTGCAAGAGCGTGGCGCACGATGAAGAGCAAGACGAGGACAGACGAAGAGGGCCATCCCGCGAATGAGCGGACACGATGGCCACCGACGCAGGTGACTGGATGGCCAGGACCATCACACAGGATCAGAAGCTGAACGATCTGAACTCTATTAACAGCCTGACAACTTTCAACGAACGGTTATGCTTCCACTTGGTGGATGTCCCCCGACAAGGCGGGGAACAAGGCCGATGCTGGCCACATCGAACAGGCGAAAATCAACCTGTTCAATGGCCGGAAGAACCTTCCTGGTCCGGTGGGATCAGGGATCCTGGCCCTGAAGACGGGTGCGCTGGGACTGGCCGCCGGTTTCCGCAAGGAACGACAAGGCTCCACACCACAGCCCGCTCCTCCCCGTCCCCCGCTTCTCCACCTCCGCCGTATAGACTGGCAACAGTGGCCTGGCCCGAAGTTGCGACCGGCCCAATAGATAGGAACCAACGAGGTTAGGAAAAGACAGATGAGCGATAACAAGGTAGCTGTCGTCACCGGTTCGGCCAGGGGAATCGGGAGGGGCATAGCCCTCCAGCTGGCCCAGGACGGCTTCGACGTCGTCGTGGCCGATCTTGAGGGCCAGAGGGAATCGGCCGAACAGACCGTGGCCGAAGTGGAGAAGATCGGCCATCGGTCCTTCTTCCACCCTACCGATGTGTCAGACAGGGACCAGGTGTTCGACCTGGTCGATGAGGCCGCATCCAGGTTGGGTTCCTTCGATGTGATTGTCAACAACGCGGGCATCTGCCAGATAGTCCCCTTCACCGACATCACCCCCGACCAGCTGGAGCAGATTTCGAAGGTCAATATCTTCAGCGTGGTCTACGGCATCCAGGCCGCCGCGGCCAAGTTCCAGGAGCTGGGCAAGGAGCACGGCCACATTATCTCCGCATCGTCAATCGCAGGTTTCGAAGGCTTCCCGATCCTGGCCGCCTACTCGGCTACGAAGTTCGCCATCAGGGGCCTCACCCAGACGGCAGCCCAGGAGCTCTCGCCCAGGGGAATCACCGTGAACGCCTACGCCCCCGGCGTGGTGGACACCCCCATGTGGGGCTACATCGATGAGGAGATGGGCAAGCTCAACGGCAAACCCAAGGGACAGAACCTTCAGGACATGAAGAACAGCATCGACCTAGGCCGTTTGGAGACCCCTGCGGATGTGGCCGGCGCCGTCTCGTTCCTGGCCAGCGACAAGGCCAACTACGTGACCGGGCAGACCCTGATCGTCGATGGCGGCATGCAGTACCGCTGACCCATCAGTCACCGGCCCGCCCCCTTTGCTCCCTTCTTGATGAAGCAGAGCACCGGGGGCAGTGCTTTACCCCCCCCCCTATTCATGCGGAAGGGAATCTCAACCGCCCTGCCTGCCGGTTTCCTTGGCGGCCGCCACGATCACAAGACCGAATAAATACAGGCCAATGAACCCCTCCTAGCATCCGGGGCAACCTGACGACTCAGACATAAGAACATGTGGGCCGGCGGTCCCATGCTTCCAATACGGCTTCTTATGAGCAGCTTCATAGAGGCATAGATCAGCATCTATTCATGCAGTATCTTGCCATATCGGGTACATGCAAGCAAGACGAAAATAGGGATTTTCCAGGTAACCTGCGACGGCATCGAAGAGCACCAGAAGTTTGAAAAGGTGCATACAGGCAGTGATGCTGAGGAGGCAACATTGATCCAAGCAGCATCTGATGAAACAGTCGTGAAAGAGGGCGGCAGACAATATCCAACATAACTGCTGAAACATGGCATAGTGCCGGAGGACCCCAAGCAGCCGTCTCAATGCTTGTTCCTGGTCTCAATTACAGACGCTTTCCAGATCATACGGAATCCCGCCTTGCCATGCTTGGACACATGGCGGGGTATTCGCTGCCGGTCCTCTCAAATCGGTCTTTCAGAGAGCAAACCACTCTTATTGAGACCCAAACGTGCAGAACGGCATGCCAATCCTGTAACCTGACTTCAGGCAAGGCAACGGGGTCCCCATCTCTGGTTCCTCAGCACCATGACGTGCCTCCTGCCACTTTCATAAACCTCAACCCGTCGCTTCCGCATTCGTCCCGCTACCGTCAACAGCACAGCCGGGCGATACCTGATCGCCTGCTGAAGCTTCACTATCATTCCGCTAGAGCATGCACTATATCCAGGACATCCCCGGCCCTTGTCCAAAGGAGCGAGCCACCCTCGCCGGGGAAAAGTCTGCGCGTGGCGGTCTCGAGTCTGCTCTGCAGCACCAAGCCATGGTCGGGCGAGTGCACCTTGTCGTCTTCACCGAACAGGATGCTCACAGGGCATCGCACCTGGGTCATATCGATGTTCCAAGGCCTCATGGCCAGCATGGTGTCCTGCACATAGCCGACACCCTCGTGTGCAAACCCTTCGGATAGTGCCCGGCGGTACCAGGTCAGGAATGGTTCGCTGGTGTAAAATTCGGCATCCTTCGCCGTGGAACCGCCGATTACCATATCCTCCATGGACTTCGCGGAGAAATCCTGAAGTATCTTTCGTGCGGAGTCGGGAGATGATACGGCCAGGTCGGAAAGCTGCGTGGCCTGCGGAGGCAGCTTGTCATGAACGGCCGGGTATTGCACTTCATCAGCGGGAGAGACCAGCACCAATGCTGCGGCGAAACCTAGTGCCGCCAGCGCGAGACCGAACATACCGCCCTGTGAATTCGCCACCACCGGGACGGATGCGGCCCCCGTGCCGAGCAAGGCTTGGGTGAATATTCGGTAATCCTCGGCAGTTCCTGTCATCGTGCGGTTCGGTTCCGGGTCCGAAGCGCCCATGCCGGGTCTGTCCATCGTCAAGACGCGGATGCCATGCTGCGGAAGTACCTCCTCACCGAAGAGCATGGACTTGCCCATGCCGGCCCCGGCTATGAAAAGTACCGGGTCGCCGTCACGGGGGCCATAGGCTCTGCCGGAAAGCCGACGTCCCTCTTGGGTTTTCACCGTCACATTGTTGCCTTCGTCCATGTCAACCACTCTACGACAACCAGTCAAGGAAAGGGACACGCTGATGCCGCATCCGAACCTGCCTGAACAGACAGTTCCCGCTCGCATACAAGGTCCGATACCCCCACCGATTCAGGATGCAGGCGGAGTGAATTCGCGTCTGCGCCGCAGCCATGCACAGGTCAAGGCGACGAGCAGAACAAGGGAGAACACCAGAAGCAGCGTCGTATGTTTTGGAGCACCCGCGAGAGGGAGGCCATCCAATGGAGGCGCAACATCCAGGTACTGTTTATACGGTTCAGATTGATTGCCATTCGAATCCACAACCGTTACGCTCACCTCCCCAGGCTCGATCCCACTGGGGAGCAGTACCGCCCAGGCACCGTCCGCTCCTGACATGACGGTATCGCTGGTCCTGCCGGCCTGGTTGGACGGCCAGGTCACGGTCACCTTGGCATTCGCGTCGACTGTTTCGGTTCCCTTCATCACCGCCCTGCCACTGACCGTTTGCCAGTCGGCGCCGATGATCCCCGGATCGGTCGGGGTCATATCCACCATCTGATCCTTGCGGGCATCGCCCGAAGGCTTTCCTGCGGGATTGACCAAACGGGCACCGAATGTATACTGCTCGCTGCCAGGGCTGCCGTCAAAGGCATTTAGGAACACCAATGGATTAATGTCGATTTTCCAGTGCCACACATGTCCTTCCGTGACGGGCTCAATGACGATGTGACCTACCGGGGTTGAACCCCCTGAAGGGGTGCTCGTGCTGAAATCATGTTCGCCTGAGGTACCTAGGGAGGTCTCGGCACCGGATGAGGATTGGACCATGAAGACTTCCAGCCTCGAATCCGACAGGTTCGTGTCGTTCCCCGCAAGATAGGTCGGCCTGGCTGTGCCCTCGACCCTCACCGCCGATCCCGCCGGCAGAACGCCCTTGCGGGTATGGGGTACCGTTATGGCCTGCACCACCGGAGCCGCCTCGTGCTGAGCGGCGAATCGTGCTGTTGCCAGGTTGGAAAAGCCGGAGGTGAGGTTGTAGCCGGTCGAGTGCTCGGTTATCCAGGCATGATACCGCCGACGGCCCATGTCGGTGTTGACGCCCTTGCTTGGATAGGCCGTATTGTCATCGCGGATACTCCAGGTGCCGCCCTTGTTTGGATTCCTGGCGTCGTTGGGAACGCAAGCGACGGTGCCTATGGCGAACCCGCGATTGTCGGATTCGTCTGGATTGTTCGCGCTGATGGGTTTCGCTGGATTCTCGCCGAACAGGGTCACCCTGTTCGGCGTTTGGGGGTCAACGGCCGGCTGACAGGTGCCGGATATGGTCGGGGTGAGATTATCGGCCCAGACGGCTCCTCCGGACCCCAGACCGGTTCCATCGATGGAATTGATGGTAGGCGCCTGTGGAGGGTTGACACTGTACCGGTAGAAGGCGGTATCGATGGTCCAGGCCGTCTGCATCCGGTGCTCAACTTCCTTGGCATCCAGGTTCTCGATGCCGGCCTCGGGATTGTAGGTGTCCTTCTCCACCTGTGTGGTGGTCTTGCAGATCTGGCCGTTCGCATCCTTGGTTATGGGCCAAGTGAGTAACTTGAAGTATCCATCCAATCCCTGCATGGACTTGGCGAGTTTGAAGTCGATGGACCCGTCCGGGCGCTGCGCTGGCATGGGCTCACCGGCATCATTGACGGCGAACAGGTTGTTGGTCTTGGCCCGCGACGAACCGGCTGCCCTGGGTCTGTCATTATATGCGGCCCCTTGCTCGGAGCCGGAGGCGGACCCGGGTGAGCTGTAGCCCGCCGGCTGCCCTTGGACTTCCACCGCTTTGGGCGTGAGCGCCTTGACCGGCACCCACGTGTTGTTCTTCAACCCCACCCATTGATACTTAAAGGAGGTGTTCTCCGTGCACCCAGGGTTCTTGGAGGACCCTGGTCCCCCCACGTTATACCAATACACGAAGAACGATTTGGCCGGTGCCACCCCTTCCGGCACGGCCGGATTGTTATTGCCCGCGGGGAACCCGAAATCGGTCACCAACCCCCAGTTCGTCTGACGCCCGCTCCACAGGAGCGGGTGCCCATCCCAGCCGACGAAAGAAGCCGGACCACTGCAGTATTTGGCCCCTCCGGACGTTCTGCAATTCTGCATATAGAGTCTGGTACCGCGCTCCCCAATGGCATCCATGATATTGACCGATCGTGCGCTGTCCAAGGAATCCGGATTGAAGGTGCCGCACATATCATCTCCATAATTCCATACAGCGTCGCCGCATAGGATGTTCCTCCCCTGACGGTCATGGTCGATGACGGCGTACACGGCGAGTTCCTGCTTCGAACCACCCGTCTTGTAGGCGTCGATCGAGGATTTGGTATCCGTGTAGTCAAGGTCGCCTTCAATGGAGATGGCCAAGTAGTCATAAACACCTGAATTGATTATTTCGTGAACGGTAAAGGCCTCATCCTGGTTCCTCGCCCATGCGAGGGCTCCATCGTAGCTGTTTGCACCTTTCCGCCCCATGGTATTGATGTATCGGGAACGTCTGAACCTCCTTGGTTGGTCCGATCCGGAGTATTGGTACAGGAAGGACAGGGAACAACCCCTGGATGCGGCCGGCGTCGTCTGGCCTAGTGCCACGCAGTTCGGATCGAACTCCTTGTGGGGCACCCGTAGAACCAGATCAAGGCGGAGCTCATCCTGATACGAATCGACCTTATCGTTATAAGCCATGAATTGGAAGACCTTGGGTTTGGTGTCGGCCTGGGTCTCCGCACCAGCGGCCACGGCTGGAGCCCCCGTTGTTCCGATGCCGATCACAGAGGCGCACAGCACAGCCAGGCAGAGCACGACAAGCAGCGGGCCCTTGAGGAGGCGGGACATTCTCGAAAGATATCCGGCTGCCATCCGATCGCCATTACTCGCAGCTTCCTTCCTTGGCATCCTGTCGATACGATTCCGGCTTTGTTGTTCTTCGGCGCGGAACATATACTTCCTTTCCTCCCCCTTGCCCTCAGACCATTCACTTCTTCATAAAACGAGCCATAGTGCCGTGATGAAAGTCGTGAATGAATTAATTCATTTACTTTTCCCTGATTATCACTTGTTATTATCCATCAATTGGCATTCATTATAAGTGGATGAAGAAAAGACGCTTCAGGCGCCACCTAGGAAGAAGGATAAGCATCCTCTATGGTCGGCCGACAGGGCGGCACACGCGGGCCGCTCCTCCACCAGCAGAAAAGCTGTGCGCACAATGTAGGCACCGCAAAGGGGATCGCGGACCTGAGCCTGTGTGCGTCGATCCGCCCGATTTCGCAGGCGCTCAAGCATCTCCCGCACCTCGTGGTGCGGTTGCGCCTGTGAACTGTCGGCATCCTCCCAGCGGGACACGGCCAGAGGTCGCTCGCCGCCACGATCGGCGATCCATTTCTGAGTCCCCTCCCCCAAGGCATCGTGCAGCATTGGAAACATTGCCTTGCTCCGATGCCCCGTGGACGGTAACCGCCACACTGGCACGCCCCGTAGAACGCCCAGGGACCCTCCGGGTGGTCGGCCTCATACCAGGCGCGCACATCGCCGGGCCTGATCTCCGCGACTGGCTTGCCTTTGAAGTACGGCAGGAAGTGGGAGATGTCCGCTTTCAGGTTCCTTTTCGTGGCACCCCGCAGTTCTGAGTTCCCGTTCCTCTTCCTATGTTTCATCCATTCCTGCAGGTAATCCTCGAACAGGACTTCTTCGTCTTCTGGTTTCGACTCGGCGTTCCTGCCACTCGGAGGCCACCAGGCCCGTGTTCCCTTGTCATGAAAAACGACCAGGCAATGCTCACGTTCCAGCCAGGCAAACGCTTCCGTACGGTATTCCGGCCCGAACTGCCTGCCGACCCTCCTGCCGTGGTCAAGCGGGTTAGCATACCCGCCAAGCCAGACGGTGACGCGCCCACTCCCGACCTTCTTTAAGGAAGACACTCCCCCACTTACTGCGAGAACGGGTCATAGCTCACCTTTCATGCTCATCGCTTCAACGGAACAAGACATGAAAGAGAGAACCGCAAGATTATAAAAGAGTCAATAATTCGGGGAGGGCACCCAAAAGCGTACCTATCGAGAAAACCCTGGGAACGCGCGCATCCCATGGCTTCCCCTCCCCTTGATAAACCCTTATCCAAGGCAAGCAAATGACATGGACGGATGAATCAAATACCTCGACCACGAACAAATCCTAACAATAAAACAGCAACGCAACAGACCGCCCGAGACAGAGAAAAACCAAATCCAACCAGCAAACAGAAACATTCAAATCACAAACAGGGCACTGTGCATTTGCTAACGAAGTGGATGTTCAAGATATAGCAGGGTCACATAATTGTATATGATCGATTAATCTGCACTCGAAAGAGTGTTTATTATATTTCCTGGTTCGATCACCGTCGTTAGGCATCTATCGGAAAGGAACACCATGCTTCATAAAATGCACCAGGACGAGGTTGTACAGAATAATCTCAACTGAAATGACGGGGCAGTTGTGCATGCCGACGGTAGCTATGGAGATCTTGACGATTTTGCAAAGGACGCATCGGCCCTGTCGCCAGTGGCCTTGCGCGATCTGGAAGTTTTGAAGCCCCACCTGCCCGAACACAGCATCAAGGGGTTGCGTCTTTTGCATCTGCAATGCCACATAGGCACTGATACCCTATCTTGGTGACGCTTGGGTCACGAGACGTTTATGGCCTGGATTTCTCTCCCACCTCGCTGGATTATGCCAGGAGTCAGTCTGAACGAACCGGCGCATCCATAATCTATGTTCAAGGCGATGTTCGCTACGCTGCAAATGCCATGCCCGAGCAGAAAAGCTCGTTCGGTGTAAGCATCACCAGCAATGGAACCATCACCTGGCTTTCTAATCTGGAGGACTGGGCTCGCTCAATCGCTCCCCTGCTAGCAGACGGTTGAATATTCATGATCCGCGACAACCATCCACTGCTTTTCGCCTTGAACAATGAGGGCATGTCAATAGTTCCAAGTTATTGTGGCGGAACAGAAACGACTTATAAGACGGATCAAACCTACACGTCATCAGTCGACTCGATCGAAGATGGGACAAACCCCGAATTACACATTCCATCAATCACAGTTGGGCTCATGACTTCCAGGAAATAAGCAGCGCCCTGCTGGAGACCAGACTGACTATAGAGGCCATAGGCGAGCATAATGTGGACGACTGGCAATCACTGCCAATGCTTGAGTACAGTCCTGATCTCAGGGGATGGATCATGCCCCACAATCAGCCCCGGGTCACCCTGACCTTCTCGACGGAAGCCTAAAAGGAAACTTAACCGAGCAAGTACGAACATGGTCTGGCTTAACCCGGCGGCTCGTCCGGCAGATTGACCGATACCCCTATCACTGAAGATAGGGGTATCAGCATTTCACATCACACTGGAATGAGGCGCTATCACTTGCCCTCCATCCCGTGTCGACGGATATGCGGAATCAGCCCGAAGCTGACTAGGGCCAACAGCATGCTTAGGGCTTCCATCACTAGGAAGAATCCCGTGTTCGGCCCCGTCTCTGAAAGCCTCGAACCCTCAGAATGCTTGTGAGTTCCGGTCTTGTGCTTTAAACCGGTACCCTTACCGGGATTGATGCAGGAGCTGCCGGCCGGATTCTTAGACTTGTTGGAAGAGCTGCCTCCAACGGGGCTGACCGTGACTATCCGCTTTTCAGATGCCTGTTTGCCCCTTGAATTAGCAACCGTGTAGTCAAGCGTATATTGCCCTGTCTTAGCACTATTCACGGATCCCTGTACTTGAATCGCCTCGGTAATGTCACCTTCCAAAGAATCCACTGCACTGACCCCGGCCTTAGGATCGAAGCTGAGACCCTGATCGATTTTCACATTGGATGCTCCCGAGATCACAGGCTGCTGCTGCACAGGCACTGGTCCTAGGGGCAGCGAACCCTTGATAGAGATCCAATTAAGTATTGGCCCAGTCCCCGTAGAGGAATCCAAGGTGAAGGTGACTATCCTATTCCAGCCCTGCGGAATCTTGATCCTTCCGGAAGCAATCGTTCGTCCGCCGTTGACAGTCGCGGTCGTCAGCCGATTCTCTGTACGGAATGCCGGAAGATTGTCATACGAATAGCTAATCACAGTCGGTCTGCTCTGGCTCCACCAATCATGGAAACCGAAAGAAACCTGATGTTCGCCAGGTGCCAGTAAGACCCTGTAGGATAGTTTATCTTTCTTGCCATTAGCGCCGGCATATATCCCTGACCTATAGGGATCGGCATTGCCGTCAGCCTGTTTTCCAAAGTTACCGGAGGTATTGCCCCACAAATCGTCAAAGCCCTGGTCGGCAGACCCATTGGCCAATTTGCCATCATGCAAAGCAGTCAGCGCCTTGTAGGTGGGCGAGGCCTCCCCTCCATTGACATCAATAAAGTAGGACAGTCCGTCTTCCACCTCCTGAATGCTGGCTCTGGCAGGCAGCGTTGTGCCTTCTACGATGCCCAGCACCTCGGTAGGCGCATAGAGGATCAAGCTCGACGCATCGGTCAGCCAGCGCACGGCCCGCTCCTCGCTTTTTCCATTCGCCTTGTTGACGCTCACCTTGTCCGGAAGCCCGGGCTGTCTTCCCCGCTTGAATGTTCTGATGCCTTGAACCTGCTGGACTGAAACCACCTGGTCGTCATCCTGCGCAGAGACTCCGATCCAACTCAGCAACGGATCGCCGCCGCCTGTGGATCTTGTCAGGAAGGTCACGCTGTCGGCATGCTCCAAGGTGAAAGTGATCGGATCGGTGGCATTCCCGGCCTGAACAGGCACAATATTCGTCTTGCCTATGGTCTTGTCATGGCAGACGACCGAGAACTCAGTTTGGCGCTTGTTGTTCCACCACTCCTGATAGCCCGCCTGAACTGTATAAGTACCGGCTGGCAAATCCGCCTGATACCGTATGTCCTTGCCGGATTTTGCCCAGTAGCCTGTTTCGTAGATACCGTTCTGGCTGGTCTCGTATGCTTCGACATCGGAACCTATGCGGCTGCTCAGACCCCACTTGCCTTGAGCAGTGTATTCCTGGTCGCTGCGGTCTGCATTCATCAGTCGTGGAGCCTTGGTTTTCAGCTTCCGGTAGTAACTCGATTCATTCGAAGGGGCCGAACCCGCGTCAATGAACAGACGGGAGTTTTCCGGATAGATGGAAGCCGTGAAGCTGATAGGCGCATTCTGGTATTCAGGCAGCTTCCCCTTGAACGTCACCTGCCCGTATGGACGGTCCGTGCCAAAGTAGGGCTCCCAGTTGACCGTGGCCTGTCGGATGGCTGTCTGACCGCCCACTCTGATGCCTAGGCTCTTGGGCAGCGCAGCAACAATTCGACTGACCGAACTGCTTTCAGTCGGCAGATTGGCATTGACCACATCGATGGCCTGATACTTGTCCATACCAGACAGTTTCCAGTCCGCAGCCGGCAACACCTGGACATGCCCGTTCACCAATTGCATCGGTGTCATCACATACCTGGACTGGCTGATGTCATTCCCGGTGTCAGGGTTGAACCAGCGGTCGCCCCAATAGAGGAAAACGCCGTGCGCGGGGTCATAGGGAATGACCGAGCTGGATTGGGTCGAGAAAGAATTGGCCGGGCTTTGGTTCCAGCCATTCCCCTTGACGAAAGGCGATCCTACCTCCGAGTAAGGCCCTAGAAAATCGTCACCCTGGCTGATTGCGTACTTGTTTTCATTGGGTGCCCAGCCGGTAGTGCCTGAATAGATGATGTAATATCTGCCGTTCCACTTGAAGGGAGCCGGCGACTCCTTGCTATTGCTGGCCACGATGTTGTAGGTGTCGCCTGCGGAGACATCGACGCCCTTTTGCTGTCGAGCGTTCGGCTCAACCAGCTTGGTGTAGGTCTTGTCCAGAAGCGAGATGGTCAGATCGCGGTTTTCGTTGCTGGAATACACCAGATAGGCATCATCAACACCGTCATGATTCTGATCCTTGCCGGAGTCCACGTACAGGTTCATGTCACGCGCCATGCCAGGGTTACCGGCATTGGCACCGGGACTCATACGGAAGGATCCCAGGTACTTGTATGGCCCAGCAGGATCGGAACTCTCAGAAATGGCGACTCCGGCCTTTGCCTTGGAATACGTTGCAGTGGCCTCGTTGCCATATCGTGGCCCATCCGCATGGAACCAGATCACCCAGCGTTTGGTGGCCGGGTTATAGACCATCTTGGGACGCTCGAAGACACAGCTGGACTTCTTCGGATCCGATCCGTCGCCCTTCAGAGCCTTCAAATCCCAAAGCAGATAGTCCAAGGCTTGCTGAGGGCCGGAGATGTTGGCATTGGATGCATCCGTGGAGAATGCCTTGAAATCCTGGCCGTAGATGTTCGTGTAATCCGGATCGGATTCAAGGTTGGCCACATTATAATAACGCTGGTAGACGCGGTCAGAGCCCGCCAATTTACCAGCCAGATCCTTGTCGCCCTGGTAGGTCTGAAAGCCCAGCCCCTTATCTACCCAGTTGCACAGATCGTCGGAGTAGTATATCCGCACGCCATGCGCTACCAGACCATCAGTTTTGTCCTCGCCGCACATGACGTAGACATATCCGTCTCCATCCGCATCCAAGCCCCGATCGGCAGCAGGAAGAAGAGCAGCACTGACCCGTTGAATTCCGGCACCATGCGCTTGCAGCAGATCACCCTTGTTGTCAAAAATTCTGTCGCCATTAGTGCCTGTCACTGCAGTGTAATGGTAGATGAAGCGCACGGCGGCAAAGGCCTGCTTCAAGTCCTTGCCCGCCTGATCCTTCTCGCCTTCATCGGCAGAGCCTGAGGCTAGGACTCCCTCGGCCACAGACCGAGCATGCTTCAACTTATCCACGTCGTCCTTGTTAGGCTCTGCATGATCATAGGGCGCTGTGCTCTGATCATCGGATCGATGACCTGAAGCCAGTGGCTGCAGATCCTCAACCCTCGTGGTATCCAGTATCGTCCGGAGATCATCATCCTGAGCGGTTTTCAGCCGGCTGAATCCGGCGGAACCGAATTGCTCTGTTTTCTCCTGTACGGCCATAGCCGCAGATCCGGGCGACAGGAGCGCCAAGGCGACAACTGCCGCGGCGAATCCCAATATATTTCTTCGATTGAGCTTCATCGCTTTCCTCTTCTCCGCATCATCCCAGATGACGGCGAGCCGCCGCTAATGCTGATCCTGCGCATGGCAGGCAGACTGCGATCGCTAGAATCGTTGGCATCACATTCGCACCGGTCTGACTCAAGGCGCTGCTGCCATCTGAGCCGCCCTCTTGCTTGGCATGAGCGAGGGCTCCTGGACCACGACCCGAGCCTGGCTGTGAATCAGCGTTTCCGACATTGCCATCAACCACATCCACCTGGAAGGTCGCACTGACACCACGGTAGGTCACGGTCACAATTTTCCTGCCTGGCTGTGCTGAATCAAAACCGCTCACCAGCAATTCAGGGTCGTTGATGCTGATATCCACCTTGACAAATTCCTCATTCGGCACTGAATACACAGCTTTGACAACCATACCGGATAAGTCGAGTCGCTCATTGAGCAGATATCGGGTTTTGCTGGGTGGAGTGACCAACAATTTCTGAAGAACGGAAGAAACGTAGTTGACGGTGTACTCGGAGCTCCCTCTGCCGTCAGCCGCTTTTACCGTGATCACATCCTTGCCGCCTAGAACGTTCCCGTCACGTTTGACGGACTCCTCGGCATTGACATGCCTGACCTTCACCGTAGCGGCAGTATCGCGGGCAAAGGCTTGTAGCTTCGGATTGCTTTCCGCGCCGACCGGGAGCTGTACCGTGTAGTCAGTCTTGTCAGGAAGGAATCCGTCTATGGTCTTGCCATCCAACCGCAAATCGCCCAAGGCCTTATCAGCGGAGGGCATAGGTTCAGCCTTGACTTGCGCCTGAGTTCCCAGAACCTCGATTTCCGCGACGTTGATATAGACGCCTGTATCCTGCAGGGTGTTGGTCAGACGCAGTGCCTTGGCGACTATGGGTGTAGACATGCGGAAGTCAGCCACAGGAGTGTCCTCATCCGTAGATGTATCCGCGCCGAAACCTGGCTGGACATACCAGCCGCTCTTCACACCGACCCTCTGCCAGACACCCTTGTCGTCCTGATACTCCAAAGTCTGGGACTTAGGCCAGGAAGCACGGCCGTCTCTGAAGAAGGTAGTCTTGACCTCGCTGATGGATTGGAGGTTGTCGAAGGTGAAGGTAGCAACCGGAATCCCCGCCTGGTTCCAAGTGGACCAGCCCTTGTGATCGCTGTCGCCGTCTATGGCCTTTGCAGCCGTCGAACCTTCCTGCACATTCACCTTGAAGTGAGAGCTGGAGGACGGAGCGATATTGTGCACCGGATCAGCCTTGGGAATGGCCCAAGCCTGTATTTCGGAGGTGTTCATGAAGTCCCCCTGCACCGTATTGACAATTCGAGCCTGCCTGGCCTTGACCTGGGCATTGCCCTTGAATGTCACAGTCTGTCCCGGCTTTGGACTCGCAGCTGTTCCCAAGGGAAGCCAGGTGCGACCGTCCAAGCTGTATTCAGCCAGCGCACTGATTGGAGCGTGGTCGCCATAGGTGATGACCAGTGAGCCTAAGTCCCGCTCCTGGCCGAAATCTAGAGTGGCGGTGGGCTTGTGTGAGTAATCGCCTGCGGAGTTCCATGTCACCCAGGCCTCGGCGGAGGTATCCCCGTCTGTCAGCTTTTTCCACTGTTCAGCCTTGCCGTATTCGGTTTGCTGATCAGTGACTGTCAGGTTGCTGCTGGTGTCAGCAATGTTCTGCTCTTTGGCCTGCATCAGATAGACCGAGGCTGTCACTGGCAGCCCGCCGTCTCCGACCGACCCCAAGCGTCCTTTGACTGTGAGTCTGTCGCCTGCATGCGCTTCGGCAAGCTGTCCATCCAGTTGGGAGAAGTCCCACTTCACAGCTGTGCGGTCTGCATCCATAGCCTCCGAGGCACCAACGTGCGCATGAACCGGGGCTGCTTTGATTGCATCCTCCACCTGCTGACGGCTTGCACCAACCATGAGGGTGACGGATACCGGATCAGTTACTGTAAAGTCGCCGATGTAAACCTCAGCCTTGCATGCGATGGAATTGCCAAACACATCGACGGCCTGCCCAGTCACCTGGTACCGACCTTCTTTGCTGACGTCGATCATACTGGTATCCCATTGAACAGGGACCGGAGACCCGAGTCCCCAAGGATAGTAGGGAGTGACCGTCGTCGGCATAGTCAAATGTCCGCCTTTTCGGGCCTGAACATAGACCTGCTGCACGCCCGAAGGCTTGGTAGACCTCAGAGTCCAAGCCTGGTTTTCACCACCATTGGAAGAGTAAAGACCGACCGGCGAACCAGCGGCAGTGGCCTGTCCACTCACTTCAAGTGCGTTCTTACTCGCTGCATTGACCATACTCCATGTGGTTCCACCCTCGGTATTAAATATCCAAGACTGCCGCGGATCCGGATTTGTCGTGTCGATGGAGCCGGCGACCATTCTGCCTTGATCATTCAATATCTTTTTCCCGGTGGGATCGGTGATCATGAACAGCTTGAGTTCAGGACGTTCTCGCGAGGCTTTGACCTGATGGTAGACGAAGGTCTGTGCTGGGCCACTCTGTGAATCCGCCGCCGAATTCTCAATGGTCAGGCTGCCATCACTCCCGGTTTGAAGAGTACGTCCGGATTGTTGCCCCACAAGCTGGTAGCTCTCACCATCCTTCACGCCTGCCTGATTAGACTGACCGCTCACACCAGACAGCTGAATGGAGGCGATCGAACGGGCCGGCAATTCAACAGTGGCCGTCTTGGCGACTGTATCGATATGGACTGCTCCCGGACGCTCCTGGTTGGAGTACCCGTTCATGTAATCCATGGTGGCCTCGTAAGGATCGCTTTTGGATTCAGGCGCAGTGGTCAGGAAGAGCTTGCCGCTGGCATTCTTGTCAATGTTTCCATAGTTGGATAGATCAATGATTAAGCGCTGTTTATTGTCGCTGTCATTGCGATGGATGATGGTTTGCGTCCTACCGTCAGCCGAACGAGCAGTCATATTATCCTTGGTGGCATCGTTGGCCAGGATCGAATCCCCTTCATGGATAAAGTGGGTGTAGGCCCGGACCGCGTTGTACTTCGAGTTGACTACGACGGAACAAGGCTTGATGCCTCTGGTCGTACCCCCATTGTTGTCTACGGCACGCTCGGAATACAGTTTTCCGTCACTGCCCGCAACAGTGCAGTCAAAGTCGATCAGGACGGTCCCCCAATTGGTGTTCTCCCCTCTGGGATTGGCTTGATGCCCATTGACATCCTGGTCCCCGGTCGACATATTGTACAGATCCTCGACCACCTGCCAGAAAGTGAAATCCTGCGATTGCAGTGCATAGACATCACTGTTGATCTTGCCTGCCATGCCCAGGCCGTTGTCGAAGCCATAGGGGTTGAATCCCCCACCCTGCCAGGAGCCGTCTACCTCGCTCATGGACATGACCTTGCCGTCCCCTTGGGCAATGTCTCTGGCCACACGTTGGCGATTGGTGCCGTATGAATGCGTGTTGTACTGCCCTATGGCATCGCGCACATTCTGCGAATATAGATTGTAGGAATCAACAAACTGTCCGGAGTCGGTTGCATCCGTCGCAGAGACCTTGACGCCCTTCAAGCCTTCTGACTTGAGCGCCTTGGCCAAGGCCAGAATAGTTTGCTGAGCCTTGACGTTGTCGACATGCATTCCCTCCTGGGGCTTCTTCACCGCATTTGAATAAGGCGTGACAGACTTGTCCTTATCTGCATAGTATCGATCCCAATAGCGTGTGATCAGGGCCTGTTGATCACTGGACCAAGCGTCTGAAACCCTTCCGCCCGGCGTTCCCCAGTAGGCCGTCTCCGACTCATTCAAGGGTTCGACCGTATTGATCTTTACCTTGTTGCCGTTGTCAGCCTTCAACTGATCCAGATGACTTACCACGCTGGCTATGTATCCAGCGAACTTCTCAGGATCCTTGAGGTTGTTGTCTCCGGATCGAAAACCGCCAGTGGCATACCCATCTTCGGTCATGAACCAAGGGGCTGAGTTGGCAAAAGCCTCAAGATGAGTAATATCGCCGTTTTTGACTCCGCGTTTCAGCCACCATTCCTGCGCCTTCACGGACTTGGCGGCTCCGCTCTTAGAAGACTTGGGACCCCACACATAGGAATCCTCCGATGCCGGATCAAAGGCCTGATCCAAGGCATTCCCATCGGACTGTTTGGTCGTCACGCCACCATACAGCCCCTTGCTTCCGTCAGGATCTTCCGCCCAATATCCAGGAACTGCCGCCCCCTGGCGCATAAAGGGGTATCCATAAGCCACATCTGAGGCGTTGCCTCCGCCAATGTTGAAACGGGCCTTATTCAGCCCCAGTCCTTCTTTACCGAAAATACTGGTGTAGAACTTCTCCCGCAGCTGCTTGCCATACTCCAGTGCCTTGGCATCCGTCACGGAGTTTCCGCTGCTGCGGGTAATGGACCCTGGTTCACCATATTGGCCTGTGGCATTGGCAAACCAGGCCAATGAAGTGCCCCAACCTTGGAAGGGACCATTGGCATACCACGGGTTAGGACGCACCGTCGCTGTTGTTGGGGGGGAAGGCTCGGCATAGGCAGGCATGAGACCGCCTACAGCCGTCGAAGTTGCCGCTATGATAACCGCCATAGTTCGCATGAATTTCATAAGTATGCCTCTTATCCTTCTTCAGACATTGAAGACAAGGAATTGCCGACGTTGCCTCTTCGTTGCACGACAACAATCGAACAGATGACCACTGCTAATGTGGAACATTCTGGTATTGATCATTCTTAAAAAGTCTTACCCGCTTTACGTCTTATAGAAGACCGCAGGGAGAGCACCACGATGTGCATGAAAAAACCGGCCAGGGAAAGCCAAGGGAATACCCCGGAACCCCTCTGGCCGGTATACCTTATTAAGGAACCTACGCTACAGCGCTGACTCGATGAGAGTTACCCTTATTTCTTCACCGTGTAGCCCTGTTGCTTGGCGTAGTTCTGCAGATCCTTCTGCCAAGCCGCGATCCCCTGATCCAATGTGGCCGACTTGGAGGTGAAAGCGGTCATCTTGTCGCCGTAAACTCCACGTGCGTAGACCTCAAAGGGCAGGAACTCATAACCAGGTAGCACATTCTTAGCGGCTTGTGACAGGACCTCGTTGAACTTCTGGCCGCCGAAGTAGGCGTTGTCCTTGCCGTCGGCATCTTTCAAACTGGTCATCGAAAGGAACTCGTTGGACTTCAGCGTGTTGTTGTCAGCCGGGAAGGCGCCGCCATCGACACGGGTCTTAATGCCCTCGGCGTTGTGGCAAGCGTATTCCAAGAACTTGTATGCGGCCTTGCTCTTGGAATCGTCCTTGGTCTTGATCATAGCCAGAGAAGACCCGCCGTTCTCGGAATTCTCAGTTCCGCCTTTTTCCCAGGTAGGCATTTGCGCCACACGCCATTTGCCAGAGGCATCAGGGGCTCCGGACAGCAGGTTGTAGGGCATCCAAGCGCCGGTGAGCAACGAGGCGATCGATCCGTCGTTAAGTCCCTTGTTCCAGTCGTCCGACCATCCGGGAATCTTCGTGTTGATCAAGTCCTCATTGATCATCTTCTGCCAGTAGTCGTCCCACTTCTTGACCTTGGGGTCACCGGTCAGATTGATGGTAACGGTCTTGCCGTCCTTGCTGGTGGCAAAGGGCTTGGCGCCGGCCTGCCAGGTCATGGAATCGAAGAACCCTGCATCGCCTGAGTCCGAAGTGATGTAGGAACCGACGGCCTTGATCTTCTTGGCCGCCTCGTAATACTCATCCCAGGTCGTAGGTACTTCAGTCACTCCGGCCTTGTCGAACACTTCCTTGTTGTAGAACAGGGCCATGGGGCCGGAATCCATAGGCAGTGCGTAGACGCCCCCATTCAGATTCACTGAGTTCCAGGTACCCGGCGTGTAGAAGCTCTTGTACCCGGAGGCGCCCATGTCAGAAAGATCCTGCAACTTGTCCTGAGTAGCATACTCGGGCAGAGCATAATACTCGATCTGTGCAAGGTCAGGGGCGCCCTTGTTGGCGGACAGAGCGTTGTTCAAGGCCGTGTACTCTTTTTTGTTGGTGCCGACATTGGTGACCTTCACCTTGATGTCGGGGTTCTTGGCTTCGAATCCCTTAACTGTTCGAGGAAGGGTCGAATCCCAGGACCAGACCAAGATTTCGGTCTTCCCGCCTTTGCCCGACGCAGAGGAGCCGCTGCCGGATCCACCGCAGCCGGCGAGTCCAAACGCCATGGCTACAGCACCTGTCAGGGCTATGACCTTCGTCATCTTTTCGAACCTCATTGTCCCTATCTCCTTTTCTGTTGTCCTTGGCAACAACACATGACTATTGATATCTTTTCGCTGTCCTACGGCTCAAGGCCTGTAGCACGGTTTTAGTTTCTTTTGTTATTCTTTGACGGCTCCTGCGGCGAGGCCGGATTGCCAGTATTTCTGCAGGAGGAGGAAGGCGATGACCAGGGGGATGATGGTG
>NZ_JAFNMO010000007.1:0-69458 GCF_026537235.1 Bifidobacterium sp. B4111 | reverse complement strand
CCAGTGGCGGATACCAGAACACCGGCGGTCACACAGGCGGCACAGATGGCGGCCACACGGGTGGTGGAGCCAGCAGACCCGCACCGGCGCCTGCTCCCGCACCGGCTCCTGCTCCCGCACCAGGTCAGGGATCTAATGGCGGAGGTTCGGGACTTCACTATTGCGGAGTCCTTGGTCATGATCCTGTTCCTTGCTGATGAAGAAACTGTTATGAACTAACTGAAAGGAAAGAAATGAAAGGGTTGCGCAAGATGCTGCGATTGCTCAGTGCGATTGTAGTAGCAGCGGCAACGCTCCTCACAGGAGCGGTTACTGCCCATGCGGATTCTGGACCGGGGCTGGTGCACAGGTATTACGGTCCCTGTCTCCATGGGGCCGCATTTTATAAACTCGCGAGGCGCTGCCGTAGGCATAGCCGCCATGGAGGGGGCAACCCCGTTTATTGCATTGAATTCGGGGGAACCCCTTTCCGGTTATGGAGAATGGCAGGATGCGACTTCGCCAGACCAGCTGATTGCTGCAAATCTTGTTGACCGGAATAAGAGCGACATGAGTGATTTCACCCAGGCAGCAGTTGCCTGGGCCATTCATGATCATCTCAATTTGAATATCAATAATTCTACAGATTTCTGGAATTATTGGAAAGCCAATGGGTCCTTGGACGGTGCTGATAAGAACGCCGTGGGCGCCCGGGCCGCGCAGCTGTGGGACGAAGCGGCGAAGAACATGCCCGCGAGCGCCCAGATGTCATACAAGTACACGCAAGGAAAAGGCGTGGGACCGTTAATCCTGGATTGAAGAACGGCTATGGGCAGTGGATCGCCGAGGTACAATATACGTTTACCGATTTGAACAATAAGATTCGATTCGGTGAGACTGGTACGAATACTATTTCCGGCGTTACCAATGGGTAGGAGGAGCACATTGCTTGGACTGCCATAGGAAACGGTATTACTAATGTACAAATTCGTTGGAAAGTCCCCCTGGGTGCGATAAATAACTCTCCAGAGCAAAAAAATATGCCGGCAAAGATCCGGATACACAAACGTCCAATATAGAATTTCAGGTGCGCAGGGACTTCCAGCCTACGGTGACCACGCAGGAGTCCTCCAAGGAACTAAAGCACGGACAGACAGTGACCGACAGGGTCACCTCCGACGTGAGGCAACGAAGGATTTGACGAGCTTCTCCGTGCCCAGGCCATTGATCAAACCAAGGCCCAAAGATGAGTTGATGAGCGCCACAAAGGAATGCAATTTGCAGTGTACAATCAAAACTATTAAGACAACAATGGCGACAATGCCGCCGAGAACTGGAAACATGACACTCTTTCCTTGAATGTATGACCAAAAGACGGCCCCGGAACCGTGAGGATGCCGGGGCACGTCGAACAGTCAGGGAAGCAGATGACATCCGTTGTCGATCCTTTTCACCTGACCGTCGGTAAGCTTTTGACGACCAGGGATTGACCCTGTTTGATCCCATGGCGCAGGCAATGTAGAAAACAACCGACAGTTCGGCGTGATGGGAACAGGCATCTGCTATCGCTGTGAAAACCTTGACCCAATCGCTTGGGTCGACCTTGGTCATGGATCTACCGTCCGCTCCTTGCAGAGGCTCCCTATTCAAGCAAGCGGCGATCACTGGCTTATTGATCTCATGGCTACGCTCATGAAAGCACTACCTTGCCGGCATTGCACTGTTCTTCGCTGGCCGAATCGTTCAGTACGGGACTTACGGCTGGACAATCATAGCGAATGAGACCGCTTCTGGGTCTGGAGTACCCAGATCCTTGCCGCCATGGGCTTTCGCACGACTCTTCTTGGAAGCATATCGGCTGTCTCCTCAGAGCCCACTGGCGAGCGCCTCCTGCAGCATGACTCCAAGTATTTGTTAGCGATTCTTCGCAGCACGTAAAAGATTTCACAAAAGGATGCATGGCATTGATCATGGTCTTGTCTCCCGGTTTTGCCCCGCCAAACTCGATAAGCTGCTTATCAGCGTCGCGCCAGCCCTCTTCAACCTCCGCATTGCTGGGTCTCGATGAATCCGGAGGATAACCTGCCAGGGATGTCAGCAATTCGCCTCAGAACGCTCCTTATATGCCGTCTGCCTTATGAGCCCAAGCTTCAGCCGCTTCCTTCAATACAGTTCGGTAACCGGGCCCAGTTGCAATTGCTTCATTTGCAGCTTTTGACTCTGCTCCAGCGCCGCGCTGCATGCCGAGTCCATGATCCCCGTCACCCGTCATCGTATCTATTCGTCCCAAATAATCCACAGTGTCGACAACGCATTGCATCACAGTCAGCATGATTCTGGCCATGCTTTGAGCAGCCTGTTTTGACTCCGGAGCGTCCTGCTGTTCTCTTTCAGTCGGACCATCCTCCTGTACAGACACTTCAGCATCTATATCCGTCTGATTTGCATCTGTACGATCGCCCAGAGGCAAAGCCGGCGTCTCAGCGGAAGCACACCAAAGAGGCTCCAAGTCCTTATCCAGCCAGCACAAGGACAGCGTCAATCCGCTCGTAACAAAACTGGTGCAAAAAACACCCCCATCAGAGGCTGGATCAGTCGCACACTCAGCTGTGGCAAAGGCCGCTGGACAGCATCGTATACGGCAAAGAGCTCATCAGACTTAAGAGCGCCCAAGCCGTTAAGAATGGGAGCTACATGCGTCCCATGCATCTGCGGTCCTCGGGTCTTTCATCCATGAGACATCGGACCAGCATATCCGCCAAACCGCCGATAGTTGGCCGATCTGTTTGACCGTTTCCAGGCTCTCCCTGTATTCCGAGCCCTAGCGACATACGGCCTTCAGGGACTCTGAACACTAATTTGTCAGACCCGGACAGTTTGCACACGCAAAGTGCAACACCCAAGCTTCGTGTGCAAGCATTGGCACGTATGGCCAAGGCATCCACAGGATCCAGGTCCATTCCCGCCGCACAAACGGCTCCAGCGATTTTGAAAGCCGCCATATCACCCGCTATGCCTCGGTGATCCTGGATTCGATCTGGAGGGGAGGAATACAGGTCATCGTTAACCGGCAGAACCCGTACATCATGGCCTTCAGCATGAAGCATACGTGCAGCCTGGTTGAAATTCAGTCGATCTCCCTCGTAGTCACCGAAGATGCGGATTATGCCTCACCCTTGATCGGCTCTACGGCAAACGTCAACAACCTGCCTGGTGGACGGAGATGCGAATATATTGCCTAGCAAGGCCGGCTGAGCCATACCCGGCCCTACGAGTCCCGCGAATGCCGGATAGTGTCCCATGCCTCCTACGATTACCAGCGCAAACTGATTATTCCTGGAACGTGCAGAACAGATCACGCCACCCGGGCATGCTTTGACATACCCGGAATTGGCCTGGACGAATCCTCTGATCGATTCGGCTGCAAATTCACCGACATCGTCATTCTGGCACGTCATCGTGCGCAGTCCTCTCTGTCCACGAGCTCTTCACCCGGAAAGGTAGCGAGCCCAAGAGCATGACACTGGGCTCTTCTGTTTTTCAGATCCGCTTCAGGGCATCGCCATCCCCTATGGCACTTTCAGCAATAGCAAAACACCCATCAGAAGCCAACAATTTATGCATTAATAGCGATATCCAGTATGAAATACCAAGTATTTGTGGGTATTTTTTCATTTATTAGGTATTCATTGGTATATGAATAAATGAAAAAACATGCTGTATGAACAGCCAGGCGTTTGGATATGGTTCGCATCGAGCAGGTCAATCAGCCCATAAAATCCACCACGATTCAGACCATGCCACAATGCACGCCTGTATTTGTGTGTGGAGCAATCCCGCCTACTGCCGGAACAGATGTGCTGCCGTCGCTGCAGTAGAAGGTGTAGGTCGCATCCCCCCACTACATGCTCACGGTTGAGCTCTTCGCGATCATGACGGGACAGCACTCCCGAACTAAACAAAGGACTGGGCGTGGCCTCATACGGAGTGCCGGCAAAGGTTATGATCAGATCCAAGGAACGCCGCAATTCCAGCATCTGACGAATGCTGGTCTCCTTCCACATCATCTCACGAGTTTCACTGGAATCGAAGATTGCAGGGGCGGGGAACAAATGAACTTGAGCGTCATATGCGGTGCCAAAGCGAGTGAGAATCTGGGTATAATTTTTCCCCGAAGGAAAGCATATTCCCGAAACCATGAAGCTGCAGAATCTCAACACCCGATAGATGCTTGGGTATCAGCTGAAGGGAGAGAGATTCTATAGTTCGGCCCCACGCCACCCCGATGACCGTATCGGAATTGACCATCTTCCAAATCTGCGATTGAGTGGCATCTCCTACGGCAACCCTCCGCCTGGTAGCATCCAATATCTCACCAGTACCCACAACAACTGCATGGATATGGAACTCCTCCTCAAGATGATGCCTCAGCTCGAGCGCCGAGTCCTCCTGCCGATTAACGGTGAACTCGATGACGTGGCGACGTTTCGCCTCAGACAGCAGACGCGAGACAGTTGACGTGGACACATCCAGCTCTCTTGCCACGGCTGCAACTTTCATGCCGTGCACCCAATAGAGTTCAGCGGCATCCGCCATCCTGCTTCTGGCAACATCAGAGTGTAAAACGATTAAATGATACCCTCTACCCAGCTCTTTGAAGCTGTTTCAAGGGTACCGCCTTATTTTCCGAGATCTTGAAGCTCTGGTTTGGTCCCGTCGTGGATGAAATAGACGTCATACCAGGTCAGGAAGGAGTAGACGGTCCAGATCTTGCGGCGGGCGTCGTTGCGCTTGGCGTAGTTGTCGTCCAGCATGCGCAGCAGGGCCTCCTGGTCGAAGAACTCGGACACCCAGTCCTGCTCGAACATGCTACGGACCAGCCGGTAGTAACGCTCCTGATGCAGCCAGTCCCGGATGGGCACAGGGAAGCCCAGCTTCTCCCTGGCGGACCATTCCCGGGGAATATGGCGGTCGGCAGCCTTGCGGAAGGCGAACTTGGTGTTCTGATCAGTGATCAGATATTTGGTGGGCACTTTCTCGGCCACATCCATCAGCTTGCGGTCCAGGAGTGGCACCCGCAGCTCCAGGGAGTGGGCCATGGTCATCTTGTCGGCCTTGAGCAGGATGTCCCCGGGCATCCACTGATGCATGTCCAGGTACTGCTTCTTCTTGAGCTCGGACAGGCTGCGCCCCTTGAGCCGGGCATAGATTCGTCCAGTGATCTCAGAGACACGGGGGGCCTTGCGGTAGGCCGGCTTGAGCAGCCTGCCGGCCTCGTCCTCGTCGAAGACCTTGGCCTGGCCGATGAAGCTCTCCTCGGCGGGGGCCAGATTGGCATACAGGTGCCAGGCCCCGTGGAAGTGCTTGCCCTTGGCCCAGCGTCCGATGGCATACCGGGCCTTGCGTGGCAGCCGCCCCAGGAGGCGGGTGACATCCTTGATGATGCGCGAGCGCGTATGCACGCCGTAGTCTACGTAGCCCGCGAAGAGCTCGTCGGCGCCCTCCCCGCTCAGGACCACGCGCAGGTCCCGGCTGGCCAGCTCGGAAAGGAAGAAGAGCGGCACACAGGAGGGGTTGGAGTCAGGTTCGTCCATGTACCACTGAATCTGCGGGAAGTAGCTGAAGGCCTGGTCGCCGTCCAGGGACTCGGTGGTGTTGTTGAGCTTGAGTATGGAGGCCAGCTCGCCGGCCTGGTCGGACTCGTTGTAGGTCCCCTTGCCGAAGCCGATTGAATAGGTGTGCCGGGGGCGTGCCAGGGCTGCGACATAGCTGGAGTCCACCCCGGAGGAGAGGAAGGAGCCCACCTCCACATCGGCCACCTGGTGGGCCTTGACCGAATCCTGGACGGTCTGGTCGATGGAGTCGACCAGGTCCTTCAGATCCTGCTTGCTCTCGCCAAAGGCCGGGTCGTAATACTGGTGGATGTCCATCTTCCCGTCCCGGAAGGTGAACCAATGGCCCTCGGGAAGCTTGAATACGCCCTTGAAGAAGGTCTCGGGAAGCGCCGGATACTGGAAGGTCATGTAGGGACGCAGGGCCTGGGTGTTGAGCTCCTTGTGGAAGTCCGGATGCTGCAGGAGGCTCTTGATCTCCGAAGCGTACATGAAGGTGCCGCCCATCTGGGCGTAATAGAAGGGCTTGATGCCGAAGTGGTCCCGGGCCCCGAACAGCTCGCCGCGTCCCCGGTCCCAGATGACGAAGGCAAACATGCCGCGCAGGCGGTTGACCACCTGGTGGCCCCACTGCTCGTAGCCGTGCAGGATGACCTCGGTATCGGACTCGGTTGAGAAGGTATGTCCCAGGTCAATCAGCTGGCGGCGCAGTTCGCGGTAGTTATAGATCTCCCCGTTCATGGTGATGGCCATGGAGGAGTCCTCGTTGAAGATAGGCTGGTCGCCCCCTTGCAGATCAATGATGCTCAGGCGCCGAAAGCCCAAGGCCACCCGCTCATCAACGAAATGCCCTTCGTTGTCGGGGCCTCGGTGGGCAATGATGTCCGTCATCCGCTTGAGCACGGCCGTTTTTTCCTCGGCAGAGGTGTCGTTGACGAACCCAGCAATTCCGCACATTGGCATGACTCCTTATCGATCCACCAGCAGTCCACAATAGCCCAAAAGGGCAACAGGAAACAGACGGGCCTCATGCGTGGACTACGCCAGAACCCCATGGGTTAGAAGCTCAGATGTGCTACTGGCGATAGAACGGTCAACGGGTAACTCGGTCTACCAAAGGCAGATAGTCCCCGTAGCCCTCCTCTTCCATCCGATCCCGGGGCACGAACCGCAGGGCGGCGGAGTTCATGCAGTAGCGCTGCCCGCCACGGTCGGCCGGCCCGTCATCGAAGACATGCCCCAGATGGATGCCGGTCTGGGCTGTCCGTACCTCGATCCGGGGCCGGCCCAGCAGCTTGTAGTCCTTGCGATTGGTCAGCAAGTCGGGATCGATGGGCTTGGTGAATGCCGGCCATCCGCAGCCCGAGTCGTACTTGTCCGCCGAGGAGAAGAGCGGCTGCCCGCTGACCACGTCCACGTAAATGCCAGGGCGGAACTCCCCGTCGTAGGCGTTGGCGAAGGGCCGTTCGGTGGCCGAATGCTGGGTCACCTCGTAACTTTCAGGATCCAGGGACCAGATGCGCTCGATGTAGCGCTGGCGGGAAGCGGCATTGGCGATGGCCTCCAGAGGGATGTGGCAGTATCCGCCGGGGTTCTTAAGCAGATAGTCCTGGTGGGCCTGCTCGGCGGGATAAAAGTTGATCAGGGCCTCCACCTGCACAGCGGGATGACGGCCTGTCCTGCTCTCCAGCTCATCCAGGGCACGCCGGAAGACGGGCTCCTCCTGCTCACGATGCTCGGGATCCCAGTAAAGGCCGCTGCGGTACTGCCTGCCCCGGTCGTTGCCCTGCCGATCCACGGAGAAGGGGTCGATCAGATCCAGCAGAAGCAGGGTCAGGGTTCGCAGACTGACCGTCTGAGGATCATAGGTCAGTCGCACGCTCTCCACGGCGTCGGTGACACCGCTGCAGACCTGCTCATAGCTGGGGTTGGGCACTGTGGACTGGGCGTATCCCACCTGGGTGTCGATAATCCCGTCCACCTCCTGGAAGAACCGCTCAATGCCCCAGAAGCATCCCCCCGCCAGGACGACCGTGGCCGGGTTGTTGGTCGAAATCTTGTTCTTGTCCATGATTCCTCCTCGCATACCGGTGCCTATCGCTAGGTTCAACAGGAGCGGGAGAGCGCCTATTCCGCCTCTCTCGCCTCTTGACAGCCTTTTCACATTGTCGACCAGCCTGCATCTGCGGAGCAAAGGGCGATTATCATTGCTGACCATCTTCGAAACGACGTCAGGAGGAGGGTCATGCAGACGACGCAGGAAGAGGCAGACGAAGTCGCGAAGCCTTCCGGGACCATCCTGGGCTCCCTAGCCGCGGCTTTCCCACGGACTCTGCCCATCATGGCCGGATTCCTGGTGCTGGGGATCTCCTACGGTTTTTTGATGACCAGCCGAGGATTCCCGGTGGTCTACCCGCTGGCCATGAGCGCCCTGATCTACGCCGGGTCCATGGAGTTCGTGACCGTGGACCTGCTTATGTCCACTTTCAATCCTTGGGGCGCGCTGATGCTGACCCTGATGGTCAACGCACGGCACCTCTTCTACGGCCTGGCCATGCTGCCGGTCTTTCGTGGGACAGGCCGAAAAAAGCCCTACCTGATCTTCGGTATGTGCGACGAGACCTTTGCCCTGGAGTCCGCCGATCCTCACCCAGCCGGGACCGACAAGGGCTGGTACCTGTTCTTTGTCACCTTGCTCAACCAAATCTACTGGGTGGGCGGCGCCACCCTGGGCGCTGCGCTAGGCAACCTGGCGAGCTTCGACACCAGGGGGCTGGATTTCGTGCTGACCGCCATGTTCCTGGTCCTCTTTCTGGAGCAGTGGCGGCAGGCCGAGGCCCGCCTGCCTGCCCTGATCGGTCTGCTGGCCTCTTTGGCCTGTCTGCTGGTCTTCGGACCCGACCGGTTCATCATCCCGTCCATGGTGGCCATCCTGGCCATCTTCATCCTCTTGGACTTCCGCAGCCAAAAGGAGGCCTCATGACAACCGCGCAGCAACTGATCACCATAGGCATTGTGGTCCTAGCAACCATGGCCACCAGATTCCTGCCCTTCATAATCTGGCCGGAGGGGCGTCGGCCACCGGACCTGGTGACCCGGCTGGGGCGTTTGCTGCCCGGCGCAGTCATGGGACTGCTGGTGGTCTATTCGTTGAGGCACACCAACCTGGTGAGTGGCGATCACGGGCTCTACGAGGCCCTGGCCCTGCTGGTCACGGCCTTGGCTTACCTGCGATGGAGGAACATGATGGTCAGCATCGCCTGCGGCACACTGACTTACATGGCCCTGGTGCAGGGTTGGCTGACCTTCCTGGTCGGTCTGGCTGGTCTGGGATGATGGGGGCGCCTCAAAGGGACGAGCGCAGGAAGAAGACTCTTATGCAGAATGACGGTCAATCAGCCCAGGTGCTTCTCTGCCGAATCTGGGGCGCAGGACAGTACTTCGGCAAAGAGAAGGCACGCGGCGGACAGGCTCTGGTCATCGCGGCGGATGGCGGACTGGAGCCGGCCCTGGAGCACGGGGACGAACCCGAACTGGTCGTGGGCGACTTCGACTCCCTGCCCGCCGGGAGCCGAAAACTGCGTACAGACATCCCTCGCCGGGTCCTTCCTGCCGAGAAGGACGACACCGACCTGATGGCTGCAGCCAAGGTGGGCTGGCAGCGGGGCTGCCGACGGTTCCTTATATATGGTGGCCTGGGCGGGCGCATGGACCACACGCTGGCCAACCTGAACCTGATCCATCTGATCGCCGCCAGCGGAGGCCGGGCCGAACTCTGGGGCCAGGGAATGCTGGTCACGGCCCTTGGCCCTGGCAGCCTGGACTTCCCCGCCTGGGACTGCCCGCCCAGGTCCATGGTCTCCGTCCTGGCTGCCGATGACCAGGCTCTGGGCGTGGTCGAGCAGGGCCTCAAATACCAGACGAAGGGCATGACCATGACCAACCAGCAAGTGACTGGTGTCAGCAACGAGTTCCTGCCCGGCAGACCGGCCCACATAGCCCTGAAGCAGGGAACCATGTTCGTCACCTACCCCATCTCGGCGCCCGAGCCGGTCTGGATCACCAGCCTGGAAGCCAAGGCTGACCTGGGCTCCCTGGAGACCCGGCCCTCCCGGCGACTGGCCTGAGCCTCTTTTGACCTGGAACTCCATTTGGAAAGGAAAATACATGACAGCTGCTTCAACCACGCAGTCAGCGACCCCGACAGCCCGGCACCCGCTCTTCATCTGCTACAGCCGCTGCTCCACCTGCGCCAAGGCCCGCACCTGGCTGCGTGACCACAATGTGGACTTCACCGAGAGAGACATCAAGGAGGACCGCCCCACCCAGGAGGAACTCACCGCCTGGCTGGACATGAGCGGCCTGCCCGTCCGGCGATTCTTCAACACCTCAGGCCAGGCTTATCGCAGCCAGGGACTGAGCAAACGCCTGCCGCAGATGGACACGGAGCAGGCTCTGCAGCTGCTGTCGACCGACGGCTTGCTGGTCAAGCGTCCCATCCTGCTGGATGGCCGGCATGTTTTGGTTGGATTCCGTCAGCAGCAGTGGGAGGATTGGCTGGCTGATACGAACGAAAATCCTCACAATTCCTGATCGTTTTGTTGTGCAAACAAACAACAAAACCTACCATTTTGTTTGTTTGTTTTTCCTTTGCATAACCAGTGTAATCGCTTGCTATAAGTACACAGGGTTCTATAAACTATGAGATGTTATCAGTAATCGGCCATATACGGTCCGGTATTTTTTGTGCTGTATACGGCCAATCTCCAAGGGAGAATTGAATGACAGTAAAGATTGGCATCAACGGATTCGGACGTATCGGTCGTCTGGCCTTCCGGCGCATCTTTGAGCTCCAGGCCCGCGGCGGCGACGCCTCCAACATCGAGGTGGCCGCCATCAACGATCTGACCACCCCGGCCATTCTGGCCTATTTGCTCAAGTATGACAGCACCCAGGGCAACTTCCGCCACGACGACGGCACACCGGTTTCGGTCACCTCCACCGACACCGCCATTGTGGTGGACGGCAAGGCGTACCCGGTCTACGCCGAAAAGGATGCCAACAACATCCCCTGGGTCAAGAACGACGGCGTGGACTACGTTCTGGAGTGCACCGGCTTCTACACCTCGGCCGAGAAGTCCCAGGCCCATCTGAACGCAGGCGCCAAGAAGGTCCTGATCTCCGCCCCCGCCAAGGACGATACCACCCCCACCGTCGTATACGGAGTCAACCAGGAGACCCTGAAGGCCTCTGACAAGATCATCTCGGCAGGCTCCTGCACGACAGGCTCCATGGCCGCCATGGTCAAGATGCTGGATGACAATTTCGGCATCCGCATCGGCTACATGACCACCATCCATGCCTATACCGGCTCACAGATGCTGCTGGACGGCCCCAAGGGCAACAAGCCCCGCAACACACGCGCTGCAGCGATCAATACCATCGAGCATTCCACCGGCGCTGCCAAGGCCATCGGCAAGGTCGTCCCCTCTGTGGACGGCAAGCTGCAGGGACATGCCCAGCGTGTGGCTGTCCCCTCCGGCTCCGTCACCGAGCTGACCACCGTCCTGGACAAGAAGGTCACCGTCGACGAGATCAACGCTGCGGCCAAGAAAGCCTTCGAGGGCACCGATTATTATGGCTACAACGACGAGGGCATCGTCTCCTCGGATGTGATCGGCGACACTCACGGCGGTGTCTTTGACGCCACCCAGACTGACGTCAACACCCACGGCGATGATCAATTGGTCCGCACCGTCGCCTTCTACGACAACGAGTACGGGTTCACCAGCAACATGATCCGCACCCTGCTCTACTTCGCCGAACTGGGCGACTGAGCATCAGACCGGTTTCTCCGGCCATAGCGATTTCGGGTCCGTTCCCATGCGGGGGCGGGCCCCTTGTCGTAGTCAGCGCCTCCGGGTAAGCGCCCGCATGGCCAAGTCGCAGACCAGGCCGATGACCATGCCCACCAGAAAACCGATGGCCATGACGGCCAAAGGGTTGTTCTTCAGCCAGGAGGATGCCATGTACCCCAAGGTCCACATGTAGACGGACCAGAGCAGACCGGCTAGAGCAGCCAGAGGCAGGTAACGGCTGAGCGGATATCGCGCCGCCCCGGCAGTCAGATTGACCACGGTCCTGCCCGAGGGCACGAACCGCGAGGCCAGAGTGAAGAAGCCTCCTCCCTGGAGCAGGGCCCGGTGTGCCCATGAAGCCACAGCCTTGCCTGCGGCACCGCGGAAGACGGCCAGACGGTTCAGCGGGACTAGCCGCCCCAGCTCATAAGCGCAAGCATCGCCGCCCGCAAAGGCCAGGGCGCATACCAGAAAGACCAGGACGGGCAGGGGTCGTCCCGAGGCTCGAAAGGCCGAAGCCGTAGCCAGAACCATGAGTTCCGTGGGTATGGGAATGATCAGCGCATCCAGGAAGGCGGCCAGGAACAGCACAGCCAGCCCCCAGCCACCAGTCACCGCATCAAGCAGCCAGGCATTGACAGCGGTCATGGACTATCCTTTCCACGCAAGGGCGCCAAAAACACCCCCTCAGCCTACCTAAACGGTCAGTACCTTAACATGGAGTCATGAGCAAGAAGAAGCGGCCGGACTCGGATGCCGCGACCCCGGCCATGGCCCAGCTGGAGCGTCTGGGAGTCCCCTTCACCATCCATGAGTACCATCACAACGCCGACCACATGGACCAGGGGTACGGCATCGAGGCCGCCAAAAAGCTGGGCCTGGACCCGCGCACAGTTTACAAGACCCTGATGGCCGACACGGGCAAGGAACGGGTTATCGGCATTGTTCCAGTTACTGGCCATCTGAACCTCAAACACCTGGCAGCAGCCGTGGGCGCCAAGAAGGCCCGCATGGCCGACAAAGCCCAGGCCGAGCGAGAGAGCGGATACGTCCTGGGCGGCATTTCGCCCTTCGGGCAACGCACCCAGCACCTGACAGTGCTGGACCAGGGCGCTATAGAGTTTGACACCATCATGGTCTCCGGCGGCAAGCGCGGCATCAGCCTGGGGCTGGACCCGAGGGATCTGATACGTGTCCTCAAAGCCAAAACCGCACCTCTAGCCGCCGACTGAGAGTTTTTAGCGCTGGGCTTGGCCCTGCGGCTGTGGAACTTTCCTGGTTGCCCGGGCGGAGCGCAAGGCGGCAGGCAGGACGAAGCGCATATGCTCGTCGACCGCCCGGGCTCGGGTCACCTGGGAAAACCCTCGGGAAGCCAGAGTCTCCAGCACCCCCTGAACCAGGTCTTCGGGAACCGAAGCACCCGAAGTGAGCCCGACCGAATCCATGTCCTGCAGCCAAGTCGGGTCCAGTTCGCCGGCATCGTCGACCCGGTGGGCCCTCTGCCCGCCTTGACCAGGAAACCGCGTCTCCAGAGCCTGACGGGCCACCTCGACCAGACGCACCGAATTGGAGGAATTGGCCGAGCCCACCACAACCATGCAGTCCGCCTGACCGGCCACCAGCTTGACAGCCTGCTGCCTGTTCTGAGTGGCATAGCAGATGTCGGAACCCGGCGGCTCCTCCATCCAGGGGAAGCGTCGACGCAGGGCTGCAGCCAGGTCGGCGGTCTCATCAAGGCTCAGGGTGGTCTGGGTCAGCATGACCAGCGGGGTGTCGGGCCCAAAATCCAAGGCCTTAATATCAGCCTCATGCTCGACCAGGTGAACCCGGTCCGGGGCCTCCCCCATGACTCCCACAGCCTCGTCGTGCCCACGGTGGCCTATGTAGATGATCGAGTAGCCGTCGCGAACGAAGCGCTGGACCTCCCGGTGGACCTTGCTGACCAGAGGGCATGAGGCATCGACCACGCGCATCCCCCGCCGCCGGGCCTCCTTGACGACCGAGGGGGCGATTCCATGGGCCGAGAAGACCACGGGCACTCCGGCACGAACGGCCTGGTCGGGAATCTGGTCCAGCTCATCCACAAACACGGCCCCCCGCCGTGACAGGTCTTCAACCACATGCCGATTATGGACTATCTGCCGGCGCACGTATACCGGAGGCAAACCCTGATCCTGGCGGGGGTTGTCTGCATCCAGGATGGTCTGCACAGTCTGGATGGCTCGGTCCACCCCCGCGCAGAATCCGCGCGGATCAGCAAGGATGACCCGCCCATGCCCCTGCAGGGTCGGCTGTCCGCACACGGTGGTCCGAAATCCTGCCACTGCCGCTCCTTATCGATGTCAATCCGGACGGTTCCGGACGCTGCAGGTCCATGGTAGAAAGCCTGGACAGCCCCCGGTAGTCCATACGCCACTCTTTCACCAAGAAGCCAAGACCACTGAGGCGCTAGGATGGTGGCGTACCAAGCATCAACGGCACTATGGAAGTGGGAGCATGCATACGAACGAAATGATGGGCGGGGCCCTGCCCCGGACAGGACAGCAGTACAGCATCCGTCACGGGGACTACGAAGCGGTGGTGACGGAGCTGGGTGCCATACTGCGGGTTCTGAAATACCAGGGAAAGGACCTGCTGGCCTCCTTTGACTCGGATGGAACCGTACCCTGCAGCAACGGGAACGTGCTGGTCCCCTTCCCTAACCGGATTGAGGACGGCACCTACGAATTCCAAGGCCACACCTACACCTTGCCCATTGACGAGCATGACCGGAACACCGCTATTCACGGATACGGCTACCGGGCCTACTGGCACCTGCAGGTTCTGTCCGAGGACTCCGTCAGCCTCTCCTGGCGGGTGCCCGACATGGCCGGATACCCCTTCGACGTGGTGGTCAGCGTCACCTACGCCTTGGACGACCAGGGGCTGACCATGACCACCCGGGCCCTGAACCTAGGCGACGAGGCTGCACCCTGGGCCTTCGGCATCCACCCCTGGCTGGCCAATGGCAAGCGGGGCGTCGGGGACCAGGTCCAGAAGGACAACGCCCCCTGCACCCTGTCCATCCCCTGCCGCACTCACGTGGTGGTCGATCCGGACAGGCTGCTGCCCACCGGCACCGAACCCGTCCAGGGACGAACCGATCTGCGCCAGGGTTCTGTGCTGGGCGAGGATGCGGACTTCGACGATGCCTGGACCGATGTGGAGCGGGACGATGACGGCACCTGCTCGGCCTGGTTCACCCGGCCGGACGGCATCCGCATTCAGCTCTGGGGCGATGAGACCATCACTTCATGGCAGGTATGCACCGGGACCGGCTTCGACGCTGGCATGCGTCCGGCCGGCGTTGCCGTGGAGCCCATGACCGCCTACGCCAACGCTTTTCGGACAGGCCGGAATCTGGTGATTCTTCAGCCTGCCGCCGTCTACACCACCCAGGTGGGATACCGGGCACAAAAGGTCTGAGCTGTCTGGCCGGTCGACAAAGGTCAGCCCGGTGTGCGATAATCGGCAAGGCTTATAGGTTCATCAGTAGCAAAGGAGTCCAATCATGGGCATGCGCGGACGCAAGCGCAGGGATCGCCGCAAGAAGGCCGCCAACCACGGCAAGAGGCCGAACACCTGATCGTCTGCCCCGGCACCAACGGTGCCGGGGTTTTGCATATATACGTAAAAAACCATGGCTGCATACGCATGACCATGATTTCTGCAAGAGCCTGGGTGGGTGGACAGAACCTCTGCTCTGGCAAGAAACCGGCTGGATCTACTTGTCTGTATTGCGATTCGGTGTCCCCTGCTCCAGTTCATCCATTTGATCGAACATGTGCTTGAGCCGATCCAGCAGACAGTCCGGTGCGCATTCGGGGCGCAGATACCGGCGCAGCTCCTCGATGACCATGCGCTCCCGATCGTCGCAGCATGATTCCGGGTCGAAGCTGTCGCTGGGATCCACGCAGGAGGCATCCTGATAGATGCGCAGGCTGGCGTGGGACACTCTGACGGTGACGCCGTCATCGTAGGCGTAGTGACTCATCTCCACGCGTCCGTCCATGCTCCTGCCCGCTTCCTGGTATCCGATCTTCGGAGGCCCTCAGTGCCCCTTGCTGCTGATCTCTTTTTTTATACTAGGCCTGGCAGCACCAGCGCCATGTTGTTCCGCTGAGGGCTTGCCCGCAGCCCCACGCCCCTGCTGGTAGCCACGCTCCTGGGCATACCGCTCCAGCTCCTGACGCAGCTGCGAGCGCGCCCGGTTCAGCCGGCTCATGACCGTGCCGATCTTGATGCCCTCCTCGTCGGCCACCTGCTGGTAGCTCTTGCCGTCGATGGCGGCGTCGATGAAGACCCGCCGGCGTTCCGGACTGAGCCGGTCCAAGGCGGCCATGATCTCCTCAGGGGCGAAGGTCTCCATGTATTCCTGCTCGGCGGATTTGAGCCCCTCGGACCCATGCTCCGAGGCTGAATAGATGTCCCAGTCGTTGTACTCGCCGGTAGAGTCGTTGGCCCTCTGGGGGCGCCGCTTGGCCTTGTGGTACTGGTTGAAATAGGCGTTGCGCTCGATGGTGGTCATCCAGGCTTCGAAGTTGCTGCCGGGCTGGAAGCGGTCGAAGGCCTTGAAGCCGCGCTCGAAAGTGTCCTGGACCAGATCCTGGGCGTCGTCGGGGTTGTTGGTCAGGCGCATGGCCTGTCGGTAAAGCACATCCACCGCAGGCATGGCCAGGGCCTCGAATTGACGTTTTCTGCTTTCGAGCTCGCTGGTATCTGCCACACCCCCTATTGTGCCATCCCCCCTCGCCCGTTGCTGTTCCGACCCGGTCGGTCCTCGGTTACCATAATGACTGAGGAGAAATCACGCTTATGGAAAACACCGAGTATCCAAGCATGGAGCAGGCGCTTCAGTCCGCCCCGCAGCAAGAGGGGTCGACTCGCCTGGGGGACTCCTGGCTTCTGGGGTTCGACACCGAGACCACGGGCACCAGGCCGGGCAAGGATGGCATTGTTTCGGCCAGCCTGGTTCTGCGCGACCCGACCAAGGGCTACTCAGGGGATGCAGTAGCCACTTGGATAGTCAATCCGCACCGGCATATCAGCAAGGGGGCCAGTCGGGTCAACGGGTTCACTGATCAGCAGCTGGCCGCCGAGGGCATGGAGCCTGAGCTGGCCACCGAGCAGATGGCGGGATTCATTGCCCGCGCCCAGGACAAACGCATCCCTCTGCTGGCCTACAACGCCCCCTTCGACGTGCAGATGCTGGACGGGGACATCGCCCGCTGGTGCGCGGGTTCGGTCAAGCCCATAAGCGAGGGCGATCTGCTGGTGGTGGACCCTCTGGTCCTGGACAGGGAGATCTCCCATCGGCCGGGCCGCCGCACTCTGGGGCTGACCAGCGAGTACTACGGCGTCATCCCCCATGGGAACTTCCACAATGCCATGGCGGATACGGTGGCGGCCGTGGACCTGATCAAGCCCATGACCGCCCTTTTCCCCCAGGTGGCCCGAATCACCATGGACTCCCTTATGGACTGGCAGCGGCAGGCGCAGGCCAAGTGGCGGGAACGGTTCAACCAGCACCTGATTTCCCAGGGCCGCCGCCCGGTCACCGACTCCTGGCTCTGAGGCTCAGCTCCAAGACCGATGCGCTCCCTGCTTTTGTCCATTCAGTCAAGGAGTCGTCGGATCCTCCTGCCTTGGCCTTGCGGCGGTTTAGACTTGTATCCGGTCTCGATCGGGATCACCAATCGGGGCGGAACCAGCTGCAGTGACACACATACAGACAGGGGGGAAGCCGGCATGGGACTGACGATGGCTTCAACTTTGGAGCTGCTGCGCGAACATAGTCAACTGCGCGAGGTGATTCGGGGTGACCAGTGGACCTTGAATGCTCCAGAAGACACCCAGTCGTCCAAGCCCTTCACCGACATCACCTACGACACCCGCCAGGCTGGACCAGGCAGTCTGCTCTTCTGCAAGGGCCGCTTCCTACCCGAATATCTGGATGCTTGCGATCCCGAGGGGCCGAAGGCCTATGTGGCCCAGCAGGACCTGTCCGCCCGCACCAAGGCCCCGGGGATCATCGTCAACGACGTGCGCAAATCCATGAGCCTGCTGGCCGCTGCCTTTTATGAGTATCCCCAGGAACAGTTGACACTGGTGGGAATCACCGGAACCAAGGGCAAGACCACCACCGCTTACTTCCTGCAGGCCATGCTGTCCAGGCTCTCCGAAGGTCGCGCCGCCCTGCTTTCCTCGGTGGACAACTGCCTGGACGGTCGGCACTATCAGGAATCCGAGCTGACCACTCCCGAGTCGCTGGACCTCTTTCGGATGATGCGCCAGGCGGCAGACGCCGGCATGCGCTACCTGGTCATGGAGGTCTCCTCCCAGGCCTACAAGGTGGACCGAGTCTACGGGCTGACATTCGACTTGGGGGCATTCCTGAACATCTCCCCCGACCATATCAGCCCCATCGAGCACCCCAGCTTCGAGGATTACTTCTACTGCAAGCGCCGCATAACCTACAACAGCCGGCAGCTGGTTCTGGGAGCCGATGCTCGCGGAGCCGACCTGATCTTTCAAGATGCCCGCGCCGCCAGCGTTCCGGTGACGACATTCGGCGATGGAACCCGGCAGGCCGACTTCCTGGCTCGCAAGGCTCCCGGGAAGGTAGGCGACTACCTGATAGGACCCTCCGGCGGAGCCATGAGGCCGGTCAGCCTGTCGATGGACGGGGATTTCAACGCTCTGAACGCGACCGCTGCCCTGGCCATGCTAACCAGTCTGGGTCTAGAGCCTGATGCCTGCGCCCTCCGGGCCATGGAGAACGTCAGGATCGCTGGCAGGATGGAACGCTTCAAGGCCGACAACCGCGTAGTCTACGTCGACTACGCCCACAACAAGGCCTCGGTCACAGCCCTGCTGGATTTTGTGGACGAGCGCTACGGCGAGTGCAAGCCCCTCATCACCCTGGTCTCCGGTTCCGCTGGCGGCAAGGCCATCGACCGCAGGGAGGGCATAGTCAGCGCCGCCCAGGACCGCGTCGACCGGCTGATCCTGACCGCCGACGACGAGGTTGGGGAGAGCTCGGACCAAGTGGACCGACAGATGCTGGGCTTCGTGACCAATCCAAACCTGGATGCCAGCATCGAACCGGACAGGGTCCAGGCCATCAAACAGGCCTTGGGAGATCCGGGCCTGCCAGGTGACCGTCTGCGGGTCACTCTGGTCATCGGCAAGGGTGAGGAACGTTGGTTCAAGAAAGACGGCGGCCACGTGCCTTATGAGGGCGATGACCACGTAGTGGCGCGCCTTCTGGGCACAAAAAGCTATGACCTGGGAGCCACCGGCGCAGCCACGGTCTGACGATCCCGACAGGTTTCTAAGATGGAAAGCTGAATGCTCCACGGCAGGGTGGGGCGCACGAGCACATGGTAGGTGGTTTCGGACACATGAAAGAATTCCAACCGGTCATACTGGGCACCGACATCAACTCCTACGGGATGGCGCGAGCCTTCCACGAGGCATACGGCCTGGTCTCCACCGCATTCGGCCACTACCAGCTCTCCCCCACCAAGTACAGCAAGATCCTGGACCTGCACCTGGTAGACGACTTCACCAATCCCGAGGTCTTCGTGTCCACCCTGAACGAGTGGGCCTACGCTTATCACCGGGACCACCCAAGTGCCACCTTGCTTTTGCTGCCCTGCGGGGACTCCTACGCCAACCTGCTGGACAAGTTCGGCGATCCCCTGCGCGGACAGTTCGTCTTCAACGCCATCGACCAGGAACTGAACCGGTCCCTCTCGCTCAAATCCTCCTTCTACCAACTCTGCGACCGCTACGACCTGCCCCACCCGAAGACTGTTTCTGTGGATGCCGATGATGTGAAAGCCGGCCGCCACCGCAACCTGCCCTTCGACTACCCGGTGGCCATGAAGCCTGCGGACAGCGACGAGTGGCTGGGAATCGACTTCCCCGGCAGGAAGAAGGCCTTCATCTTCAGCAACCCTGAGGAGCTGGACACCATGATCCGCAGGTCCTACCAGGCCGGGTACACCTCGCAGATGGTCATCCAAGACTTCGTGCCCGGGGGCGATGACAACATGAGGGTGCTCAATGCCTACGTGGACCGTCACCACCGGGTGCGCATGATGTTCCTGGGCCATCCCCTGCTGGAGGACCCCACCCCCGAGGCCGTAGGCAACTACGCGGCCATCATCCCCGACTACAACCAGGACATCTTCGACCGTATCAAGGCCTTCCTTGAGGACATCAAGTACAGCGGGGTGGCCAACTTCGACATGAAGTACGACCCCCGCGACGGCATCTACAAGCTCTTCGAGATTAATCTGCGACAGGGCCGCAGCAGCTATGTGGTCACCCTGAACGGCTTCAACCTGGCCCGCTACTTTGTGGACGACCTGGTTCTGGACACCCCCTTCAACGGACACACCGTCTTCGGCCGGGGGCATCGCCTCTGGATGGAGATCCCCAAGGACATCTTCCGCAAATACTGCGCCGAATCCGAGGACAAGCGACAGGCCGTGGCCATGATTCGCCGCGGGGACTGGGGCACCACCCTGGAGTACAGCAAGGACCGCAGTTTCAAGCGCTGGCTGCTGATTCGACACATGTTTTCCATCTATCGGCGTCGTTACCGGCGCTACTTCCGCGACAAGAGGACACTGGCATGAGGAACTTCTTCGTCGTCCTGGGCGGCATGGGCACACTGGCCACCGAAAGCTTCGTGCGGGTGCTGGACCGGATGACCGGGGCGCACAGGGACCAGGACTTTTTGGACTATGTGGTCTTCAACCACGCCACCGTGCCCGACCGCACCGAGTTCATCCTTGGCCGTAGCAAGAATGATCCCTTCCCCTACCTGGCCGAGGACGTGCGCCAGGCCACAGCCATGGGCGCCTCCTTCATGGTCATGGCCTGCAACACCGCCCATCAGATTCTGCCCAGGCTCCAGGCCCTGACCCCGGTCCCTATTTTGGACATGCCCCAGGCCACCATCGACTGGGCTGATCGGCACTATCCGGCGAAAACCCATCCGCGCATGGGGTACATGGGCACCGAGGGGTCCCGCCATGCCGCCATCTACCAGGGCCCGGCCGACAGCGCCGGTTACCAGCTGGTGGACCCGGACCAGGCCCTGCAGGACCGTGTGAGCGCGCTGATCTACGACGACGTCAAGGAAGGGCGACTGGACAAGGACCGCTACCTGGGCGTTCTCGACGCCTTCCTGAATGACTACCACTGTGACTCGGTCCTGCTGGGCTGCACCGAGCTCTCAGTGCTCAACGAGGTCTACCCCATGCCGCAGCTGCCCATCGTGGACTCCCAAGCCGTTTTGGCAGAGGTCACCCTTGATCGGGCTCGGGCTCTTCGCGGCCGGAACGATTCGGATCCTTCAGCCGCTGGGAGATGACGGCTGTCACCCCGTCCCCCCGCATGGTGACCCCGTAGAGGGCGTCGGCGATGCCCATGGTCCGCTGCTGGTGGGTGATGATGATCAGCTGGGCATGCTCCCGCAGCTGTTCGAAGGCCTTGAGCAGCCTGGTCAGGTTCACATCGTCCAGGGCGGCCTCGACCTCGTCCATGACGTAGAAGGGGCTGGGCCGGGCCGTGAAGATGGCCAGGAGCAGGGCCAGGGCTGTCAGCGACCGCTCCCCGCCCGAGAGCAGAGAGAGCCGACGGACCTTCTTACCTGCCGGGCTGGCCTCGACCAGGACCCCTGTGGTCAGCAGGTCGTCCGGGTCCTCCAGCCGCAGCCGCCCGCGCCCGCCTGGGAAGAGGGTGGCGAAGATGCGTTCGAAGGCTTGGGCGGTGTCGTCGAAGGCCTCCTTGAAGACCGTGACCATGGTCGAATCCAGATCCTTGACCAAGGCCATCAGATCGTCCCGGGACCCGATCACATCCTGACGCTGCTCGTGCAGGTAGCGGTTGCGGGACTCCAGGGCCTCGTATTCCTCGGTGGCCAGCGGGTTGACCTTACCCAGGGCAGCCAGATCCCGCTTGGCCTTGGCCAGCCGCTTCTCCTGCTCACTGCGCTGGTAGGGCACCGTTTTGAAGGTTGACGAATCGCCGTCTTCCTCCGTCGCCTCCTGGTCCATGGGCACCGGATTGCCCTCGTCATCCAGGACGGGCACCGGACGATCGGGGCCGTATTCGCGGATCAGCTCCTCAGGCTCCATGCCCAGGTCATCCTGGATGCGCTGACGTAGGCGACCATCTTCGCCGGCCAGGCGCTCACGCTCCAGATCCAGACCATGCTCATCCTGGCGCAGACCGGCCACCTTGGGCTCCAGATTCTCCCTGCTGTCCCGCAGATCGGTCAGCTCCTTGTCGTGGGCCGAAGCCTTGGCCCTGAGTTGGTCCCGGCGGCGGGCCGCATGCTCCATCCTCCCCTTGATCAGCTGGGCCAGCAGGTCGGCCCTGAGCGCGATCAGCCCCAGGGAGGCCATGCCGGCCTTGCGACGACGGTTTTCCTCACCTATCCGCTGACGATGGCGTTCGGCCTGGTCGGCCTGATCCCGCAGCAGATCAATCTGCCGCAGCAGGGAGGCATGCCGCCGGTCGCCCTCCGTCCAGGTCAGCTTGGCCTCCATCTCGGCGGTGCGGGCCTGGTCCAGGGCCGTCTCCAATTCATGCTGCCGGTCTTCCATGCCCTCCGGATCATCCGAGTCAGAATCCCCATCCTCCTGGGCACGGGCCAGGCCGGCTTTCAGATCTTCCAGTTTGAGTTCGTGGGTGCGTACCTGGTCGCGCACCTGGGCCAGCCGGTCGTCCAGATCCTTGACCCCGGCCTGGGCCCGATCCGATTCCTTGCAGGCCGCTGCCAGCTCCCGGGCTGCCTGCTCGGCCTTGATCCGGGCCTCGGTGCACTGGTTGCGCGCCTCCTGCAGCTGCTGCTCAGCCTGCTCAAGGGCGGCACGGGCCGCATCCATCTGCGGCTGCAGCGTCCGGGATTCATCCTGGAGGGCCTCCACCTGCGCCAGGGCCTTATCCCTGCGTGCAGTCAACGCCAGGTCACTGGTGGCCGGAGCGGATCCGCCTACAGCACCAACGCGGTCGTAGAGGTCGCCTTGGCAGGTCAACGCCTGCTGCCACCCGTCCTCCAGAGCAAGCCGGGCCTGATCGGCGTCATCGACGGCAGCTGTAAAGGCCAGCAGACTGCGGACAGCCGTCAACACTCCCTGGGCCTGGTCAGGATCGGCAGGATGCTCCCGCAGATCCACCAGGTCGGCGGCCGACCGCCAGGGGCCATCGCCGGGTCGTATGTCTGCCCCCTTGAGCGTGCCTGATGCCGAAATCAACGCGGCGCGTCCCAGACGATCTTGGCGGGCCCGATCCAGGGTCTGGTCGACCGCCCGGTCATTCTTGGCCACCAGGGCCGAGGCATAGTCGTGCAAGGCATGGGCCAGGGGCTCCTCCCAGCCATCCTCCACTCGGACGAAGTCGGTCAGTACACCCAGCAGGGCAGGATCCCCCGCCTGGGACAGGGCCTCGCCGGCGCCACGATGGTCCAGCGTGTCCGCCAGGGCATCGGCCTTGACCTGGGCCGATATGGCATCGGATTGAATACGGCGTTCGCGCTCCTGGAGGTCGTTGAGCCTGCTTCGGGCCTGATCCCTGACCTGACCTGCCTGATCCAGGGCCTGTCTGCCATCCTGGTCAGAACCTTCCTCCTGGCTGTCCAGGTCCCGCACCCGGTTCCTGGCACGCTCCAGGCCTTCCCTAAGCTGATCCTGCTGGCGGGACAGGTCACGCTCGCGCTGCCTGGAAAGTTCCAGGGCCGATTCCTCCTTGGCCACCAACTGGGCCAGATCGCCCAACCGAGCCTGCCGCTTTCTGGCCGCCTGCCGCAGCTCAGTCATGGTCTGCCGGTGAGCAGCCAGCCGTCGCTCCAGATCCGCACGGGCTTGAACGCGGCCATCCAGGGCGATCCGATCGGCTCCAACCTGGGCCTCTTCCTGGTCGGCCTGACCCTTGAGCTCGTCGGCCCGCCGTCTGAGCACCTCGGGGTCCTGCCCCTGGTCGGCCACCATGCCGGCCTCCAACGAACGGCTGCGCTCCCTGGCCAATGATGCCAAGGAACCGGCTCGCTCACCCAGCTTGGTCAGGTCGTTCCACTGCTGGTTGACAGCCTCCAGAGCCGGGCTGGACTGTCGGTCCAGCCCCTCCAGCTGCTCGATGCGCAGCTTGACCCTGGTCAGATCCTCCTGCCCGCGAGCCAGCTGCCCCCGAGTCTCTGCCATCTGCGAGCGCAGGTTCTCTAGCTTCCTCTGCGAGGTCAGAGCATCGTCGGCATGGATGCGGGCCTGGGCATCCCGCAGGCTGACCTGGATCATGTCGGCTCGGCGGGAGACCTTGGCCTGGCGACCCAGAGGCCCCAGCTGCCGATGAATCTCGCCGATCAGGTCATCCAGACGGGACAGGTTGGCCTCGGTGTTGGCCAGCTTGTGCAGGGCCCGTTCCTTGCGCTTGCGGTGCTTGAGGATGCCGGCCGCCTCCTCGATGAAGGCGCGATGGCCGGCCGGATCAGCCCGCAGGATGGCATCCAGCCGACCCTGGCCGACGATCACGTGCATCTGCTGGCCCAGCCCGGTGTCGCTGAGCAGCTCCTGGATGTCCAGCAGACGGCAGTCGGACCCGTTGATGGCGTATTCGGACCCGCCGTTGCGGTAGATGGTCCGGCTGATGGTCACCTCGGTGTAGTCGATGTCCAAGGTCCGATCAGTGTTGTCGATGGTCAGGGTGACCTGAGCCCGGCCCAGCGGCGGCCTGGAGGAGGTGCCGGCGAAAATCACGTCCTCCATGGATCCGCCGCGCAAACTCTTGGCCCCCTGCTCGCCCATGACCCACGCCAGGGCGTCGACGATGTTGGATTTGCCTGATCCGTTGGGGCCCACCACAGCGGTGATGCCCGGCTCGAAGCGCAGGGTGGTGGCCGAGGCGAAGGACTTGAAGCCCTTGAGGGTCAGCTCCTTGAGATACATCAGGCGCGCTCCGCCTTAGGTTTGGCCAGATCGGGATTGGGATGCTCGGCCAGCAGGGTACGGGCGTCGCCGGCGGTGACGAAGCTGCCGCAGATCAGCACTCCCCGACCATAGCCCACGCCGGTCTGGTCCTCGCTGTCGACCATGTCGACGGCCGTCTGGATGGCATCGGGCATCCGGTCGCGACGGACCACCCTGTCGGGCCCGAAGACCCGCACGGCGACCCGTTCCAGATCTTCGGCGGGCATGACCCGACCCTTCCAGGAGTTTTCGGTGACCACAACGCTGTCCAGCACGGGTTCCAACAGGCCCAGATAGTCCTCCACCTGCTTGTCGGCCATCATGGAAATCACACCCACCAGCTGCTTGAAGTCGTAGTTCTCCTCGATGGCCGAGCGCAGAGACTGGGCCGCGTTCAGGTTGTGCCCGCCATCGATGATGATGGTGGGCGAGGTACGCACCTGCTCGATCCGTCCGGGGATGCGCACCTGACTCAAGGCTTCGGCCACCAGATCCTGGTCCAGGGCCCCGTTGACAGGGATGACCGTCTCAGCCGCGGCCAGGGCTGCCAGGGCATTGTGGGCCTGGTGCTCTCCGAACTTATCGATGGGCACATCCTTGTAGAGTCCCTGAGGCGTGCGCAGCGTAGCCACCTGGCCGCCCACCGCAGGCATACGGGAAACGACCTCCAGCTCGTTGCCGTCCCTCAGCAAGGTGGGGGAGCCCTGCTCGCGCACGGCCTGCTCGATGATGGGCATGACAGCCTCCTCATGCGGCTGGGCGCCGACGATGACCGTGGACTTGGGCTTGATGATCCCGGCCTTCTCCCCTGCAATCTGCTCGACCGTATCCCCCAGCCACTGCATATGGTCCATGTCCACCGGCCCGATGATGGCGGCATCGCCATCGAGGACGTTGGTGGCATCCCAACGGCCGCCCATCCCCACCTCGACGATGGCCACGTCCACCGGGGCGTCGGCGAAGGCCCAGACAGCCATGGCGGTCAGGACCTCGAAGAAGCACATGGGAGCCCTGCCCTGCTGGGCGAAGCGGTCATCCACCATGGCGATGAAATCCTCGATCTGCTGGTAGAGGTCTACGAAGTCCTCGTCTGAGAGCTCCTTGCCGTCGATGGCGATCCGCTCGTTGATCCGCTCCAGGTGGGGCGAGGTATAGAGCCCGGTGCGCAGACCGTAGGCCCGCACCAGAGCCTCGGCCATCCGCGCCGTGGACCCCTTGCCGTTGGTACCGGTAACGTGAATGACCCTGAAGCTGTGCTCGGGGTGACCCAGCAGGTCCAGCATCATCCCCATCCTGTCCAGGTCCAGATTGGGGCTGTCATGCTCGGCGGGACGCGCCATGATGGCCCGCTCGACATCGCGAATATTCTGACCCTTGCTGTTGGGGTGTTCGAATGACATATTCTGCCTGCGCCTCCTGCTGGCTGTAGATGCTTCCCGCCTATTCTATGCGCGACCGACCCCGATTGAAGGCCGAAACAGCCGACTGCCACATCGGCCGAACGCACTACCATGGAAGCAACATAGGCAGAACCGGAATTTCAAGGAGGCTGGACGTGACTGCATCCGCACAGGAGCATCTGCAAGGAGACACCGATCCAAAGAACGTGGATGTGGATGAGCAGAACATGGACGACCGGGTGAACAACCGCACCCTGCGCCCCAATTCCCCCTCTTTCCAAAAGTTCATGACCACCGGCTGGCAGGCCCAGGAGCCGCAGATCGAGCCGCTGGAGTCCAGCAAATACACCAAGCGCCGCCTTCGCGAGCTGGGTCGGCGCTTCCCCGGCGAACGTCTGGTCATCCCCGCCGGATCATACAAGACCCGAAACAACGACAACGACTACGCCTTCCGTCCAGACACCACCTTCGCCTACTACACGGGCCTGGGCGAAGACTACGAACCCGGCGCCATCCTGGTCCTGGACCCAGTGGACCCCGACAGTCCGGAGGCCGCCAAGGGCGTGACCCATACCCCTGAGCTCTTCGTCCATCCCCGGGCCGATCAGTCCACCCGCGACTACTACCGGTCCGCCCAGTACGGGGAGTATTGGGTGGGTCCCCGGGCCGGGCTGCGGGAGCTGGCCATCATGACTGGCATCCCCACCAAGGACATCGCTTCCTTCTCCGACGCCATCGCCAAGGATCTGGGGCCGGACCAGGGTGCGGTCAAGCTGCGTGTGATCCGCACCGCTGACCAAGAGGTCTTGAACCAGGTGGAGGCCGCCCGCAAAGCCAACGGCATCGGCGGTCCGGACCGCAATGAGGAAGCCGATGACAAGCTTGAAGAGTTCACCTCCGAGGCCCGGATGATCAAGGACGACTATGAGGTGGGCGAGATGCGCAAGGCCATCGCCGCCACCAAGGAGGGGTTCGACCGGATTCTGACCCGCCTGCCACAGGTGGTGGGCCGCCCCCGCTCCGAACGGATGCTGGAGGGCGTCTTCAACGCCAACGCCCGAGAGAAGGGCAACGACGTGGGCTACGGGTCCATCATCGCCTCGGGCAAGCATGCCCCCATCCTGCACTGGATGCGCAACGACGGAACAGTCCAGAAGGGCGACCTGCTCCTGATCGACGCCGGCGTGGAGGTCAACAGCCTCTACACAGCCGACATCACCCGCACCTTCCCCGTAGGCGGCACCTTCAGCCCCCTGCAGAAACGTATATACCAGACCGTGCTCAAGGCCCAGCAGGCCGGCTTTGAAGCCGCCAGGCCCGGAGCCACCTATTCGGACATCCACCATGCTGTCATGCGGGTCCTGGCCCAGACCCTGCACGAGTGGGGCATCCTCAAGGTCAGCGTGGAGGAATCCCTCTCCCCCCAGGGCCAGCAGCACCGCCGCTGGCACGCCTGCGGCTGTGCCCACCACCTGGGTCTGGACGTGCATGACTGCGCCGAAGCCCGATACGAATCATATCAGGGCGCCCCCATCACCCCCGGGATGATCTTCACCATCGAACCCGGACTCTACTTCAAGGAGAACGACCTGCTGGTGCCCCCGGAGTTCCGGGGCATCGGGGTGCGTGTGGAGGACGACGTGCTGATGACCGATCAGGGGCCAGAGTGGCTGTCAGCAGGCATCCCCAAGACCGTGGAGGACGTGGAGTCCTGGATGGCCCAACGGGCTGCCGACGTCGACCCGGACCGAGACTGATGCATGACTACCCCGGATTTCGTGCTCAGGCTGCGCCGGTCCGTCGGCCATGACCTGCTCTGGCTGAATGGCGTGACGGCCTTCGTAAGCGATGACCGGGGCCGTATCCTGCTGGGCCAACGCTCTGACACCGGCCAGTGGGCCCTGGTCTACGGGATCAACGAGCCCGGCGAGGATCCGGCCGACACCGCAGCTCGCGAAGTCAGGGAGGAGACCGGGGTGGACGTGGTCGTCACAGACCTGGCGGCGGTCACCTCATCCCAGGAAATCATCACCTACGCCAACGGCGACCAGACCATGTACATGGACCATCTCTTCATCTGCAGACCTGACCAAAGCGGCAATGCCGACCCCTTCGTGGGCGACGAGGAGAGTCTCGCGGTGGGCTGGTTCAGTCCGGATCACCTCCCCTCGCCACTGGCTCAAAGCACCATAGAACGCTTGGCCAGGGTCCGCTCCTATCAGGAGCGTCTGCGCTGCGGCGATGCCCATGCCCTCTTCGTTTTTAGCGGTCAGGAAAAACCATCGTATAAACGGCCCCCAAGGCTTAGTCACTGACCCTCAGGGATTTTTCAGGGGAGAATCAGGGGGTTCACCGATACCATCCAATCAGGTTTCATGCTTGCATGGAAGCATGAGCCATTCGATCCAATTTGAAAAAAAGATGGGCATCCCAGACCATGAACCAGACGAACCCTCCCTCATGCATGCACAAGAGTCCGGAGTCGATAAGCCGGCGGACCATTCTGGCGGACCTTCCGTGGTCGCCAACGGGATTTCCCTGGTGGTCTCCCCCAGGAAAGGCGACACTCTGACCATCCTCGACCATATTGATTTCCAGGCCTGGCCTGGCCAGGTCACGGGGATAGTCGGGCCCTCAGGAAGCGGGAAATCCTCCCTCCTCTACTGCCTGGCGGGTCTGGAGGAGGTGACTGAGGGGAGCGTATCACTTCTGGGAAAGGAGATCACCCACATACGGGTTGCCTCCCTGACCCGGTTCAGACGCAAGCATCTGGGTTTCGTCTTTCAGTCCTACAACCTGATTACCAGCATGACCGTGGAGGAGAATCTTGCGCTGCCCTTCACCCTGCGGGGATCCCTCCTGCCGAGGAAGAAGGCCGATGACCTCCTGCGCTATTTCGGCCTAGCGGAGCAAAAGAAGAGAAGCGTCACCCTCCTCTCAGGCGGAGAGCAGCAGCGGGTGGCCTTGGCACGGGTCCTTCTTTCGGACGCCGACATCGTCTTCGCCGATGAGCCGACCGGGGCCTTGGACCAGCAATCCGGCACCAAGGTCATCACTATTCTTTCCGACCTGGCCAGACGGTCCGGGAAGACCGTGATCCTGGTGACGCACAGTGCGGAGGTGGCTGACCACTGCGACCGCATAGTCGAGGTAAGGGACGGGCGACTGGAGCCCAATCCCGGGAATGCAGTGGCCTGAATTGAGAAGAAGCCTATCGGAACTCAAAGCCGCCCCCTTGGTATGGGTGGGCGTCTGCCTGTCCATGATTGCGGCACAGACCATGCTCTGTTCCATATTCGCTGTCCACGCGGTCATCGACATGGACTACCACGGTCGCAATGCCGACGATATGGCTTCCAGCGCCACGAGCGTTCCCATGGTATTCACCGTCGTGGCCGCAGTCCTCGTCCTGCTCTGGGTCATCAGTAGCGCACTGGACCAGCGCAGGCATCAACTGGCCCTCCTGGTCCTTCAGGGTGCCATGCCTTGGCAGCTTCTGGCCATGAACATCCTGACCATCCTGATCCTCTTCGTCATGGCCGCCGTCGTCTCCTGCTTCCTGACACCCCTGGTCGCCCCGATCATCTGTGCCCTGATAACCAATTCCTTTGGCATGGCCCTTCCCTACAGGAATGTGAATCTCCCCTTCTCCCTGCGCACCGGACTCATCATCAGCGGGGCCGCCACCCTCATCGGCACCGTCATGACCGTCCATTCCCTGGGCAGGATCCGACCCATGGAAGCCCTCAGACAGTCTCAGAGTCCCCCTAGGAAGGCAGGCACCTTCCGAACCTTCCTGGGGGGTGTCTTCCTCGCCGGAGTTCTTTGCCTGCTGGCCATTCCTGGACTGACCTCCGGACAGGCCAGCCGGACCGAGCTGGCGAACTTCATGGGCAGCAAGGCAATCCAGGGCAGAATGAACCTGTTCTTAGGAACGTCCATGGGAGCCTTGTTCCTGCTGATCTTCACCCTGGCCGCCTGGTCACCCTACATCCTGCCCCTCGTGACCCGAGGGTGGACCAACCTGGTCCCTCTCCGCTCGCCCACCTGGAGGCTGGCCCGTCAGCAGGCCGTCGGCAGGATCCAACGGCAGGGCGCCACCATCATCCCCATGGCAGCAGGTCTCTCCCTGCTCATGTCCTTTTCCGGCATACTCCTCACCCTAAGGAACTCCATGGCCTTGTTCGCACCCCCAGGCACCAGTGACGACAGCAGCTCGAACGGACAGATGCTGGTCTCCCTGGCGGCTATGCTCGGACCCGCTCTGGTCATCACCTTGGCCGGGGTCATATCCGGACTGCTGATCACATCCAGGGGACGGAGCCTGGACCTGGCCCTGACCTATGTCTCCGGGGCCGAGGTGGGGCAGTTACGAATCCTGGGCAGCCTTGATGGGGCCATCACCATGGTGACCGCAACCCTGCTCTCCTTCATCGTCACCCTGATCTGCACAGGAGGTACAGCCTTCAACCTCTTCGTATACCTGGGGCATGCACGGATGGGCATCCAATGGTCCTGGTGGGCGGCCATCGTCCTCTGCACAGCATTGGTGGGCTGCCTGGCCACCGGCCTCCAAACCGCCGGTACCCATTTCGAGCAGTCGACCCGAATCATCGCCCGGGCCATCGGCGAATGACCGGTTTCCGCAGTGACCCCAGGAGACCATGGTTCAGTCTTCAATGAAGCAGGGAGGATTGTCAATGAACCCGGGCGAGCTGGGCCTCTCGTCCACGTTCATCATACACTTAGACAGCGTCGATCAGGGCACCGCCCAGATTCATGGCCCGGCAACCGCACCCCTCGGTCTTGATCTGCAGGCCCGCGCCTGTCCAGCAACCGTGGGCCCTTGACGAAGGCATGACGGGCCAGCTTGGTGCGGTATTCGATGTCTCGGACTTCCCTAGGACCGCCGACCCAGACGAGCTTGGTACGGATGCCGCGCGCCTGGACCTGTCCGTAACGCCTGTATACCGACAATGCCCACGCATACTTCAGGGTCGGCGGCAAACAGCTGCCCGCTGACTCGGAAGCACCACAAACTGGCAATTGGACCACTGCTGAGCCAACCACCTGGCCGGTTCATAACATTCGCGGACCATCGTGTGAATCGTTGTAAAAGTCACCTTGATGCTGTAGGCGGATCAGTCTTCGAAGAAAGCCAAAGGATCATCGATGAAGCAACGCAATCCTACCAGCGCTGCCCCCCTGAGTGCCGGATAGTCGGGCTGGGACGGGATGAGCACGCGGATGTCCACGGCTGCTCGGCCCAGGGTCAGCTGATTGAGGCGGTCCTGCAAACGCTGCGCCAGGTTCCCCCCGAAGTGCGACCAGAACCCTCCCAGAATGACCGTGTCCACGTCGACGATGTTGATGGCTGTGGCGATGACCGAGATCATGGCATCGAGTCCCCGGTCGATGGCATCCACAGCCTTGGCATCTCCGCGCTGCCAGCGTCGGTACAGTTCCTCCATGGCCTTGGGCGTGACTGCTTCGGTTCCTGCGGCGATGCCAGCCGCCTCCACCAGAGCCCTGCGCCCGGCGTAGGTCTCCAGACATCCGCGGCGGCCGCAACGGCAGGTAGGGCCGTTCAGATCCACCGAGGCATGTCCCAATTCGCCGGCGAATCCGTGGTCACCGGTCTCCACGGTCCCGCGACGGACTACAGCCCCACCGATGCCGATGTCAGTGGAGATGTAGACGAAAGAGTCTGTGGGCGATAGCGGACTGTCGTGCCCGTCTGCAGGACGCTGGGCTGCGTAGCCGGGAATCTGCGCCAGTGCAGCCAGACGCGCCTCGTTGCCCGCCTTTGGAGCCAGGCGACGAACCAAAGGAAACTCCTTCAGATCCAGACGCTCCCATCCAAGATTCCGGGCCATGAGCAGGGTGTCACCGCCGCCGACCAGGCCGGGCAATGCGAGGCCCGAACCCACAGTGCGGTAGCGCCGACGAGACAACTTGCGCTCGATGGGCTTGGTCAGCTTCTCCAGTTTGGCAAAAACCTGATCGGGCTCCGCCTCATGCATATCGTCCTTGACCCAAGCTGAATCGATCAGGGTCCCGTCCAGATCCATGGCCAGACAGCCATAGCCATCCGTGTTGATCTGCAGGCCCAGACCCGCCCAGCGTCCATGGGCGATGGACAACGGAGTGCTGGGCCGACCATGGCTGCTCTGCGCAGAGTCAGGCTCCTCCTCGCGCACCACCCGGTTCCTGAGCAGAAGCCCAGCCAGGAGCGACATAGTGGCCTTGGTCAGCCCCGTGGACTTGGCCAGATCCGCCCTGCTGAGCGAGGTGGACGACCGCAGGATGGTGTCGATGATGACCGAGAGGTTGTGGTTCCTCAGATCATCCTGATTGATGGAGCGCAGGGCAGTCACGATTCAACAACCTTTCATGAACAGACACAGACCCGAAGAATCTTATGCTATCTTCTACATTTTACGTTCCAGCTTGACGGCAGGTCAGCAATTGAAGGGTCATCCAGAGTCACCACACCCATTTAGTTCATCGACTTAATAATTGGGATATCATTATGGAGTACTCCAATGACCAGAGCGTGACAAGCAAGGAGGCTGACATGAATGAGATCCTGGTGGCGGGAGTGGACACATCGACCCAGTCCTGCAAGGTGAGGGTCACCGAGGCCCGGACCGGTCGGCTGGTCCGCTTCGGCAAGGCTCCGCACCCGGCAGGCACCAGCGTCGATCCCATGGCCTGGTGGGAGGCCTTTCAGGAGGCTTCGGCCAAGGCGGGAGGTCTGAACGATGTCTCCGCCATCAGCGTAGGCGGCCAGCAGCACGGCATGGTATTGCTGGACCGCCGGGGGCAGGTGATCAGGGATGCCCTGCTATGGAACGATACACGTTCGGCTCCTGATGCCGAAGATCTCATCATCCGACTAGCCAAGTCCAAGACCGGCGAGGCTGAAATCTCCCAGACTGAAAACGATGGGCCAAACAAGGACCCGAACTCGGACCAGGACCTGGCCACGCGCGGCAGACAAGCCTGGGTACGGGCTGTAGGATCCTCCCCGGTAGCCTCGCTGACCATCACCAAGGTAGCCTGGGTCAGCCGGGTGGAGCCGGATAATGCCAGAACCATCGCAGCCATATGCCTCCCCCATGACTGGCTGAGCTGGGTCATCGCCGGCCATGGCCCCACAGCTGACCCGGGGACCGAACCCGGGCTGGAAAATCTCTTCACCGATCGCTCCGATGCCTCAGGAACCGGCTACTACGACCCCGCCACGGACCGCTACCGTCGTGACCTGCTGGCCATGGCCCTGCCCGACGGCATGGCTAAGCGTGTGATCCTGCCTAAGGTTCTTGGCCCCCACCAGGTCGGAGCCAAGGCCGACCCCCGCGTCGCTGGCAGAGATGTACCCGGTGGCTGCATCATCGCACCGGGCGGAGCCGACAACGCCATGACGGCCCTGGGCCTGGCCATGCAGGTGGGCGATGTTTCCATCTCCCTGGGAACCTCGGGGGTTGCTGCAGCGGTCAGCCCAGTTCCCGCCTACGACATGAGCGCCTCGGTAACCGGATTTGCGGATGCTGCCGGCCACTGGCTGCCCCTGGCCTGCACCATCAATGCTTCACGCATCCTGGACGCGGGCCTGGCCGCCTTGGGGACGGATTATGACGGTCTGGCCAAACTGGCGGAGAAGTCCTCGCCAGGGGCCGAGGGCATCACCCTGATTCCCTACTTCGACGGCGAGCGCACCCCCAACCGCCCAGATGCCCACGCCAGGATGGAGGGGCTGACCCTGGCCAACACAACCCGCACCAACCTGGCCAGAGCATTCGTGGAGGGCCTGCTCTGCTCCCAGCGTGACTGTCTGGAACTGCTGAAACGACTGGGCACCACGGTCTCCAGGATCCTTCTGGTCGGCGGCGGCGCCAAGTCCCCAGCAGTCAGAGCCTATGCCCCAGGAATTCTGGGCATGGATGTGCAGTTGCCCCGGCCGGACGAGTACGTGGCCATCGGTGCGGCCCGCCAGGCAGCCTGGGCTCTGACCGGAGAAGAGGAGCCTCCCGCCTGGCCCGTGGACATCGAGACCACGCTGACGGGAGCCCCCTGCGAGCAGGTCTACCAGCAGTACCTGCGCTGGCGGGGATGAAAGGCCCCGCCAGCCTGAGTCACTTGGAACGCACCCGCAGATGCAGTCCGAAGACCAGATCGGTTTCATCCAGGCGATAGGCGGGATCCAGCTCAGGTCCGCAGCTGTTGGAGCCTATGCCGCTTGTGGCATAGTCCAGGCAGAGCACGGTTGAGCCGCATTCCTCCAGCTCATGGTCGTGCCTCTTGGCGGTCAACTCCTCCTGCGTGTAAGGGGAGCAGTTGAAGCTGATGGGCCCATCCCCCGCCGCCTGCAGCAGGGAGCGGTCATCCTCCACCAGGACGTAATCGCAGCCATAATGGGAGCCGTTCTCCTGAGGACGCAGGTAGTGCTCGACCATGCCTGATGCGGTGCCATGGAAAACGCCATAGTGGCTGGCACGGTGCATGTCCCAGTAGCTCTCGTAGGGCCCATAGCCGCAGTAGGTGACCCGCTGCAGGCTCTTGGGCAGGAAGAGCCGCAGACCAAACCTGGGCAGATAGGGAAACTCGGGATCCCGATGCAGCTCCATCTTCAGGTCCAGCCCACCCTGGTCACTGAGGGTCCAGGTGGCGAGGATGCTGCCCATGGGTTGAATAAAGGGTGCCACCAAGGACAGTTCAGCCTCGATTGTGGTCAATCCCCTGTCCTGATCGGTCTGCAACTGGCTGGAGAGGGCCCTGGTACCAGCCCGATCATATTCGGCCTTGCGCCATTCATTCTTGATGATGGCATCGTTGTCGGTGGGCGCCCGCCAGAGGTTGACCTCCATAGGGGCGTCCAGCAGGGAACGGTTGTCGATGCTCATGGATTCCACCATGCCGGTTCGGCGGTTGAAGACGTAGCGCCAATCAGCCCCCTCCACGTCGAAGCGGGCATCCGTCTGCCTGACCACCGGACGGTGGGCGCCCCGGGACCCACTGCCGGGGTCGGCACTGATGACCCTGGCCACGCCGTTGGGACGTTCAGGCATCCCCATGTCTGCGGCTTCAAGCTGATCGAAGCCCAGCGGATACCCTTGTGAAAGCACTGGATCGGCCTTGGCCAGGACGTACTCCACAAGCAGGGTCAGGCGGCCGTGCTCGGGCGGATCCATGGCGGGCAGGCCCACGGTGCCCTCAACATGGGGGGCGATGTGCAGGCCGGTCCCACGATCCAGTTCAGGCTTCCCGGAGGCCACAGGCTCCCCATCACACAGAAGGGTCCACTTCAGGCTCAGGCATTCATCCAGGTAAGTGAAGTCCAGGTAGTTATGCAGGGTGAGCAGCCGGGTCTGGGGATCGTAGCCGACCAGACGGGCCGGACGGAAGACGTTCTTGAACTCCCTGAGGCCGGTGTGGGGCCGCCGGTCGGGGTAGACCAGGCCGTCCATGCAGAAGTTGGCATCATGAGGGTACTCGCCGTGGTCTCCCCCGTAGGCATAGATTCGACGGCCCTTGCGGTCCCTGCCCTGGTCGATGGCGTGGTCGGCCCACTCCCAGATGCAGCCGCCCAGGAGCCCCGGATGGGCCTGAATAACACGGAAGTAGTCCTCCAGATCCCCGGGCCCCAGTCCCATGGCATGGCAGTATTCGCAGAGGAAGTAAGGCTTTCGTCCCCCGTCTCCGTCATCCCCGTGGCTGCTGATGCCGTGAGGACCCTCAGGCGTGAAGTAGTTTTCGATTTGTTTGATGGAGGGATACATTCGCGAGGTGATGTCCAGATTGCTGTAGTCAAGATCCTTCCGGGGCGAACCGTGGATGGCCGACTCGTAGTGGGTCAGACGGGAGGGGTCCCGAGACTTGGTCCAGGCCAGAGCCGCCTCGATGCCACAGCCGTATCCGCTCTCGTTGCCCATGGACCAGATCAGGATGGAGGGATGGTTCTTGTCCCGTTCAAGGCTGCGCTGGACCCGGTCCACAATGGCCTTGGTAAAGATCGGCTCGTCGGCGATGCGACCATTCCAGTAATCGGGTTCCTTCCAGTCCGGACCGTGGTAGAGTGCCTCGATGCCATGGGCCTCCAGGTCGGCCTCGGCAATCAGGTAGAAGCCCAGCTGGTCGTAGAGGGCGTAATACTGAGGGCTGTTGGGGTAATGGGAGGTGCGGATGGCGTTGACGTTGTGCTCCTTCATCAGGGTCAGGTCACGCATGATCTGCTTCTGATCGATGGCAAAGCCGGTACGCGGATCCCCGTCATGGCGATTGACCCCGTGGATCTTGATAGGCCTGCCGTTGACCTTGACCACCTGGCCGTCCACGCTGACGGTACGCAGGCCGATGTACTCGGTGATGACCTCATCCGAGTCGCTGGAGCCGGTAGAGGTGGCCCTGGTCGACAAGGTCAGCCGGTAAAGTTCAGGATCCTCGGCATTCCAGAGACGAGGATGGCCAACCTCCATAGCAAATTGCGCAGGCTCCTTGCAACCCGTCAGCTCGGCCCGTGCCACCTCCACACCGTCAGGGTCGGTCAGCAGAGCCTGGATGTCCAAAGCGGCATCATCCTGGCCCGATACCCTGGTCGGATCCAGATCCAAGGTCACACTGGCATGGCTCATGTCCTTATCGAGGTCAGTGTGGACGAACCAGTCACGCAGACGTGCCTTGGGCCGACGCAGGATGTAGACATCGCGGAAGATGCCACTCATGCGGAACTTGTCCTGGTCCTCCAGATAGCTCCCATCACACCACTTGAGCACCAGAACGGCCAGCTGGTTACGGCCCCGCTGCAGATGGTCGGTCACGTCGAATTCGCTGGTGGCGTGCGAGACCTGGCTATAGCCGATCAGATCCCCATTGACCCAGAGATAGAAGCAGGAATCCACCCCCTCGAAATTGAGCAGGGCCCGAGGCGCTGAGGGATCGGGATCGTAGTCGAAGGCGCGCAGGTAGATGCCGCAGGGATTGTCGGCAGGCACCCTGGGCGGATCAAAGGGGAAAGGATAGCGCACGTTGGTATATTGGGGATTGTCATAGCCATGGGTCTGCCAGACTCCCGGCACATGGATGGGCTTGTACACCCCTCGGCCCGCATCCTTGGAAGGGCTGTAGTCGGCTTCAAAGAAGACCGGATCCTCGGCCTCGACCGCGGATTGGACCTCGGCGTCCAGCTGGTCGATGCTGGCATAATAGCGAAAATCCCAGTCCCCATCCAGGTCCAGGTAGCGATCGGAACGCCTGCGCAGGTCACCACGCGTGTCCATGGGGGCGCCGGCTGGCACGCAGTATGCACGGTTGGGCTCGGTCCCCACATGCAGCGTGGCTGGATCCTCGTAATAACGTGGTATGAACATGACTATTCCATCCTCCTCGGTGGCCATGGCAGCAGACGTTTCACAGGCGTAATTGTTTACGCTCACATGCGACCATGATAGCGGGGCCATGGCACAGAATTCCCGGAGGTTGTCACAGTCCTCATTGCACCGGACGCGCCGTGCTCTCACGGATGACCAGCTTGGGGGTAAGGATGCGGCGGTTACCCCCCACATGCTCCCCTCGGAAGATCCTCAGAAGCAGGTTGGCCACCTTGGTGCCGTAGAGTCCGGCATCACGATGGACCGACGTGATGGAGGGATAGGTACTCTGGCAGATGAAGCTGTCCTCGAAGCTGACCATGGCTGGCAGACCCATGTAGGCCGACGCAGGAGCAGCGGTCTTCTCATCGGACCCTTGCCCTGCCATGGATGTCGTCCTGCTTTCCAGCATCGCTCGCAGGCTTGCCGCAGCCATGATCTCGTTCTCGTAGATAAAAGCCGTATATGGATTCTTCCCCGATGACAGACGAAGCGTAAAGGCGGCGGCCTTGTCAGGCGTGAAGTCCGTGAACTCCACTTTCGGCTCCCCCAGGTTCTTACTGCGGACGAACTCTTTGAAGGAAGAGACACGGGCACGGCTGTAGTCAAGGTTCTTATCCCCCGACAAGTAGGCGATCCGGGCATGCCCGCGCGAACTCAGATGATCCATGATCGTCGTCATGGTTCGGGAATCGTCGATGGACAGCGAGGGCAGGTAGTTATCTGAATCAGGTCCTCCGGCCAAGACTGCGGGCAGACCCAGATTGTGCAGGAGCCGAGGCCTGGGATCATCGGAGAGAAGATCCACCAGCACCACCCCATCGACCCGCTTGCGTCTGGCCCAGTCACGATAGGTGTCCAGCTCCTCATCCAGGGTGGCGCAAGGGCGGAAGAGCAGGCCGTAGCCCGACCTGCTCAGAGAGGCATGGATACCGGCCATGAAATGCAGCATGAATCCTTCGGTCTGGAAGGCATCCATGGACCTGGCCGGGGCGAAACCCACTGTCATAGTCTTGGAACTGCCCAAGGCCTGAGCGGCATATGCAGGTTTCCAACCCATTCTGGCCGCCGCTTCGCGAACCCTGCGCTTGGTCTGGATGGAGACTCCGGGCTTGTCATTGATAGCGAAGGAGACTGCGGTCTGGGATATCCCCAGTTCGTTGGCTATGTCCTTGAGGCTGACCCTGGCATCGTCCATCTCCTTGTGATCCGTTCTGGCTTCTGTTTCTCCGCCAGCGGACTCGTCGCCCATGCGCCACCTCATACCAACCATCCTCGTCGACGCCCGTAATCCGGCTCGACCGACTCATCAAACAAAACTGCCTGCCACACGCTTTAGGCGTATATGAACATCGGCCTTTAACCTTAACTTAGACCCTCATCCGCACAAAACAGTGGCTTACAACGCATACGGTTGCAGACGACCATGTTTGAGATCAAGGACCCTGTTATCGTTCACATATAGTCTCCGAAGGAAACTAAATCCGAATATGGTGGGCCAGAGTGCAGCGGTCAGGACTTCTCTGGCAGGAGGGAGGGGTCAGATACGGCGCTATAGGAGCTTCCGCCGACAGGCTTGACGGCGATGCACTCGCTGATACCCCTGTCCTGCAGCCAGCTGCTATCCGCCGCGTGCAGGGAGGTGACCAGTGTCGGCCTTGCACCTTGATGGCTGAGTTCCATCCACTTGTTGAAGATGGACCCGCCGGGCGCACAGGCAGATCTGAGCAAGGGATCACCATGCTCATCCACACCCACGACAAGAGCCGTGGACCTGGGCTGAGAACCCTCCTTGCCGGAGTAGTCCTTCACCGCCTGGGCGAAAGCCTGTCCTATGGGCTTCAGGTGCCTCTCTTGGTCAAACAGACCCAACTGATGCTCAAAGGGTGGGAAATCACCGAATTGCTGGTCAACGTCATGCGAACACCACCAGGTGATGCCGAACATGTCGCTGCAATCGAGGGCATGTTCCACCGAAGACCTGCAAAAGTCAGCGGCCTGTCCTGCGTCCATCACATTGAGCGGGGCACCGACCTCCTGCAGCCAAACCCGCCGATGTGGCTGACCGGCAAAGGCCTTCGACAGTTCCACCAGGTACTCGGCGTGCCGCGTGCTTTCCTCGGCCAGGGGGCCGGACTCCTGGGCGGCGCCGTTGAAAACCCAGGAATGAATGCAGGTCATGTCTCCGATGTTGGACACATATCTTGGCAGAAAGGCGTGGCCGTCCTGATACCAGGTCGCATCGTTTTCGGAATGCAGGAGCACACGGCCTTCCTGGGCCGCCCTCTCCTTCAAGGGGGTCAGCAGCTCCAGCAGCCAGTTTTCAGCCTCCTTGGAGGTGGCGGGCATTCGACGCGGATGGACACGATCTGTGAACTGGTTGCATTCGTTGCCAATGGTCAGACCACGGAAATGGGGCAGATCCGCCAACGCTTCATAAACCGAAGCGACCAGTCGGGCCTGCGCCTGAATAGCGTCCGGATCCGTAAACATATTGGTTTCGTGCCATGAGACCAGCCATGAGGGCACGAAATCAAAACTGGACATGTGCCCTTGAATCACATCCGAATAGACATCCAACCCTCGCTCATCCGCCAGGGCGGCCATATGCCTCAGGTCGTCCAGGGCGGCGCCGTTGATCCAGGTCCTGTTGGGCTGGAGCAGCGTCCACAACGGGAAGATGCGGATATGATCCAGCCCAATGGAAGCAATGTCGTCAAGGTCTTTGGCGACAGCATCCCAATCCGGATGCAGCCAGAAATAGAACCAGTTGTGGGAGGGGGTGTAATTGACTCCAAATTTCATGATGATGCTATTCCTTGATGCCACCCTGTTCCAGACCACGGAAGAAGTAGCGTTGGAAGCAGGCGAAGAAGACCAGAATCGGTATCAGGGAGACCAGGGCCCCCGCTGCTATCAATCTGGGATCCGAAATGAACATGCCCTTGAGTCGGTTCATGCCCAGTGTGAGCGTGTAGTTTGACTCGTCGGAGATGACGATCAGGGGCCAGAGGAAATCATTCCAGGCGCCCACAAAGGCGAAGATGCCGACGACGGTCATGGTGCCTTTGACCTGAGGCACGCAAATCCTGTAGAACCGCTGCCAAAGATTGGCACCGTCCACCTCGGCCGCCTCCTCAAGCTCGTCCGGGATGCTCTTGAAGGCATTGGTCATGAGCAGAATGTTCACGGCGCCCACCATGCCTGGCAGGGCAACAGCCAACAGGGTGTTCTGCAGGCCGACACTTCTGACGATCAGGAACTGGGAGATGACCACACCCTCGACGGGGATGACCATGGTGCCCATGAAAATCGTGAAGAGCAGATTGCGCCCGCGCCACTTGAGCCGGCCCAGCGCATATCCGGCCATGGTCGAGAAGATCACGTTGCCACCGATCGAAAGGATGGCAACGATCACCGTATTCAGCATGTACCGGAAGACCGGAACCTGCCTGAAGACGGATAGGTAATTATCCCAGGTGGGTGTCTTCGGAATGATATAGGGCGGAACCGCATAGACGTTGTCGCCCTTGCCCTTGAAGGAGAGCGACAGCTCCCAGACGAAGGGCCCCACCAGCAGGATGAAGACCAGTATGAGCACAAGGTACTGGACGACCTTGCCGACTGTGACTTTGGAGTGACCGCTTTTCATGAGTCCTCCCCCCGCTTCTGGATGATCTGTTGCAGAATCAGCATGGCTCCGACCACAACCAGGACAATCAGCGACAGCGCGCTGGCATAGCCAGTCCTGGCCTGGATACCGGTGCCCTCCTTCTGGATGAGCATGGACATGGTGATGTCTTCACCGCCGGGACCAGCCGTGCCATTGGTGAGCACGTAGATCTCGTTGAACACGCGGAAGGCCGCGATGGTGGACAGCATCATGATCAGCACGATGGTGGATCTCACTCCTGGAATGGTGACATAGAGGAATTGCCTTACCGGGCCGGCCCCATCCAGCGAGGCTGCCTCGTACAGGGAGGCGTCAATGTTGGCCAAGGCGGTCAGATAGATGACCATGTAGTATCCCAGTCCCAGCCAGATGGTGACGAACATGGATGTGAACAGTATCAGCCAGCGATCACTGAGGAATGGGATCGGGCTGTGGATGATGTGTAGGGACTCCAGAACCGAGTTGACCAGCCCCTTGGGATCCAGCAGGTTGGTCCAGATCATTCCCACCACCACGGCCGACATGACCACGGGAGTATAGAAGGAGGTTCTGAAGAACCCCATGATCCTGGAGTTCCCCTTGACCAGGTTGGCCAAAATCAATGGAAGAATCACCATAAAGGGGACCACGCAGACCACGTACAGGGTGGAGTTGAGCAGCGCGGTCCAGAAATAGTCGTCATGCACGATCGCTACGAAGTTCTGGATGCCGATGAACTTGCCCGGTCGCAGCAGCGTGGAATCGGTAAAGGCCAGCCGGCAGGTATTCAGCGCAGCAACGATGACGAATATAAAGACGATGGCAAAGGCCGGGAAGACGAACAGGTAGGGGGCCAGGGTTGTGGTCCAATGGGTCCCCTTGCCGCCTTGTCCCCCGGCTTGAGACCCGCCGGGCCGGCCGAGGGCAGAAGCCTTCGGCCGGACGGCGGAAGAGTCAACGCGGCTCATAGTTACTGCAGCTTCTCGTTGGCGTACTTGACGGCCTTGTCCAAGGACTCCTTAGCGGTCTGCTTGCCTTGCAGAGCCAGAGCAGCCTGCTGTTGCAGGTAGTCCTTGCCATTGGCATCGGTGAACTCGGCAGGACGGCTTGAGTACCCGGTCTTTACGGAGTTCAGAGTGACCTTCAGCGCCTTGCCTTGAACATCACTGGTGTCGATGTTGGCGTAGTAGGGATCATCAAGACCGCCCTTGCTGGAGGGGAAGGTGTTGGACTTCTTGGCGAATGCCAGCTGGTTCTTGGCATTGGTCACATATTGGACGAAGTCCAGGGCGAGCGTCTTGTTCTTGGTCTGGGCGTTGACGGCCAGCATCTCATAGGCCAGGCTGGCGGACTTGCCCTCATCGCTGATCTTGGTGCCCACAGCCAGATGCTTGTAGAGGTCAGGAGAGTTCTGCTTGAAGTCCGCCGCCGAGTAGGCGCTGCCGCCCATGGCCACGATGGAGCCCTTCTGGAAGAACTCGCCCTGCTGAGACCACTGTGCGCTCAGGGCCTCCGGCGGAATTCCCTTCTTGTTGAACAGGTCGACGAAGCGCTGCAGGTGCTTGACGGCCTTGGGGGAATTGAAGATGTACTTGGTGTGGTCCTTGTTCATAATGGGGATGCCAGCCGACGCATAGTCATCGACAGCACCACCCAGCATGGTGGACATATAGGCCCCGCAGCCGCTCTTGACCATGGTGTCCGCCTGGGAGAAGTAGTCATCCCAGGTCACCGGCAGCTTATTGGGATCCAGCCCGCACTTCTGCATGAGCTCGGTGTTGTAATAGGTGGGTCCATCGTTGACGTACCAGGGGAAGCCGTAGGCACCTTCCTCGATGTCCTTGCCCTTGAAGGTCACCGCATCCCAGGCGTTCTTGTAATAGTTGTTTTGGGCCTTCGGAGCTTCCTTGCTGATGTTCATCAGGGCCCCGGCCTTGGCCAGACCGTACATCAGGGAGGGACCGGCATCGATGATGTCGGGCAGGGAATTGGCTGCTGCGTCGGCGGACAGCTTCTGTTCATAGTTGTCCGAGGGCTGGTCGATCCACTTGATGGTGGTGCCGGGATGCGACTTCTCGTAGGCCGAAATCAGGTTTTTGAAGTACGGCGTGTACTTGTCGTTCTTCAGATTCCAGGTCTGGAAGGAGATCTCGCCCGACGGCTTGCCGTCCTTCGACCCGCCTGAACTGCTGTTGCTTCCACCGCACGCCGCCAGCGAACCAGCCATGGCAGTCGCGCAGATCAGTACTGCTACCTTCTTCAGTGCTCTCATCGGAGCTTCCTTTCTGTTTTTACTACTCACTTCTTTGTGGAGCTTCCGGCCGATCCAAATTGACGAACGAACCGGCCGGACAGACACCCATGGTCAGGCGATTCAGCGCCTGGAGAGTCTCAAGGTGGTGAATTGGAAGGGAACCAGATCCAACAGGGCCCCATCGGCTTGCGCCCCCTGCTCGGAGCACAGGCCTGGTCGCACACCCTCGGGCACAGGACCGTCCTCCAGAGAGTTGGTCTCCTTCACGGTCGCCCCCTGAAGGACGGACCCTGTGTGCAGCCTGGCCTTGGAGGGCGAAGAATCCGGGTTATAGACCCTGACAATCACATCACCGCTGTCGTCATCAGCCGTCTTGATCCAGTCGATGACGGTGGTGCCCTGAATATCCTCGACACCAGCCAGCGGCTCAACGGCAGGCAGTCCATGGTGGAAGACCGGAGCGTTGAGGGCATAGGCTGCTTGCAGAATGTCAGCCTGGGTGTCCCCGGGGACGATGGACCAGGCAAAGCTGTGCTTGCCCCTGTCGGTATGCGGATCGGGAAAGACCGGGGCGGAAAGGAGGGTCAGTCTGACCAAGGTTCCTGCCTCTTTGCCAGCCTTCTCGTCGTAGTGGATCGGTGTGGTGTCGCCGCCGTATGTCGAAGCGTTGACCACGCCAACAGCAAGGTCGTCGTCGCTGATTCTGACGAATCGATGTGTGCAGCTCTCGAACTGGGCCTCTTCAGCGGCGTTGTTCTTCTGGATGGGCCTATCGATGAAGCCGTACTGGCACTCGAATTGCGCATACCTGGCCTGAACGGCGACGGGGATGTCCACCTTGAGCAGCTGCTCATCCTGATGCCAGTCCACATCAGCAGTGAAGTCCAACTGCCTGCCGCCGGGAGTCAGCCCGATCGTGGTGACGATTGTGGTTTCGCCATGCCGGCGCGATACCCGAACACCGGTATCCAAGACCTCAATGGTGACTGGGTCATCGACCGGAGAAGCGGTCAGCAGAGCATCACGCTCCAGATCCCAGGCATCCCACATGTAGGGCTCGTCCTTGAAGAGCTCGTATCCGCCGACCGAGGAGCCTTGCGGGACCAGATCCCTACCAGAAGTCCTGTCAAGAATGGAATGAACCTCGCCATCCGAGCCGACGACGGCCCGGATAAGTCCGTTATCCATGACGAATCCGTCGCCTTCTTGGCTGACTTGAACAGGCTTGATACCCTCGGGGCCTTCCTGGGCCTGTACTGGTCCGACGGGTTCCCAAGCCGTCTGGCTCCTGCCGTCCATGGGTACCAGCCTGGCATCAGACACCATGGGTGCCTGCGGCCGGACGGAGGCTATGACGCGGGCAGCCTCATCGCCGATCTGCTCCAGACGGGCGATGTCCCTGTGGTAGTCCTCCCTGGCCAGCCTATGGACCCAGGAGATGGCGGACCCTGGAAGAATGTCATGGAACTGGTTGAGCAGCAACGTGCGCCAGATTTGGTCCAGCTCCTGACGGGGGTAGGTGTACGAGTCATCGACCAAGCCGGCGTAGGCGCAGAGGTATTCGACCGTGCGCAGCATGGCCTCCTCCTGCCGGCAGCCCCGCTTCATATCCTGCTGGGAGGTCAGGGTCTTGCGGTGCAGCTCCAGATAGAGCTCGCCCTTCCAGACGGGCATTTCGGAACCAGCCTCCGCGCGGATCTCTTCCTCGGACTGACGGAAGAAGTCTGCAGGAGCCTGATACCGCACCTTGGCCGATCCCTCCACGTCATGCAGGCGCTCATAGCGTCCCAGCATCTCCCTGGTGGTGCCGCCACCGCCATCGCCATAGCCGAACAGCACCAGGGCCCTGGTCGAGATGTCCTTGTCCTGGTAGTTTTCTTCGGAGTGGTTGAGCTCGCGGGCCGTCATGCTTGAGGCATAGGTATCCATGGGAGGGAAATGCGTGAAAATAGCCGTGCCGTCAATGCCCTGCCAATCAAAGGTATGATGCGGGAATTTGGTCGTATCATTCCAGGAGATCTTCTGCGAAAGGAAGGATGTCATTCCTGCACGGCGGGCAATCTGCGGGAACTGACCCGTGTAGCCGAAGCTGTCCGGCTCCCAGACCACGGTTGTATCCACCCCTAGATGCTCCCGGTAGTACCGCTTGCCATAGGTGAACTGACGGGTCAGCGACTCCCCTGAGGGCAGCATGCCGTCAGACTCCACCCACATCCCTCCGACGGGGATGAACCTGCCTTCTTGGATGCGATGCTTGACGCGGGCGAAGAGATCGGGATGATCCTCCTCCAGCCATGCATACTGCTGGGGCGAGCTCATGGCATAGATGAATTGAGGATCGCGCTCCATCAGGGCGAGCATGTTCGAAACAGTCCGCGCCACCTTGCGTCTGGTCTCCCGCTTGGGCCAAAGCCAGGCGGAGTCGATATGGGAATGGCCCACTGCCGCATGATCCAGGGCGCTGGGGGCCGCCGGCACCGCCAGCACGCCGGCCAGGGCCTGCCGGGCCGGCGCGAGCGTGGCCAGGTCACGCTCATCGTAAATATTGAGCGAACGCTGCAGGGCCTTGCCCAGACGCCAGTAACGCGGCTGGCTCTGGTCGCATTCGCGGATCAGCTGGGCAGCGACCTCAAGATCCATGCAGTAGTTCCACGCCTCATGGTCAAAATGGCAGACATCCATCTGCTTGAGGACATTAGGCTCATCGGCACGGCCGGTCGCCCCCTCCCCCAGCTGCGTCTCCACGAATGCGGGGGTGCCAAGCAGGAGAGGATTGCAGGCAGCCTCCAGATAGACGGTGAAGGTTCCGTCAGGCTTGATGACCGAAGCCTCGTCACGGGTCGGATCCCCGTCCAAATCAGTCCCGTCCAACGGAATCCACCGGTTCCTGGGATTCACAGCCTTGATGATCGAACCATCCGAACGATAGGCCTGGGCCTCAAAATGACCACCAGGCGCATCAGGATGCCAGCCCAGATCGACCACCAGCTCGATCGGGCCCTTGGCGGCCCAGTCGGCATCAACTCGGCCAGTCACCTCCATCCAGGTGGTCCCCCAGGTCGTGCCCCAAGTATCTCCCAGGGAGAGAGGCTGGAAGTCCACGCTCTTGCTCTGTAATTTTCCGAAGAACTCCGATGACGGTATTGGCTCCCCGGAAATGACGAAAGAGCGGACTTGGACCTGGCCCACAGGCCGCTCAATCTTCGGTAGCACGCGTTGACGCACGACACGGTCGCACTTGTCAAGCACGCGTTCTATCTTCAGCTGCATCCTCACAACCTCCTCTTAGGCCCACTTCGCAACTCTACTAAAGCGGTTTAGTTCAATTGTACCCTATCCAATACCCAAAGATCTCGCCCCAAAAAATAGCGTGTTTCTGTTCACAAGTTCGAAAATTCGGCACAAGCCCACATTCCATTAGGATGAATTCCTGACGAAAGGCGCTATCACAACGTTTTGCCACCAGCACACGCTTTGAGCAAACCCCTTGGCCCATGAAGACTTGCAACCTCCGAGGACACTTTCAGCCTTATTTCGCAGATTCTGAAAATGGGCTCTTGTTCACTGTTCGCGAATTGGCAGCTATAAAAGAGGGTCCAGGTGCCGGAAGGCAGAAGGACCCTCGATCTTCAGATGACCGTCACTGCTTGTTCATAGCCGCTGAAAGGGCCTTGGTCCATTCGAAGGTCGTAGGTTGAAGCTTGTCGTCGCCACGACGCACTCCATCTCTATCGACGGCATACTCAAAAACACCGCCTTTTTGTCTGCCATCGGCCCCGTCATCAGGCTCCCAAAGAGCGTACTGCATGGCTCTGCTGGTTGACATCGGCTCTTCGGTGTCATATCACCATCCGCCTCGCTCTTCATAGAAGGAGAAACCAGGAATGTACTGTCTGCTCTTGATCGTGCCCTTGTAGGTCTCCCAGTCCCGCTGGAGGGCTCCGACCGAACGCCCGTAGGCATCGGCGAATACGTAAGAGATCACGTCGCACACTCCCCTATAGAGGCTGTTGGTCCCAGGCTTGTTGGTGTTGTAAGCAAAGATGGAACTCGGCTCAGGTGACTTGGGCCCGTAGTAGCTCGACATGGCCCTGAGAACCCCCTTGGCCCGTTGAACGTCGGTGGGGGTCATGCTCGCCTCTGCGTTGACAACAAAGCCGTCAAGTCCAGGGAAGTAAAGATAGGACCTCTTGAGCTCGCTGGCGCGTTTGGCGTACCCCTCTGCATTGCTTTCCATGGGCGAAAGAGACTGATGGTCATGAGGGTCGTTGAAATCATCCTTATAGAAGAGGCTGATATCCAGACTCCTGATCACTTTTGTGCCCTGCTTGTGCAGTGACTCAATCTGCCCAGGAAGAGTGTCCCAGAAGGCCTGAGTCGTCTCCGGGTTGGGAAAGGCGATAGCTATGTCCACCTGCTTGGGCAGATCCGACATCGAGTTGAAGTTGACAGTCGGATCCGAATGCGTATCTCTCCAGGCCCTGAAATAGGCAACAGTCATCTCATGGGTCTTCCCTTGAGCATCAGATTCGGCCCAGGCAGCAGTGGCTCCTATTGCGGACGTTCCTGCCAAGGCCAGAATGGCCATTGATGCCGTTATCATTCTCCGGATTCTCATGGTTGATCTCTTTTCAAACTTGTTTTTCTTTAACTGAAGCAAATAAAATGTCGATTCCCTCCTCTCCGCAGCATCGACGCTTCTTCTATTCCTTGACTGCACCGGCAAGCAGGGTTTGGTTGCCAATGTATCTATTCGTAACTTCGTAAATAATCAGAATGGGTATTGAATACAGCAGCGAGAAAGCTGCCAGCTGGCCGTAGACAACTGTGCCATGCTGCCCGAAGAAGGTGTAAATGCTGACGGCTGCCGGTTCTTTATCCGGAGACATCAGAAGCATGAAGGGAACGAAGAAGTTCCCCCAGTTCCCAGCGAATTCCGATATAAAGATGACCAGAAGCGATGGAACCATCAGAGGCACGACCACATGGAACAGGGCCTGCATCCTCGTGGCTCCATCCACCCAAGCGGCTTCCTCCAAGGTAACCGGCACTGAATCCATGAAATTCTTCATCATGAAGATGCCCTGCGGCAATCCGCAGGCAGTCATGAAAAGGACAGTCCCGGTCAGTGAATCGATCAAGTGAAGCTGGACGAATATCCCGTAAACAGGGACCATCATGGCTGTAATTGGCAAACAACTGGCGAAGAGGATGGCGTTAACGGTCCGGTTGGTGGTCTTTGAACGGAATCTGGAGAGAGGATAGGCTGCCAGGACCGAAAAAGTCACCACTAGGACCGATGTGCCAATGCTGATGATCAGCGAGTTGACGATAGGCAACCCGAAGGTCTGCATGTTGAATACCTTCGCAAAGTTCTGGAGGGAAAAACCCAAGTTGAACGAAGACAGGGTTGCATGCGCGTTGAAGGAGGCGACCAGCAGCCAGAGCATGGGCGCAGCGAAAAGAAAACCTATCAAGGCTGTCAGTATCGCAGCGACCAGCTTCATCCAGTCGTACCTGTGCGGCGCGTTCATCCGTGGATCAAGAGCAGCTTCAGTCTTCATCATTTGTCCTTAGCAGCTTGATATAGAGCACCGAGAAGAGGGCGCCCACGACGACCAATATCACCGAGATGGCTGTTCCATATCCCAACTTCGAGAAGTTGAAAGCCTCCAAGTAGGCAAGAACGGGAAGGGTGCTCGAATTCGTGCCAGGCCCCCCGCCAGTCAAGACAATGATGATGCTGAAGACGGAGAGTGTCTGCAGGGTGATCAACATCAAATTGGTAAGAATCGAGTGCCTCATAATAGGCAGCTTGATTCTGAAAAAAGACTGCCAGGCGTTCGCGCCGTCTATCTCGGCAGCTTCGATTACATCCTTGGAGATGTCGTTCAGAGCGGCTTGATAGATGAGCATTGAAAAGGCAGTGCCTCGCCAGACGTTCACAATGATGACGATGGTCATTGGATGGTAGTAGAGGAGAGCCGACCAATCGGCACCCACCGCCTTGCCCAGAGCGTCAAGGGTGCCTCCGCCAGCAAAGAGCGCGTAGGCGCAGTAGCACCCGACAATGTCCGGAATGACCCAGGCCAGAACCACTATTGAGTCCACGACCTTTGTCAGTCTTCTGGGCGCTTTTTGACTGAGCAGAGCCAATACCATGCCCAGTATGTTCTGTCCAATTAGCGCCGAGGCCAGGATCAAAAGAATGGTCAGCCAGAGGGACTTGGGAAAAACAGGATCCGTGAAGAGCGCCACATAGTTCTTCAGACCGACAAAGTGTGGGTTGACAGTTGTTGAACCAACCATAGAATAGTCGGTCAGCGAGGCATACAAGGACCATATGATTGGGCCAAGCAGGAAAAGCACCATCATCGCCGCTGCTGGCAGAATTGGGGTGTAGTGCTCAGCGTTTATCATTTTCTTTCTTTTACTGCTATTCATTTTCTTCTTTCAGTCACGAAAGAAAACCAGCGAATGGAATTCGGTTACTTCGCGGCTTCTGCATGATCGGCACCTACAGTTTTGACTATTGCAGAATCGTATTCAGCTGCTGCATCCTTGACTGACTTCTGGCCGGTCAATACACTTTCCGTGGCTATGGCGACCTGGTCGGAAACCTCTTTGTACTGGGAATTTGCAGGCCTGTACTGACTGTACTTGGCCAAATCCGTGAAGAACTTGATAGTGGGATTGGATCCCAAGTATTTCTTATCTTGCTCTACATCCTTGCGCACTGCGATTGATCCAGAGATTGTGTCGTACGCTGCAGCGTGTTTCTCGTTTTGGAAAACTTTGAGCGCTTTAAAAGCAAGATCAGGATTCTGCGTATGGCTGGACAGCGCCAGGCCCCAACCGCCAGACATTGAAATCAGGCCAGGCTTCTGCCCGTTCTGAGTTGGGAAACCACACCAGCCAATATGCTTCTGCCGGTCAGTCCATTCGCTGTCGCCGCCTGGCATCCACGATGAAGCCAGCCAGTTGCCCTCGATTGACATGCCAAGTTTCGACTGAGGCATCCACTGTTCCCCGACCTCGTCACCAAGCTGAGGATCCAGAGCCTGCTGGGGCGTGGGTGCCAGACCCTTGCTGTAAATATCCTAGATGAACTGGAGGGAGTCTTTGAATTGCTTGGAACCAGTGACCCACTTTTGAGCCTTGGTGTTGTACAGTGTGCCACCCTTGGTGCCGTAAAGAAGCATATCGAAGCCTTGCATGACGGAGACCTCTCCCAGAGGACGGCCGGCATAGAGGTTCATCGGTACTACGTCAGGCTGCGTTTTCTTGATCTTCGTCGCTGCATCAATCACATCATCCCAGGATTTAGGCTGCCAGTTGTCACTCAGGCCGGCCTTCTCGAGAATGTCTTTGTTATACCAGATGCCCCTGGTGTCAGTGCCCAAGGGCACTGCATAAATTATTCCATCATCGGCTTTGCCAGCGTTCTTCGAACTATCAAAATACTGCGACCAATCCTTCCACCCTTTCAGTTGGTCATCAATGGGCTTGAGGTAACCAGCTGCTACATAGGGACGGATCATTTCCGTGTCAAGGATCATGAGGTCTGGAGCGGTTTTTTCGGATTTGCTCATCAAGGCCAGCTTGCTGCCATAGTCATCCCCGTTCGATTTGATAGGCTCCAGCTTCAAAGTGGCGCCTTTGTTCTCAGACTCAAACTGAGCTTTAACGTCTTTCATCCACTTGCTTATAGCACTGGTGTCTCCGGTGGCCTGGTAGGCAAACTTGACTGTTTTCTTATCCGATTCGGAAGAGCCACACGACGATAAAATCCCGACGCTGGTAACCGCAGCCAGCAACATGACTGATATTTTCCCCAGTTTATTCATGAGAGACTCTTTGTTCTCTAATTGTTCTTTTACATAGTGCATGATTTTATAATCGGTTCGCCTCAACCGATCGTCACCTTGGGCAACCCCATCGCGATCTATTGCATAGGCGAAAAGTCCTCCTGTGCGGTTCAAACCAGCCGGATGCCATGATAGGAGGTCTTTGACCCTGCTTCCTTCAATCGGATACGTGACATCACCCCATCGAGGGCCTCCTTCTTCATAGAATGAAAAACCAGTGACAAATTTTGAAGCAGGGACAAAGTCGCGGACCTGCTCGAAAAGTCCCTGAATACGACGAACATCCATGCCATAGGTGTCGGCAAAATAAATAGGAGCAATCATGATAGACCTGAGCAATCAGACTGGTCTGAGGCAGAAGAATATCCTGATCGAAAATCATGAGGCGTGAGGATGCTGAACTCGGTCCCCACTTTCTCGCCAAAGCGTGAAACACCGCAGCTACGACAGCCATTTGATCGGACTCAGGTTCATGATCAACATCAATCACTAGGCCGTTGTAGTCAAAGGGCTTTAGGTAGTTGGCGATTATCTCGTCGGCACGGCTTTCTGGTCCGCTGCTTTCTTCGCAAAGCCGGGTGAAAGTGTGAACTTTGCCGCAATCCTCGTAGGCATCCCGATAGAGGCAGTCCAAAAACAAGGTTCGGACTACCTTTGTGCCCTGCGCGTGGAGTTTTTCAATGTAGACCGGCAGAGCAACCCAGAAATCATCATCGACTTCTCCATTGGTGATGATGGACACAAGATCCAGGTCTGCGGGCACATCGCCAAGCGAAATTGAGTCCCCTTTTGGTTCTCCACAGTTATCATGCCACGCGCGGTAATAACCGGCCAAAATAGGTCCTGGTTCGTCACTTTCGTGATTGTTGTCCGGCCTGCCCTTTGCCTCATTCGACATCAACAACCTCCATGTTGTTCGCAGTAGTTCTTCGATGATCTACTAAAGCGATTTAGTTTTAGTATAGCCGCTTACCACACAAGAGCCATAAAGATCCTCAAAAATACAGAAAAGTCGCTTAGAAAATCAGAGTACTAATTCTCCAGGAATGGCTATTCCTCAAGCCTCAGACATTACTCAGATCAGAAAATCCCCGCTTTTTTTTCGCAGACATATCCGAGTGTCTTCTAACCATGACATACAGCAATCCCGGATAGCCGAAAGCGCATAAGAAAACCCTGCACGACGGTGCGAATTCCGTCATACAGGGTTGAGCGATGCTTAGCTAAAGCTCAGGCCTGAGCCAGAGCCTCCACAATGTAGTTGTTGATGGTGGCCTTGACCACTTCAAGATGGTCGGACTTGTCGGCGGCGATCAGTTCGGCCTGCGGCTTGTCAAGGCTGTACTCCTCCAGGGAGGCCAGCGTGGCCGTGCCGTCCTCAACCGTGGCGCCGATGCCGGAATCGAAGGAGGAGTAGCGCTCCTGCTGCAGCTGCTCAATGTAACCGTCCTCATGCATCTTTGCCGCGACCAGCAGACCGGCGGCGTAGGTGTCCATGCCCACGATGTGGGTCCTGAAGAGGTCCTCCGGCAGGAAGGAGGAACGGCGCGGCTTTGCGTCGAAGTTCAGGCCTCCGCGGGGCCCGATGCTGCCATTGGCCAGCACCTCCCACATGACGGCGGTGGCATCGTAGAGGTCCGAGGGGAACTCGTCCATGTCCCAGCCGATCAGTTTGTCGCCCTGGTTGGCATCCAAGGACCCCAGGAATCCGGCCTCGCGGGCCACGCGGACCTCATGCTGATAGGTATGCATGGCCAGGTTGGCGTGGTTGCCCTCGATGTTGAGCTTGAAGTTATCCTGCAGGTCATAGGTGCGCAGGAAGTTGATGGTGGTGGCCGCGTCGTAGTCGTACTGATGGAGTGTGGGCTCCTTGGGCTTGGGCTCGATCAGGAACTGCGCGTCGAAGCCGATCTCCTTGGCGTAGTCCACGCACATGTGGAAGAGGGCGGCCATATGGTCCTGCTCCTCCTTCATGCGGGTGTTCCAGAGGGATTCATAGCCCTCGCGGCCGCCCCAGAAGACGTAGTTCTCGGCACCCAACCGCTTGCCGATCTCCAGGCTGTGCTTGAGCTGGCCTGCGGAGTATGCATAGATGTCAGCGAAGGGCGAGGTGCCGGCGCCAGCCTCGAAACGGGGGTTGGTGAAGAGCGACGAGGTGTTCCAGAGCAGCTTGACGCCCGTGTCCTTCATGGCGGCCTCGATGCGATCAATCACCTTGTCAAGATTGGCGTCGGTCTCGCGCAGGGTGTCGCCCTCGGGAGCCAGGTCACGGTCATGGAAGCAGAAGAACTCGACCCCTAGCTTGGTGAAGAGCTCGAAGGCGTAATCCACCTTGGCCAGCGCCTGATCCATGGGATCGGTGTAGCGGTAGTAGGGCCTCTGCGCGGTGGGATCGCCGAAGGGATCCACCAGGCCCTGGTTGAAGGTGTGCCACCAGGCCACAGCGAAGCGCAGCCAGTCCTTCATGGGCTTGCCGACCACCACCTTGTTCTTGTCGTAGTAACGGAAGCCCAGGCCCTCCTTGACACCTTGGCGACCTACGTATTCGATCTTGTCAACGTCCCACAGACCCATAATGCTCCTTTGCCTAATGCATTTGCCTTTGCAGCCTTCACAGGGGAGGAAACCAGTTCCTGCCTCCTGAACAATAAGAGTAGAGGGACGGGTCGATTTTGTCAATTCGTTGAATTATATAGATGGCGATCACGTCACCTGCGGATTGGAAGGCGCAAAGCAGCCTTGCGATGACTGTCGGAAACCTTGAGTTCAAGCTGCTTGGGTACGTCCGAGCCGTCTGAACCTACTGACCGATCCGCCTGCACCACTGCCAAAGCTTGGCCGTAATAGGTGCGCGTATGCCCGGTCAAAAACCCTTCGGGATTGTATGGGGCAGCACACCCGAAGGCCAGCAGTCGGCCACCCTCTACCTGAGCAGTCAAATCTCCAGATGTCATGGGTTTGTCAATGCCCTGCTGGTCGGTATATCTTGCCCTCACGAAGCACAACCCTCCCGGGCGAACGGTGCTCCGATCGGCCTCCAGCTTGACCATGGTCTGAGGAGCGGCTGACCGCAGCCGACTCCGTCCAATCAACCTGCCCGAGCTGTCGTAGGCCAACGCCTCCAGCAGGCCGTGTTCATAAGGGCAGGAGAAACGGAATCGAGTGCTACCCCGCCAACGCGAGCGGCCAAGGCAACGACCATTCAGCATCAGCACAACCTCATGAGCGCGGGCATAGACCTCAACCTGGGCGGTCCTGCCCTCACAGCCGTCCCAAGACCATGAGTCAAGGGCATCTGTCATCTTCCAGGCGCCGGGAGAATGCCTCTCCCCCGAATGATTGACGGGGCGGACAGCCAGATAAGGCCCGGTCTCGCCCCCTAACGCCACCCGCGTATACAAGGCTTCGCCCAGCGGTCTGCCCGTCAGATCCAGACGGCCGGAACCAGCGGTCAACCAGCCCAGCCCACTGAACCGTGGAGCTTCCTGTCGATACTCCCAAGCGCCCACGCCGACTTCGCCCAGATAATCCATACCTGCCCAGACGAAGTCTCCGATCAGGCGCGGGCAATGGGAGGCCAGACGCATGAACTCGTCAGCGTCGCTGCAGAAGGTCTCCGTCCCCAGGATGAGCCGATGGGGGTATCTGCGGAGGTCTTGAAGATATCGTTTGATTCCATAGTTGTAGCCGGCCACGTCCATAAGTGCGAAGGCATCACGGGTCAGGCGGTCGCAGGATGGCAGGGTGGCACCTCTCTTCATGAAGTCCGCCCCCATGATTCCGGCCATCTCATTGAAGAATCGGCTCCCTACAGATCCATGACGCTTAATCGAAAGTGACACGCTCCTCTTTGACCCATCGTGCGCCACCTGCTTGGCCGCTTTCTTGCTTGAATACACCCCGAGCCCGATCGAACTCAGGAAGTCGAAGAAGATGTTGACCCCGCAGGTAACCGGTCGGCTCGCATCCTGACCATGGAGGAAGTTAACCATGCGCCTGGTCAGCTCCACCCCCTTGGATTGGGCGGTTTCGCTGACCTCGTTGCCGATGGAGTACATAATGACCGAAGGATGGTTGAAATCCTTGGCAACCATAACAGCCAGATCGCGGCGCCACCATTTCGGGAGGTATCCCGCATAGTCGTGGATGGTCTTGTGGATGTACCATTGGTCGGCATATTCGTCCAGGACCAGCATGCCCAAACGGTCGCAGGCCGCCAGAAGACTCTTCGAACAGGGGTTGTGGGCGCTGCGAATGGCATTGTAGCCATTACGTTTCAGCAACCTCACCTTCCGCTCCTCGGCCTCGGGCCAAGCGCAGGCGCCAAGGATCCCGTTGTCATGGTGGACGCAGGCACCCTTGAGAATCCTGCGAACACCGTTGATGAGCAGCCCCTGATCCCCCCAGGCCACCGTTCGTATGCCGAATATCGCCTGAGCCTGGTCATGACAGCCCGATGAGGAGACGAAGAGCGCCTGGCATTCATATAGCGTCGGGCTTTCCGGGCTCCATGGTTGGGCGCCAGGTAGGTCGATATCGACCTGGGCTCTGCCATCGGAATCCACAGGGGCTGCGACCTCAGCCAAGGGCCCCGATTCATCCTTGTTGTTGCACACAATGCGAACCTGCGCAGTCCCGCCTGACGATGCCCGCAATGAGACCCGGATGGCGCAGGGGTTGACCCCAAGCGTAGAGACCCTGATGCCGTCCGGGTACAGATACTGCGGGCCAGCACTCCAGAGCGTGACGGGCCGGTAGATGCCTGCTCCGGAATACCAACGCGAATTGGGCTGCTGGGCGTTGCGGGCGACAACACGGACCACGCCCGGTTCCCCCGGTCGGATTTTCCCACTCAGATCGACAAAGAACCCCGTGTATCCATAAAGGTGAAAGCTCAGGCGTTGGTCATCCAGCCAGACCTCGCTGTGTTGGTACACGCCCTCGAATTCCAGAATCATCGAATCGTGCTGCCTAAGACCGTCAGCACGTACCTGCTTACGGTATTCGTAATCGCGTCCGACAAACCATCCACTGTTAGCCTCGCTCGGAGCATCGGCCCTTCTGGGTTCTGCCAGCATGGCATCGTGAGGCAGCTCAACGGGCTTCCAGGGTTCTTCTGACTCATGTAAATGTCGATAGCGCCAACCCTGGTTCCAATCCGTTGCCTGCATACAACTCCTCCGCCATCGTTTATGATCTCCAGTGCATAGCCGACCTAATCAACATCGATGGATAGAAGACCAGACTACTCCCGCCTGGATAGTTCGACCTTGGCTACCAGCCGAAACCCCGCCTCTTGAACAGACCAGTTCGACGGATGTAGATGGCAATCCCCTTCTCGGCACCTTGAACAGTTTTGGAACAGTTGGAGGGGTTTGCCAGCAGATATTAAACAGTGTTAATATATAAACGCTGTTCATAAAGTGCGCGAGGATCGCGTGACGGAACCACTCAAGGAGGAGGTCGACATGCGCAGCAGCACCTACGCCAGCACGCCAAAGGCCCTCTCCGAGCTCAACCAGTCACGCATCGTCCAGTACCTGCACCAGCAAGGCATCAGTTCGCGAGCCCAGATGGCCCGGGACCTTGATCTGACACCGGCAGCCGTAGGTAAGCTTGTGAACCGCCTGTTGGATCTGGGCCTGATCAGCGAGACCGGCAGCATGGACTCAGAGGGCGGCCGTCGATCCATCGGCCTGGCCCTGAACGCCGACCGCTACCAGGTCATCGGAGTCAAGTTCGCCCGCAGCCTGGTCAGCATCGGACTGTTCGACATCAGCGGTCGCCTGCTGGACTCGGAAGAGCTGCCACCCGTCAACCCCGATGACATCCCTAACGCCGTAGCCGATGTCCGAACCCGAGTGGCAAGACGACTTGAGGCGAACCCCGCCATCGTGGCGGTAGGCATGGCTGTGCCGGGCCCTTATCTGCGCGAGAGCGGACGCATCGCCCTGGTCACCAGCATGCCCGGCTGGCGAAGCGTGGACTTTATCCACGAATTCGGACAGGCCTTCCGCGTACCAACCTTCATCGAGCAGGACGCTCGGGCCGGGGCACTGGCCCAGAGCCTGTTCGACCCCCGCGTGAGCGCATCCAGCATGGCCTACTTTCTCGTGGGCGAAGGTGTAGGGCTGGGTGTCATCGACAGGGGCGCCCTGGTGGACGGCAGCCAGGGAGCAGCCACCGAGATCGGCCACGTCAGCATCGATCTGAACGGTCTGCCCTGCGAGTGCGGCAACAGAGGCTGCCTGGAATGCTACTGCTCGGCGGTAGCCATCCACCGCCGCATGTGTCAGCCGGATATGCGGGATCACTTCCCTGGAGTCGAGGCCATGACCCACGCCAGGGCCTGTGCGAGCCTGTTCGACCAGGCCCGATCCGATCAACAGGCCGCCCAGGCTCTGGTGGATCAGATAGCCGACTACGTAGGCTATGGCTGCGTGACCATTGTCAATGCCTACAACCCCGCCCAGATTGTCATCGGAGACATGGTGGCCGCCGCTGGTACCCGCCTGCTAAAACGGGTTCGAGACATAGTCTCCCAGCGCGCCCTGCCCGGCCTGCGCGAGCACACACAGATCCTGCTTTCCCGCCTTCCGATCGATGCCACACTGACCGGCGCTGCGGCAGTGGCGGCCAACCAATTTTTGGAGCACCCGGCCAGCATGGGCCGTACAGCTGTGAAATCAACAAGCACAAGGCGGGCGCATCACCCGTCATCAGGAAAGGAACACCATGACCAGTAAACCCATGGTCCTCAGCATCGGCGAGATCCTCTGGGATGTCCTGCCTACAGGCAAGCGGGCCGGTGGCGCACCGGTCAACTTCAGCTACCATGCAGCCAAGAACGGAGCGGAAGGCTATGCCATCAGCGCCGTTGGACGCGACGACCTGGGCCGGGAGCTTGAGGAGGCTGTTCACCAGGCCGGCGTCGATGCCGTGCTGCAGCACAACGACCACCCCACCAGCACCGTCGAGGTCCAGCTGACCGAGGGCATCCCCCAGTACGTCTTCAAACCGGATGTGGCCTGGGATCATCTGGAGTACACGGATAACCTGGCCGGACTGGCCAGCAAGGCCGATGCCGTCTGCTATGGCACGCTGAGCATGCGCAACAGCCAGTCCCGCGAGACCTGCCTGCAAGTCCTGCGCCACACCAAGAGCCATGCCATGCGCTTCTTCGACATCAACCTGCGAGGCACCTTCTACAGCAAGGATCTGATCCAGGAACTGCTGGACATGACCACGGTCTTCAAGCTCAACGACGAGGAGCTGGTCACCCTGCGCGACATGTTCCACGTTCCCGGAGCCACCGACGACGAGCTCTGCCGCTGGTTCATGGACCAGTGGCACCTGGACACCATCGTGCTGACCGCCGGCAGCGACTACAGCACAATCTACCTGGCAGACGGCCAGTCCTCACACCTGCCCACGCCTGAAATCACCGTGGCCGACACGGTCGGGGCCGGTGATGCCTTCTCCGGCACCTTCGCCATCAACCGCCTGTTGGGGGCCTCCCTGACTCAGGCTCACCGGGCTGCCGTCAACACTGCAGCCTTTGTCTGCACCCAGCAGGGCGCCTGGCCCGAATATCCCGAACATATCCCCGACTATCTGGGTCAGCAGGGCCAATGATCCCCTACCTCTCTCTCGGAGCATGATTTGGTCCCGCCCTGTCGAACTGTCGACTGGACGGGGCCAGATTTATATCTGCGGAATCGCGATTTACCAGATGCCTATGAGCCGCCACCAGCCCAGGCCCACGGTCAGGAAGATAGCCACAGTCACCAATCCGCAGATCAGGCCAATACGCAGGAACTCAGAGGTCTTGACGTATCCGGCACCGTAAATCAAGGCCGCCGGTCCGGAGGCGTAATGGGTCATGGCACCGATTAGACCGCTGGCGCATCCCAGCATCAGCGCTGCAGGCATGGCGGGTACCCCGGCAGCCACGGCCACGCTGACGAAGAGCGTGTAGATGGCCGCCACCTGGGCCAGCTCAGAAGCGAACATGTAGTGGATGAAGAAGTAGAAGACCGTCAAAATAACCAAGACCAACACCCAAGGCATGCCCTTGACCAGCCCGGCGATGATCTCCCCTGCCCAGGTGGTGACGCCAAGGGTATTCAGGGGTTCAGCCATGCCTACCAGAACACCGAAGAAAATCAGCGTGGACCAGGCGGACTTGTTGGCGACCATGTCCTGCCAGGTGATGATCTTGGTGCACAGCAGCACGGCCACGCCCAGGAAGGCCACGGTGGTGGAATTGATATGGATCACCGAGCCGGTCGCCCAGAGGACCAGCATGACCAGGAAGGTCACAGCCATGATCCACTCGTGCATGCTCAGCGGGCCAAGTCCCTTGAGTTCATCCTTGGCATCCTCCTGAGCCTGAGGAACGTTCCGCAGGGTGGGCGGAAAGATGCGATAGATCAAGGCAGGGATGATGATCAGGCAGATCAGGCCGGGCACGATACCGGCCAGGGCCCAGGTGCCCCACCCGATGTCCACATGGAATTTCTGCGCCAGCTGTCCTACGACAGGGCCTGCCGCCATAGCCGTCAGGAACATGGCCGATGTAATGGCGTTGACATTGTTGGCCGTGATCGCCAAGTAAGCGCCGATGCGTCGCCGGGACTCGTCCGTGTCCGGTTTTGAATCCTGCACGTCGCTGATGGAGGTGATGATCGGGAAAAGAATGCCGCCCAGACGAGCCGTGTTTGAAGGAGTGGCCGGAGCCAGGACCAGGTCGGCGGCCGAGAGCCCGTAGGCTATGCCCAGACTGGACTTGCCCAATCGGGAAAGAAAGACCAAAGCGATCCTCCGGCCCAGTCCGGTGGAGACAAATCCCTGGGCAATGAAGAAGGCCGCCACTATCAGCCAGATGGAGGCACTGCCTAGTCCGTTGAAAGCTGCCTTCTTGGGGTCCAGGGCCCCAGTCAGCATCCCCACGGTCATGCCAATGATAGCCACCGCTGATGTAGGCAGAGGCTGCAGAATCAGCCCTAGGATGGTGCCCACAAAGACTCCTAGCATATGCATGCCCTGGGGAGTCAGTCCCTGGGGAGGCGGTATGAGGAAGATGACCAGCCCTACCGCCACGCAGATGAGAGCCTTGACCAGTTGGCCCGTATTGAAAGGCTGGCTAGCCCCTGCCTGGGGGTCTCCCCTGCCCTCACCCGTTCTTACTGTTTCACCCATCATTGCTCCTTCGCTCATGATCCGGCGTATATCTGCCCGGAAACCGCCGGCCTCCTCGTCGGCATGCTCATGTGGACTTATGCTATGCGGCAGGGGACAAAGGCTACAAATAAGCGCCGCATATATGAGGGTGCGCCATAGCTGGCGGCTGTCTAGGGCCTCCAGACCCGTCAAACAAGGGTAAATAGGCCCTTGGCAGCATATAGACGATGCTTATTTGGCGGTCGGCAAGAGGTTTTTCTAGGCTGTTTGCAGAGGTCCGGCAACGCGGCCGGCCCCAATCGTGAAGGACAAGTGAGACCATGACAGGATTCGACACCATCAACGATTCCTATGCCAACCGGGGACTAGGATTCGACTATGAACAACGGCGCGAGCTAAAGCTGGACGGTCTGCTGCCTGCTGCCGTGCAAGATGACGAACAGCGCGAGCGCATCGTTTACGGCCGCTTCCTGGCCCAACCCACCGACTTGGACAAGCGGCTCTATCTGATGAGCATCTGCCGCACCGACCGCCGGCTCTTCTACAGGAGCATGGATAAGCACCTGACTGAGTACATGCCCATCGTCTACGCCCCCACCGTGGCACAATCCATCCAACGCTATGACGAGTTCTATTCGGGCAGCGACGTGGCTTACATTTCCATTGATCATCCCGAGGGGATCGGCGACGCCCTGGACCAATATGCAGGCGACCGACCTGTCGACCTGGTGGTCTGCACCGACGCGGAAGGCATTCTTGGCATCGGCGACTGGGGCGCTCAGGGCGCTGAGATTCTGACGGGCAAGCTGGCGGTCTACACCGCCGCCGCCAACATTGACCCATCCCGGGTTCTTCCGGTCATGGTGGATGTCGGCACCAACCGTCAGGCCCTCCTGGACAATCCTGATTATGTGGGCAACCACTTCGCCAGGGTCAGAGGACAGCGCTACGACGACTTTATCGATGACTTCGTTCAGCAGGTCCTGCAACGCTACCCGCAGGCCCTGATTCACTGGGAGGACTTCGGCAGGCCCGAGGCGGCGCCCGTCCTCAAACGCTATCAGGACCGGATCCTGACTCTGAACGACGACATCCAGGGCACTGGCGTGACCGTCCTAGCCGCACTGATTGCCGCCAGAAAAATCGCCGGAACCGACCCCAAGGACACCAGGATCATGGTCTTCGGTGCAGGGACCGCCGGCGTGGGCATCGCTGATCAGATCGTGGATGACCTGACCATCCGCCAGGGCATGGATCCCGAGACCGCGCGGAGCAGGGTCCTGCTCTTCGACCGTCAGGGTTTGATTGAGCAGGATCAGGATGATCTGACTGAGGGGCAAACACGATATGCCCGCAAGCCGGATGAGTTCGCCTCGGTCACCGACAAGACCTCGCTGGCACAGGTTGTCGACGCCTTCCAACCCACGGTGCTCATCGGCACCTCGACCAGGCCCGGAGCCTTCGACCGGGATGTTGTTGAGGCCATGGCCAGGCACGTGGAGCGGCCGCTGATCTGTCCCATCTCCAACCCCACGGAACTGGCAGAGGCCAAGGCTGCGGATGTGATTGCCTGGACCCGCGGCCGTGGCTTCGTCATCACCGGCACTCCCTCAAAGCCGGTTGACTACCAGGGGGTCACCTATTCCATCGGACAAGGCAACAACGCACTTATGTATCCTGGCATCTGCTTCGGAGCCATCGTCGCCAAGGCTCGGCTGGTCAGCAAGGGAATGCTGTTGGCTGCAGCCTACGCCATCTCCGACATGATTGACGTGGACAAGCCTGGCACCGCCGTGTTGCCGCCGGTGGCCGATCTCAAAGAGATCTCGCATCGGGTCGCCGCTGCTGTGGCTGCACAGGCCGTCCAAGAGGGTCTGAACCGGGAGCCGATTGAAGATGTGGACGCCGCCGTGGCCAAGGCCCAGTGGCACTACGATGCCTGAGCGAAACCAGCTCCTTCGCATATTGCGACATTGAGGTTGGGGTCCGGCCGACACGATTGATAACCGATGATCGTGGCGGCCGGACCTCAGTCATGAGTCGGGCCCTGGCAATATTTCAAGTGTCGATCTTCTCAAGTCCAAGTGACGATGATAGTGTGGTAGTGAGTAGTTTTTCGCCAAAGTTGACGGATAAGCAATAATCCGAGCATCAATCAAGGGAAGCGGCTCATGACCTATATGGATAATGTCCGCGACCTCGAGCTGCTTACCATGCTGGCCCGGTACGGCAGTTTCACCGATGTCGCGTTGGAGGCAGGCATCTCCCAACCTGCGGTCTCGCAGGCCATCAGAAGACTGGAAATGCGTCTGGGAACCAAGCTGGTCCAGAGGAAGCGCTTCGGTGCTGGCGACGGCACACAGCTCACCCAATCCGGAAGAACAGTGGTGGACCACGTCGGCCAGGCCCTGGACCTGATCAACACCCTGCCCGAGGCCCTGGCTGCGAGGAATGGGATCCGACGGCGCACCATCGGCCTGCCGCCCATCATCTCATCGCTGCTGAGCTCCGGGCAAGGGCGGCAAGAGCAGTGCGAACCAGACAAGAACACGACCGTAGAAACCATAGGGTCTCAAAAGTTGCTGAGTCAGATAGAGGCCCATCGTGTGGACTACGGGGCGGTGGCCAGTGTCGACGAGTCTTTGAGCGTGGATGGCGTTGAAACGACCAAGCTGACATCCTTCCCCTTCGGCATGGTCTGCACCCAGTCCATGGCCGAACGGTTGGGCACGGCAGGAATGACCAGTCTGCACCCCGAGGATCTGTCCATGCTTCCCGGGGACGTTCCTTTCACGACCCTCAACCGCGATTTCGTCCATGCCCAGGCTGCCGAACGTCTGATTCACCTGTCTAAACCAGTCAGTCATCTGGTTGAGGTCTCCGACGTAGAAACCCTGAAGATGGTGACCACATCCGGTCTGGTCTGCAGCCTGATCACCTCGGCCGGCGTGCACCCTGGCGATGGCCTGCGCTTCATCCCCTTTGCCGGGGATGACATGCCCCGTTTCAACATCTTCCTCTTCAACGACACCAAGCGGGAGGCCTTCTACGAAGATGTGGATGAGGTGCATGCCTTCAGCGACTATGCCACCAGTCGACTAGGCTCTGTGGCTTGACCAGGATCGCGGTCAATGCCGAGAGAGAAGCGGAATATCTGCAACGTCCATCTGTTGTATACTTACGAGGCTGGTCCGTAATGGCACCAGCGGGGCTTGATAATTCAAGATTGGGGCTGATCGGTTTCGACGGTGACCTGTTCGTCGCAGGGAAGCGTGCCGAGAACGTGGGGGTCCGCTCGTTAATGTCCTCCCGCAAACAACAAGTGCTAAATCTAACCGCACTGAGTTCGCTCTCGCTGCCTGAGCTTCGCGCCAGGATTAACCAGTGAGCAGCTGCTCCGTTCACTCCCCTTCGCCTTCGGGGGGATGCTGAGCGTCATTAAGAAGACTTGCCTGAACTGCTGCGCCACAGGGCGGTTCGGGGACTTTTTCTGCGGCTATGCCCGCCACCAGTTGTCTGCGACACAGGCGGGGGCAGACAGATAGCCACAAAGGCCAGCAGACTACGCACGTAGAAGACTGAGGGTGCGGTCACCGGACCGGGGTTCAATTCCCCGCAGCTCCACCAAAACAAGCCATCCAATTAACCCTGGGTGGCTTTTTTGTTGTGATAATTGGCTTTATTGCTGGCATGCAGTCAGAAGACTCTAATCGGTTTAGAGCTGTTTTGATTGGTTTTATCGGGTATGAGATGGGTCGTTTAGATGTACAGGTGGACAGGATAAGACGATTCGGCAATCTCAAGTACCGGCCCAGCAAAGAGAACCCGACTCGGATAGTGGCAAGTTACCCGACCCCAGTATAGGCCTTCGATAAATGGCACGGTCTGACCAACAGGCAAAGCAAGTCATTCCCCTTGGATGCGGCTGCGGAAGCACAGGCTTGGCTGAATGATGCCGAGAAGAGAATTCAAATCGGGATATGGGAGCCTCCCCAGACCACTCAGCATAAAGCAAAATCAAAGAGGATCAATCTGGGAGAGTACTTCCCCGAGTGGCTGGAGAATCGCACATTCAAAGGGAGATCTCTGAAGGCAGGAACCAAGTACCGGCTTCGCAAGGACGTCGAGAACCACATCCTCGCCTGGTTCGGGAACACGAGGCTCATCGACATAACCCAGGCCGGCATCAATCAGTGGCTGGCTTCGATGCCTTCCGACCAGCAGGCCATGAAGGCCAATGCATACAAGGCCCTGAAATCCATCCTCCGGACCGCGAGCCAGCCCGGCCTGCACGGGGAGCCACCCCTGATACCCGCATACCCCTGCACTAAGTCACTGCCGAAACCCGAAAGGAAATCAAAGACAGTCCCGGCCACGCCGGAAGAGGTCAAGGCCATCTATGATGCCATGCCGGAACGCTACCGGATGAGCATCTACCTGGCCGTGTTCGGGGACCGACTGCGCATAGGCGAGGTGTGCGCCCTCCAACGCCGCGACATAGATCCGAAAACACGCACCCTGCACATCAGACGAGGCAGGGCGACCATGGATAACGAGAGACTCACCGATACTCCCAAGACCGACAACAGCATCAGGGACGAGCGGATACCACCGCAACTGCTACCGCTCCTCCAACAGTTCCTGGATGAACAGGTCCGATCTGAGAAGGACGCTTGGCTTTTCCCAGAACGTGAAGACCCCACCAAACCCATCCACCCGAATTCACTACGCTCCTGGTATTCACAGGCACGGGACCAGGCCGGCCGACCGGACCTCCGTTTCCATGATCTACGGCATACCGGGTTGACTTGGCTTGCTGCAGAAGGGGCCACAATCAGGGAACTCATGGATGCCGCGGGACACGCGGACGTAAACACCGCCATGCGATACCAGCACTCTCTCGACAGACGAAAGGACATCCTGGCCGAGAAGTTGGGCGCCAACCTCCTGCCGGATGAAACACCGGAACTCCTGCTAGCACGGATCGGGAGGGTTGATGAGGATATTGCCGGTCTGGAGAGGCAGCATGCGGATCTGGTGGCCCGGCTTCAGGAGTTGTGAGTGTGATATTAGCGTTCGAGTCGGATGATGTCCGCTTTTCTGGCGCTGTGTCGTGGTGAGGTCTTGACGGATCTGTTGGTGTAGCGCTTTGAACTGTTCTTGTTTGTGTTTGTTGCTATCGGGTTGGTGTTCCTGGTCGATGGCCTGGTCCAGTTGTTTATGCAGGAAGATGGTCAGCCTCGCTTTGCGGTCTTAGGGCGCTGGAATGTAATCTGAATGTTTGTTGGGTATCTGGCTGATGCCGTCTGGAGTGTAGAGCATTGTTTTATAACTTGTAGTCTCCAAACTCACGCATAAAAGTTCTTACCTCGTCTAATCGGTACTCGAAATCGGTCACTCGCCGTATAAACTCCTCCATATACTGCGTGTTGATAGGGAACTGACTACCTGATTTGCCTTTTCCTTTAGTAGATAACCTCTGTTCCCCCGTCTCTTCATCAGTTACGGGGAAACCGTGGATGATTCGATTGCGCTGGTCACAGAGCACCTTATAATCGCCAAGAAGTTTGGGACTAACATATTCTTTATCATCAATATGCTGCTCAATGTATGGGCATAATTTACCAGCCGTGTAGTCGGTGAGTATTGCCCATTCAAGGCCAATGCCTTGGGATCGTAATAATTCAATGATAAATGTCTGGCAGCGATTGAAACAGTAAACAGATACTCCTAGGAGCATGGTGTAGTCCAGCTCAGGCAGAATCGACGCGGCACGATGGTCTGCCCCTATTGCTTCGTATATCTTCTCTGCCTTCTTGTACATGTCATTCCTTCTAGTATGCCCTCATTATAAGAGCTTGGTATTGCTCTGTGCCCTCCAACTCGGGGGAATGCTGAACCTAAATGTATTGGGCTTAAGCTTGTTAACGTGGCTCCTGACTCCAGCAATGCCCGGCCAGCCAGGAACTTGAGTATATAAGCAGATGATCTACTACTACGATATGACCTACCACGCCCTCAAAGGCAAAGTCAGCAATACACTCACCGACTACTTGGGATAGGTAACTTTACAGCATCCGATGGTAAGTTTCTTGGTGTGAATAGACAGAGCATCTTCGGTATCTGCCATCTATGCAGCGAGGAAAACACCTCACGTTTGAACACATACCGCACCAGTCCAGAATGCAAAAATCGCCCCTCGCTCCAGTATCCCGGAACAGAAGGGAAACTACACTTTCCCTGTACTAAGGCACTTCTAGCTTGCGAGAACTACGCCGCGCTACTTATTGGCTATCACGCACCTCTGACACGCCGGCGATGCTTGTGAGCACACTGGCGATCGCGGCCAATGCGGCAGTCCCGGCCACCAGCGGCCAGTTGACCATGCCGATGGTGGCCGCACTGATGGAGATGACTGCACGGGCTGCCTGGGCGGCGGTCTTGACAGCTCACACCCCTGCTACCTTCGCCTAATCGCGTATATGATAGAACTCTTCACCTCAGGTGGCCATATGCTCTGGCATTGGCGTATTGGTTATTTTGACTTCCTTTATCTGTATGGGTTCTGGTCGCAGATGGCTATCTGCAAACGGTCGAAGAGCTCCCCGTACATGCCCGCGTAATTGCCCCCGTGGCGCATACGCTCGATCAGGACGCACAGGTCAGCCATTGTCCCGTCCCCCTTCCAGAGCCTGGGCGGCTTCCTCGGAGGAGACGACCGGCACGCCTTCGGGTGGCAGGCTCTCCCCCTGCGGCTGGTGTTCGTGCACTTGCCGGCCGGCCATGACAACCCGCCTTTCCGCCCTTCTCCGGGCATGGAAAAGACCAACCCCGGTTGAGGATGGCCATGAATAAAAAACAGTGGAAGGCACTCAGACTGCCGCCAGCAGGAAGAAGACCAGGACTCTCAGCAGGCTCCGAAGAGCCCACCCGAGCAGGAGGGCCAGCCCGAAGACGGCTGCGGATGCCAGGCACAGGCAGGCAACGACGCCCAGGACGGTCAGGACGGTTCGCCTGCTCATGACCGCCCCTCCCCGTGGCGCTGGGCCAGATAGTCCCCCGCCTCCTGCATGACCCAGCAGTGGGCATCCAGGGATTCAAGCTCCGACAGTTCGTAGCGAACCTTCGAGCTCTGGCCGCCACGCTGCTCCATGAGACTGGCCAGGGTGTTCCTGATGGAATCCTTGCGGATCTCCCTGAGCTGGTCCTGCACCTGCGCGGTCTGCCTGCGCAGATCGCCGGTCTCACGCCAGCGCCGGTTCACGGCGGAATCATATGGGAGACGCCCCGGGTCGACGTGCGAGTAGAGCCATGCGGCCAGAGCACTGAGCCCTCCCGGCCAGATCTTCACGATCAGGCCAAACAGAGCAATCACCACCGCGTCGGAGATAAGACCACCCGTCAACGAGTCGAACATAAGCGATACTGCCTTTCAAGCCTGTAGGAAAACCCACACGGGAAACCATGCTTTCAGACGTGGCCACCGTGTGGGTTTTAGCTGGATACGAAACAACAGACACTTATCCGCAGGTTCATGGCAGTCATGCTGTCGAATCGGGCGGACCCCTCGACAACATCCGCGATCGCCTGCGACTATGTGCCGGGGGCGAAGTGTCTAACCGTCAGGATGAACAAGCCCATCAACAAGGGCGCTCTCATTAACATTTCGTATCTGATCGCATTGGGACGGTAGAGCCGGCCTGTTCAGATAGCCATGCCGCGTGGATGAAGAAGTCAGCGGAAGCGGCCCCTGTGGTGGGCCGTTAGCTGCTGGCAGTCGATCTATGCCAGAAGGTAGGTGAGGGAGGTGGAAAAGCCGCCGGTATTCTGACTGCTGCCGAAATTCTGGTAGCTTATGGCACCGTTCGTGTCAATGGTGATCTGCCGCTGGCTGCTCCCGTCCCTACCCTGGTATGGATGGATGACGGTCATGGCGGGCCTCCAATCATCAGGCAGGTGGCCCATGCCTCCCGAGTCCCATGAGTCCCCGTTCGCCGATCTCCAGTTGATGGTCAGCTGGGCGACCGCCCCGGCCCGGACAGCGAAAATGCCGCCGTAGGCGCTGTTCACAACCGTGACCGGCACAGTGTGGATTACGGGCTGGGTATGCGGTTGTAGAGAGGGATGGGCGCGCCAGGAGTGATGCTGGAGATCGGGATACGGTACAAGGGCATGTCCGAGACGGTTGCGCCTTCGATTATGCGACCCTCCTGATATTCGGGGTCGGCTGGCGTTCCCTGCGTGACGGTCCCCTGGAGGATCTTCAGCTCCGCCGTCTCGACGCCGTTGGACGCTCTTGAGTACCGGCAAACGGCAAGGTCGTTCCTCTTCACCCCCCGGGCGCCGGAAACAACAGTCGCCGAGGTCGAGGAGACGAGGTCACATGGCGGCCTTGCATGATCAGGTCGCCGCTTGCGAGCACGAACGTGTTGGCGTTGCTCATACTTGCCTTGAGCAGCCCCTTGGTGTTGAGCACGTAATCCCCCGGGCCCACTATGCCCGTGTTGAACGATGCAATGTCATTGGCCTCGATATGCGGGGCTCCCGCGAATCCGCGTACGAGTTCAACGGTCATTGACCTTGTCCTCCTCGTCCCGGTCTTTCTGAAGCATGAACTGGTTGAAATCGTTGTCCTGTCGAATTGCGAAGAGGTGCCAGATCGGGTGGCAGCTCTTGCACAGAAGCCTGGTGTTCTGGGTGATGATAGCTTTAGAGCGCCCGACATTCAATTCCTCAATTTCCGCAAAAAGACAACGTCATGCTTCTGAAATCCGTCCAAGTAAAAGAGCTCAATCCTTCCCGTTTCAGGGATCATCACCGCATGCGCAGAGGAGACACTTCTCCGAATTCAATGCAATAAACGGGGTTGCCCCCATCCATGGTGACTATGCCTACGGCAGCGCCTCGCGAGTTTATAAAGTGCGGTCCCATGGAGATAGGGGACACGTAATACCCATGCACCAGCCCAGGGCCAGAATCCGCATGAGCGGTGATCGTTCCGGTGGCCAGGGCCGCTACAGCAGCCACGAGCGCTAGAACCGCCCGCAGCGTCTTATGCAACACCTTCTCCATCTTTGTCCTTTCAATTGTTTATTTACAGCTAACAGGGAGTGAACTCATTCCCGTCGCTCGTACCACAAAAATGCAAATCCACAGAACCATCTCCATTTGATGTCTGTTGATGATTCTGCGGGGTAGGAGCAGGTCTGCTGGCTCCACCACCCGTGTGGCCGCCACCGTTACCACCCATGTGGCCGCCGCTGT
>NZ_JAFNMO010000006.1:0-110495 GCF_026537235.1 Bifidobacterium sp. B4111 | reverse complement strand
CACACCGCATACACCACCGGCACCACAAACACCACCACAAACACCACCGCAAACGGCCCCATAAACAACCAACCACGCCAACGAGCAGCCGTCCGCGGACGCTGTGGCACCGATGCCGTATGACCGCTTGCGCTTACAACTCCCGTACCCATATCTTGACCCTTTTCAACAAACTCAAAACACCAACGCGGTTGGCCGTCTCTCGACAGAAATGTTTACATACAGACAAGCATTTCTGTCGAGAACGGCAAAATATTGTGTACGTATGCTAATGGCTATTTAACTGTGAAGCCCTGCTGACTTGCATATTTTTTCAAGCTATTCTGCCAATCGGTAATTGCTTGCTTAAAGGTAGATTGTCCATAATAAGCCTTAGAAGCATAGTCGCCATAGATGCTGCTTGCATAAACATTAAACAGTATATTCTTGAAATTAGGATCGACATCTTTTGCTGCCTGCGACAATACTTCGTTGAACTTTTGCCCACCAAAGTACTCAACAGCCTTGCCGTCGCCTCCCTTGACGGATGTTGAATCCAAGAACTGCTTGTCCGCCAAAGTTTTGGTATCCGCAGGGAATGCCCCAGCTCCAACACGCAATTTAATAGCTTCACGGTCGTGAGAGGCATATTCTACGAATTTGTAGGCGGCATCAGCCTTGGAAGTCTTATCAATCACAGCCAGTACCGACCCACCATTTTCAGAATTATGCTTATCACCTTCATGCAGCACAGGCATGGGAGCAACTCTCCATTTACCAGCGGCCTGCGGCGCCGAGGAGAGCAAATTCGGCGGCATCCAAGCCCCGATCAAAAGCGCCGCAGTAGAGCCATCTCCTAAGCTTCTATTCCATTCATCCGACCATACGGACAGCTTTTTGTTGACCAGATTTTCATCAGACATACGCTGCCAAAACTCCAAAAACCGCTGAGTCCCTTTATCAGTGGACAAATTAATCGTTATATTTTGCCCATCTTTTGAATAATCATATGGATGACCACCAAAGGCCCATATCATGGATTTGAAGAATCCAGCATCGCCAGAATCAGCCTCAATGTATGATCCAGCAGCCTTTACTTTCTTGGCTGCCTCATAATACTCGTCCCAGGTCTTCGGTGGTTCGTTCACGCCGGCCCTGTCAAAAACTTCCTTGTTGTAAAACATAGCCATGGGGCCAGAGTCCATCGGCAGCCCGTAAATACCACCATTAATGGCCGATGAAGCCCATGTTCCTTTTGTATAGTCATTCTTGAAATTGCTGGGAACATACTTACTGATATCTTTGACGATATGCTTAATCTGGAACTCGGGAAGATCTTCATAGCTGAATTGGGCTACATCAGGCAAACCCGAGCCAGCCTCCGAGGCATTATTCAATGCCTTGTACTGATCATTGCCAACCCCAACATTGACTAATTTGACTTTAATATTGGGATACTTGGCCTCAAACGGCTTTATTACAGTTTGATATGTCTTTTCCCAAGCCCAAACGGTAATTTCCGTAGGCCCTTCGGCATTTGACTTTCCTCCGGATTGAGAGCCGCCGCACGCAGCCAAACCCAATACCGACAACACAACTGTTCCACTCGTCAGTATCTTTTTTACCGATATCATTGTTCCTCCCGCAATCCAGCGGCAATCACATGACGCTTATATGAACGACATCACTTTTGACTTCACGAGGTAACTTCAACATCAACGTTGATTTGACGTTAAACCACACTTTAGCACTTGCCTGCTAATACGCAACTACGTCATCCGATTGAAACCACACTAAACAGCACACCTCATTAATGAGAACAAAGCCGATACAAGACACTAGCTTTCTATACAGAACAAACAGAGAATAACTAACCAATACCGTATTCTTTTAGCGGCAATCCAACAAAGGTATGCGTTATTTAGGCTGTCAACCTCTGAAGCCAGTCGCTCCAAGAAAACTCCTTGTCCTTAATTACAACGTTTGACTAAGTTGACTAAAAAAGCAGACTTCCCGGCACACATAGGAATCTAGGGGGGGGGGGGGGGTAAACGACCTTGTGGACGTAGATAAGTCTGAAGACACTCAATATTTTCATATGGACCTGTGCCGGTATGATCTGATTGCGTTTTTCAACAAATCGGTCTTCTAAAAGTCTAAAAGACTGCGCTAAGCAAGATAGTGGCCAGCGCAAGGCTGATTCCCGTATCTTGCCCTTCGATCATCAGGCGTGAATAATAGATTGCAAAAGCTGCCGAGGAAATGCCATCGTACATACTCGTACGTAAGCGATAGCGCCTAGTGCCAGATAGGATTCGAGATATAGGAAGGGGAACGATGGCTCAAACAGTACGTGTCAATGTTCCTCGCACCATTCTCGATTGGGTCATGTCCATAGGCGCCGAAGACCAACTAAGCGAGGGCCAACGTCAGAATATTAATGCTTGGAGACAGGGCACCAAACGCCCTACTGTCTCACAGCTGCATACCGTCAGCAACCAGTTGCGCGTGCCATTTGGTTATTTCTTCATGGATGAGCCCATTGATGATACGCCGCCTGTCTATGCCAAACGCACTATTGGCAGTCAGCAGTCACAAGGACATCCTTCCCGAGATCTTGTGGACACCATTGGCCAGATGACTGCCATTCAGGACTGGGCGAGACAAGACCGTATCGATAATGAAGGAACCCAACTGAAACAGGTGGGTTCCCGGACCATCAACGATGACAGCAACCTTATCGCAGAGGATATTCGTCAAGCTCTGAAGATTGATGAGCATTGGTATCGCAAATCCGGCCTGCATGACTCGGCTAAGGCTTTCAAACTGCTGCGCGAACGCGCTGAGGGCACCGGGATTCTCATCATGCAGAACGGAGTAGTCGGCAACAATACCAGTAGACCACTCGACCCCAAAGAATTTCGTGCTTTTGCGCTCATCGACCCATACGCCCCATTGATATTCATCAACAGGACCGACGAACCCGAAACCGCTCGCCTCTTCTCCCTGGTGCATGAGCTGGCACATGTTTGGCTGGGAGCAGATGAGTTATACAATGACACCGCCCTACCCACCGGAGTCACCAGGCTTGAACAGGTCTGCAATGAGGTAGGGGCAGCCATATTGCTGCCAGACGAAGACTTCCTGGAAACGTGGCAGAGCATTCCGGACGACACCACATTGGACGAACGGATGAAAAAGCTGAAGGCATGCTTCCCTGTTTCCCACACCACTTTGGCCCTTCATGCCCTGAAGCATAAGCTGATCAGCCAGGAAACCTTCCAGAAATGCAACCAGGCCGCCCAAACCTGGTCAAAAGGAACTGAAAATCAGCAGCACTCCGGAGGAGACTATTATAAAAACAAACTAAGCAGATTCGATTCTCGCTTTCTGGAAAGGATGGCGAGCAGCGTAGCCGAGAACAGAACCACATATCTGGATGCTTATCGTCTCACTGGCACCAATGGTGATACTTTCTCCAAACTCATGAAGAGAGCCATCTCATGACGCAGCCACTCCTTATGAATCCGCTTTTTCTTATCGATGCAAACTGCCTGATTGAGCCCTACAACCGGTACTACAACCCTCAGTTCACTCTATCTGCACCGTTCTGGCAGCATCTACATAATTTGGTTAACTCGGGCCGAGTGGCAATCATCGACAAAGTTCGCGACGAGGTATACGGTCACAACTGCCCAGAAGTCGATACCTGGTTGGACGCCATAAACAGCTTACTGGTCATCTGCGAGGAAGAGGATGGCATTATACAAGCATATAGCGCAGTGCTCAATCAGGTCGCCAGACCTGAAAATGGATACAAATCCACAGCATTTCGTGAATGGGCTAACAAACAAATTGCCGACCCCTGGTTGATCGCTACGGCGAAATTTTACGGTGCCACTATCGTCACTTTCGAGCAAACCCAAGCTGAATCAGATCGCCCGTGGAAGCGTCCCAAGATTCCGACCGTCGCCTCCCAGCTTTCGATCAGCACCGAAAACCTATTCACCTTCATGCAGAACGATGGAGGCTTCTGAAGATTCAGACTGCAAAGCCTGTTTCATTTTCTCTCTCGCCTTCATCTCCAGACGCACCACCGCCTAGAGTAGATGTAAGGAAGCATCGCAGCATCAAGGTACCAAAGGAGCGGCCATCATGAGACCAATGTCGGACTACGTCAAGGATTTGCAGCACTCGGGCATGATCGCCCACGATCTGGACGAGACCATCGACTTCTACACCAACAAACTCGGGTTCGAGCTGGTCGGCATCTACCCCAACGGGGAGAACCGCTGCGCCTTCCTGCGCCTGGGCCACTTGACCATCGAGACCTGGGAGGGCGAACCTGCGCCCATGCGCACCGGAGCCATCAACCACTGGGCTCTGGACACGCCGGACATCGACGCCGCTTACGAGCACGCCCTGGAGATGGGGCTGAACATCAGGGAGGACTCCATCCAGTCCATCCCCACCTTCTGGCAGCGCGGAATCCGCTACTTCAACGTCATCGGCCCCAACCAGGAAACCATCGAGTTCTGCCAGATTCTCTGAATGCCCGCTGCAAGCGGGCGCAACCGCAGCCACGAAGGTCTGGGCCCTGCCCCGTACGAACAATCCCATGCCAGCAATGAGGCCCATTTGCTGATCTCCCTGCAACGGAGCCAGCTGCTCATGCCGACTATCGGGAAAGTCGCTGTAGCCGGCGGCCTGCGCACCGTTTATGGCATCTTCGAAGAAGAGGGAGGGTGCCTCAAGTCCTGATCGGCCTCTCGCCGCATCGGTGGACCTGGCTCCGTCCAAGACCTGGCTCTACTATGAAAGAGCGTATCCAACGATGGGTACCACAAATGAAAGGGGTTTCCATGACGAACATCAACATGGTCACAGTAGCCGGCGGTGGGGTGCTAGGCAGCCAGATCGCCTATCAATCGGCCTTCAAGGGCAAGAAGGTAACGGTCTACGACATCAACGACGAGGCTGTGGCGGCCGCCGAGGAGCGCGTCCGAAACCTCCGCGACCTCTATAAGAGGGACATCAATGCCACTGACGAGCAGTTCGATGCGGGTCTGAACAATCTGAGCTACAGCTCTGACCTGGCTGAAGCAGTCAAGGACGCCGACCTGGTCATCGAGGCCATCCCCGAGAAACCCTCCATCAAACATGATTTCTATCGGAGCCTGGCCAAGGCGGCCCCCGAGAAGACCATCTTCGCCAGCAACTCCTCCACCTACGTGCCCAGCACCTTCGCGGAGGACACCGGCCGATCAGACAAATTCCTGAACATGCACTTCGCCAACCAGATCTGGCGCATGAACACCGCTGAAATCATGGGCACCAAGCAGACCGACCCCAAGGTCTTCGACCTGATCGTGGACTACGCCAAGGAAATCGGCATGGTCCCCATCGTTCTGAAGAAAGAACAGCCCGGATACGTCCTGAACACCCTTCTCATCCCCTTGCTCAACGCCGCCGCATATCTCTGGGGCCACGACATCGCAGACCCGCAGACCGTGGACAAGACCTGGATGATCGGAACAGGCGCCCCCATGGGGCCCTTTGCCATCTTTGACGTCGTTGGGCTGCGGACCGCTCTCAATATCACCAAAGAGCAGCAGGGCGACAACCCCGATTACAAGCCCTTCATGGAGAAGATCCAGAAGATGATGGACGAGGGCAGGAACGGCAAGGATTCCGGGCAGGGCTTCTACACCTATCCTGATCCCGCCTTTGACAGGCCTGACTTCCTGAAGGCCTGACAGTAGGCTCTTTCTAAGGACAAAGGATCCGGCCGTCTTAGGGACCACGCCATAATCGACGGGTCTGCAGGATGGTCGGGTCCTCTTCGCTTTTAAGCCATGACGATGATTTCCGCTATGCACAATGCGTAATCTGGAGCTCCAATTCAGCCAACAGACCGTACCCGTCGACCTACTGCACGGTTCCACGACTAAAATGAGACTCTGTCAAAATGCATCTCGAGCCTCTCAAAAATTTCGTGGAACACTTCGTGAGATTCCAGTTAATCAGCGCACTCTGTTAAGAGTGTCCCGAATATGTTGAAGAGTGGGCAGATCTACACGGTCCTTGGCTGTAGCTTCTTGAATTTCATTAATGGCCTGGGAATAGAAGAGGCCAGTCGTAGCATCTGGCACCAGCGGCAGGGATTCGACCTTACGCTGGATTTGGTTGCTGATATCGCTCGCCTCCTTGTCATTCGGATCCAAACATGAATCGAGGAAGAGCACCTGAGATTTCAGTTGCGCCCGATTGGCGACCTTCTCTTCTCTGATGGCCTGCTGGCGAACCGTATGCACGTTGGCTGTAATGTTGCCGACCCATAGGGAGATGACCACTATGGTGAGCAAAACTTCGACCAGGAGGGGGATGAAAAAACCATTGGGCAATATGTGCCGCAAGGCAAGACTCCCAGACCACCAGGGGGCGTTCCAAGCTGAGAAGTAGAAAATTGCGATGATGCCTTGAATCAGATAACCGACAGCGGGAAACACCACATTCTCAGCTATCAGCCGGTAATAAAGGCTCTCGCTTCTCGAAGCGGCACCGTCATCGCTACGCGACTGAGCCACCCAGCACAGGATGGTGAACACCACCAAGAAGAACATCACAATCCACTGAGCGGGAGGTGCAAAGCCATAGGTGCCAATTTCGGCCATGAAAGCCGCACAACCTATGAGCGTCAGGACCGTTGTAAAAATCGAAACCAGATACTTCATTCAAGCCACCTACATTTCCTTGAGTATGTCGGCTTTTTTAGCCTCATACTCCTCTTGGGAAATAAGCTCCTTCGACAGCATTTCTTTCAGTCTGCTCAACCGCTCTACAGGGTCGACGGCAACCGGTTGAGGAGCTGCTTGCGCCTGTCCCATCGTCTGATTGACCATTTTGGGAATGACCTGGCCCATGCCGGCACCCATGGTCAATCCCATACCCGCCCCTAGAAGGGCTCCACCGTCAGAGCCAGGATTGGAAGCGGCACCATTCATGGCATTCAAAACCTGAGCCTGCTGATAGTTGGTACCATAAGTCTCATAAGCAGACTGCTGGCCCTGCGCATATGCCGCTTCGCCTTGCCCCTGGGCCATACGCCCATAGAACTGCTCGCGGTTCTTGGATACCAGATCCTGTGCTTCCTGTCTGGCTTCATTGTCGATGATATCAATTGCGGAAATGCTGAAGTTCAGTACTTTCATGCCATATTCAGCAGCAATGGGCGCGATTTCATTCTCGATGGTCTTGGCATAGGTTACAGCATTGGCAGGCACTGAGATAAGAGGCCCCGCCCACTTGGTCAGCTCAGTGGTCAAGATGGAAATGATGTGGCCAAGGAACTGATTGCGGAAGTAGTCGGTAATCGACTCCTGATTGCTCAGATCATAGTTGTTGCCAATCAATTGAGTGAGGAAGATGCCGCAATCGTCCACTTTGATGCGATACGCGCCTCTTGCCCTCACCTCGGTTTCGACGCCAATCCCCTGGAATTGGTCAGAGAGCGCCTTGTCGTAGACCTTGATAGGCGTCTGTGTGCCCCACTTGATTTCCCTGCTAGTCGCCGTACGAACGAAATAGACCAGCGAATGGAACGAAGAGACTCCACCGGAGAGGCTGTTCCGCAGGCGGGATATAAAGGGATAATTGGCACTGTTCAGGGTATAACTACCCGGATCGAAAATCTGCTCGATCGTACCCTGATAGACAAAGATGGCTTTTTCTCCGGGACCTACCACCAAGGTGGTTCCGTTGTTGAAGTCTTCCTCGGGGTTTTTGAATATGAGTGTGTCATTATCTGAACGGTTCTTGATGACATCGACAAAGTGCTTCTCACCATCCGCAAAAGCGGCTTCATTGGAGTTGCGCTTGAATACAGCCATCTGTACACCCCTCTTTCCTATGCACTGTTCAATCCGTATCCATTACCTGGTCAAGCAACAATCAGTCGTCATATTCATCCCACAGACTCACAAGACCATGGGCAGAATTCAGGAAGGACTCTGAGCCTTCATAAGTGTTGGACTTCAGTTCCAACTTTTTCCCTGTCCTCATACTGATGACGCAACCAAAGTCATCCACTCGAATATCGACTATGTTCTTGAACCGATACACATCAAAGAAGGTGCGGCCTGGAGGTGTCGCGTCCCCAGCCTCGTCGGGCTGGAGTTCAAACATGGCGGAGTATATTTTTTTATTCCCAAACATCCAGACGGTGATCATCATATGACCGTTCATTTGCTGGATGTAGGAAACCGGTTCCACCCTGCTCACTTCGTCCTCGTCGAAAATGCCGCAGATCTCCATAGCCGTGGCCTTACGCCTATCTATGGCAACGCTGTAATCTTCGAAACTCACTCCTATTCCCACCTTTCCCGAATCACAAACTTCAGCATCGATCTTCACTTCATCAACAATTCGTTCATCTCTTGGCTGTCAGAATCGGTCAGTCCTCCTTGCTTGGCTGCTTCCATTACCTTCTTGGATGATTGCGAATACCTGATGTAGCGCTGCTCAAAAAGTCGTTTGATCAATAATGATTTCGCACACAGATACTGGGGATGTGGATTCATCTCAATCGCAGAATCCAGAGTCGCCATTATTGACTCCGCCTCTTTGAGCTTTATCTTGAACGGTTTTTGAGACTTGAACCTGCTTAATGCAATATGAAAAAGAACATCGGAATCGTTAGAACCATTTTCCACAGCCTTTTCCAAGTTCTTAGCGGCTTCTTGGTATTGGCCCCTGTCAAAAAGGACATACCCCAATGAAGCCAGCACTTTCGGATCATTGGGCGAATCCTTCAGCACCTCCTGGTACTTATCAAGGAATCGTGCCGAGTCCTCATAAGTGGCTCGACGAACCTGTTTAAAGTTCAACGAAGTTACAACAACAGGTCTTCCACAATAAGGACATTGCTTGCTCGAAGCCGAAAGTGGTGCCCCGCAGCCGGGGCACACGATATCCGAATCAACCGAAGGCATGATGCATCAACGGCGCCGCATCGATCTGTTTATGTCGGCCATGCCCTTCTGAATAGCCTGCGTCTGCTCGGCCTGTGCGGCCAAAGCACGCCTAGATTGTTCAGCCTGAGCTTCCATGTTCTTCTGCATCTGTCGCTGCTGCTGCTCAAAGCCACGGGCATTGTCATCAAGACTCTTTAGGAACAGATCATCAATCTTCTTGAAAAGACCCGTAGCAGGCGAGTGCAGTGTCTCAGCATGTCCAATAGAGTCGACGAAGCCATCGAAGAATCCATTCCATTCAGCGAGTAGATTGGCAGACTTGTTTGCATCAATCTTCTTGAAAACGAAGTGGCAAATTATGCCGGCGATGACCATTATGAATCCAAGAACGCGAAGTTTCTCATTAACAACGCACAGGAGCCCTAGTATAATCAACGCAATTTTGACGAGTAGGAAGATAATATGTTGAGTTTTCAGTTTCTTCTCTTCTGCTTCAATTGCAGAACGCTTATCGGGAAGTTGCTGGTTGAAAGAGGTATTCAGATTAGTCAGCTGCTGCGAAAAGTCATCAGGTAAAATCCTGTCCGGCCCTTCCAAATTAGCCGTACGGATCATGCTCAACTGATTTTTGGCATTGCCATAAGCAACATTGACATCGTCGCTGTGATCAAAACCAAGAGCAACAATATTTTCTTTGTATCCCATTCTTCAGTCTCCTTGATTTGGATAAACATCAGGGAGGAGAATGCATGAATTATGGCTTAGCTTATGGCCTACCCCCCCCCCCGCAATACGGGCAGGGCATTAAACAAACCTATAGCGAAAGCAGACATCATTACCTCTTTCGTTCCCCTGCGATGTTCTTGACAAGCTGACTATACCACTACATATACGACAGCAGTCAAGAAGTCCTGAAATGCGACCTCTTGAAACACCATATACAGGCCTCTTCTTTGTATCTGTCTGTCTTTAATTGATCGGGAATGCAAAACCACTGGATTCGAGGGCGCATCTACATTCTTCCGCACTGAAGAAAGCTGCGTGGTAAGCTGTATACTTATGACATTTTTGTGAAAACCGCTAAAGGAAGAGGCAGACAGGGAAATCACAAGGCGGAAAAGACGAACAACGGCCTGGTGGCCGGAGAAGGAATAATGGCAGAGGACGATATAATTTCGGCCGCGGACAGCGGTCAGCACGAGCAGAAACGGCGCGATAAGCACACAGCCAAGAAGATCAAGAAACAGCAGGCCGCAGCAAAACGCAAGGCCCGCAAACAGAACCCCCGGCAGCATCGGGGCTGGAGCGAGCGCCTGCACCTGACCGACATCAACGTGGTGGACAGATCCACCCTCAAGCGGGCCATCGCCGGCACCGTAGTCGGTAACTTTATGGAATGGTACGACGTGGGGGTCTACGGCTACCTGGCAGTCACCATCGGCCGCGTCTTCCTATCCAACGCATCTGATGCCGTGCAACGGCTCTTCTCTTTGGGCGTCTTCGCTGTCACCTTCATCGCCCGTCCGCTGGGTGGCGTGGTCCTGGGCCAGCTGGGCGACAAGGTCGGCCGCCAGCGCATCCTGGCCTTCACCCTGCTGAGCATGTCAGCAGCCACCCTGCTGATCGGCCTCCTGCCCAGCTATGCGGCCGTCGGTCCCCTGGCACCCATCCTGCTCATCCTGCTCAAACTGATCCAAGGGTTCTCTACAGGCGGCGAGTACGCGGGCGCCTCGACCATGGTCACCGAATACTCACCTGACCGGCATCGCGGCTTTTTCGCTTCCCTGCTGGATGTAGGATCCTACTTGGGCTACGCTTTCGGGGCTGCTTTGGTCTCTCTGCTGGAATTCTCCATTTCCCCTCAGGCCATGCTGGCCTGGGGCTGGCGCATCCCCTTCATCATCGCTCTCCCACTGGCCGCCATCGCGGTCTACTTCCGGGCCAAGGTCCAGGACACGCCCGCCTTCCGCCAAGCTCAGGATGCCAGCGACGAGAAGACCAAGAGCCAGCACAAGGGCCTGTTGGATCTGATCCGGGGCTATTGGCGGGAGCTGCTCATGGCCTTCATCCTGGTGGCAGCGGCCAACACCCTGAGCTACACGCTGACCGCCTACATGCCCACCTACCTGTCGGGCACCCTGCACTACAACACGGCCCAGGCCAACCTGCTCTCCCTGCCGGTCCTGCTTATGGTGGCCTGCTGCATCCCCATTACCGGAGCCCTTTCCGATCGCTTTGGCCGCAAGAAGGTGCTGTTCATGGGGGCGATCACCGGACTCTGTCTGTCCCTGCCGGCCTTCCGACTGCTGGAGCATGAGACCACAGGTGCCGTCTTCGGCGGACTGGTCCTGCTGGCCATCCCGGTCATCTTCTTCGTGGCCAATCTGGCCTCCACCCTGCCGGCACTCTTCCCCACTGCTTCCCGTTACGGCGGCATGGGACTGTCCTACAACCTGGCCGTAGCCGTCTTCGGCGGCACCGCGCCTGTCATCATGGAAGGGCTGGTGACCGCGACTGGCAAGTCCCTGGCACCTGCCTACTGGATCATGTTCACCTCGACCTGCGGTCTTATTACCGTGCTCTTCCTGGCGGAGACCGCCCGGCGCCCCATGCCCGGCACCTTGCCTACTGTGCTCAACCGACAGGAGGCACGCGACTTGGTGGCAACCCAGGACCGCAACCCCGACCTGGACGTGAAGACCATCATCAAGGATGCCGAAGAGAGCGGAGTGCGTAAGACGCCAAAAAAGCTGGCTGCCGAAACGCGCAAACTTCTGGGCATTCCCCGTTCCGGAGACAAGAACAAGAAATAACAGGTGCAGTCAAGTCGTATGAACGTCCGAGTTCTGTTTAGGTAACTCAGTCTGAGCTATATACAAGAGACCTTCTCGCCCTTTGAGAATAAGACAACGACTCGGCTACTCCGCCCACCGTCAACGTGTCGAGAATACGACAGGCACAGAATTCGGCCGGTGGCCCGAAGTAATTTTCATTTCTGACCACCGGCCATTTTCGATTCCATCACCACTTTCTTGCTGCAGTTCAAACAGAATACAGTCGGACTCCAAACTCATGGCTGAGCCTTACAGGATGGCCCGACGGATGCTCAGGATGGCTGAAGACACTGTCATAGCTGTTTGACGCCAGAACCTTTTTTTCTTCATCACACAAGGTCATATAGGCCGATAAATCGTCGCCGTCATTTTGCTGTAAAGCAATTGAGACCTCCTGTATCTGAACACTTGAAAAAGGCGCAAGTGAAATAGACGCATTCCCTTTGAGCACCTCGCGCCCTTGCAAATTCACGAATCTCCAAGTAATGGAGACCTGACTCAGATCTTTGGGGGAATCATTGACAACAACCAATCCAGAAACCTTCTTGCTGCACCTATTCAAGAAAACACCTATGGGTTGATTGATTCTGGCAACCGCCTCGTATGCAGGCTTCGGCTGCCCCCACCAATCCAACAGCCCGTAGAAGCTTTGCGGGCACAGGTCTATGAACATGAACTGTACATATCCCCAATTGGGTGCAGCTCTTTGACACCGATAGTGCTCGATGTAATACTTGAGCAGCTCAGTCTGATAACGTTGCAATGTTCCTGTCAAAGGCTCCAAGGCCGCTATACGCTCTGTCAACGTCCCGAGATTCCTCAAATTTTCAAAGTAGCCGGGGGCGTCGAAACCAAATTCTGTATTGAACTTCTCTTTCGTGCCGTCAATCAACGTATATGACGTGGGAGGAGTATCCAACGATCCCGTATAGTTGTGGCTGTCTCCGCTGGTCAGATCATCAGCGCAATACGAGCCTTTGATAACGGGACGAGTCGGGTCTGTTCGAGTGACCTCCCGATAGATGGCAGGGCCTGGACTCACTTGCATAGCCGTGCCCTGTGTGCCCTTCGGCACATCCACTACGCCTGGTTCATTAAGGCATATCCAGCTGAAAACACTGGCATGTCTATCAAGGGTTTTGACGGTACTGACAAACAACCGTACAAACGTTTCCGCCCACTCAGAAGTTCTGGGCTGGTTCCAATTGTATTCTGAATCCTGGATCACGGCAATGCCCATGCGGTCGCATAAATCGTACAATTCCGGCTTCTCGACATGCACATGCACCCGGATCAAGTTGAATCCAGCTATTTTGATAGCCTGCAAATCACGCAGGTACCGCATTCTGTGCATTCGAGATATATAGACATCAGGGAAATAGGATGTCCCACGCACATACAGGGGCTTTCCATTAAGCACGAACCGGGTTGTCGATTCATCACGATCAAGTTTGACATTCCGGAATCCGATCTTCCGGCTTTCCACCTGTTCGCCGTCCAAGCTCAATGTCATGTCATAGAGCTTCGGCTCTCCCAGATCCCAAGTGAACCAAGGCGTCACGCCATCAACGGCAGCTTTGAACTCGAAAGGTCCCTGGACCTGCTTATCCGCGTCAAGCAGCACACGGCCATCAACTGGATCCCGCACCAGGGTTCTCAGCACAGATGGATGATCATTACCGCAACCGAGTACTTTCCCTCTAACGATTATTCTTCCACGACCCTGATCATCCATCCACACGCTCAGGCGCGGATCTTCAGCCAGACAAGCAGACTCATGAATCGATAGGGTGACCTTGCCGTAAATGCCCACGGGATTCACGTCACGGGCTATAAGGCCGTCATCATGCTCATAGGTTCCTTTGACCAATCTCCTTTCAACCATATAGGTACGGTTCTCAACGTCATCATTCCTTATCTGCCTATCCCAAGGTGACCAGACCTTGACCATCAGGATATTCGTACCGGAGTGTATGATATTGCTGACATCAAAGACGAACGACTCACTGTAGCCCTCATGGGAGCCAAGGAGTTGCCCGTTCATCCACACCTTGCAAAAGTAATCGACATTGCTGAACCGCAGCAAAATCTTGTCGTCCGTCTCAGAATTATCAAGCTTAATGAGCCGACGATACCACCAAGGCGCCTGATTGAAATACCGCAGCCGGCGTCCCCAATAAGGCTGTTCATCCAACAGACACTGGAGATGCTCCAGAGCCGGCAACGGCTCCCACTCTGATATCTGCGGTCCGACCTGCGTACAGTCGCGATCCTCATAGAGTTTCAATTTTTCACCGACATCATTGACGTCCTGTAGAACGCTCCAATCATTACTGATGTCCAATTGCTTGTTCATTATTTTCCTTAATTCTGTTCCCAGTGCCTTTACCCACGGACCGCTCCGGCCACCATGCCGGAAATAACCTGTCTGTTCAGGAAGAAGTAGAGTATAAGGGTCGGAATCATAGACACAACTATTGCTGAGTATGTGGCTCCCAAGTCGGTCTGTCCATACATACCGACAAAGTCGTTCAAACCTATCGGGAGGGTTTTCATATCGCTGCGAACCATAAAGGTGTTGGCAAATACGAATTCATTCCAGATGAAGACAAAGTTGTAGGTCGCCACAGTCACAGTGGTGTTGCGGGAAAGCGGCATGACGATCTTCGAAAAGATCTGCCAGGTTCCGGCTCCATCGATACGAGCGGCCTCCAGTAACGAATCCGGTATCTCCTTCATGAATCCTGCATACAGATAGACGCACATCGGCAGATTGAAAGCCAATTGCGGAATGATAAGGGCCAGATAGGTGTCCGTAATGCCGATTTTGTTAAACACTTCGAACAGAGGCAGCAAAGCTGCGAATGAAGGCACCAGAAGTCCTACCAGCAAATAGGAAAGCACCTTATCCGCACCCCGAAACCGCAACTTTTCAATGGCAAACGCCGCAGGGGCTCCGACCATGACGGTGACCAGAATGGTCAGCACGGCAACGATCGTGCTGTTAATCAAATATCGCAGTAGACCCGACGTGGCAAAGGCTCTCACGTAATTACCCAGATACAGACCCTTAGGCAGTTGATAAGCCAAGGTATCTGCGAGCTCATCGGGGCTTTTCAACGAAGAGAGCGTGACCCAAAGAATCGGGTATATCTGCACCAGAACGAAAACTGCGATAATCGCATATACCAATCCCCTGGTTTTCCTGCCTGGCTTCGTAGTCATGCTTTGTCCCCTCTCCCGAACAGGCGGCGCAGAATAAGAAGCGTTACCAGGCACTCCACCGCTAGGAAGATGCTGATGGCGCTACCGTAGCCAAAATTCCCGGATATGAAGATTGTCTTGTACAGGTAGGTAGACACCAGCTCGCTGGACGAACCAGGTCCGCCTCCAGTAAGCACATAGGAGACATCGAACCCCTTCAAGCATCCAGAAACCAACATCACCAACGTCACCTCCAAGACCGCTCTGATTAGAGGCACCCTTATGTAGATGAGCTGTTGCCACCAATTGCAGCCGTCGATCAGTGCCGCTTCCAGCACTTCGGCATCGACTGACTCCAGAGCTGCATAGTAGATGACCATGTATATGCCGGCGAACTTATAAGCATCGATAAGCGTCACCAACACGAGGGCCCAGTGGGGATCCGAGAGCAGAGCGTGAGGGGCCAGCCCGAACAGACTGCCTACCGCCGGCACAACCCCCGGCGGATTGACAGCCAGCATCTGGGCGAAGATCTGGCTGACAGCAACTGAGGAAATGACGCACGGAATGAAATAAACCGTTCTGATGATGGTCCGAAATCGGTCAATGCACAAGACCAACAGGGCCATCACCAAACCCATAAGCATCTGAACGCAGGTACCTAGAAGGGTGAAGAAAATGGTGTTGAGGAAAGCCGCGCGGAACACCTTGTCGGTCAGCATCAGTTTGAAATTCGCCAAGCCCGAGAATCGCATGGCTCCTATCCCATTCCAGTCAAACAGACTCGCGCCGAACGACCAGATGATAGGGACAACCACTATGAGCGTAAAGATGATGACCGCAGGCAGGTAATAGGGCCACGCCGCTACCGAACTGATGGCCCTGTTCCCCCTGGACGGATGACCCGGCCAGGACCGCCTCCGACGCACCATCCGTGGCGGGATGGAATCCACTGGATTAGATCTTTGCATATCCGCCTTCACTTGGCCTTGTTGTATTGAGCGATGGCTTTGTCGACATTGGCCGCAAACTCATCCGTTGAGGTATTGTCCACTAGCAGGCTTTGGCACTGTCGTCCAAGTACACTGACCGTATTTGCATCAAGTTGCACATCCCAAACTTGTGCATAATCGTTGACCTTGGCTATGTCAGACAGGACGTCCTGATATATACGGGGGGTCTTGACGCTGCCTTTGGGCTTGACCGAAGGAATGACCCGATAATCGTTCAAAGCCACATCACCGTATTTGTCAAATAGGTATTTGAGAAAATCCTTCAGCTGGGGAGTTAGCTTGCCCTTGCTGACGGCAGTACCGATGCCCGAATTGGCAAAGAAGTCCGTGGGCGCAGTCTTGTCTCCTTTACCAAGCATGGGAAGGCGGAAATAACCGATGTCCGATTTCAGATTGCCGGAATCGTCAACGTATGACGGAAGATTCCAAGTACCGTCATACGTTATCGCAGCACGCTTGCTCTTGAACAGATTCAAGGTGGCGGTGGCATCCGAATTCGTGAAGCCAGGCTGGAAATATGCTGACATCTTTTGGAGGAAGGCAATTCCAGCTTGACCAGTTGGACTGGCCATAGATTCCTTTCCGACCTTGAGCTTGGCCAAGAACTCATTGCCGGTTTCCCTGTATGGAATCATCCCCAGGAACCTATAAAAAGGCCACTGGTCCTTGCCATCAAGAGCGATCGGAATAACGCCCGTGTCCTTAAGCTTCTGAAGGTCAGTCAGCAACTCGTCAAAGGTCTTAGGTTCCTCTGCAATTCCTGCTTTGCGGAAGGCGTCTTTGTTGTACCAAAAGTATTCCGCATTAGCGTTGAAAGTCATTAAGTGCAGGCTGCCGTCAGCCATTGTCGGGTATTTGGTGGATATGTGATAAAAGCGATTGGTTACGCCAATGTCCTTGTAGAGTTTTCCAATATCTTCAGCACGACCGTCCTTGACAAGCTTGGCGAAGTACGGATCGGGATCGGCATCCCATAACTCCGGCAAACGGTTACTGGATGCCAGCACTTTCAACTTTTGGTTATATGAAGGTCGATCAGAGATGTTCTGGAACTCCAGCTTAAAACCCTGATGCGACTTCGCGTACTCATCAGCGATCTGCTTGATTGCTTTTATGCTTCCTTCACTGGCGGACCTCGCACTGAGCCAAGTGATGGTACCCGACCGTTGCGAAGAACCGCACCCCCCAAAACCAAATAAGGATAGGACAGCCACTGCACAGGTGCATGCCCTCTTGGCGAATGATAGTTTCATGGTCTCTCCTTCATTGGACGTAACCAACGCCACCTCATAGTGACTATATGTCAACGTTGTCTGACAACGTTGACATATGTAAAACTATACTAATTACAGACCGTTGTCAATTCACGGGGGACAATGCTAGATATGACACAGAACAGTGGCAATGCGAACAGCCACCCCACGATCAAGGACGTGGCGGCCCTTGCACAAGTCGCGCCAAAGACGGTATCCCGCGTGATCAATGAAGAGCCTTATGTATCTTCGACAACCAAGGAGCGAGTCCTTTCGGCCATTAAGGAACTGCACTATCGGCCCGACGTGCATGCAGCCGATCTGAAACGTGGCAAAAGCCACAGCAAAACCCTCGGGGTTCTGCTGGGAGCCAGACCCAATCCCTTCTCCTCATCGGTGCACTGGTCCATTGACAGCGTCGCCGTGCAGCACTCCAGCCTGGTTCTGGCCTCGGCGTTGACCGGTAATCAAGACAGGGACTCCAATACCGTGGACGAAATGCTGAGCCGGCGGATAGACGGACTGATCCTGGTCACAGCCGCTAGCTCGCAGGACTACCTGATTCCCGAAATGCGTCGTGGACTGGCCGTCGTCTTTGCCGACAGCACCTCTATGGGATTACCTTCAGACACCGTCATGTCTGACAACTATGCCGGTGCAATCAGTGGAACCCGGGCGCTTTTATCCATTGGGCACAGGAGCATGGCCTACCTAGGGGCCAAGAAAAACGTGTATACCGTAAGCCAGCGGAGAAAAGGCTTCCTCGCTGCCATCAAGGAGAGCTATCTGCCGATGGACAATATTGACCTCGTTGACGACATGGATGAACGCAAAGCATACACCGTCACATGCAGACTGTTAGACCGGGCACGAGCCAAACGGCCTACCGCGATCTTTGCAGGACAGAACCTTATCGCTCGAGGTGTGATTCGCGCCCTAAGAACAAGAGGATTGGAAAAGAGCATAGCAATCATCAGCTTCGATGACGCCGATATGTTTGACATGCTTGATCCCGGAATCACGGTCATCAAGCAGAATCCTGAGAACATCGGCCGAATAGCCGCAAACATGGCGTTCGAACGCATCGATGGCTTAACTGCCGAACCCCGCCACATCCTGCTTCCTACTGAATTGATCGCCAGAGGTTCAGGCGAGATACCTCCGAGCCAGTAAATCACTTCGTTAACAGCAAAAGGCTGCAGGGCCCGGCACCATTAGAAAGATGCCATCATCGCCCACCGCCTCCAGATATAACTTGACCCAACAAAATTAACCTGATAATATTCTTGTATTGTCAATAATAAACGTTTAGGATTCGATGATGAAACACACTGGCGTTACCTTGAAGGACATTGCGGACGAGCTGAACCTTTCCGTGTATGCCGTGTCAAGGGCCATCAACGACCTAAGCGGGGTCTCCAAAACCACACGTGCCGCCGTACTGAAAGTCGCTAAAGAAAAGGGCTACATTCCCAACGTCAATGCCAGGGATCTGCGCAAGGGACTTCACCACTCGGTCAGTCTCCTTACAGCAGGAATGTCAAATCCCTACTACCTGGATCTGATTAGCGGAATCGAGAGCATATTCCAAATACGGGGCGAAAACCTGCTCATATCAGACATCGCCATTGACGGCCACTACTCAGAGTCCGCCGAGAGCCTGCTGCTCCAGCATGTCTTGGAAACGCGACCCGGAGGGATAATATCAACCCTGGGACTGAGCGATTCGTCCCGGCAGCGGCTGCGGGAGTGGAAGATGCCTGTAGTCTTCGTCGATTCGACTCCTGGATCAACTCACGAGGACTTCTCCTATGTCACAACAGATAACAAGGATGCCTCGAACAAACTGGGGAGCCATCTGGCGGGGCATCACTTCAAACGATGGCTGTTGGTCATCTACCCATCGGTCTGGAACAGCCGATATATCAGAGAATCAGGGCTCCGCCAAGCAGCTGCGCGATGCGGAGCCGCCATCCGTGTTCTAGAATGCGGCAACGATCAGTTCTCCACACGGAAAGCACTCGACGGGTTTTTGGATCATGACAAATTCCAGCCCGATGTCATTATCGCCGGCAACAACCCAATACTGCTGGGGATCATGACTTCCCTGCAGGCAAGGGCAATTGAAGTTCCCGATGATTTGGCACTAGTGGCGTTCGACGACTTCATATGGTCCGATCTGCTAAAACCGCGCATCACCCTGGTTGCGGAAGACAGCTATGGAATCGGCGCCAAGGCCGCTGAACACATTCTTGCACTGATTGATCAGAAACAAGACAGAAAAGGAGGTGACGACGATTCGAAACCGGATGGGAAACCGCAAATGACGATGGGGCCCATCCATCAAACGATTGAAGCATCACTGAAGATCAGAGAATCGTGCGGTTGCAGGTATCCAACGGGGGCCGCCTGACCGTTTTGCGAAAGGTAAATTAATTATGAGATCCAAGAAAATCGTCACTGCGATGGTGGCAATTCTGGCCGCATCGCTCGCTCTAACCGGCTGCAGCAATGGCGACGAAGACAGACAGTCTGCACCAAAACGCACAGAAATCAAAAGCATTGGCCTGATGGTCCAAGATATGTCGAATCCCTTCTTCTCCTCCATGGACAAGGAAGCAAAAAAGGAGGCAAAACGAATCGGGGCACGTCTGAACGTTCAGGATGCCCAACTCGATTTGGCTACCCAAGATAACCAAATCTCTGCTTTCATCGAGCAGAACGTGGATCTGATTATCGTATCCGCCGTCGATGAAAGCGGCCTGCAACCGGCAATCAAGAGAGCTAGAGACGCGGGCATAATCGTTGTGGCTGTTGACACCCCAGCCAAAGGAGCTGATGCGATCGTGACAACCGATGGCGTACAGGCTGGGCAACTTTCCTGCTCTTACCTCTCAGAGAAGCTGGGAGGCAAAGGTAACATCCTAATCGTTGATGGAACACCCATTCAAACCATCACTGATAGGATCAAAGGCTGCAAGCAAGCGCTCAAGAAATACCCTGGAATCAAAGTGGCAGCCCAGCAGGCCTCAAAGAACGATAGAGCCACAGGGTTGACAGTGACCACTGATATGCTCACCGCCAACAAGGACGTGCAGGGCATCTTCGGCATGAACGACCCCTCTGCCCTCGGGGCAGCCCTGGCTGTGGAACAAGCCGGGCGGCAGGACCAGATCATCGTCACAGGCATCGATGCCAGCCCACAAGGAGTGGACGAGCTCAAGCGGGCAGGTTCGCCTTTCATTGGTGCAGCAACCCAGAATCCAAGGGCCATGGTTGATCAGGCCGTGAAGTTCGCCCAAGACAAGGTCAAAGGAAAGACACCCAAGAAAACGACCATCCTGATTCCCAGCGAAATGATCACTCGCGATAACGTCAACAAGTACAAAGGGTGGTGAGCATGTCTGAGAATAAAGCCGCCTTATTAGAGCTGCGGAACATCTGCAAGAGCTTTTCGGGTGTAACAGTCCTTGACAATGTCAGCCTAAACCTTTATGACCATGAGGTTCTGGCTCTAATGGGTGAAAACGGAGCAGGAAAATCGACACTGATGAACATCCTGTCAGGCAACCTCAGCCTCGATTCCGGTTCCATTGCCATCGAAGGCGAGCCTGTTGAAATCCGAACCCCCAAGCAGGCAACGGATCAAGGCATTGCCATCATCCATCAGGAGCTCAATGTCGTGCCAACCATGACTGTCGCCGAAAACCTGGCCTTGGGTCAAGAGCCAAAGACGCGGTACGGTCTGATAGACAAAAAGCGCCTCAAGGATGAAGCCAGAAGCAAGCTTGAGGTCATCAAGGCGGACATCGATCCAAATACGGAGTTGGGCAAACTAGGCATCGGCGAACAGCAAATGGTCGAAATAGCCAAGGCCCTCGCCCAGAAGGCCCGAATACTCATTCTGGACGAGCCCACTGCTTCCCTATCGAAAGCCGAATCTGAGCAGCTGTTCACCCTGATCAGTACTCTTCGCGACGAGGGCACTGGACTGATCTACATCTCGCACCGCATGGAGGAAGTCTGGCGTCTGGCTGATCGAATTACCGTGCTCCGTGATGGCCAGACTGTGTTGGCCGACAAGCTCTCCCAGGTCGACCAATCTCAGGTCGTATCCAAAATGGTCGGCAGAAAGGTTGAAAAACTCTATGAGCACGATGCCCGACAGAAAGGCGCCGAGGTTCTGAGGGTCGAAAATCTCAGAATCAAGGAAGACGACCAGCCTGTATCATTCAACGTCCACGCCGGCGAAGTTGTGGGCATGTCCGGGCTGGTCGGCGCCGGAAGGACAGAAATGGCGCGTGCCATAATTGGCGCCGACCGCTGCGCCTCCATCAGCGTCCGGCTTCAGGGGAACAAGGTTCTTTTCCACTCTCCAAAATCGGCAATTAATCATGGAGTAGCCTACCTGCCGGAGAGCCGAAAGACCCAGAGCATCTTCCCCGTCATGAGCGTCGAAGAAAATATCGCCATCTCATCACTGGATCAGTTCCAATATCTGCATCTTCTACGCAAGGGCAAGATGCGGGCATCCGTTCGGAACATCATGCAGGAGGTCAACATCGACCAGACCATGGAGCATACCGAGATCAACAATTTGTCCGGTGGCAATCAGCAGAAGGCCGTTCTAGCCCGATGGCTACTCAAGAAATCGGACTTGCTCATCCTTGACGAGCCAACCCGAGGGGTAGATGTGGGCGCCAAACAGGAGATATATGGCTTGATCAATTCCCTCGCAAAAGCAGGGAAGGCAATCTTGATGATTTCCTCTGATCTACCTGAGGTATTGGGAGTCAGTGATCGGATTCTAGTGGTCCGGCAGAACGAGGTGGTGGCCAATATTCCAACATCAGAAGCGTCTGAGGAAAACGTAATGTCGTATGCCACCGGGGTGAGCAAGCCGCAGTTGCTCGACTGACTTATAAGACAGCAAACACATGGTTCCGATCCACCGTCCGTATGCATCGTTCGGGAAACCGGCAACCGTAACTTGAAACATGAAAGAAGCATTATGAAAGGCAAAAACGTCAATATTGCGGCAATCTGGGAGAAGGTTGGCATGCCCTTCGTCCTCTTGCTGCTCATACTCTTCATGCTGGTAAAGGCGCCAAATTTTGGCACGCTGAGCAATTTGTTCAACGTAGCCAGGGCCATATCCATCAACGCCATTCTGGCGGCAGGCATGACGCTGGTGATCATCACGGCCGGCATCGACCTCTCTGTGGGCTCGACAATCGCTGTCAGCGGATGTGTGGCTGTACTGGCAGCCCGCTCAGGCATGAATCCTTTGATTGCCGTATCCCTTGGCATCATCGTTGGGGCAATAGCGGGACTCGTCAATGGATTGCTGATTGCCTATTGCAACCTGGCCGCTTTCATCGTCACTCTCGGGACTATGACATTCCTGAGAGGACTGGCATACACGATCACCGGCGGACTGCCTATTGTTGACAACAATCTGTCTTTTAGAGCTATCGGCAACGGATATATCTGGCACATCCCGATCCCCTTCATCATCATGATCGTCGTATACCTGGTCATGTGGGTGGTCCTGGACAAAACACGGTATGGAGCTCATGTCTACGCAGTAGGAGGCAATCCAGAAGCCGCCCGGCTGGCAGGCATCAATGTCAAGTCAGTCCTTATGTCCGTCTACCTGATCGCCGGGCTATGCGCCGGTCTGGCAGGCTGCATTTTCGCCGCCAGGGTCGTATCGGCACAGCCGACGGCTGGCAATGGCTATGAAATGGATGCCATCGCTGCAACGGTACTCGGCGGCACCTCACTCGCTGGAGGCAAAGGACGCATATCAGGCACTGTCATCGGTTCGGTCATCTTCGGAGTCTTAACAACCGGTCTCGTGCTGATGAATGTGCCATTCTTCACTCAGCAGCTGATCAAAGGCGTAGTCATCATCATTGCAGTCCTGATTGATGGAATGAAACAGAATTCCTTCTCATTCTCCTTCCTAAGGAGAAGAGCGGCCAGCATAGACGCATAAGGAGGCAACAGCCATGAGTATATCCGCACGCTATCAGATTCACTATTCCGGACCAGCACACTCGGGCCCCAGACCGATTCGGATACGTCTGCCCAGCTCAACCAACCAGCCGATTCTGACTGCTCAAGTCGAGCAAGAAGGTGCTGTCCCCTTTCAACGCCTGGCTGGGGAGGGCACGCCCGAAAACTCGGTCTATCTGGGCATAGTAGAACCGCATGACGACCAAATTATAGTCTTTGACGATTCATCATATGAGCCGGAAAGCGCAACTAGGCCCACATCCGGATCGTCTGAAGCCACCGGAGGTATCAGGTCAATACATTCAGTTCACGAGCGTGATGCCGTATGCAGGCTGGATACCGGATACTTCGATCTCGAACTATGCAGAGGCACAGGATCAGGAGAAGGCGCATCCAAGTGGGGAATTCGGCACTTCATGAGCAAGGAGGAGCAAGTCGACCTGCTTAAGAGCGGCAACAACGCCCTAGGCGGTTTCTATGGGCCATTCTTCACCCCTGAGAATGGGCTCGTCAACCCGACTGAACATGTGGTGGCACACGTAACGGTTGAAGAATGCGGACCGGTCATGCACCGCTATTTGCTCAGCGGACGCATCCCGGATGGTCTCCGTCCAGAGCTACACGGCAAATCCTTCTCGGTTGAATTTACTTTCTACCGTGATGTCGACTTTTTCGACCGCCGATACCAAGTGGATCACTTTGAAACTGAAGTCAACGGGCGCTGTGCTCTGGATCGCATCACAGTCGGGGATGAATTTGAAAGCGGCGAAGGAGGACTGGTCTTTGACCGCTTTGATTCCTATAACCGCACCCCTTACAGAGAAGGCGATCCCTATGCAGCCCTGTTGAAGCAAGAGGTGGCTTCCATCATCAACGAGTCCAAGAACCAGGAAAACCACCAGGAAGAACCAGCAAGATTCGCATACTTCCGCAATCTTCTGGACAGGGATTTGACCAATGCACACTGGGATTTGTACTGGCGGCTGTTCTCATACTGGGAGCACGCTCTCACCGATGCACAGATACGAGAGCATCTGGCTCAGGTGACCGACCAGGCACACGTGGCCGCCGATGCAAATGAACGTCCATGGCACATGCCAAGTCAGGCAATTGATGTCTCATCCCTGCAAGACCAAACCATCTTCCCCGGGGCCGCTGATTGCACTGCAGAATTCAACAGCAGCAACGGGCGATGCATGATCTGGCTGACATCACAACCATCAGGCGGCTTTCAGATCGTCCAACGGCCACAGTCTGGCTGGGTTAACTGGGGAACCAATACAGAGAATGAATCTCCAGCCCTGCCCGTAGGTACTCGGATCCGCACCATCTATGGTAACTATGCTCAATCTTGGCGGGAAAGAGCTGATTTGGAGACTCAGACAAACATACAAGTCCAGAAGCAAGCCTCCTGACTAAATCATCCGGTCCGTCAGGCCGGACGGACCGGATGATTGACCAAATCCCGCTCGATCCAGGCCATGACCAGACTGGCCAGGGCATCAACCTCTGCATCGGTCAGAGCCCGGCCGCGCGGAATGCGATGCCAGCGCTCGATGCACCCGCGGCAGCAGGTGGCCGTGGCATGCTGGGCCGTGAAGACCGGATGCCCGCGGTAGGGGGTCTGCTTGCCATCCTTCAAAGGGTGGGCAGGCCCCACGCGCTTGGCCAGCATCTCATGGGCGTGGCGGTCGATGGTATTCCTGCCCTTGGCGCGGGCGTAAGCGCGATCCCTGGCCGATAGAGAGAATCCAGCGCGGAAACGCGAATGCTCCAATCTGGCAAGCGTGTCCTGAATCCAGGCCTCATCTGCTCCAACTGACGCTGATCCGCTGCTGGTCATTCCCTGCTCGCCTCCATGTTCAGCCTTACCAAAGAGTCTGTACCCAGGCAAGGTTTCCCATGCGGAATAATTCACCGAACATGGCACCAGCGGGGACCAGTGTCGGGGGTAGGGTGAAGACAGTACCTATATTCATCAACTATCCGACCCGCCATGATCCGTCATGTCCGGGTCACGAACAAGGGGGCTTCATGGCCAAAAGCAAGATGACTGTAGCCGAAATGATCGGGCTCTTCCTCACCCCTGACGCACCTGTGCAGGTGACCGCCTTCGACGGGTCGGTCTTCGGGCAAGAGCAAGCGCCGCTGCATCTGGAAGTCAAGAATTCCCGTGCCATGTACTACATCACGGAAAATCCCAACGACCTTGGTCTGGCCCGCGCCTACCTGCAGGGTGATCTGGATTCTCCCGAGCTGCTTCCAGGCAACCCCTACCAGGTTCTCAAGGAACTGATGGGCCTTAAGCACTTCGTCAAGCACCCCAGCAAGATGGAACTGGCCCGGGCAGCTGCGGCCGTCTTCTCACACGGGGTGCGCGTGCCCGAGCCACCGGCCATCGAAGGGCCATCCCTGGCCAAGCGACTGACCGAGGGCATCCGCCCCCACACCCGTCGGGGCGACGCAGCCACAGTCAGCTACCACTACGACCAGTCCAACGACTTCTACCGGCTCTTCCTGGGTTCCTCCATGACCTACACCTGCGCCGTCTTCGAGAAGGCGGACGGCAGCCTGGAGGACGCTCAGTGGCACAAGCTCAACATGGTTCTGGACAAGATGCACCTGAACAAGGGCGACCGTCTGCTGGACGTGGGCTGCGGCTGGGGCTCCATGGAGATCGCGGCCGCCCGCCGCGGCATCCACGTCATCGGCGTGACCCTGGCTGAGGAGCAGGTCGAGTGGGCCCAGAACTGGATTCGCCAGGAGGGCCTGCAGGATCTGGCCGAGGTCAGGCTGATGGACTACCGCGACGTGCCCGAGTCCGGATTCGACGGGATCTGCTCCATCGGCATGATGGAGCATGTGGGTTACAAGCAGTACCCCTCCTACTTCAAGGAGATGATGGACAAGCTTCGTCCAGGCGGCATCCTGCTCAACCACCAGATCACCCGTACCAACTCCCACGACCACAAGCGGGCGGGCGGATTCATCGACCGCTACATCTTCCCCGACGGCGAGCTGGCCAGCCCAGCCGAGATTGAACTGGCCATCCAGGACACCGGCTTCGAGGTCATCACCCAGGAGAACCTGCGTCAGCACTATGCGCTGACCCTCAAGCACTGGACTGAGAACCTCCAGGAGCATTGGGACCAGGCCAAGCCTATGGTGGGCGCGCCCAAGGCGAGGCTCTGGGGCCTGTACATGGCCGGCGCGCGGCTCAACTTCGAGCTCGACAACATTCAGATACACCAGTTCCAGTGCATCAAGCCCGATCCCGAGACCGGGACGGACACCTACCCCCTGCGGCCTTGGTGGGATCGGTAGCATAAAGGTCTGGAAAAGGGCGAGGACTCGACTCCTCGCCCTTTTTGTTTCCGCCACCCTTACAGCCTGGCTCTCAGGACGACCTTTCCGCCGAAGCCTCCAACCGAGCCAGATCCAGAGCCTTGTTGAAGGCGTCCGAGGTCCAGCTGGCCCCAGCCACCTTGTCCACTTTCAGGTCCTTGAGCGGGCGTCCCTGGACCACACCAGGCACTGCCCGAGCAAAGCGTTCCATGTGGCCACGCGAGATGGGCGAGTCCGAATGGCCCTGGACCCGGACCCGGCTCACCTGGCCTCCCGACAGGTCCAGATCCACATCAATACTGTCAGCCCCGTCATGCCCGTACTTGCCCGTCAGGGCGTAGGTGCCGTCGTGATAGTTGCCCGTGTCTGCCGGAGCAGTCGGCAGTCCATCACGGGAGACGGCCGTGGGATTGCCCTCACCAGCTGCGCCAGAACCTTCAGCCGACCCTGGAGCAGAGCTGGACTCGGCGCCCGATCCGGCGAACTCGTCATCCATGGGCTTGGCCTGTTGGCTTCCGCAACCGCCTAGGAGAGAACCGACCGCCACCAGGGTCGCCAACGTTGCCGAGGCCGTGACCAGCCCCCGAGACTTGCTTGTAGCCATCTCAGCGTCCTCTTTCTGACTCAGCGGCCGATCCCGGCAGAGACCCACCCGTCTTGGCCATTTTAGTGGGGTCATGGAAACCCACAGGAATATCCTGGTCACCGATGTCGCCAGGAGCCCCGCTGGAGGCCGGCCGGCCTCCGGCTGCCAGGTAGGCCTGCTTGGCCTCCTCATCATTCCACTGCTCACCGGCCAGCACCCCGTGGTTGAGCATGATCTCCCGCTGGGCGCATGAGGCCACCAGAGCATCGTGCGTGACCACGATCAGGGAGGTTCCTTGGTCATGCAATTGCCTAAAGAGGTCCAGCACGATCCGCTCATTGGCCTCGTCCAGGTTGCCAGTGGGCTCGTCAGCCAGAATCAGCTTGGGCTCATTGATCAGCGCCCGGGCCACGCAGACCCGTTGCTGCTCGCCGCCCGAAAGCTGGCTGGGCAGGTGGCGGGCTCGATCCGCCAGACCCACCCGGTCCAAGGCCTTCAGGGCCTGGTCCTCATCCACCACCGAGTGGTAATACTGGGCCACCATGACATTCTCCAGGGCAGTCAGATGCGGGACCAGGTAGAACTTCTGGAAGACCAGGCCGATCACGTTCTTGCGCACATCGGCCAGCTGGGACTGGCTCAGATCCTCCAGCGGCCGCCCCTGCAGACGGACCGAGCCGCGGCTGGGCGTATCCATGCAGCCCAGAATGTTCATCAGCGTGGTCTTGCCTGAGCCGGAAGACCCCACTACGGCCAACCACTGACCTTGCGGGACGCTCAGGTTCAGATCATCCAAGGCATGCAGATCGCCGTAGATCTTGGATACATGGTCCAGGTCCAGCAGCATGCCGCCGCCTGACTGGGACTCGCTCGCCTTTGCCTGCGTCATTGTCATTCCTCCCTCAGAACTAGGGCCGGGTCGATACGCGAAGCCCGGAGGACCGGCCGGATAGATGCAATCATGGATATGGCCACGCTCAGCAGGACCGTGCCCAAGGCCAGCCACCAGTTGAAGCCCAGCGGCCGCTGGAAGACGGACAGGCAGAGCAGTCGGGCGAAGCCATAACCCAAAGCAGTGCCGATCAGGCCTCCAGCCAACCCGTAGCAGGCCGACTCAGCCAGAAACTCCATGGCTATCCCCCGCGAGGAGGCACCCAGGGCCTTGCGCAGACCGATCTCGCTGCGCCGCTGAGAAACAATGGAAGCCATGGTGGTCCCCACGCCCACAAAGGTGAGAACCAGCACCACCACCGAAACCAGCCAGAAGAGCGACTGGAGCATGGCGATGGTATGGCTGTCGCCTGCTGTGATCCTGGCGACCGGCCGGGCCTTGACCCCCATGGAAGTCATGTCGTTGATGCTGGCAGCGATGGCTTTCAGACCTGAGGTCATGGTGTTGACCGAGTATTCGATCACATCGGTACCCCGCCTGGTCCCGGTCAGGAGCTCCAGATCGGACAGGTCGGCGTAGATAATGCGATCCTCGGGGCCGCCAGTATCGACAATGCCACCCACGCGAAAATCACGACCCTGCCCCCCGGCTTTGCCTGTGAAGGTGGACTGCCCGGCCGGATAACCAATAGTTATTGGCCTGCCAGTGGTCAGCCCCAGCGAATCTGCCAGATCCCGCCCCACCATGACCGAACCAGGCTTCGGCCAAGCTCCTTCCACGCTCCAGTGACGGTTGAGCTGGCGCACCTGGTCTGGGTGGATGCCGGCCATCACGCGGGCGCCGGCATTGACCTGCACCGTCTCATATCGATAAGTAGCGTACTTTGCCGGAGCCTTGGCGGTCACCATATGGGTGGTGTGGTCCACCATGCCCTGTTCAATGCCAACCCCGGACCTATTGCCCCCCTGGATGGGCGAGACGACCAGGTTGGCCCCGTAGGAGCGCATCTCCTGGTTGATCTGTCTAGGCGCCTCGATGCAGACCGCCGCCAGGCAGAAGAGGGTGGCGGCACCCACCAGAGAAGCCACCACGGCCATCAGGGCCCGGCCCCGACGGCGGAAAACGGCCCCGAAAAGCATGGTCAGGAACATGCGGGTGTTGGTCATATGGCTCTTATGGCGATCAGCGGCCATGAAGCACCTCCGCCGGCCGAAGCCGCAGAATCGATCTGATGGACGAGATGGACGCCAGCAGCACGGTCAGGGCCAGCAGCACGAAGACCAGCACGAAGACCATGGGCCTCATGGTGATACCTGAGCCGAATACCACCCTGCCTACGATCTGAGCCACCCCTGAGCCCAGCAGAGCGCCGACCAGAGCTCCGGCCAAGGCGATCAGGGCCGTCTCGGCCAGCACCAGTCTGGACACGGCCCCATCGGTAGCGCCCAAGGCCTTGAGCAGGGCGAACTCCGATGACCGCTCGGATATGGAGGACGCCATCAGATTGGCCACGGCGATGGCCGCCGCCAGCAGGCTGAGCACGGTCATCAGGATCATGACTGCCTGAGTCTTCTGCAGAACGTCGCCCTGCAGAGCTGCCACCTGTCTGACCTGCTTGGCCATGGACCCAGGGATGGCCTCCTCGATCTGGTAGGCGATGGATGAGGGGTAGGCCGTGCAGTACCAGGTCTCCCACTCGTCCTGGGAGAGGGCAGCAGGGTTTCGTGCGGCCTTGCGGGCCAGGTCGTTCTCGGGCGTGGTCAGGGCCTTGACCTCCACTTGGTCGATCTGATCGGTCAGACCGGACATCTCCTGCAACGCCCTGGTGGGCAGGTAGAGGGAGGAGGCATCAGAATCACCGGAGTCGAAGATGCCCACAATGGCGACAGTCTGTTGTTTACCATCCAGACCCACCTTGACCTGGTCGCCAACCTGACGGCCACCCAGTCGTGCGGCCAGCTCTTTGCCCATCATGGCCTCGGTCCTGCCGGCGGACCCAGCCTCGTCCTTGGGCCAGCGACCTTGAACCTTCCACCAGGGCCGAAGACCTTTCAAACCTGCGGTGCTGCTCTCGCCGCTGTCGACCTTGACGGTCCGGCCGAACCAGGTGCCCACTAGGGGAGCGCCGACCTGGTCCACGGTGCCGCGAAGATCCAGACGGGGGGCAAAGTCGGTGATGTTGTAGGCCCAGAAGATGGTCTTGATCCTGGGCACCTGGGACTCCTTGAGGAAGGCGGTTGGCGTTGACTGGTCGCCATAGAGGTCGGAGACCACGGCATCAGCCTTGGCCTGGACCGTGATGTTGGATCCGTAGGTGGACAGTTCTGCGTTGAGCTTGTCGCCCACGTCAAAGACCACCCCCAGCATGGCCGTAGCCACGCAGGCCGACAGGCAGACCGTGACGGCGATGAGCATTCTTCGCCCGAACTGGCGGCTGAATGACCGCAGCATCATTCGCATGAAGAACATGCCAACCGCTCCTTCCCTTTTATCAGCTCTTGAAGTGCGAAGACAGTGCATCCAGGTCTGCGGTGCTGATCAGTATGGCGCCCCGGCCGGTCTTATAGGGTAGAGGGACGGGATTGCAGCCGCCCTTGAACCCGATGGTGGCCAGGTTGATGGCTACGTCGCACTTCTTGCAGATGATCTTGCCGTCTTTTTCGTAATAGCCCGCATCCCCGCAGTTCTCGCAGGCATCCAGCCCGACCCCGTAGGCCGCGCCATTCTTGCGGATGATGATGAAGCGCATCTCGGTGCCGTCCTTGGCCTGGTAGCTGAATCGATGCAGGTGACCATCCTCCACTTGGGAGAAACGAATGGTGGCCGTATCGGAGGTCAAAGAATACTTCTCCGGAGGCGAGAGCACAGGCACCTGGTGGGCCTTGGCTGTGCCCACCGTCAGGGCCAGGGTGACGCCGATCATGGCCACCAGGCTCCAGACCGCCGATGCCAAGGCCCGTCGGCGGAAGGCCCGGTGACTGCGGTCGTCAGCTGTGGAGGCTCCGGTCACCGGCATGCGCCAGCCTGCAACCAAGCAGGCGAAGACTGGAATGATGAAGACCAGAACCTGGGCAAGAACCAGGATCAGGTCGGCGTTGTATCCCAGGGCCATGACCCGGAAGGCCCACCCGTGCAGAAGAACCAGGCCGGTGGTCTGCATCAGGGCCACCAGGGCTACGCCGTGCCGAACCAGCAGCAGGACCACCATGAGCAGGGCGGCCAGACGGAAGGCTATCCGGGGGCAGGAGGTATGCATGGTCCTCAGAATGGCAGCCACTATCACAGCGGCAGCCAGACCAAGCAGGAAGCCCAAGGCCCTCAGAAGCATGGCCGAGGTCATCACCGGCTCCCCCGGCTCCACAAAAGCCGTAAGCTGCAGGATGACGTCGGGCAGGGCACGGAAGGTGGTCAGGGCTATGGCCAGGGCTGCCAGGGCGTTGGCCAGATCCATGGCCCAAGGGCGGCGATGCCAGTCTGAAACCAGCCGATCGGCGAACAGCACCACCGCAATAGCCGCCAGATCAGTCAGAACGCAGGCTACCAGGGTCGGGTAGTTGACCATGGTTCGCCGGTTGATGATCACGGTGGCACGCAGGAGGGCAAAAACCAGCGCTCCCAGCACGCCAACCCCCAGGCCAATCAGCCGCCAGGAGGAGGAACGGGGCCGATCGCGGCCCTCGCCCACTCCTAGAAGCACGCTGAAAATCATGACCAGGAGAGCCGGGGCCAGTGTCCCCGGCAAGACCGTGACAAATTGCTCAAGCATGGTGCATAGCAGCTTACCACTGGTGGGGCGTGTAGTCCCAGTCCCAGCTGACCACGATAGGCTCGGTCCAGAAGTGCCCCTTCACGCCGGTCTCCGGGTCGACGTGCAGCATCCAGCCCTTCTTCTCAGGAGAGTCGATGGAATAGGTCAGCTTGTAGGACCCGGCCTTCTCCATTTTGATGTTGGCTCCGTAGTGCGGGCCGTCCGAGGCGTTCATCTGCATGAAGGTGCCGGACTGCTTGTCATTGGGATCGTCCTTGTTCTGGATGGTGTAGTTGACGGTCAGATCCGGGACGAACTCACCCTTGGCATAGCCCAGGTTGTTGTTGGGCAGGGCGTGGATATCAGCCTCCAAATGCAGGCTGGCATCGGCCGCCTTCAGCCCCATGGACGCAGGCTCCATGTCGATGGGCTGGAAGAAGACCGTGCCGATGTTCAGTGGACCCTTCTGCTGATCGTCGGGCGGAATGGGAATCTCCTCGAAACCAGCCCCCTTGCCCGCCGAGGACTGGGAGGCGCCGGAAGCCTCAGGCGCGGGGGCCTCACGGGTGCCCGACCCGCCGGAGCCGCACCCCGCCAGGGCCAGGGTGCCCGAGAGCACCAGCGCGACCAGGGCGGTCAATTGTCTCTTCTTCATGATTGTCCTTCGCTCTTTGGTGTTTGCATGGTTGCCGTGACCTGGGAGGGCACAGCCCCTTCGGCGGTCTGCTCGACTTCCGTCTGATGGACGGTTGCCGACGACGACCCGCCGGAGTCCTGATTCGACTGCACCTGTCCCTGCTTGTGCAGGCGGTGGGTCGACACAATTGCCAGCACGACCACGACCAGGGCCGCCAGGATCTGGGCGCCGATGGTCTGCATGTATGGATACAGCCCGATCCAGTCGCTGGTGGGCACGCCGGGCAGGTAGGTGGCCGGCACCAGATCGCCCTCGATCAGGGCATGGACGCCGCCTCCGGCGAAGATGACCACCATAACCGCCATGAGCAGGCTGGTGATGATGAAGAAGGGCCGGATGGGAATTTTGACCGAGGTGAAGCGGATGAGTACGAAAACGATGACCAGGACCACAGCGGCAGCCGCAAAACCGGTCCAAATCTCACGTGTGCCGCCAGGAGCCATGGCGAAGATGGCTTGGTAGAACATGACCGTCTCGGCCCCCTCCCTGAAGACCGCCAGGAAGGAGAGCAGGGCCAGGGAGATAACGCTGCCCTTCGAGATAGCAGCCACCGTCCGGCTTTGAATGTAGTGGTTCCAGGATTCCACAGAGGACTTGGACAGCATCCAGTTACTGGTGTAGAGCAGCATGAGCATGGCCACCAAGGCCACCACGCCCTCCAGGATCTCCTGCTGGGGGCCGTTCCCGTTGAAGAGCAGGGTGAAGAGCAGAGCCACCAGCCCGCTGGCCACAAGACCGGCCGCAATGCCCCAGTAGATGTGCCCGACCTTGTCCCGATAGCCGGACTTGACCAGGTAGGCGATGATGGCCGCCACCACCAGGATGGCCTCCAGACCCTCTCGCAGCAGGACCACAAAGGCCTGGCCGAAGGCGGAGGTCAGGAAGGATGTCCACCCATTGACCTGGTCTGCGGCGCCTCCGTCCAGAATGGCTGCATCCTCGACCAGCATGCTCTTCAGGTCGTTCACCAGGGTCTTGGCCGGTTTGCCCGCCACCATGGCCATCCGGGTCTCCTTGAACTGGTATTCAACCTGGGAGACCCTGTTGCCGCTAATGGCGTTCATGACGTTCTTCTCGAAACCCAGCTTTTCGTAATACTGGTAATAGGCCTTGTTGACCAGGTCGGATCCCGCCTGGCCCTGTCCCTTGGATGCCTGGGCGAGCGCCTGATCCAGAATGGGCGTCATCTCGTGGGCCACCTGGGTCCAGGTCCGGTCGCCCTTGCCGTTGTTCCGATGCTTCTTGGCTGCGTCCAGCCGTCGACGATCCGCCTTGATCTGCTCCTGCTGAGCCTTGGCGTAGGCACGGGGATTGGCCAGCCCTTGGGTTGCATCCAGTTGAGTGGCCACAGCGGCCAGATCGGCTTGCAAAGCTTGGCAATCTTGGTCTATACCGGCTTGATTGTCATCCGCATAGGCTTTCGACTGGAGAGACTGAAAACGTTCATCCAAGTCGTTGCGGCGGTCCTGCCCCAATGTTGAAGCGGTAACTGTAACGAAGTTCGAACCGATATAGTCTGAATTGTAAGCAGCCATGAAATTGGCAGCAGCCCCTGCATGATCACCATCAGCATAGGCTCGCCGCCCAGAATTCAGATCCTGATCAATGGCCTTAACCACATCGGTCCAAGAAGCATAATTCGTCGACACGGTTGCCCCTAGGACCGCTTGCATTGGCAGGCAACACAGGATGAAGCACACAGCCAGCAGTGCTAGGACCGACGGCATGCGCGCCGATATGCGTCCAGTCTTAGCCATCCTGACCTCCAGTATCAGCTTCTTCACCTGCGTTACTAGGATCAATAAAGCTGTATATTTCCGTACAACACGATCCATGGGTTAATCTACTGCAAAGCAAACAGAAAAAATAGGTTTGACTTTTTACCCATTTCGCACTATGTGGAACTATGAGGAAAATGCGCGTGGATGTTGCGCCTTGCTGTCCTATATGCCCTCCTCTTGCATGGATGGCTTCACATCAATCGTGTAAGAGAGCTCATCAACTTGCTCTTTGTTGATGAGTTTCATGAGAACGGAAACCGCAACCTTAGCCAGTTGTCGGTAAGGCTGAACGATCGTAGGCAATGGCGGGTACGCAGTCTTGTATATGAAGGACCCGTCATATCCGAACACCAGCAAATCTGCAGGAATAGACAATCCTCTTGTCAAAGCCCTCTTTTGGACTGCGAGCGCCACCATATCAGCGGCGAACACGCCGTCAAGATCGGGATACCGATCCAGAATCATATCCGCCACATCCAGATATGAGTCAAAATCGAACTGATTCAGTCCGAGTTCATAGGTGTGGCAGGCGATGCCATGTTTCATCATTTCTTCGCCGAATGCCGCATGACGCTTTCCTGAGGGTGTTCTCACCTTCGTATATCCGACAAGCTGGATGACCTTCTTGCACCCATGTCTGATAAAAGCTTGCGCAGCTATACGTCCACCTTGCTCATGGTTGGCACTTACCACAGGAATGTCATCGGCAAGGTTCCTGTCCAAGGCAACAATTGGAGCACTGATGTCCGAATACCGTATATCAATTGAATGACTGCCGATGATGATGCCATCGACTTTGTTTTCCTGGAGCATCTCCAGGTACTTCTTCTCTTTGCTCGAAGAGTCTTTGGTATCGCACAGGATCATTTTGTAGCCCCTGCGATCCAACTGATCCTCTATGCAGGCGGTCATCGTCGAAAAGAAAGGCTGGGTCACGTCTGGTATGACCAAACCAACGAGGTTGGTTCTGCTGCTGTACAGACTTCGAGCAATCTGGTTGGGATGGTATTGAAGAACATTAATGGCGTTGCGTATCTTTTCGCGAGTCATCTGCGATATGTATCCGCGATTATTGAGGTAACGGGACACGGTATTTTTAGAAACTCCAGCATACTGTGCCACATCATTAATCGTCGTCATACTGGCTCCATCACACGTGTTCGGTACCTCTGCCAACCACAGCACCCGACGGGATAACCCGCATCATTAGTAGATTACGCCTGCCACCGCGGCAAAGACGTCAAATCCGCACTCCGTACGATCGCAGACCCAACAGGTTGGCCTCACCACCTTGAGTCGAAATAGTAAATTCATTGCATCCATTTTTGGGGAAGATATTGAGCGAATGACATACTCTGCCATCATCCGCAAAAATCTCTAGTGATGTACGATCACTGACGATGCGAACTGATAAAGCAGCATTCCTCACACCAGTCAAACTACTCCGGGTGGCCCCCTTGCTCCATTCATCAGCACGATTGCGATCCACCACCATGAGTGCACGTTTCAGATCAAGATAGCAGACAGTTTCGTGCTGCTTGTCTGCGCGCATGTGCAGTTCGACGACGTCGGCTGTGGTAGTCACCAGATCAATCGAAAAAGACAGGTCATAATGCACGCCATCAGATACAGGGATATCGGTTGGCTCTACTCCCACTACCATGTGCTCCGACTCATAAGGATCAACATGGAGCAGCGAGAGTTCTCGAACTGGCTCGAATGCCAATTCATCCTGACCTTCAAGGCGCACCTCTCGCGGAAGACAGAATGATCCGCACCAACCTTCGCGATATGTCGGCCCCCAGTCCTTCCAAAACGGCATCCAGTCCCAGCAATTCGCCCAAGCGAGCATGATCCTACGCCCAGAACCATCCAGGAAGGTCTGAGGGGCATAGAAATCGAATCCCCAATCAATCTCTCCATTCGTGGTATAGCAGAATCGCCCAGTCCGATAATCGAAATCACCAATGAAATAGACGACTGTGCGCTCTCCTGCTCCCATCGGCGAGCAAAATAGGACATAACGATCACCAAGTTTAAAGAAATCAGGGCACTCCCACATATAACCCCATTCACCCCTGCTTTCTGCCATGTTGTTGAGAAGCTGCCAGTGGACCAGATCGTCGGAACGATAGAGCAGGACACAGGCCTGACCATGCCGTTGCGCCCCACATATCAGGTAATAAGCACCTTCGTGCTCCCAGACCTTGGGGTCGCGAAAGAAATCATGAGATACCCCCTCGGGGGCACTGATGACCGGATTACCTTCATATTTGTTGAAATGAATGCCGTCATCGCTCCATGCCAGGCACTGGTTCTGCTCAAACCCTCTGCCATTATTGGAAGTGCCGGTGTACAGCAAATACAACCTTTCATCCTTGACGATGGCACTACCGGAGAAGCAGCCACCTTGTGGATGGTCGTCATACCATTCACTTGGAGCCAATGCAATCGGCAGATATCGCCAATGGAAGAGATCATCACTGACCGCATGACCCCAAAACATGCGACCCCAAAACCCGCTGTAGGGATTGAACTGATAAAAGATGTGATATTGTCCGCGGAACCAGATCAAGCCATTGGGATCATTGATCCAACCGGTCTGTCCCATGAAGTGGTATTCCTGCCTCATAACTCCTGCAGACACCTGAGCCTTGTGATCATCAATATGCTGTTGCGCATGTGCAATGGCCAAGGCCATACTCTTCTGGGACATTTCCGATTTTCCTTTCACTTGGTTAAATGGTCAGCGGTCGAACGCCTGACGTTGCTCTGCAGCAAGTTGCGTATTCAATTCAGACTCGCGAGCAGTCTTTTCCTCCTTGAGACGGAACTGCTCCTGCCGTAGCGGTCTATAGGCCTTCCAACGACGTTCGTAGGATTCTCTGGCCTCACGCATATCGTCAGTCAATGAAGGCATGCCGCCGTCTCGGGCGGCATAGGTAGGCACATCGGGTATCCGCTGATCGACCGGCAGGATATGCAGAGGCGTTTCATCAGGCATGGTCTGATACCAGTAAGCGGTGGAGCTCCAGTCATCAGAAAGTTGATTGGCGTGTCCGTGTTCGATGCTGACTCTCAGACTCTTAGAGAACCTGACTGGATCGGTGATATGGAATCGATATGAGACCTGCACACCATTGGAATCCGCCTCATGGACAATAGTTCCAAAGAAGGGGAAAGAGTTCCTCTGCATACCCCATGCATTATTGAAGTAATCCTCTGTGCCGGTGCCATTGAGACTGGGATACTCTTCTCCATCTATGAAGAACATATCATTGCCTTCACCCCACCAGCTGCCTTGATAGTGGTGGACGGTCAGATTGCACCCTACGTAGTGTCCCCTTCCCTTGACGTCCAAAAGGGTGTAATTGTTCTCACCTTTGAGGTTTCGTACTCCGTTGACTTCTGGCGCGTTGACCTGCAAATCGTCGCCCCACCCTGCACAACGGGCGGTTCTGTTCCAGCAAGCATGGAAATATGCCGTATCGTTAGAAAGATGATCCCGATACATTTCGTAATCAATGTTGAAATACAGAATGAAGGGTAGATCACCCTCGTTAATGATATCGATGCGAGCCTTTCGATCAAACGGCATCGGGAAGTAGCACGATACCGAACAGGGTGCGCCGAATCTTCCAGCCTCTTCGGGTTTAAGCGAAACGTTGAAGGGCAGAGATGAGAAATTCCCCGGATAGCTGTTCCCTATACAGAAAAAGTCTCCCAAGGGGGCAAGAACACTTGGACTGTCCTGATCATCCCATGTAATGCTGATCAGCACTTTCCGATAATAGAAGGGGTCATAATCATCCCAGACCACACCCAAGGCGGGACCGATCTCCATGACAGGAGCTGCCTGTGCCATTTGATGGGGATCCATGATTGAAGGAGCCAGCACCCTCCTGCAGGAGGAAGTCATCCACATGTGCGTGATGCAGCCAGGGCCTTCTATTTCCCCCAAGCAGGTGGTCTTGCCCGCCGGAACCTCCCAGTAGTCCTGATTTCTTCCGCTATGATCCCAGCTCGACAATCGCCCATTGCGCGAATCCGTAATTGTCGTCAAATCTCGAAACAGCCCGTTTAGGTTATTCATTCTTTGCCCTTTCATTGTCTGTTGAATAGAGAAGGTCAAACACCAATTTCCTCATTCACCCCTTGACAGCCCCAGCAACCATGCCGCCTACGATCTTCTTTTGGAAGAGCCCGTAGAAAATCAGCTCAGGGATGATGATCATGACGCTGGATGCCACAATGCCGCCATAGTCGACCGTGTAAGTGCCCTTGAAGAAAGAGGCACCCATCGCCAGCGTGTAGTCAGCTTGCCTGCGCAGCATGACCGATGCAAAGGGATACTCATTCCACATGTACAGCACATTGAATATGACCACGGTAGCGATGACTGGTTTGGTCATGGGCAGAATAATACGAATCATAAGATCCCATATGGAGCACCCATCAATAATGGCCGCCTCGTCAATTTCAGGCGGCAGGGCCTGCAGATAACCGACGAAGAGCAGGGTGTTGAAAGAAATTGACGAGGCCACATAGGGAAACACCAGTGCCCACTGTTCCCGTAATCCGAAGAAGATATTGATCTTATACACCGGAAACAGCAGGATGAAAGGTGAGACGCACAGCCCTGCTATGAGAAACCCATAGACCAGCCGCCGCAAATTGGGATGGTCGAACACCATCCTTGCCAGAGCGAATGAGCTCAGGAAGGTTATGACCAGCTCGATGGCCAAAGCGAGCAGGCAGACCATGAAGGTATTGGCATATAGTCTTGGATAGTCAAGTGTTTTCAGTGCATTGACATAGTTGCCCCAACTTAAGGAATGCGGCAAGGCCAGTGGATTGGACAGGATTTCTGCGTTGCTTTTAAACGACAGAACAAGCATCCAGATGAAGGGGAACACCACTAGAACCGTAATGATGGCGATTAGGACATACATTATGCGTTTCGTACGTTTCGCAAGCATGCTTACTCACCCTTCCTGCTGAAGATGAAGTACAGCCCTGTAAGCGCCAGTGAAATAAGGAAGGTGACACTGGCGATGGACATGCCATATCCGTAGTCGCTGCTGGTGAAAGTCATGGAATAGCTGTAGGTCACTAGAGTCTCGGAGAGATGGTTGGGGCCACCGCCAGTAGTCTGCTGTACGATTTCAAATATCTTGAATATACCTGTAATGATAAGGACCGCAACGGTTGATATTGTGGAGCGCATCATCGGTATGACGACATAACGGACCCGCTGCCAGCCCGTAGCACCATCGATTTGAGCAGCCTCAAGAACTTCTTCAGGGATCATCTTCAAACCGGCGATGAAGATGGTGACCAGATAACCTAATTGCTGCCAGAAGTAGATAATGGCGATGCTATACGGAGAAAGGACAGTCCCGCCTATCCACTGCTTGGCCCATCCTCGCAATCCGATTGCTTTCAGCAGACCATTGATGATGCCCACCTTCGGATCCAGTATGTAGACCCAAATAATGCCCACAATGATTGGGGCGATAATCGCAGGAGAGAAGATCAGTGATTTGGAAAGATCAATGAAGCGCAGTTTGTTGTTGAGCAGCAATGCAATGAAAAACGAGAGAATCATGAGCAGTACTGAGGCAACGACAAAGATGATTATTGTGTTCGCGCCCGATTTCCAAAAGAATGGATCATGGATGAGTCGAACATAGTTGGACAATCCAATGAATCTTGCCCTCCCGATTCCGGAATATCTGGTAAAGCTGTATCCGATAGCTATAGCTATAGGGGCGATGATAAAGATCACGTAAACCAAGCACGTGGGTATTAGAAATCCCACCTTGTACCGCGTTTTGCTGAGCCAGCGCATATGATGCCATTTCTTCCAAGTACGATGCCCTCATTCCCTCAAATCCCCCGTTTGGGAAATGGGCAGGCATATTCAATTACTTATGACTGGTTTTCCAGGCTTGATCGATCTTGCTCAAACCTGCAGAAGGTGTATAAGTACCTTGGATAACTCCGAAAATAGCGTCATAGAGAGCCTGCTGACTCGCTGCATCCAAGGTGAGATCCGGCGCAGAAGCTGGCGAAGGCCAATTCTTGCCCAGCGCCTTGAGCATCTCATTCATGGCGTATTGGCTTGACGTCGCTTTCAGCCCTGGATAATTGGTTGCGGGGAAGGTCGATTTGGCATAGGACATCTTTGCGGCCTCTTCCCCGTAATAGAACTTGAGAAATTCATAGACACCTGCTTTCATTGCCGCATCATCGCCTACAGCCTTGTTGACCACGATGGGATTCGCCGGCACCCTCATGGATACATTTTGGTCATATGAAGAATCGCTAAACTTTGGACCCCACCAAAATCCGACCTTATCCCCTAAAGAAGAGTCAAATTCGGCACAGTCCCACTGCCCAGAGCCAAATAAAGCAGCTTTCCCGTCATTAAACTGCTGCTTGGCATCGAAGTATTCAATGGTTGAAACATTTTCCGGGAAAGCACCGGCCTTTGCCAGCCCTTCAATTTTATCAAATGCCTTGATAAAATCAGGATTGTTGAATTGTTCCTTTCCTGCCTTGATCTTCTTCAGATTGTCCTGCCACCCGTATCGAACCAAAAGCTCGTTGAACTCCCACATCGTATAGGAGCTGTTTTTGCTTCCTATAGCAATCGGCGTATATCCTCCTGCCTTGATCTTGGGAAGCGTCTCCATCAGCTGCTCATATGTGGTGTCATCGTTGGGATAAGGAATCCCCAACTTGTCAAAAATTCCCTTGTTGTAGAAAAAGCCTTGCACATTGCTCTGATAGGGAAGCCCATATTGACCGGTCTGCTTATCTTCGAACGAGTCCTTTCCCCCAGCGATTGCCTTGGCCACTGAAGGGTTTTTCTTCAGAAAATCACGTAGGTCCAGCAAGGCGCCGGACTTGCTGTACTCGGGAGCTTCGCTGGCATCGATCCAGAACAGCTGGGGCAATGTACCATCAGAAGCCTCAAGCTTCATATTCTTAGAATGAGATTCCTTGTCAGAGGCTTCGAAGACCACCTTGTATTTGCCTTTATGCTTTTTGTTGAATGCCTGCACTATGTCATATGTCACCGCCTCTTGCTTTTTCGGATTGGCCACATGAATGCCGAATTTGATGATCGTAGACCCGCTGGCATCCTTGCCCTGATTGCCGCATGCTCCCAGCATGCCCAAGGACAAAATCCCGGCCAAGCAGGCCGCAACAGTCTTCACCACGTTGTGTCTGTTCATTTTCTTATCCTTTTTGTAACCCACCAGTGGCCGTTTCCTTTCAGAAACATGAGCTCTTTCGTCCTGGAACCGGCCATGGCAACTCACCACCTTCGTCAGCAGACCAAGCATTAGACAAATCGCAATCCAGCGTATGTTAATCGAATAACATATCCAGGACGCTATTGAGTACAGTCCCAAAACTGGAGTACTGGTTTACATCAGCAATCTGTCATAGATAACTGTATTTACAAGCCTTTCTTGAACCTGCTGATTACAGCGTACATCAATAACAGAATATGTCAACCGGATAACATACGACTCCCGTTATTGTGTCTGCAATCAAACAGGCAGCCTCGATGAATAACAGCAGCTTCTCTGAAGATGACGGAAAATAAACAGCGGGCCATCAAGAACCCGATCGATGACCCGCTGACGTGCCGCGTATGGCTTGATATACCTAGCTATCGCCCTGAACTCAGACCGACTTCGGCTCACCCTTATGCTCCAACAGGCAGATGCCACCGAAGACCAGCAGCCAGACCAATCCCAGTATGGCCGGATACCGGGTGTCGGGAGCCAGGAAGAGCGAGAGGTAGATCAGGACGAAGAAGGCGATGGCAACGGCTCCAGTCACCCGGTAGGCAGGCATGATAAACCCATCAGGCATGAAGTCCGGGCTGGTCCGGTAACGGCGGTGAGCCAGCACGGTCAGGATGTAAATAAAGATGATGACCGCGCTGGAACAGGAGGTGAACAGAACGAAGGTGTTCTCAAAGCCGGGCAACAGATGCAGCACCGGAGATAAGAGGATCAACACTCCGGACAGAATGATGGCCCGAGCGGGCACCTTGCCGCGGCGTGAAATCGTATGCAGGCTGCGCATCACCGGAGAGTGGCCGGCGGCGGCCAGCTGGAAGAGGTTACGGCCGGCGGAATAGAGCAGGGAATTCAGCGAGGAGCTGGCTGCCGTGATGACCACGAAGAAGACCAGGGCGGCCGCCCAGTCGACCCCGGCGTAGCGAAAGACCATGACGAATGGCGAGGTGAAGCTGCCGTCGGCGTTGGGGCGGAAGGAGCGCCAGGGCACGATCAGCATGATGGCAACCAGGGCACCCACGTAGAAGATCAGCACCCTCAGGATGATCTGGTTGATGGCCTTGGGCAGGACCTTGCGGGGATTCTGGGTCTCAGAGACGGTGACTCCCACGAATTCGATCATCTCGTAGGCGAAGAAAACCATCTGGAAGCTCATGAAGAAGGCCATCCACCCGTTGGGCGCCAGGCTCAAGCCGGTAGTGATGTTGTCCAGGCCCGCATGGCCGGCCGGGCTGATTCGATCCTGTCCCGGCATGTGGACAGCCGGGTAGTGGAAGCCTGTGATGACCATGACCACGGCCGTGACGATCATGGCAAGAATCAGGGTGATCTTGATCATGGAGAACCAGAACTCGGTCTCCCCGAAAACCCGCACGGCAATCAGGTTGATGCACACCATGGCCGCCAGGAAACAGAGTTCGATCAGACCCCGCCAGGCGCTCAGATCAATGCCGAAGGTGCCGAAGAAGGTGACGAAGTAGGTGCCCACGGCAGTCAACTCGGACATGCCAATCAGGATGAGCACGATCCAGTAGGACCAGCCGGCGAAGGATCCCCACCCCTGGCCCAGGTAGCGGCTGATGAAGGCGATGAAGGTGTGCTGGACGGGGCTGCGATACATGAGCTCGCCAATGGCCCGCATGAGCAGGTACATGATCACGCCGACGCCGATGTAGACCAGGATGATGGAGGGACCGGTCAGGGCTATGGACTTACCCGACCCTAGGAAGAGCCCGGTGCCAATAGTGCCGCCGATGGCGATGAACTGTACATGTCGGTTGCTCAGACCGCGTTCCATGCCGTCGCCTGCCGAGGCGCTGTCACCTTGATTCTGCTGTGCCAAAGGGCCATTGCCCGTACGGTTCATGCGACTGCACCTCCTTGTCTTCACAACCCATTAATCATCGCCGTCCAGGAAGGGGTATCTCATCAAGGCCGGTAGGACAGCAATACCACAGAGGTGTCGATAACCGGGAGCAGACGGCAGGCACCGACGCCCATGGTAGGGCCTGACAGTCACCATTCGGTGAATTGACCGTCTCATATGGCGGACGCCTCTATTCCATAATGCAAAGGCATGGTCATTCCGCTCGGACCGGCTCCTATAGGGTTGGCTCTGTCAGCCGGTCACATTCAGCTGACAACTACCATCTAAGGAATGACATCCCCATGGATCAACCCAAGGAGTCGCAAGGCAAGGACCTGCACAAGACCCTGAAGAACAGGCACATCCAGCTCATCTCGCTGGGCGGCGCCATCGGGACGGGACTCTTCTACGGGTCCGGGGAATCCATTTCATTGGCAGGACCGGCCATCATCATCGCCTATTTGATAGGCGGTCTGGCCATCTTCATGATCGTCAGGGCTCTGAGCGAAATGAGCGTGGAAGACCCTAAGTCCGGCGCTTTCAGCTACTATGCCACCCGCTACTGGTCCAAGCGTGCGGGCTTTGTGTCGGGGTGGAACTACTGGATGAACTACGTGTTGGTGTCCATGGTCGAACTCTCCGTAGTAGGCACCTTCGTCAACTTCTGGTTCCCGGCGATACCGGCTTGGGTCTCTGCAGCCTTCTTCCTGGTGGTCATCACGGCCGCCAACCTGATGGGGGTCAGCAAGTTCGGCGAGTTCGAGTTCTGGTTCGCCATCATCAAGATTGCAGCCATCGTCGCCATGATCATCGGCGGGCTGGCCGTCGTGATCATGGCCCTGCCCACAGCCAACGGCCTGCGGGCCTCCTTCGCCAACTGGTTCACCGTAGGCGGCGGATTCCTGCCCAACGGGCTCATGCGTGACGGGGCCAATGGCCAGTGGACCGGTCTGCTCATGTCGCTGGCGGTGGTCATGTTCAGCTTCGGCGGCACCGAGCTCATCGGCATTACCGCCGGGGAGGCCTCCGATCCCCGCCGGACCATTCCCAAGGCCACCAACGCCATCATCTGGAGGATCCTGGTCTTCTACATCCTGACACTTGGGGTGATCATGGCCGTAGTCCCCTGGAATGCCATCGGCAAGCCCAACGCGCAAGGCATGGTCGTCAGCCCCTTCGTTCAGATCTTCGACTCGGTTGGTGTCCACGCGGCCGCAGACATCCTCAACTTCGTTTGCCTGACCGCAGTCATGAGCGTCTACAACTCGGCCCTCTACTCCAACTCCCGCATGCTCTTCTCCCTGGCCCGGCAGGGCAATGCCCCCAAGTACCTGGGAAGGCTTTCCAAGGGAGGGGTGCCCTACGCAGGAGTGCTGACCTCGGCCTGCATCATCGCCCTGGCGGTGGTAGTGGTCTTCCTCTGGCCCCAGTTCGCCTTCAACTACTTGATGAGCATCGCCACGATCTCGGCCATCATCAACTGGTCCATGATCATGGTGACCGAGATGCTCTTCCGGCGTGCTGTTGCTCGTGGCAAAGGCCCCGGCGACCTGGCGGGCAAAACCGGCGAAAGCGCTTTGAATGCCCTGCACTTCAAGCTGCCCTTTGCCCGGGTGACCCCTTGGGTGGTCCTGGCCTTCCTGGCCATGATCGTCGTGCTCATGTGCTTCTCGCCCAGCTACCGGGTGGCCGTCGTCGCTGGACCAGTCTGGCTGATCGTCCTCCTGGCGGCCTACCAGCTGACCCAGCGGAAAGCTTGAATGACGGATTCATAGGAAGAGGCAGCTTTCACTCTAGCGTGGACAGTTGTCTCTGCTCAGCATTGAGCACTATTCCCTGATATCATGCAGATTTTCTTTCGACCACCCACAGGGTGGTATCGTTGCGCTCCACTGGAGCCGGTTTTGCAGACGAGCTACATGCCGCAACAATGCTATCGAGATATGCAGGGATGATGCTATCATAATCAATACTGGTCAATGCAGGCTGCAGATAAGCACTGATTGGCTCATTGTCCACTCCAATTACGCGCATATCTTGAGGAACCCGTATACCTTGTTTTTGTGCTTGAGCCATAATCGGAGCAGCATGCTCATCATTGAAAGCACAGACCCCGTCACATTCTGCCTCTCTAAGCCTCTTGACCATCAATTTTGCCGACTGGCCACTATCGTGAAGAGAAATACTCCCATCGGAGACCAGTTCAAGACCTACCGCCTCCAGGGCTCTACGAACACCATTTCTGCGATCGTTCATCATGGCGCTACTACTTGGAGTCGCAGTCCCTACATAGGCAATCTTGCCACACCCTTTATTCAATAAATAATTCGCTTGAACTGTACCGAGCTGGACCTGGAAATCGGCAAACAACTGAATGGGTTGGCCCTTTATTTCCTCTTTATTCTGCCTACCAAAAAATTCAACTACAGGTATACCCATCTGCTGAAGCATGGCTTTGTCGTCGACACTCAGATCAAAAAAAGGCACGACTACGCTCGGAGTTATCTCCCACAAGAGCTGACGGAGCGGAGTGGTTGAACCCGCAGTTCTCGAGAAGATGCAAACCAGGCCTCGATCATGAAGTTTCTCGCTCAAGGAGCTCCATGCTTCATCTGCGCGGGAGGAAGGCTCAGCGTTAACTGTCAGGCAGAGCACAATTGATCCTTTGCCCTTTCTCAAGGTCCTTGCTGCTGCAGATGGAATGAATTCAAGCTCCTTGGCTGCCTGAAGAACCTTCTTGCGGGTCTGCTCAGGAATGTTGGCATCGTGGTGATTAAGCACCAAACTGACCGTTGTCCTGGAAACGCCAGCTCGAATTGCCACATCCTGACTTTTCGCCTTCCGTCTGCTCATATGGATGCCCTTCTACACCTCTATTTGACAAAATCCTCAATCAGTTTATTATAACTTAGTAACACGTGTTACTAATACGTATTACTTGTGAGGATGCAAGATGAGCGAAGGAGATCAACTATGAAAAACGAGGAAACGGTCCATACCAGACGCCCAGTAAGCGTCACACGAATTCTGGTACTCCTGTTCCCGGCTATAGTAGGGCTATACGGGGTGTACCAAGCAATCAATCAAGTTCTATTGCCCGCTCAGATCGTCAGCATCAACGCGACCAACAAGGTTCATGACATGGCCGTCGCTTCACTAGTCGAGTCAATCGTCGGCACTGTGATTCTTCCCATTGGCGCTGCCATTTCAGATAGAACACGTTCAAGGTTTGGGAAGCGAACGCCCTGGCTGATATTCTCCGGAATAGGCACAGCGCTCATGTGTGTCGGAATGGGCATGATGACCAGCATCGCCATGGTTATTGTTTTTGCGGGTTTGGTCTGGTTCTTCGCCAACTGGTTTCAGGGCGTCATCTACGCAGTAATTCCTGACCGAATCCCTGAGGAGCACCGTGGAGTGGCTTCTTCGGTCAGTGGCTTGGGGCTTCCGTTTGGCATCCTGATTTTCGTCAACGTTGCATCACGCACCGGCCAGCACTGGGGATACGTAATCATCGGAGCTTTTATTCTTTTGGCTTCCCTTCTGTTCTGCCTTTTGGCTCCGGAAGACCCATCATTGGATATGCCTACACCAGCAAAAAAACAACATTCCAATTGGAGTCTCAGTACCGTAGGACATTTCTTCTCCGCATTCCTCCACTGGGACTTCTCTATGGCTTTTCTGTCAAGGTTCGCTTTCTACTTTGCATCTTTTGCCATATCCAATTTCACATTCTTTATTCTGACTGACTACATTGGCTCTAAAAACCTCCCCGGGAATAATGCCACGGCAGGGGTTGCCACGGTTTCGACCATCTCCACCATCGCCCAGATAATCGCTATTGTGCTCTTCGGCAAGGTGGCAGATCTCCTCGACCGCAGAAAACTAATTGTCGCACTGTCCTCATTGGTCTTTATGGCTTCATTCATCGTCCCGCTGGTTATGCATAGCTGGACAGGAATGCTGATTTACGCGGCCATCAATGGGGCGGCAGGTGGCGTCTACTTCGCCGTAGATATTGCGGTCATGTCCCTGGTTCTGCCCAATAAGGCCAATGAAGGCAGAGATCTTGGCATCCTGGCCATCGCCACTTCGGTGCCGGCAGCAGTAGCCCCCCTGATCGGCTCCACGCTGATTAATGCCACCGGCTCCTATGTGTCCGTCTTCGTATTTGGCATCGTAACTTCGTTGCTCGGCGGAATTTTTGCCATGCTGATTCGTTCAGTCAGGTGACCGTAGTACTTAAAAAATTACTGTATGAAAGGAAGCAAGCATCATGCCCTATGCTCATAATGGTGACATATCCATTTATTACGAAAAGTATGGTCCTGTCGATGGGCCTGCCCTGATCATGATTGAAGGATACACAGCTCAATTAGTTGGCTGGGACAAAGGATTCGTGCAAAAACTGAACGATCTGGACATTCAGACCATTTTGCTCGACAATAGGGATGTCGGTCTATCCAGCCAGACAGGAACTCCCGACCAGACAGACAAGACCTATGACATTACCGACATGGCCAATGATGTCTTGGCGGTTGCGGATGCAGAAAAGCTCAAGACATTCAACATCATGGGTGAGTCGATGGGCGGGATGATCACTCAAGAAGTTCTGGTCGATTATCCCAATCGCATTAATTCTGCCGTTATCATGTTCACTGCCCCGTCCTGGGGAAAGGAATGGATGTCGAATGCCGACTCTGCCGAGTCGGGCAACAACGCCGGTCTTGATGTCGCATCGAACCGCGACCAGGCCATCGATCTTTTCGTATCACGAGAAAAAGCCTGCCATGTCAATTCTGCCTATCCCTTCAATGAAGAGAAAGCCCGTCAACTGGGAGCGATGACATATGACCGTTGCTATCGGCCCGACGGATGGAGGAGACAGCAGGCTGCAACAAACTCCTTCAGCTTGGACCAAAACAAACTTGGCGAATTGACCCTGCCAGCAGCAATCATTCATGGACGCCGCGATCCCTTCTTTAGCCCCAAGGCAGGCATTCGGATTTCCCGGCTACTCAGGAATTCGGAACTGCATATTTACCCTGGCATGGCTCATGAGATACCGGAACCACTCTGGGATGAATTCGCACAAATTACTCTGCGGACCATTCAGCAAGGCGAATCTGGTCGAGGCTAATTTCTTAGCCCTGATTGAAGAATTTCGATGCCCTTGTAGTCACTTCCTTCTTGACCCAGGAATCTCTGACTAGAGGCTGGTAATCCGCAGATTATCGAGAACCAGATCCTGGTAGCCAGCCATGTTGGCCTCCGAGCCGCTGCTGCCTTCCAGATCTGGTCCTCTGTCAGTGGAGTAAATGCCGAACCAGGTATCGCCATTCGGATCGCCAGTCAGCTCGAACTCGCATCTGGCGGTGACCCCCAGAGCCTTGTGCAAGGGATACAGGTTCAGATCCTCACCGGTGTACTCGCCTCTACCTGTTGCCAGGGCGTATATGCCGTCTGATCCGCACTGGTAGTCGAACGAGACCCTGTAGCGTCGACCCGGCGCAAAGGGGACGTTCTGGGGAATGGTCCGGAAGAGGAGAGCGCGTCTCCCAGTCAGACCGTTGACTTTCAGAGACCAGTCACCCTGGAGGACATCGTCCATCCTCTTGACATCCCACCCAGCCTGCGTGAAGGGCTCATGCAGCTGGGCCAGGTGGATTCGGTTGTCTTCCACCCCTTCAGCTCCAGCCACCACAAAGGGCCAGATGCCCTGGACGTTATCTTCAAAATCACAGGTAAGCTCAACCAGATGACCGTCCTGGTCCAGGCTGATGCCATCGTATTCGTTCTCAACCAGGCGAATGTCGTCAAGGTAGGCGGCGCCATCCCCTTCATGGGCCAAGGCCAGACGGGTCTGTCCACCCTTGGGAGCCGTGAAGAAGAGATAGGCATTCTGAAAGTAGCTGCTACCGTCAGTCGTTGGAGCATCGGTGTTGTGGGCGTAGGCCTTGACATAGTTTTTGGCAATGCTCGGGCCGCTCATATTGCGAGCCAGCACCCCACCCTGGTCCGCATCCACACTCAGCTCGACCTGGCCGCCACGGTTGTCAAGCCCTAAATAGAGGGCATACCTCTTGCCTGGCACCAGGTTGGTCAGGGGTTGCACAGCACAGACCGAACCCTCAAGCCTAAGCATGGGATTGGCGCACTGACCCTTGGTGATCGAGGCACGTCCGGGCCCCTTCACGGACCAGACCGACTGGAACAGCCTTTCGCCGCCGTTGAACCCTGCATCCACTAGATGCTCTCCCGACCAGTCCACCTGGACTCCCTGGCCCGCATGCCGGCAGACCAGGTAGGGTGTTCTGGGCTTGGCATCCAGGGTGAGGCTCCCCTGCACCACCGGAATCTCCCTTGGCTCCGATCTGCCCTGGTCGGTCAGCCGGTAGACGATGACGACAGAGGCATCGCGCCACAATTCCGGGAGCTCCCAGGTGGTCGAGCCGCCTGCAGTATTCCAGTGGTAGAGCTTCTGCTCATCTGGATCCAGCCGATCCCCCGTATTGGCATCCCAGACCCAGGGCAGCAGATACGCTCCTGCGCCGGTTCCGGTTTCAATCCCAGGCTTGTCGGCCTTGGGGTCATTGGCCTCCAGCTCGCCGACAAGCACCACTCGGTCATTCAGCCTCATCGTGCGCTCGCGGTAGGCGGGCGATGCCTGCTCATTGGAACCCCTGGAAATGACCAGCCTGTCACCTTGATCATTGACCAGCTCAATCTGTTCGTTCCCCTGATTCTTGGTCAAGTCACGCACTGAATCGACATTGATGGGGTCGTTGTACCAGGCCATGATTCTAAAGTGCTGGATGAACTTGGTCGAGAGGTCGCAGGTGTAGAGGTTATCCATATAGGCATCGAAGTCGTTGCGTCCCTGCCATCCCTCGAAGTCCTTCATGCTGTAGCCGTCCAGGAGCGGGGCGTTGGCTGCGCCTCCGAAGGCTCGGTGATCACCTATCCAGCTGTCCTTCTGGTGGTTGCGCAGAAAGCGCATGACCTGGGAGTTCTCACCTTTGTCGTGAGGGGATCCATAGGTCAAATCCAGGGACCAATGCTGGAAGGCGGCATCATACTCATTGGCCGAAGCGTACTCCGTGCCAATTCCCCACCCGTTATCGGTCAAAATCTTCGAGAGCTGCCGGGTTTGCCAGGAATCCTCCTCCCCCGAGGTCCCATCGCCCCAGACATCCACATACACGAAGTCCATCCTGTCACCGACCTCACGGGCGAGGGCGGCAAAGCGTTCCCTCCTGGCGCCCGAGGCCAGGTCGTAGATACCATCGATACCCACGGTCTGATCCAGCCAGTTCCAGCCGTAGCAGAGGCCGCCCTTGTCGTCCCTGCGAATCATGTCTTCGGAAAAGGCCTTGGCCTCGGGATACATCTCGTCCACATTGACGTGGACTCCGAACCGGGCCCCATAGGCCTTGCCCCTGTCCATCAGAGCATTCATATCCTTGACTCCGCCCATTCGTGGACCGATGTCGTCGTAGTCCGGATGGCCAGAGTCGTGCCCCTCGTTGCCATATCCCTTGAGAAGGACGGACTGACCTAGGCCATCGGTGGCCAGGGCCACCCGCTTGACGTTATCCAAGGTTGTCATGAAGGGGTTCTGGGCCTGAGAGCCGAAGTTCATGGCTATGCGTCGTGCCACCTGGTCCGGAATGTCATCAGAACCATACGGATTGTTCATGATGTGTCTGAAGGCGATGGCGCCGTCCTGCCAGTTGACCACCCCGTCATCGTTCAGGTCTCCGGCCAGAGCCACTGCCATGGCGGGCTTGTTTGTCTCCCCGACCGTATAAGAGCGTCCGCGGGAATCCTGGACCACCCGGTTGTATATCCAAGGTGCGCTGGTCAGGCCGAGGACGGTGACTCCGTCCACTTGGTCGCGAACAGTCATAACCCTGGTGTTCTGCGCGCCGCCGGTTCCCGTTTTGCTGGCCGTGGTCCCATCGTGTTCGGAGTTGCTCCAGAGGCCGGCACTGAGGCCATCCGCAGAGAGGAAGCCATACATGTAGTCCTGCCCGATAGGATCCTCCTCCATCTGCCCAGTGACCGCCCGGTGCACATCGCCACTGATGGAGACGTCCGCAGACATGCGAGCGCCGGTAAACTCCGCATCCGCCTGAGTGTTGGTCACGGAAATCAGGCATTGTCCAGGGAAGGCCACCGTCTGGACTGGATGGTCGGGGCCAGCCTGGTTCCCAATCGAGATCACCTTAAAGCTCAGAGAGGCGTCCTCGACTGAAATGCGGACCGCCAAAACCGCATCAATCCCCTGCTCTGCGGCGATCGCATGGAGTCGATAGACCAGACTTGTCTCATTCTCCCGTTCCAGCTCCACCTTGTCAGGACCCAGCTCAATCTCGATGCCGTTGATGGCCACCAGACGCAGATCCCGGACCTGCCCAAGCATGGTTCCTTCAGCCTGAGGCGTCTTCAACCGATAGTCAATCACCGAAGGAAAGTCAGGCCTGAGGCGCACTTCCATTATTTGAGTATGCAGGGTCTCCCAAGAGTCCGTGGCGCCCGGCCTCGCGATCGGTTGGTTTCCGCCCATGATTGTTCCGCCCATCGGTCATCCCCTGTCATTGGTGTTATTCATCTACGCCGCCTACCGGCAACCCAGCCCCCGCAGGAATTCCTCGGTCTGTTCGGGCCGCTTAAAGACTGCGGTGTTGCCCAAGATCCGGGCGCAGACACTGCCGATCTCACTCTTAAGGGCCTCATGGATCTTCTCCGGATCATGCGAACCCCGCAGAGCCTTGGTAATTTCGCCATACTCCAAGCTGAAGTCGGCCACTTGTTCGGAAAGCCCGGTACCTGCCACCAAGGCCTCTTCCAGGCAGGCAAGCTGGCCGACCAGCCTTCCGGGCAGGACGAAGAGCCCCTGGGCCTCGATCAGCCCGATGGGTTCCTGCTTGACCGGATAGAACTCCGGGTGCACGTGGAAGATGCCATCAGGAAACTGCGGACTGACACCGTTATTGCGCAGGATCAGGCTCATCTCGTAGCCTCGGTCGGTCTTGACCAGGCTGGGTGAAAGGGCTGATTGCCGCCCTTCTGGCCCCTGGCTGGCGATGTTTAGGTCCGGGTTGTCGTAATCCACCCAGGCCTGCCTGATGGTCTCGCTGACCTCGATAATCTCCTGCCGTGACGGCGAAACCACTCTGACCACGGTCCCCGGCCAGTCCAGAATCTCGATAGGAGTATCAGGGTGGCCGTCCAAGTGCAGGGTCCGCCAAGCTCCGGCCTGATGCACAGGCAGACGCTCTCCTCCGCCCTGATAGTGATCATGAGCCAGAACGGATCCGCCAATTCGGGGCAGGGCGGCGTTGCAGCCTAGGAAGTAGCCGGGGAAACGGTCCACAAAATCCAGCAGATTCCCAAAGGTGTCCCGATCCACGTGCATGGGGGTGTGATCAGCGTTGACACAGATGCCATGCTCGCGGAAGTACCCATAGGGCGAGAACTGCCAGAACCAGTCGTGGCCGCCCAGAGTCAGTGGGATGGTCCGCAGTGTACGCTTGTCACGCCCGGCGAAGCCCTCATTTTCATGGCAGATGGTGCACTTGGGGTACCCGCCTGCGGTGCTGTTGCCCGCCGCAGCCTTCTTCATGTCCTTGAATTCCGGCTTGGCCAGGTTGATGGTGACCACCACGCCCCCGGAGGAGAAACGAGGGTTCCTGTCCAGACGGGACTTCTTGATGTAGGTATTTTTGACGCAATAGTCATAGAACCAGTGCATGGCAGCCATACCACCCTGGGCCCCCTCCACCTGCGTGAAGCGCCGCTGCAGCTGGGATGGCCTAGAGGACAGGATTCCCATGACCGTATCTGCCAAGGAGAGGGCCTCATCCTGAGCCATAAGACCGGCACCCTCCAAGGCCTGCATAAAGGACTCCAGGAGTTCATCGACGCCACCGGAGACGGGATCAGCAGATCCATTCCCGGAATCGTAGGAGTCCAAGGAGAAAAGCGCCAGGATCTGATTGCGAGCCCAGTCGACATCGGACAGGTCCAGGTCCAGACAGGCACAGGCGTACCCGATCAGAGCATCGAGGCTCCGGTAAACCCGATTCAGCATCAGCTCCTCACCTCTTCGACCACCTGGGCGGTCATCTCCTGCATTTGGGCATCGTCAGCCTCCATCTCCTCCACCAAGCGCATCTGCGTATGGGTCCGCACCAGATTGTGCTCCGGGTAGGCGGTGGCGAAATAGGTGTCGCCCTGAAGGTAGTCGGTCAGGAAGCGCATGCCGCACTCCAAGGTCATAATCCTGCAGGAAGCCGGGAAGAGGCTCAGCTCCCGGTCCACAGCCTTGCCGGCCACGGCTCCCAGGAACCCTTGGGCATAGGCACGGTAAAGATCAGGGTTGAAATGGACCTTATCCAGATCACGCTCATCCTCCAGGGCTGTCGAAGCGCCGAAACGGATGGAGTCGCCGAAATCGAAGAGCATGGATCCGGGCATGATCGTGTCCAGGTCGATGATGGCCCTGGCCTTACCGGTGGCGGCATCCATCAGGATGTTGTTGAGCTTGGTGTCGTTATGGGTGACCCTGAGTGGAATGGATCCATCGGCCAGCCCGTTCATGATGACCGGGTACTGGTCGGCACGTTCCATATACCAGTCGATCTCGGTCCGGCAGGTGGATGCCCTGCCTTTGATATCTTCCTGAACAGCCCGTTTGAAGGTCTCGAACCGTTTGGGGGTGTCATGGAAGTGGGCGATGGTCTCGGTCAGCTGAGAGGCATCGAAGAGCGCCAGGGAGTTCTGGAAGCGTCCGAAAGCCTGGCCCGCCTCCCTAAAAACATCTGGGCTGGGAACCAAATCGTAGGAGATCGTGTTCTCAATGAAGGCATAGACCCGCCAGGCCCCACTTGCCAGCTCGCAGTAGGTATTGCCTTCTCTATTGCGGATGATATCCAGGGTCTCCTGACCCTGCGAGCGCAAAAATTCGGTCACCAACTCGATGTTGCGCATCAGGGAGGCCGTATCAGGGAAAACCGAGGTGTTCATTCGCTGCAGAATGTAACGACGCTTGTCCGTCTGTATCAGATAAGTCTGATTGATGTGCCCGTTGCCATAAGGCGCAATGCTCTCCACACGCCCTTTGAGGGGGTAGCGGGCGGCAACCGCGGCCAGCTCCTGATCCTGAACCGTCGTCATAATAGCCTCTTTCCTGCCGAACCTGCCCTTATGCCTGCTGCCAGACCATGGCGCTGGGTTCCAGGACAATGTCTCTGACCTGGCCGTCTGCCTGACGAACGCTGGTCTCCTGGGGCAAGTCGGTGTTGTTGACGACGCAGTAGATGCCCTCCTGCGGGAAGTAGGCCACCTCGCAATGAGGGTTGGTGCAGCTCCAGTCCCCATACCGATCCTGTCGCCCACTGGCGTAGAAGAGGATCCGTTCAAGAAGCCTGGCGTTGACGGCCGAATAGGGCAGTCCGGAAAGGTAGACCCCACGGCCCATGCCATACTGGTTGACCGCCAGCTGCACCTGACCCTGGTCAGCCCTGAGCAAGGTGACATCCTCGTTGATGGGGTAGGTGTTCACCACGGGCTCTCCGAAGTCCACCTTGCCGTCCTCGGGCAGATCGGCAGTGATGAAGTGCTTCTCGGTGACCTTCGGGAAGTACTTGTCTACCGAAAGAGTGTGGAAGCGCTCCTGATCAACGCCGAATACGTCGGCCAATTGGAAGAAGCGTCCCTCTCTTTCCAGAGCGGTCGGCTGGCCTATGCCGACCAGGGCCCCTCCCCCGTCGACCCAGGCTCGCAGGGTCTCCAGCAGGGCAGGATTCCTCCAGACCCCGCCACCGCTGAAGGCCGTATCGGCCGGGCCACCGGTGATGATCACATCCAGGTCATGATCCACGCCGTGGACCAGAATGTCGTTGAAGCTGATGAAGCGGACGTTCACCCTCATGCCCGACAGTGCCTCCAGAACCCCGTAGTAGGAGTAGGTCTGCTTGTTGGGCAGGGCGTGCGCCACCGTGTAGGCCATCCAGGACCGCATGGCGCCCCAGGAATTCAGCACCGCCACATTGAGCTGTCCCTGGGCCGCCCTCCCCTTGGTCCTGTCATGCAGATCGCGGAACTCGTCTGCGATGCGCGCCACGGTCTGAACGAACTTGGGGAACTTGACCGCCAGGGATGGGTAGCCGCCGTAGCCCATGCGCGATATGGGGCTGCGCAGAATGGCCCTACGGGCCTTGCGCCAATTGTCCAGCCCCTCGATGCTGGGATCGTTGCCCTCATGGAAGGTATCTGGGAAGAAGTAAGGCAGAAAACGACCTTCGGTGTAGCGGACCCCGGGAATATCGGAGATCATGCGCAGGGTGGTGCCGTCGCCCACGGACCCAACCACAGCATCCAGACCCAGCTTCTCGAAGCCCGGCTTGTAGGGCTCGGTGCCGATCCACTGGTCTCCCAGGAACATCATAGCTTCCTTGCCTGCCTGGTGGGTCATATCGACCATGGTCTTGACATTCTCCCGCACAAAATCCGAGAGGAAATCAATCCAATCGCGCTGTGCCCTGCCAGGAATGCAGAAGGAGGAGTTGTAGCTGCCCTTGTTGATGAAGTCCTCTGGACGCAGACGGTAACCGTACCGAGTCTCGAAGTCATCCAAGGCCTGGGGGGAGACCGTGCAGGCATATCCGAACCAGTCCACCAGCTTCTCCCGGTGGAGCTGGTCGAAGATCAGCGTGAACTGGTAGAAGAAGGTGGTGAACCGGACCACGTCGGTCGCCGGGTTCTCATCCAGCCACTGCCGATAGGCATCCATGACGAACTTTCGGGTGGCAGGATGGTAGATGTCCAGGGGAATCTCGTGTTCCTTGTCGCCCCAGTCGTTGGTCAGGTGGTTGTACATCTCGACCGGATCCCAGATGATGTAGGCCAGGAAGGATGCCGTGTACTCATGCATGGGGGTGGCCCCGGTCACGCGAACCAGGTCCTGATCCGGATCCAGGCTCCACTCCGACTGGTCCAGGACCCGTCCGGCGGTGCGGTCGATGACCTCCCAGTACCGATGGGGGTCGGCATCCCTGTTGGGCCTGAGCTGCTGGTCGAAATAGCGGTCCATCAAGGGAATCTGCACTTGATCTTCGTGGGCCAGTATGCGCTCAGACATCAGGTAGACCTGCGGGGTCTCGTCCATGTGCTTGCTGATCCACTCGTTGTGGGCGCGAGTAGGGAAGTAGGCGCTGTACACCTTCATCCCTAAGTTCAGCAGCTCCTGGTCCAAACGGGTGCCGTCCGAGTTGCGAATGGCATCCGCACCCCAGAGCTTGGCCAGCTCCTTGGTCTTTTCGGCAAAGTTCTCTTCGCCCGGCAGGGTAAAGCGCCCGGTCGTGGTCATTGAATCAAATCTCCTTGGAATATCTCGTAACGGAATGACTGAAAAACTGTGTGCAGCCTTGGACCCTTACTCCTTGACCGAACCGGCGGTCAGTCCAGCCTGCCAGAACCGCTGCAGGCAGAAGAAGAGGATGATCACCGGCAGAACACCCAGCAGCGACCCCATCATCAGCGCCCCTCGATCGGTAAAGACCGGCAGAGAGACCAGACCATAGAGGCCCAGGGTCACCGGGAAGAGGTTCTCGCTGGAGAGCATCATCAGCGGCAGGAGGAAGTTGTTCCAGGTGGCCACGAAGAGGAAGAGGAAGATCGTGACCATGGCGGGCGCAAGAATCCTCAACACGATCGTGAAGAAGATCCTGGCTTCACCGGCACCGTCGATCCTGGCCGCCTCCAGAAGCTCGGTAGGTACCGAACTTTGGGCATATACCCTTCCCAGGAAGAAACCGAAGGGCGAGACCGAGCAGGGGATGATCACTGCCAGCATGGTGTTGCTCAGATGCAGGGCATTGAAGATGGAGTACTGGGGGATGGTCATCAGTGCCGAGGGCATCAGCAGGGCAGACATGGCGATAGTCATGACGACACCCCTGCCCCGGAACTGGAACTTGGCTGTGCCATACCCGGCCATGACCGAAACCACCGTGCCGATCAGGGCGGATACCCCTGAGTAAATCAAGGAATTAAAGACCCAATGCCAGAACTGTGAGTGTGTCCAGCCCAGGAGGATCGAGTAGTTGGTGGCCACCGCCTGGGGAATCTTCTTCAGGTCGACAGCAAACCAGAGGCCGTTGCTGCTGACCAGCTGGGAGGGCGACTTGGTAGAGGCGATGATGGCCCAGTAGATGGGAAAGAGGAAGTAGATCAGGGCGAAAACCAGGACCACGATGGTGGTGATCTTGACCACCTTGGTGGGCCTCATGGAGCGGGGCAGTTCATCGGCCTTCTGCTTGAGGAGCTTCTCCTGCTTTTTTGCGAGGCGTGCGGGGTTGGCCGAGGTCATGATTCGTTCACCTTCCTCTCGATGTATGCGTAGAGGGCGGCAAGGACCCCGGCAATCAGTGCCATGACGATTGCGATGGCGGAAGCCGGACCGTCACCCTTAGGGGTGAGGATGCCTCGTGACGTGTTCATGGCCATCATCATAGGGGTGTAGGAGTTCGATATGCCCTTGTCGACGGTCTGCATGACCTGGGGCTCGTTGAAGAGCTGGATGCTGCCGATGATGGACAGGAGCATAGCTAGGAGGGCCGCCCCCCTGACGTTGGGGAGCTTGATCCTCATGGCGATCTGGAAGCCGTTGGCTCCGTCGATTCGTGCAGCCTCATAGAGATCACGAGGGATGGCCTGGAGAGCCGCCAGGAAGATCAGCATGTTGTAGCCCGTGAAGGTCCAGGTGGTGATGTTGGCCATGGAGGCGATCAGAGCGTTGGGCGCGAAGAAGTTGACATGGATTCCTATGGCTGCCAGGCCCTTGACGATGGGCGAGAACTGGTCGTTGTAAAGGAATACCCAGATGATGGCCGCGATCGCGCCCGGGATGGCATAGGGCAGGAAGTAGCCCAGCCGATAGGGGGTGACATGCTTGACGATGAAGGAATCCAGAAGCATGGCCAGGGACAGGGCGGCGATGATCATGACCGGGACCTGGATGACCGTGTAGATCAGGACCCTGCCGATGCCGGTCCAGAAGGCTGCGGAGGTGACTGTAAATCGGAAGTTCTCCAACCCGACGAACTTATTGATCATCTCGCCCCCGCCGTAGGCGCCGCCGCCCGAGGCCACCTGCTGGAAGAAGCTCATATAGACGGCATAGGCAATGGGGATGATGAAGACGATCGCAAAGAGGATGCAGAAAGGCATCATGAATGCCCAACCCGTCCGTTCGTTGCGTTTGACGATCTCGGATCTCCCCTTCTTCTGAGCCCCTGCCTCAGCTGCTGTTCGATGGCTCATGTGAATAACCCATCCTCTCGGAACCTATAAGGCGAGCGACCTTCCAGCAGGCGGGGAACACGGGCCACAGACCTGGGTTCCCCAACCTGGTGAGATTGTCAGGGAAGGTCTCCCTGCTGTATCCGCCGAAGAGCGGTTACCGATCAATCCTTGGCGATCGGAAGGCCATAATCCTTCAGTGTGGCAAGGGATGTCTTCTGTGCTGCATCGAAGGCATCGGAGACCTTAGCTTGACCCTTGCCGGCCTTGTCGGCAGCCTCGCCGACGGCGCTGCTCACCGCGGAGAATCCGGGCATGTAGTTGAAGGAGCCCATGTTGGCGTTGGCCTTGGCAAACTCCGCCATCACGTCCTGCCCGCCGAAGAACTCGGTCCAGGACTGGGGGGTCTTGGCTTTCTCGGTGGAGGCCGCGACAATCAGACCCTGAGAGGTCAGATCAGGCACCTGGGTGTTGAACCAATCCAGGAACTCCATGGCCTCTGCCTTGTGCTTGGTGCCCTTGATGGCTGCAACGCCCGAACCGCCGTTGGGTCCGGTCTTCTCGCCGTTCTTGAACCAGTCACCGATCTGGGTGACCCTCCACTGGCCCTTGCCGGCATCACCGATCCAGTCCATCATGATCGGGGCATTCCAGGCGGCGTCGATGGAACCGATAATGGAGCCGTCATGGAAGGCGCCAGCGAAGGAGGGGTCGGTGCTGGGGGTCAGGTTCATCGCCTTGGCATCGAGCAGCTGCTGGTAGAAGTCGGCTGTGGCCTTGGAGCCGGGCGTATCAACGTTGACGACCCACTTGCCGTCCTTGATTTTGTACCAGGGAGATGACGCACCGGAAAGGGCGGAGAAGGCCATGCCTGCACCATCGGGCTGGTAGGTCATGATGTACTTGCCCTGAGCCGCTGCCTTCTTGGCCGATTCGATGAATTCCTCGGCCGTGGTGGGAACCTTAATGCCCAGCTTGTCGAATTCCGTCTTGTTGTAGTAGTAGACCATGGGGCCGGTATCCTGGGGCAGACCGAAGACCTTGCCGTCCACGCTCATGAGCTTGCTGGGACCCTCTGCGAAGTCTTTGGAGTACTTGCCTGCCTCTGCAGTGACATCCTCGACGATGCCCTTGGTATAGACCTCGGGCAGCTCAGCGTAACCTACCTGGGCCAGATCGGGAGCATTACCGGCCTTGACGTCGGTCTCCAGCTTCTTGATCAGGTCGCCGGGGCTGCCGTTGAACTTGGTGGCCTTGACCTGGATGTTCGGGTGATCCTTGTTCCACCTGGCCACGGTGTCCTTGACCATGGTCATGCCCTGCTTGTCGGGAAGACGGTGCAGGTATGTCAGTTCGACCTTGCCACCCGACTTGGTGTCACCGCCCTTGCTGGCACCGGATCCGCCGGAGGAACCGCACCCGGCCAATGCCATGCTTAAGGCCGCCACTGCAGCCATGGCCGCCATTATGCGTTTGCTGCTGGTTCTCATCTTGATTCACCCCTTCATAAAAAACAACATTGTCTTAACCTCGAAGTGCACATTCAGTATAGCAGTACTTATTTGCGAGGACAGTTTATTAATTCAATTACAGGAAATGTAGATTTAGCAAAGCGGTGCTAAACCACGGGATTTTCATTTGATTATCTTCATTCACAATTGATATCAACCTGTTTGATCAAACGAACTCTAGGCTGGTGTAGCGCTTTGCGGTAGCAGCGCTTTCGACGACTTCGCCCTATGCCCTATAAGGCAAGCGCTCCTACCTTGTCTGAGAATCCCTCTATGCTTACCCGTAATTGCAAAGCCACTGAAGAGGTCGCCGAACCTATCAGTAACCGGGATCAGACAGTGCGGTGTCGCGCATTCCCGGCGAAAGGAGGTCCGGCCGAAACGGTTCGGATCCGCCCATCCGACCCGTTGGGCCCGGGTCGAACAGGTCCGGGACTGTCGCAACCCCATGTTGCGGAGCGCTATGTGCAGTGTCACAGACAGGCAACCCGCCTGGATTCCGCCTGAGCGGAACTGGCCGGAACCGTCGTCATAGGGCTCTCAGGTCAGTCCAAGGAAAAGAGCAGTTATGGCGACCAGGCAGGGCGGAAAGGACAGCCCCTCCGCTTCCACCGACCGGGTTCAACGCAACCTTAAAACCCGACACGTCACCATGATCGCCCTGGGCGGCTGCATCGGCACCGGCCTGTTCATGACCTCCGGCTCCACCATCGCCAAGGCCGGACCAGGAGGCGCGCTGGTGGCCTACGCGGCCATGGGCCTCATGGTCTATTTCCTGATGACCAGCCTGGGCGAGCTGGCCACCCACCTGCCCACCTCCGGCTCCTTTGCCGCATACAACGCCCGCTATGTGGATCCGGCCCTGGGATTCGCCATGGGCTGGAACTACTGGCTGAACTGGGCCATCACCGTGGCTGTGGACATCTCCACCGCCGCCCTGCTGATCCAGTACTGGCTGCCCAACACCCCAGGATGGGTCTGGAGCCTGCTGGTCCTAGTAGTCATCTTCCTGATCAACGCCCTGACCGTGTCGGCCTTCGGCGAGGCCGAGTTCTGGCTGGCTCTGATCAAGGTGGTAACGGTGATCGTCTTCCTGGTCATCGGTCTGGCCATGATCTGCGGCATCATGTTCCGCCCAGCCGTGGGCCTGGGCAATTTCACCTACAAGGACGCCCCCTTCGTGGGAGGATTCCCCGCCATCCTCAACGTCTTTCTGATTGCAGGCTTCTCCTTCCAGGGCACTGAGCTGATCGGGGTCACGGCCGGCGAGTCCGAAAACCCTGGCAAGGCGGTTCCCAAGGCCATCAACGACGTCTTCTGGCGGATCCTGCTCTTCTACGTGCTGTCCATCTTCGTCATCGCCGCCCTGATCCCCTACACCAGCCCCAATCTGCTGAGCTCCGCCGAGGGGGACATCGCCATGTCACCCTTCACCATGGTCTTCCAGCGGGCGGGCCTGGCCTCGGCAGCCAGCGTCATGAACGCCATCATCCTGACCTCGGTCCTCTCGTCCGCCAACTCGGGTGTCTACGCCTCCACCCGGATGCTCTACGCCCTTGCCAAGGACCATTACGCCCCCGCCTTCTTCGGGCACACCACCCGTCACGGCATACCCATGGCCTCGCTGATCGCCACTCTCGTGGTCTCCCTGGCCACCTTTGCCGCCAGCATCTTCGGCCAGCGGATGTACATGTGGCTGGTGGCCGCCTCGGGGCTGACCGGATTCATCGTCTGGGTCGGCATCGCCCTGAGCCATTACCGCTTCCGTCGCGCCTGGGTGGTCCAAGGCCACCGGGTTGAGGAGTTGCGCTACCATGCCAAGCTCTTCCCCCTGGGGCCCATCCTGGCCCTGATCCTGTGCATCATCGTCATCGGCGGGCAGAACATCGAGGCCTTCGTCAACTGGAACTGGCAGGAGATCGGCATCACCTACATCAGCGTGCCCCTGGTGCTTGCCCTCTACTTGGGTTACAAGATCCGGCACCATACCCGGATCGTGCCCCTGAAGGAGATGGATTTGAGCGGGGATCCGGAATCGCTATGACAGATCTGTCAACTACCATGACACATTGTGACCACGGGAGCCGAAAGGCCATACCAATGGCATAGACTCCCTAAGCGTTCGAGGACCGGCTCAAGGACCCGGCCATATGAATCCATTCCGGCATCCAGCCGGCATATCAGGAATCGCAATTTCAGTACGACCCCGGACTCCCCGGTGCGTCGCCCAGCCAAAAGGAGGAGGATCATGACGCAGAACACCAGCAATGCAGCGTCGAACACCAATCAATCCGACCGGGCCGGGCAAGAGCATCATGGCTACGGCAGCGTCAAGCGCAACCTCAAGACCCGCCACATCTCCATGATCGCCCTGGGCGGCTGCATCGGCACCGGCCTGTTCATGACCTCCGGCTCCACCATCTCTACAGCCGGCCCCGGCGGCGGACTTCTGGCCTACATAGCCATGGGCGTCATGGTCTACTTCCTGATGACCAGCCTGGGCGAGCTGGCCACCCACCTTCCAGTGTCGGGATCCTTCGCCGCCTACAGCGCCCGCTATGTGGATCCGGCCCTGGGATTCGCCATGGGCTGGGACTACTGGCTGAACTGGACCATCTCGGGTGCCGTGGACATCTCCACCGCGGCCCTGCTGATCCAGTACTGGCTGCCCAACACCCCAGGATGGGTCTGGAGTCTGCTGGTCCTGGTCATCGTCTTCCTGATCAACGCCCTGACAGTCTCCGCATTCGGGGAAACCGAATTCTGGCTCTCACTGATCAAGGTGGCCACCATCATCGTCTTCCTGGTCATCGGCATGGCCATGATCTGCGGCATCATGTTCCAGCCGGCGGTCGGCCTGAAGAACTTCACCTACAAGGACGCCCCCTTCGTGGGAGGATTCCCGGCCATCATGAGCGTCTTCCTGATCGCCGGCTATTCCTTCCAGGGCACCGAGGTAGTGGGCGTGACTGCCGGTGAATCCGAAAACCCCGGCAAGGCGGTCCCCAAGGCCATCAACGACGTCTTCTGGCGGATCCTGCTCTTCTATGTGCTGTCCATCTTCGTCATCGCCGCCCTGATCCCCTACACCAGCCCCAACCTCCTGGGAGCCTCCGACGGGAACATCGCCATGTCGCCATTCACCCTGGTCTTCCAGCGGGCCGGCCTGGCCTCGGCAGCCAGCGTCATGAATGCTGTGGTGCTGACATCCATCCTCTCGGCCGTCAACACCGGGGCCTACGCCTCCAGCCGCATGCTCTACGGACTGGCCAAGGATCACTATGCTCCGGCCATCTTCGCCAAGACCACCAAGAGGGGCATCCCCCTGGCAGCTCTGGTGGCCACGGTATGCATGTCTCTGGCCACCTTCGCCTCCAGCATCTTCGGCCAGTCCTTCTACATGTGGCTGGTGACCGCCACCGGACTGACCGGATTCATCGCCTGGATCGGCATTGCCCTGAGCCACTTCCGCTTCCGGAGAGCCTTCAAGCTCCAGGGGCACGACCTGAGCGAGCTCAAGTACCACTCCAAGCTTTACCCGTTCGGCCCGGTCCTGGCCATGGTGCTCTGCGTCATCGTCATCGCCGGACAGGACATCCCCTCCCTGCTCAACCTGAACTGGTCGCACATGGCCATGACCTACTTCAGCGTGGTACTGGTCCTGGTCCTCTACCTGGGCTTCAAGTTCGTCAACCACACCAAGATCGTGCGCCTCAAGGACATGGACGTGTCCGGCGCCGAATCCGCCCGCTGAAGCAGCAGGACACGGCGGACACCTTGTAAAAGTGCCCCGCAGATGATCTGTTCCATCTGCGGGGTACCATCGGGCCAAGCTCAAGCCTAGGTCAACGACGATGACATCGACCTTCTGACCGGAATGGCCACCATCAAGGCCAGCGAGACCATGAGCAAAGCCGCCAAACTTACTGCAGCGACATCCGCCCCGGTGGAGGACAAACCACCGCCCCCGACCGATGCATCACGGACAGGGTCGTGACGACCATGCCCGCTGGCGCCGGCAGAGATCAGACTGGTACCTTGTCCTATACTGCCGTCCTGCGTCCCGTTTCCGCCCGGTCTGCTGAGGGGAACCAGGGCCTTGACAGCCTCCTGAAGACCCTTCAGCGCCTCATTAACAGCAGCCTGGTCGGCATCGGGATCGTCATAGACAGCCTGTGCCCGCATTCGAGCCGCAGTGAAAGCCATCCAGGAACCGGACTCATATTTGCCTTGATCCAAACCATCGGCCTTCTTCAAGGCAGCAGAAAGACCGGATTTGTCGACCTTGGCTATGGAATCAACCACCTTGACCCGGACTTTCACATCAGGGTGGGCGAGTTCTTCATCCGCATCCATGTCCAGCACAGGCAGACCATCCGCTGCCCAATGTACTCGGCGCACGAAAGTATCCCGCCCGGAATAGTTGCGGTAGCCATCCGTCTTGTTGGCGTATGCGTGGAAGACGTAGATCTGATTGCCGTCCTCGTCCTCGCTCCACATGCCATGGCCCGTGCCCAGCTGCCATTTTCCGTTGAAAATGCCTGAATTCTGGATGGGATAGTTAAGGTTGCTCCAACTGGCTGGATTGGTCAGATCGGTATTGCCTGATCCGTCGGCCACGGCCATGCCCGTGGTGTAGGTCTTGCCGACCGAGGAACCGGAGTACATCAGATAGAGCTTGCCCTGGTGCAGGGTTACATTAGGCCCCTCGGCGATTGTGGCGTTCCAGGCGTAATCTGGGGCGACAATCCTCACCGGGTCGGCGGTGACGTGAGCAGGGTCGGCAGGATTCATCCTGGCCAAATAGGTGGCGCCCAACTGCTGCCAGACATAATAGGATTGTCCCTTCTGATCCTGGAAGTAGCTCATATCCAAGGACATGCCGACACTTCCATCAGCGGCAAGGGCCAGGGGACGCCCGTCGGAACGAGTCACGGCTTGCGGCCGCTCCCAGTTGGAAGCAACGGTCGGGTCGAGGTCATGACCTCCGGCATCCTGCTTGAGCTGCATATAGACGGCCTTGCCATTGGTCCACTGGTTTCCGTATCCCGCCATGAACAGGACTGTCAACCTGCCGTTGATCTCGTGAATCTCGGGCGCCCAGAAGCTGTGCATGATCGGCTGCCCCTCTGCATCAGGATCCCCCGCCTTAAGGATGATGTGTTCCTTGGCGTTGTACCCGTTGGCATCAATCAACCCGGAATCCTGGCCAAGGGTGTCAGCCAGATCGGCGATGGCATCGGCCATCCGCAGGGGCATATGGGGACTGCCATGCTGCCAGGTGCAGTCTCCTTCAATGTCGTTGGTGGCGATCATGAGGTACTTGGTATCCACCCGTTCATGACCGTCCACCTGCCGCTTCCACTGCCACTTATAGATGGAGGGGTCAGCGCGCTCCTCAGCGAAAGGAACTCTGTAGGAGGTCTGGCCAATGGTGCCGGTGACCTCATATTCCCCGACTTTGTTCAAGTCAAGATGCGAGGTATCCCAGTCTTTGATGGGCAGTGAACCTGTGGAACCATCGGAATAGGTCAGTCGAGCGGTTTTCGGCAGCTTCAATCCGTTTGCTGAACTCCCCTTGGTCACGGTGATGTCCTTGAAATCGTTCACGCCGGTGTTGGCCAGACGACCGAATCGGGTTTGCAGGGCCTTGACACGGTCCTGATCAATGACGATGGACGAACCGTGGCGATAGTCATCAATACCATGAACCTTTGACGCCGGTTGACTGCCGCCGACTGTGGCGAACCGCCCAACATGAACAGGCCCATGCGCGGAATCCTTGTCCTTGAGCTCAGCGAAACTGGTGTACTTGGGCACTCCGTTGTCGTCATACCACCCGATCATGGTGGTCTTGGACGCCGTATCGTAGACCCCGTAGGGGCTGTTGACCCCGTTGGTTTCGCCCAGGTCAATCAGGCCTGCGGAATTCGGGGACTCCTCATAGGCAAGCAGGTCAGCAGACCGGGCAAAAAGCAGATGACCGGGACTGTCCGGCACATCCGTCCCCCGGTTGGTGCGCACGGAGAGGATACCGTAAGACCCATCCCCCATCATGAAAATCGAGGGATCCTTGAGGCTGCGCGCGTAGTCCCTGGTGTTCTGGTTGACGGGCTGCGAGGCGTAACCCAGTGGGAAGAAGATGCCATAGTTGCCGTTGTAGGGCTGGTACCGCCCCGAAGCTTCGTCCTTGAGGGCCAGATGCATGCTGTGCGCGATATCGCCGTTGTTGGCAGTATCCGCCGAGGTCGCATTACGGTCGTAGGCAAGGAGGGTGCTGGCCTTCGACTTGGGAAGGACTTTCACCTCGAAGTCTTTGACAATAGGTTCAGCAACTCCCGCAGCTGTGATTGTGGCAGTGATCCGTCCAGAGACAGGTTTGTCGCCAGCTATGGAGACCAGTCCCCCGTCTTGGATGGAGATGCCGGACGCGGCCTTCAGCTGCAGAGTCGTATGATCCGGAGCCACAGGAAGCTTGGTCCCCGAGGCGATCAGGGGCGGGATGACGTAACCGTCAGCCGCCTCCTGCAACCTCTCGGCCTTGGTCTTCGTACTCGGTTTTACGGTGATGCGGTAGCTCTTGCTGCCGGTCAATCCACGCACTGTGGTGGTAGCCGTCATGGTTACCGTTTGATCCTGAGCGCCGGAGGGCGGCTGGTTGACCATACCTGTATCAGTGATGACCGAAGGATCCGATGAGGACCAGGTTACCGTGCCTCCTGCTGTGGGAAGTGCCAGGTAGTCGCCGTCCACGCTCTGGTCATGGAAGCCCAGGGCATCGATGCGTCCGTCCACCAGTTCGCTCCTGTGGATGTTGGCGTCGACAGTGCTGATGCTCTTGACCTTTCCAGCGTCCAGAGCCCTGCCGTAGACGCGGAAGTTGGCCACCTGGCCCTTGAAATTCACATCCTTCCAAGGCGAGTGGCCGATGGTGTTGAGGCTCTGGTCGCCAATGTCGGCAGTCGTGACGGGAACCTTGCCAGAGGCGACCTCCTCGCCATCGACATAGAGCTTGGCCATACCGTCCGACCCGTCCAAGGTGGCCGTCACCGACATCCACTGGTCGGCCCGGACTGCACAAGAACCCGACTGGACCAGATGCTCGGTCCCCTTCGCCTTGATGCCTACCAGGGGCTGGCGTCCGAAGGCGCAATTGAGGGAGCTGAACAGGTATTCCTGGTTGGAGGCGTTGCCGATGTTCCACATGAAGTGGAAGCTCTTCAGCATGTCGGGATCCGCCTTGACCTCCATCTGGACGGTAGCGGAGGACTTGCCGGAAAGCAGATCCGCAGGCAGCCGAACCCAGCTGCCCCCTCCGCTCCAATCTCCACCGGAAAGAACCAGCGATTGATCCTTCCACAGATCGTCTCCCGGATTCTGCACCTGGGCCTCACCAAAGGCGCTGCCAGAGGCGGTATTGGCGACCGTGTGCCCGTCCGATGGCTTGCTGGCAAAGGAGTACTCAGCCAGCAAATCCTCGGTGGGCAGGGTTTCAACAGCACTTGCTGCTGCAGGGATGAAAGCCAATCCGGCCAAGGCGGTCGGAATCGCCATCATCCAGGCGATCATTCTTCCACATCGTTTCACTTCTGCTCATCTCCGTCCATGGCTGTTGCCGGCCCCTGTCGACGGACGAAGAACCTACAGACGGCAATGAGAACCAGCCCCAGGCTTGCTGCCAGCAGGAGACTTGGAACCTTTGACAGGTCCACACCTGTGGCGGAGAGGGAGGGGCGAGCCTGTGCCTGCGGGTTCGCAGTACCGGATGGATTGCCGGATGATGAATGCCCCGGCTTCTGAGTGTTGTCTTTGTCGGGTGCAGGCTGGGCGCTGCGAATCTGGGTCAGTTTGACCTTGTAGGTCCTTGTGGTGGCCTTATCGGCTGCTGTGACCGTGATCGTCAGCATCCTTTCAGCTGATCCAGAAGAGTCCAAGGTCAAGGCGACAGTAGCCTGATCATCCGTGGCGAGAGCGGCGATGTCAGTCTCAGTCAGTCCATGCAGGTCGGCGAACGCCAGCGTAGCAGTACCCGCCAAGGCCTGCGCCAGGTCCACTGGTTGGCCGGCCACGGTCAGAGACTTGAGGCTGGCGTCATTGGAGAGGACCTTGACCGTGACCTCCACGGGCATCCGAGAAGCATCCGCAGCGATTCCGCTCACTCGGAAGGTTCCGGGGTGGTTGTAGGAGGACGGATCCACGGCATCCCAAGCCACCTTCACCTGCTCCTTGCTTCCGTCAGCCTTGGTCAGCTCCACCTGGGCAGGAAGATTCGGCGTGGGATCCTGACCGACCTTCGTCTCTACAGACATGGCCGGAACCGAGGCGACCGCCACATGGGGCGCATAGGCCTCCAGGACCTTCTGATACTGAGCCCTGGTCACTGGCAGGACAGTGCCGTGCCGTGGTTTGCCGCCGTCCGTATTGGTCGGGAAGTTGGCCTCGGGCATCTTGTCGCCGATCACCTTCCACTGGTCGGCCTTGGATATATTGTTCGTGGCCATCGGCACATAGTGGTTGGGGCCACCGTGGTAATTGGGCTGATCGGCAAAGAGGTAGTACTGATATCCGTTGACATCCCCATCGTTCGCCCGGAAAAGCGATGGGCCTTCGCCGGCGCTGAAAGTACCGCCGTAGCCGTTGGCCTGCCCGCCGCCGATGCGCTCCCCGACCAGAGACCAGTCGTTGGCATCACCGGATGCGGCAGTCGGATAGGATCCGGCAACCTTGGCCAGAAGGTCCTTGGACTTCTCCTGACGCAGGGTCATGGTCTTCTCGTCCTTGTAGACGCGATAGTAGGTGCCATCCTTCTTCTGCACGGTGGCATCGATGGATCCCGAGCCGGGCTGACCCCTGCGGTCTACATCGATCCAGACCTGGGGCTTGGAGAAGTTGATGAAATCGTCAGTGGTGACATACATCATCCGGTTGTAGGTCAGCGCGGTCCTTTCAGCCGGATCGGTGCCCGGATACAGGTTGGAGGCCCAATAGACCACGTACTTGCCGATCTCGGCATCGTAATAGGCCTCAGGCGCCCAGGTGTTCCCGGCATAGTCGGTGCTCACCTTGACATGCCGCTCCTGGGACCAGTGGGTCAGATCATCCGACTCCCAGATCTCGATGTATTTGGATCCGTTGGCCTGGGCACCCATGAAACCGCTCAGGCCTCCGGGCGCATTGGGACGTCCGGATATCTTCAGATCGGTGGCCAGCATGTAGAACTTGTCACCTTCCTTGGACCTCATGATGAAGGGATCGCGAAGTCCCTGCTCGCCCTTGCTTGAGGTGAAGAATGGCGAACCGTTGTTCAGCGTGTTCCAGTCCAAGGCATTGTTGCCCTTGGATGCAGCCAGACTGATCTTCTCGCCGCCGACGCCCTCGCCGGTGAAGAATGCCCAGACATAGGCCTGATCCTTGGAGTTGTCGGCAGGCATGGGCTGCACCTTAAGGGTGAACTCCTTGACCAGCCTGCTGTCGCCATGCCTGACCTCCAAGCTCAGGACCACGGTTGCAGCCGGCTTGCCAGCGGCGGGACGGTTGACCTTTACCGTCTTGGAAGAGCCGTTGACGCCATCGACAATGACCGCGCCGGCCGTTCCCGGATCCTTGACGGACCAGGTGAAGGTGGAGCCGTGCTCACCGAGCGTAGGTATGGAGACATTGGTTCGCACATCGTCGGCATTCTCAATGCCCACGGCATCCAGATCAGCCTGCGCCTGCTCCTGATCACTCGGAAGATGGGGAACTAAAACCTGATAGGCCTTGGTGCGAGTGACCCCGTTCAGGCTGAAAGTGGCCGTCAGAGTCACCTGCGCGTCCGGCTGCCCGGAAGCAGGCCTGTTCACGGTGACTGACCCGTCACCAGCTACTGCCAGGGCCGGTGAATCGGATGCCCAGTCCAGATGCACGCCCGAGAGATCCGTGGGAAGGGTGAAGTTCTCACTCGCCTGAGCAGGGACCGCTACCGTCGGCATGATCTTCTCCAAGGCCTGGCTGGTATAGAGCCCCTTGACCGCAGCGGAATCCATGGCCTGATCGTAGATGGCGTAATCATCGACCTCGATCTTGCTCTTGGGATCGGGATAGGAGGATTTGCCCAGGTAGGCGACCAGATCCCCGTAATTGCCGAGACCGCCTTGAGGTATGGAGTAGGTGGAAGAACCCAGCGGAGCGCCATTGAGATAGGAGCTCATCGTTCCTGTGGAGCCGCTGATGACTGTGGTGTACAGGGCCATGTCACCAGTGGATTTGGAGCCGGATGAGGGAGCCCCGGTGGATCCCGGACCCACTTCGGTGCCCCATGGGGACTGGTTGGGCTGATTGGCGGTCGCCGTGGTCATTACCGCCTTGACCCGCCCCGTAGGGTTGGACGGGTTGAGCAGGAAATACCCTTTGGTGGTATCTGCGTTCCCTATGTAGGCCGCTGAAGTGTTCATAGATCCGGAATTATTCTTCAGCCAGATCGAAACAGTAAGGTCCTGCTTATCCTTCAAGGCACCGGTGGGAATGACTACGTCCTGGGTGCCGGTCAGCACGAGGCGACCATCCTTGACGGAAGCATCGCCTTCCAGAGTGGCGTCACTGTGACCGTCAGAGCCCCCGTTGGCTATGGTCCGGCCGCTGGGGGCAACGTCGAAGGAATAATGGATCAGCGGTTTCTCTGCCTCCTCACCCGATGCGACAAGGGGCAGCAACAACCCCGATGCCAGTGTTACACACCCTAGGAGCAGCCCCAGGGCCCTCTTTCCATGTCCGTTCATTAACGGGCCTCTTCCTGTGTAATGCCATCACATCATTGCGGTGGCTCTTGAATGCTCCCAAGAACAGCTGATTCCAGGAGCCTTTTGTCTTGGACTGCCAATGCCGGCCATTCCTCGAAAACCCATAGGAACAGCCGGTCAGAACAGTCATCGCCTGGATGCCGACCTATACCCGGCCGATCGCAACCAGCAGATTGCCAGGACTGCGCATGCGAGCGCAGCCAAGGCAATGACGCCAACGGATGCACCTGTTTGAGAAAGCCCCTGATCCTGTGAAACCGACCCAGCACCTCCTGCCTTGACTTGTTCAATGGGAGATGTCTGGGAGGGGTGGGTATCCGACGTGCCAGGCACGCCAATGTCTGCAGCCTTGGCGACAAGCCCGGTCACCTTGGTCGAGGATGGCTTGACCAGCTTGTCGGTGTACCCCTGATAATCGACTCTGATATCTCCGGAAACCTCATCCGGCACAGTCAGCGCCGCCTTCCCATCGGCCCCCAGTTTCACATCGGCCGTCCAGGACTGACTCAGCCTTGATGCCGGGCTTTGCGTGATGCTCACGGTGCCAGCCACATCACCCTGGTCTTCGGCCTTGACGGTCACGCTCAGCTTGCGGCTGTCCGGGGCATAATCAGCCTGGGTCGTAGAGGCGACCGGTTCCAGATGTGAGGGATTGGCTGTGGTGTACCTATGCATGGCTTCCAGAACATTCCGAGGCACGGCCACGAAAGCCCCATGCCTCTTTGGGGTGGGCATGCCACCATCCGTGACATACCCGGTGACGCCCTTGCCGGGCTTCTTCTGAGTAAACCATCCCGGCGTCTGCGAAAGCCTGTGGGACCAGTCTGTTTTGCTCAGATCCGTCTTGCTGGTCATGAAGGGTTGATAACCCCCCGAATCAGCCATGATGACCATGGCGTCACCGGCTTCGTTCTGGTTGACGTCATCCTTGTTCAGAGCTATGGATTCCGGCCCCTCAAAGGGAAGCAGCCGCTGGTCGAGCAACCGCCAGGTGCTGGTCTCATCAGCATCGGGATCCGAACTGGACGTGGTGCAGGTCAGGCACTTCGACCGTTCCAGGAAGGTGGACTTGCCATCCACCACGTAGGATCCTGCGGCACCGTTCTCCTCGTTTTTGGTCATCCGGTAGTAGTAGCTGCCGATTTTGAAAACCGTGGAGTCAATGCGCGAGTATCCGGTGTCCTGCCAGTCCTTGGCGGGGGTGAAGGTCTTGAAGTCCCTGGTGATGGCATAGCGCACGATGTTGTACGGGGAACCCTTCTTCCCGGTGACGGCCGTCGAGCGTGAGCCGTCGGTATAGGCCCTTGAGGAGAAGAAGACCACATAGGCGTTCAGCGCGTCATCCCAGAATGCCTCAGGAGCCCAGGTCATCCCCTGGTTGGGGGAGTTGACGACGATGCCTGCATCCGAACCGTCCTCGGCGTTGGTCCGCGTCCAATTGACCATGTCCTTGGATTTCCAGGCTTCGATCTTCAGCGAACCATATTGCTGGTTCTGACCCCAGCCCTGGCGCGAGACCTTCAGATCGGTGGCGATCATATAGTATTCGTCGCCATCATGCGAGCGCAGCACATATGGATCGCGCAGGCCGGTGGTGTCCGTCTTGGAAGTGATGACGGGGTCACCGTTGTTAATGGGGCTGAATGAGAAGAAGTCATTGCGCTTGGTAGAAGTCGCCGATTCATACAGAGCCTCGCCGATCTTTCCTCCTGTCTTGTCCGCGTCAGAGAGAAAAGTGACCGCGGCGTACCCGACATTCGGCGCAGACCGTGGCTTCTCCTTGACCACAACATCGACACTGCGCGATACCGTGCGCCCATTGCCCGCCTTGGCGGTGGCCGTCAGACTGACCTTCTTGGAATCGCCCTGCCCATAAGAGGGTCGGGTGACGATTCCGGCGCCCCGATAAGGGTCGGCTGCACCATTGGCTGGTGCCCGGTAATTGCCGTCTGTCGGACTGATGCGACCGGGATCGGAAGAGGTCCAGGTGACATCAACATCATGTCTGGGTCCCTTGGCCAGCAAAGGCAGGTTCCCTGTCGCCTGAGACGGAATCCCAGTGATCAGAGCATCCACATCATCTTGGGCGGCCGTTTCCGGATCCAAGGGTTTGACGGTTACGTCGACTGAACTGACCAGTCTGCCAGCCCGGCTGGTGGCGGTAATGGTGCTGGTTCCAGCCTTCACAGCCTTGACCTTGCCCTTGGCATCGACCGTGGCTACAGAGGGATTGGACGAGGCCCAGCTCACCTCCTGGCTGATGGCATTCTCAGGCGTGATTGTTGCGGTCAGCTGCCGCTCATCGTTCTCCGTCAAGGCCAGGGATCCGTTCACCAGGCCGGTTCCGGTCACGGTTATCCCAGTCGGCATGACCAGATCGGCCCCCTTGTAGATCTTCAGGTCATCAATAGCGCCATTCCAGTACGCATCCCCCTGATAGAAGGATCTGCCGATGTAGGTGGTGGAGCCCCCCAGATCGGAGAGCTTGATACCGGTCTTGGCCTTGATTCCCACCAACTTGTTGTCCCTGAGCAGGGCCATGGAATCATCCTTGATGATGATTCGGAAGTCGTGCCAGATTCCGTCATTGTTGTCGAGCTGCTCCTTGAAAGAGGGCTCATTGTGCCAGCCATTGTCCGCAACAGCCAATTTGGCGCTGGTCTTGCTCAGATAGAAGAAAAGGTAATGCGAAGCATCTTTGCCGATAGCCAGCGAGAAGTAATTGCCATCGTCGGCATGCCTCGACTTGGCAGCGAAGTCGATGGTCGCCTCGTTGCCTATTGATCCGAAGATCTCCGAAGGCAGCTGAGCATATTGAACGTTTTTTGAAGCATCCGACTGACCGTTCTGCAGATTCAGGGCCTCGTTTCCGTTTCGGTCTCCGAAGGCCCCAATGGATGCCCCGCCGTGAAGAGTCATGGCATAGCCATTGACTGAATCCGATAAGTTTCCCTGGCTAAAGTCATAGGAGGCAACCGGGGTCAGTGATCTGGTTTCCTGCCCTTGTGCCTCAGGACGCTCAAGGGCGTATGCCGTACCTCCCGCGAAGGACAGCAACATCGGCAGGGTCACCATGACCGACACCAATGTTTTCATTTTTTTCATGCACTCCACCACCTTTGGCTCATCGGGATACCACAATCCCGCCTGCAGTGTCATGCCGACTACTGGCTTGGCTTCGATGACTACCCTTGAGCCGACACGACAAGTATTCATAGATGGGTCATGACTCATGATTGATCATCACGTCAGCACCTATGCCAAAATCCATTCTGGCATCTGCGATTAGCCACTGTCCCTGAAAAGAATAACGATTCAATAACAATAGATTCTCAGTATTAGCGAATACGAACAGCAGGCATTCCCCTACCGTACGGATCGAGGAACCATGCAACTGGGGCTCGACGCTGAACCCCGATGCCTCAAATAAAAAAAAAACGCCGCAGACCGGATTCATATCGAATGCTGGTCTGCGGCGATGCCAGGAAAATGGCAGCTGATGCTCAGAACCTAGAGGTCACTGCACCTGGGAGCGGGCGATCTTGCCGGTGAAGGACTGGGCCTCATCGGCATCCTTGACGTCCTTGTTCCAGGAGAACATGGCGCGCAGCTTGGGGCCGACCTCCTCGATCTTCTCGTGGGAGAACTTCTCCTGGAGCTCCTTGAACTTGGGGGCGCCGGCATCCTGGTCGTCAATGAACTCCTTGGCGAAGGAGCCGTCCTGAATGCGCTGCAGCTGGTGACGCATCCTGTCCTTGGTGGACTCATCCACCACGGTGGAGGTGAAATCGCCGTACTGGGCGGTGTCGGAGCAGGACCAGCGGGCCTTGTTCAGGCCACCCTCGTTCATCAGGTCGACCAGCATCTTGAGCTCGTGGCAGACCTCGAAGTAGGCGATCTCGGGCTGGTAGCCAGCCTCGGTCAGCACCTCGAAGCCAGCCTCGACCAGGTGGTTGACACCACCCATGAGCACATCCTGCTCACCGAAGAGGTCGGTCTCGGTCTCTTCCTTGAAGGTGGTCTTGATGGCGCCGGCGCGCAGGGCGCCCAGAGCCTTGGCGTAGGCCAGGGTGATGTCCCAGGCGTCGCCGCGCGGATCCTGTTCCACGGCCACGACCACCGGCACGCCACGACCAGCGACATACTCACGGCGGACGATATGGCCCGGACCCTTGGGGGCCACCATGAAGACGGGATGATCGGCGCTGGGCTTGATGTATCCGTAATGGATGTTGAACCCGTGGGCGAAGCCGACAGCGGCGCCCTCCTTGATGTTGGGCTCGATGTCATCACGCCAGATGGTGCGCTGGTACTGATCGGGGGCCAGGATCATGACGATGTCGGCTTCCTTGGTGGCCTCCGCCACGGTCTTGACCTCCAGACCCTGCTCCTTGGCGAACTCGACCGACTTGGAGCCGGCGCGCAGACCGACCACTACGTCAACACCGGAATCGCGCAGGTTCAGCGCATGAGCATGTCCTTGGGAACCGTAGCCGATGATGGCCACCTTCTTGCCCTGCAGAACCGAGAGATCCCCATCCTTCTCATACCAGATCTGTGCTGCCATTATCTTTACTCCTTTTTAAACGGTCCTGCCGGTCCATAAAGTGCGGCCAGGGATCGTGACGCATTACTTACTATTTGATCAGCTCTTGTTCAGCGGACGTTGCTCATCAACTCCGGCTCCGGATTTTGTCCTTTGCCCAGGTCGATTGACGGATACTGCTTCTTTGTCTCCAACCATACTCGTGGCGTGGCCAGGCGAGCATTCCGCGACTCATTGTTTGGACACCGACAGGTTGCCAACCCTGCATACAGGCCGGGAACCACCTCCATCCTCAGCCGGGTACATCCGAAATCACTACCGTGACAGGTCTTGGGCTGCGGTCACTTGGTGAAGTCCACATCCCTGGTCTCGTGGCAGGTCAGGACCGCCACCAGACAGCAGACCGCCATGACGGCCAGGTACAAGCCGACCGAGCGCACACCCCAGTGGGAAGAAAGCCAGGTGGCGACGGTGGGCACGAAGGCCGCACCGACTATGGCCGCCAGGTTGTAGCCGATGCCGGAGCCCGAGTACCTGACGTTGGCGTCGAAAAGTTCGGGGAGGAAGGCGCCGATCGGGCCGAAAGCCATGCCCATGAGGGCGAAGCCGACGCAGAGGAAGACCATGACCTGGAAGGTGTTGTGGTGATCCATGAGCAGGTAGGGGAAGGCCAGGCTGAAGACCACCAGCATGACCGAGCTGCCCACCAGGACCCGACGCCTGCCGATCCGGTCGGCGTAGACGCAGGAGAGCACGATGAAGAGGGCGAAGACGACGATGGAGACCATCAGCATGAGGAGGTATTCCTGGTTGCTGAAGCCCAGGCCGCCACCGCCCTGAGACCTGGGCTTGGTGCCGTAGGCCAGGGACCAGGTGGCCAGGGTGTAGAAGAGGGTGTAGGTGACGGCGACCAGGAAGGTGGCCTGGAGCACTTGGCGCCAGCTCTTGCGGAACACCTCGACCAGGGGGGTCTTGACGACCTTCTTCTGGTCCAGGGCCATCTGGAAGATCGGGGTCTCCTGCATGGAGACGCGGACGGCCAGGCCTACCAGGACCAGGATTGCGGAGAGAAGGAAGGGTACGCGCCATCCCCAGGTCAGCATCTGCTCAGACGTGCAGAACATCTCCAGGAGGAAGTAGGTCCCGTTGGCCAGGAAGAAGCCGATCGGGGCACCCAGCTCCGGGAAAGACCCGTAGAGGGCGCGCTTGCCCTCGGGGGCGTTCTCGGTGGCCACCAGGGCCGCACCCGACCATTCACCGCCCAGGCCGATACCCTGGACGAACCGGCAAAGGCAGAGGACCACGACGGCCCAGAGGCCCCAGGTGGCGTAGGTGGGCAGGACGCCAATCAGGACGGTTGAACAGCCCATGGTCAGGAGGGAGACCACCAGGGTGGTCTTGCGGCCCCGCCTGTCGCCGAAATGGCCGAAGATCAGGGACCCCAGGGGTCTGGCGATGAATGCGATGGCGAAGGTGAGCAGTGAGGCCAGGAGGGCCACGGTCGGGTCCGTCTTGGGGAAGAAGAGCTTGGGGAAGTAGTTGGCCGAGGCGGTCCCGTAGGCATAGAAGTCGTAGAACTCAATGGCGGTACCCACCATGGATGCCCCTATGACCATGCGGACCGAGCTACGGGTGACCTGGCGCGGCCGACCGGCTTGTTTGGTTTCGTCACCGGCCAAAGAGCCGGCGTCGGTATCACTTGCCGTCATCACTTCATCTCCTTCTCCCGGTCGGCTCCTGGCCTGAAGCCACGGAACCGAACCATTGCGGAAGACCCCGCCGTTGGCAGGGTCTGGTGAAATGAAGCGATGCTCGTTCAACCCTGCCTTCTGGCGGGGTCGAACAATATGAGGATTGCCGAATCAGTCCGCCAACGAAGACGGGCTAATAATTCGTGCGGACACAGTACCGAATCGACCTGTGCTCAATTTCCTTGTCATCGCGGCGAACCTCCTCTCGCAGTCTTCCCTTCGAATGCGTCCTGCATCCGGATTGGTTCTGACCTTAGGCCCGGGTAATCACCCGACCGGACTATGCATCCAATATATGGACGAACTGGTCCATTGATGGGCCGACAATTCAAGCCGGGCCAAGTTTCCGATGTCCGAGAATCAGTCTTGCCGCGGATCATGCCTTGCCGATCAAGACAGGGAACCGGTTCTAAAGCACGGTCCACGATCTCAGCCCGTGAAGATAGTTCCCGGAAAGCCCCTGGAGACCACGGCCCGACGATTGTCGTCAATCGTCGCACAGGCGAAGGAAAAGTGCTCGGCCAGGTCATTGGCATCAACCAGGAAGAGGGCCGTCGATAAGCCGTCTGCCAGGGCGGTCGGGTACAAATCCGCCAAACGACCATCCTTGCCCTTGCCCGGATTCTTGCCCTTCCTCGGAACACGATCCGGGGTCCAATCCCGTCCCGAGCGCTCCGGCGAGCATTGCCCCTGATTACATATCGATGCCCCCGCGCCCTGTTCGCCATCGTTCCCGTCCCGGCCAACCACCACCCAGGTGGCCTCGACCCGACGGACCGGCCAGCCATCAATAGCGTTGACAATGTGGTGAAGGACCATCAAACCGCCCGCCGCCCCGTCCTTGCGAGGAGCGGTCCACCGCCGTCTGCTGGGGGCCGAGGCACAGAGGGACCCCGATACCATGGAAACCAACCCAACCGCCTTGGTCAGATCATCCGGGTCCTCCATGGCGATGGAAACGGCCTTGGGAGCATGGATCCTCATGTCGCCGCCGGCGTCAATCAGATAGTCCCCGACCCGGTAGGAGCCTTGGGCATGCTCCAGAATACCGGCCAAGAGGTCGACCAGATACCCTTTGCCCAGGGCCCCGAAGTCCAGCTGGACCGACCCCGTGGTCCTCAGGGTCGTACCCACACGTTCAACCTCATCGCCCCAGGTGGCCCTGCCCCGAATCCTGCCGAGATGGTCGACTGCATCGGCACTCATGCGGAAGGTCATATCCCTGCCATAGCCCAGACGGACCAGGTCGGCGCCCACAGCAGGATCCAAGGCGCCCCCGGTGGCGACATACAAGCAGTCATACAGGTCGAACAGACCCTGGCAGTATTCGGGGAAATCGAAGCTTCCGCCCCGATCAGACTCGGCCATGGCTGCCGGAATCGAATCATCCCGGAACCTGGACAGGGTCGATTCATAGGCCTCGATCAGGTGGCCCATCCTGGCTCTGAGCCCTGATCCGACAGGCTTGGCGGTGTTGATGATGATGCCGGTCCCCAACGCCTCCGGGAAGGCGGTCAGGTGGGGCATGGAAACAGGGTTGCATCCTGATCTCAGCCACGTCCCAGCACGCTTCCCTCGGCCTGCAGAGCCGAGGAATGTGTCGTATCCTGCCTTCATACCATCAAATTGTATGCACTCAATAAACGGGGGGGGGGGGGCGAACTGTATTCAGTTATGTTCCACGAACCAGAGACAGGCATTTTCAGGCAAAGTATCCTTTTGGGCACCTTCGCAGGCTTCGTTACTACGCAGAATAATCTTCCCATCGATACCCAGCCCAACGGCACCTGGGCCAAAGTTCAGCAGGCAATGCAACCCCGTTGAGAGTCTGATATGCAGAACTCCTGGATCACCACCCTCCACGATTTTCATCGTGGTTCCCCCTTCTGCGACCACCCACCGACGCCGAAGTTTGAGAGCCTTTTTATATAATTCCAGGGGTGATTTCGGCCGCCCGTCTTCAGCCTGAACCGCATAGTTCGCAAACCAATCCGGCTGAGGCAACCAGGGCCGGACACCCTCAGCGGCACTGAATCCATAAGCATATTCCTTCGAAGTCGTCCAGGGAAGCGGAACCCTGCACCCATCACGTCCTTTGACCTTATGACCTGAACGTTCCCAGCTGGGATCCTGGATATCCTCTTCCTTGATTTCCAAATCCTCCGGCAACCCCAATTCATCACCTTGATATATGTATGCAGTTCCCGGCAGTGCTAGGAGAAGCATTCCCGCTGCACACGCACGGGCCTCACCCACGGTCTGATCGATGACTGGCCGGGTACCGTTGGAAGCCACCCAGTCAACCGCATCCGCCCCTTTTGGCAAAGCAAGACGCGACGCCACACGAGGCACGTCATGATTACCCAGCACCCAACTCGGAGTACTGCCGACACGACGGAAACCGTTCCATGTTCGCTGAATCGCTTCCTGATACTCCCGTCTATCCCAATCGCACTTTGACAGCGAGAAATCAAATACGGATCCAAGCTCGTCAGGCCGGGCATAGTCGTATACTCGCTCTGTAATCGGAGTCCAAGATTCACCTATGGCCATACGTGGTGGATCATACCGGTTGAAAACCTTGCGCCATTCCCGGTAGATGTCATGAACCTCGTCACGATCGTACAGTGGGTCATCGCCCTTATCCGACATGGGTTCCGGATTAGCAGGGTCAGGCCTGTCGCGCAAAGGCTCACTCAAATCCTTGGCCAAACCATGCGACACATCAATGCGGAATCCGTCGACCCCATGGTCGCTCCAGAAAGTTAGGGTCTTCAAAAAGTCCTTCCTGACTTCTTCGTTTTCCCAATTGAAATCAGGCTGCTCCTTGGTGAAGATATGAAGGTAGTACCATCCATCCCCGCATGGTTCCCATGCACTACCGCCAACCCCTGAAAGCCAGTTAGTCGGCGGCAGACTACCATCCGGCCCCTTACCTTTTCGGAAAACAAATCGCTGACGCATCAGTGAATCAGGGCCCTCTTTCAGGGCCTGCTTGAACCAGGGATGCTGGTCAGAGCAATGATTAGGGACAATGTCCACAATCACCTTGATTCCTAAGTCATGCGCATCGTGTACGAGGGCATCAAAATCTTCCATGGTCCCTAGCCGCGAATCCACATTTCGGTAATCAGTCACATCATAGCCACCATCGACCAACGGCGAAGGATAGAAAGGAGTCAACCATATGGCATCGATGCCTAAATTGACAAGGTAGGGCAACCCAGACCTCACACCTTGCAGGTCACCGATCCCGTCGCCGTTAGCATCTCGGAAGGACCGGGGATAGATCTGATAGACGACGGCATTCCTCCACCAGTCAGGGTCCAGCATATTGTCGATCATTAATTACTCCTTTACTGAGCCTTCCAGCATTGCGCGTATGAAATATTTCTGCAGGAATATGAAGAGAATCATGGTTGGCGCCATGATGAGCAGAGAACCCGCATTAAGTAGGACAATATCGGTCGAGTACTGTCCCACAAAGCTTTGGAGGGCCCCAGCCATTGTGCGTTTGGTCGGATCATCGATGAGCACCACAGCCAATAGGAACTGATTCCAAGTGGACAGAAAAGTCAGTATTCCCAGTGATGATATGGCAGGAATGACTAAAGGCAACTGGATACTCCGGAATATACGCAACTGGCTGGCACCATCGAGGCTGGCGGCTTCAATCAAGTCGCGGGGCATCTGGGCGAAGTAAGATCGCATCCAAATGATGCCGAACGGCATATTAAGACCGATCATCGGCAAGATCATGGCCAACCGAGTATTAAGCAACCCCATCGACTGAATTTCATAATATAGAGGCGTCACAAGAACTTCGAATGGCAGTGTCAAACCGACAAAGAGAAGAGCATAGGCAACCCAACCACCAGCTACGTGCAGAGAACCCAACGCATACCCACCCATGGCACTGCAGAGGAGGGTCACCGGAACCACAGCCACCACCAGAATCACACTGGAAACCAGCAGAGGGGTGATATTGGCGACTTTCCACGCAGCTACAAAATTCTCCCAGTGAGGATGAGCTGTGAACTGAATCCCATAGGGCATGGAACCTTGAGGTTGTAAGGCAGCCGAAAGCATACTGACGAAGGGAAGGATACAGAAGATAACCGTTACTGCCAAGGTCAGATTCCCCAGGACTCGAACAGTCAAGGACTGCTTCATGCTTCTTCCTCCCGTCCACCTTGCACCAGACGCTGCAAGGGCCCGACCACAAGCAAGACCAAGGCCATGAGCACCAAGGCCAAAGCAGAAGCCAGCCCTACCTTGTTCTGGGTGAAGGCCAGTCGATAGACCATAACTCCTGGGACCATCGTCGAATAGCCGGGGCCTCCCTGGGTCGCCATGAAAACGACATCAAAACTTGCCAGAGCCGCAACAATGGTCATAGTCAGGCAAATGGCGATCTGGCCGCGGAGACCGGGCAGGGTAATATGCCAAAGCTGACTCCACCAGCCGGCCCCATCAATGCTGGCCGCTTCATATAGAGATTTATTGATACTGCCAATGCCGGCCGAGAGAAGGACAATGCAAAAACCCAATTGAAGCCAGAATCCGATAACACCGACAGCATTGAGAGCCGTACTTTGGTTTCCCAGCCATGCAGTAGCGTGTGATCCAAGCCCTATAGCCTTAAGCATCTGATTGACGATGCCATCCTGGGCAAGCATCCAAGACCAAGCCACACCTGCCGCAGCACCCGGAATAACCCTGGGCAGGAACATGCAGACCTGCGCCACCGTACTGGCTGTCTTGTTCTGTACATCGCGTATCAGTGAGGCCAGAATAATCCCGAGTACCACAGGAATCAGAGCAAAAAAGATGATCAGATAGAAAGAGTGCCCAATACTCCCCCTCAGTACCGGGTCGCTAAAAACCCGAATGAAGTTATCGAGCCCAACCCATGTGCTGGCATCAACCCCATTCCAGCTATAGAAGGAGTACCAAGCCGTTTGAAGAATGGGCCAGAAAACGAAAACCAGATAGAAAGCAAGGCCGGGCAACAGGAAGAGCCAACCGACCAGTGTCAGGCCCGCCTGGTGCCTATGCCCACCTCCCCTGGCGGGGCGTGCGACAGCCGAGTGACTTCGCTTCGCGCCCGCCTTAATCTTGGCGAATTTACTCACTGCATGACCTCTTGCTTGTATTCATTTTGAACGTTTTGAGTGAATTGCTCAGGCGAGATGCTGCCATCCACCAAAAGCTGGAAGTTGGGCACGAGGGCGCTAGCTTGGAGACCGGCCGTGGCATTGTTGATGAAATCCGTGGAGTTCCCAGACTCGAAAACGTTCTGATAAGAATCAAACATGCTCTTCTGCAGGTCATTCCTGGCTTTGGGCAGGGACTGTCCCTTCACGGTCTTGGGGAAGTAACCACTGACCTCGGCCACTATCTGACGCGCCTCATCGCTCTGCGTGTAATCAAGGAAGCAAGCTGCCGCATCCTTCTTGGTAGAATTCGTCGGAATGCCGAAGAAACTTCCTCCATTGGCCGCAATGTTGGGTTTCTGATCCGCCGAATTGGCAGGGAACGGAACGAACCGGACATCTCCACCTAAGGAATCATTCATCTGATCCAGGTTCCAATTCCCACTGGGGAAAAAAACGCCCTGGCCGCTCGCGAACCTGTTCAATGCGGATGAACCATCGATGGCATTGACATCCGAGGGGAAGTACTCTTTCTTGCTCCAAGCCTGGATTCGTTCAGCGGCCTTCTTGGCCCCCTTGGTCTCAAAGGTGGCCCCATCCTTCTGCAGAATCCAATCGGTAACTGTTTTCAACGAGTCATCATTGACCATCATCGCCTGGAAAATAGTGGAAAGTCCCCCATCCTTCCCGTTGATCATCACGGGAATCTCCCCAGAACCCTTGACCTTAGCCATGTCTGATTCAAAATCACTCATGGTTACCGGCACCTTTTCAATGCCCGACTTCTTCAACAATTTGGTATTGACATACATGCCGGCCACTGAATAGGAGTTGGGCAGTGCGTACAGGTTGCCCTTGCCTACCCTGCCTGCACTATCAGCGCGATACAACTGGGTCTGCGCCCGAGGAACCTTCCAGCCGTATGCTTGAACATAAGGCTCAAGAGAGATGACATGTTTGCCACGGACTGCGCTGTTGACATCTGTGACTCTAGCTATATCAGGCGCATCCTTGGATGCGATAAGTCGGGGACCATTCTGGGAAGTGACATTGTCGGGATCGTAATGGGCCTTGATCGTGATTTTTGGATGCTTCTTGACAAATCCCTTAATCAAGGCATCGTCTATGGTCTTCAGTCCTGCACCATCCCAGAGAGTCAGACTGTATGTCTTATCACCCAAATCTGTGCTGACAGACTCAGGGTCATTACTAGCTGCCTGCTTGTTCGATCCCCCGGGCCCACAGGCCACAAGCGAAAGAGCGAGTCCGGCGGACAGCAGCACCGCTGCCCCATGTCTAAAGTGCAATTGCATCTTTTCTCCTGTCGTACTAATGTTCACTTCTTCGATGAACAGGTGCAACCGATATTATTAGCTTAAATACAAAGTTTTAATCCTAAGTTCCTCTCAAATACATCTATTGGATAATATCGGTTGCACATAGTATATAAATCATATTTGCTTCTTGTCAAATCGTTTTGATTCCATAAATCTAAGGCACGCTAGCAGTGGGATGAATGCTCTCTTGCCCACTTCATTAATCCGACAGCGATGACGCCTTACACCATGCTGTAAAATCGGTTGTGTTCCGAGGTAACTACAACAGAGGCACATGCATGCGAGAACCGACCATTTACGATGTCGCCAAAAAGGCAGGCGTCTCACCATCGACAGTCTCTCGTGCACTTCACGGTAAGGATAGGGTCTCGGATCACACCAGAGACAAGATTTTCGAAGCCAGTGAACAGCTTGGTTTCACAGCATCCAAGGAGGCCTCAAGACTCAGGAGTGGTAAAACAGGGCGGATTGCTCTGATCGTTGGCAACAGGATGTCGGGGTGGTACAGCTCCGAATTGGCAGAGGGGGTCTACTCCGCCCTGAGTAATGACGGTTATGATTTGCTCTTCTACCGAGTTGCAGACCAAAAGCAACGTACTGATTTCTTTTCCTCGATGCCCATCAAGCGCAACACGGATGCTGTCATCATCTCGTCATTTGCTCCTACCGAGAACGAGGGTCGGTCTTTGCGTGATGTAGGAGTTCCCATAGTGGGTGTCAATACCATGCACCTTAATGACCGATATAGCATGGCATCTATTGGCGTGGATGAGGTATCCACGCTGAGGGACCTAGTCTATCGCCTCTCTGTCATGGGGCATAAACGCATCGCCTTCATCCAGACAACCCCAATCAACGAGGATTTCGTCTGGGATGCCGACCAGCGAATCGAGGGGTACCGCCAAGGACTCCGGGCTGCCGGCATTACCCATCGAGAGGATTATGAGATTCCGGTTCCCCACAGCCAGGAGGCAGGCAGCGTCGCAGTCAGTGCCATACTCGCCTTAGACCCCCAACCAACTGCTGTATGCTGTATCAGCGATGAAGTGGCCATCAGCCTGGTGCACGAATTACGACGCTACGGCGTGCGCGTTCCAAACGACATCTCCGTCGTGGGCTTCGACGACCGCGAAATGGCAGCCTCACTTGGCATCTCAACAATCAGACACCGACCTGACGAGTACGGGAAGACCGCTGGTGAGATGGCTGTGAAACTGGCCCGCGGAGAGGAACTGGACCAACCAAGATTGATTGCGCCGACTTCGCTCATTTTACGGGAAACCATCGGACCTGCACATCAAGTGCACTGACAGACAGGACATCAGGTCTATCAGACGATTATAGGTGGATCCTGGAGCAGATCCGAGCTGTGATAACGCCCTGTCCTGCTCTCCCAATCCAGCTCAGCCACGGAGATGACATCCTCCGGGTTGGTTCCTTTTGTAGGGTCAAAGGTCAGTTGAATCCTGCTTGTTTCTCCCTCCCATCTTAGGAGGAGAGGGCCCCTGTCAACCAATTCGTATGAAAAGTCACCATCAAAGGCATCCAGCTGATTACGCAGTCTGCACAGAGCATTAAGAGCGTGGACTACGGGACGCTTAAGGGCTTGGTCTATCTCCTTGACCGGGAAGACGTGCCGGTTGATGTCCCTCCCGTTGCCAGTCCGTTTGAGAAGACCCATATCATTCACTCCCGCCAGAGCACCGACGTAATAGACCTGAGGAACCCCGGGTAGGAAGAACTGCACAGCTCGGGCCGCCAGATAGAGACGATCGTTGCATCCCAGGGCCGAGTAGTAGGTGGAGTTAACCTGATAAAGGTCCAGATTGCTAGCTGCAGCTCCCGTAGCCTCTTGCGACTGACCAGCCGTTCTCCGATGGATATTTCGTACCAGAGCATCGACCTCGTCATCATTAACCAGCCCCTTACGGCTCCTATCCATCTGATCAGAGCCGATGTCGATGACGCCGATACCGTCGTGTGTATCCAGAACATTGACAGAATTGTCCGGCCGCACGCTTACCCAATGAGTCAGTGCTTCCAAATCACCCGTATAAATCGAGTGAAGGAGGAGAGCCGGTAAAGCGAAGTCGTAGACCCGATCGACTTTAGCAGCTATTTCAATCTGCTTCTTGTAATAGGAATGAACCTCAATCAGGGTTTCCAGACCGCGCTTCCCAGCCTCCTGCTTGATGGCCCCGATCAGTTCGAAGGTCTTTGGAGTCATGAAACAGCTGGTGCCGGCTTGTTTGGCTCCATAACCGACAGCATCTAGACGGATGTACCGTACACGACTTTCTGCCAGCCTGTCGAGAATCGATATGATATAGTTCCACCCCTGCTCAGTCCCGGTGTCAATGTCGACCTGCTGTGGGGTGAAAGTGGTCCAGACCAATCTCGTTTTTCCCGCCCAGTCGTACTGGGTAAAGGGCAAACCCGGACGAGGACGGTAAATACCCGCCAAATCTTCTTCCGAAGCACCTTCCGGGAAGACAGAAGACATGGTTAGGAACATATTGTGGTAAAGGCTTGCCTCGCCCCGGCGCATGACATCCTGGAATTCTCTGGATTCCCATGACATGTGGTTGACAATGGTGTCCACCATGACCCCATGGGTGCGACTAAGGTCCCTAACGTCCTCCCAGGACCCGAGACGCGAATCCACCTTGGTGTGATCGATTGGATCGAAGCCGGCATCCGCGCCATCGTACGGGGTGAAAAAAGGCAATATGTGAACGCCGCAATAAACACCATCGAACCTGGTTCGCAGCATTTCAGTCAAGGACGCCAGAGTGCCGTCCCCGAAACGATCCGCATAGGCGATGAGCTGAACCTTGTTATCCACGATTTCTCCTTACAACGCCTGCAGGGCCACTCGGGATATTTTATAAAATCGATTTTACAAGCATCCTACAAGCCAAGGACACTACACGACACTGACGAATTCGTCAGTCCGTCAGGGAGTGGATCTGAACGATCTGGTCGCGGCCGGGGCCCGAGCCGATGGCCGAGATGCGGCAGCCGGAGATATCCTCCAGGCGGTGGACGTAGTCCTTGGCCTTGACGGGGAACTCCTCGAAACTGCGAGCTCCGGAGATGTCCTCACCCCAGCCCGGCAGCTCCTCGTAGACCGGCTGGGCGGACTGGAATTCAGCCTGGTCGGTAGGCATTTCATTGACACGGACCCGGGAACCGTCGGCCCCGGTCACGTCATAGCCGACACAGACGGGGATGGTCTCCAGCCCGGAAAGGACATCCAGCTTAGTCAGGACGATGTCGGTCAAGCCGTTGATCTGGACCGCATAGCGGGCCACCAGGGCATCGAACCAGCCGCAACGGCGGGGGCGACCGGTGGTGACCCCGAACTCATGGCCCTGCTTACGGAGCCATTCGCCCTGCTCATTGTCGAGCTCGGTGGGGAAGGGCCCCTCACCCACGCGGGTCACATAGGCCTTGGCCACGCCGACCACACGATCTATCTTGGTGGGGCCGACCCCGGTTCCGGTGCAGGCACCGCCGGCCGTGCAGTTCGAAGAGGTGACGAAGGGGTAGGTACCGTGGTCCACGTCCAGCATGGTGGCCTGGCCGCCCTCGAAGAGGACGTTCCTGCCCCGGTCAAGGGCATTATTGAGGATGAGCGAGGTGTTGGCCACGTAGGGGCGCAGGCGATCCGCGTATTCGCTCAGTTCGTCCACAGTGGCATCGACGTCGATGGCACGACGGTTGTAGAGCTTGACCAGCATCTGGTTCTTCTGGTGGAGGCTGGCCTCGACCTTGTCGCGCAGGTGGTCGGTGTTGAAGAGGTCATGCACGCGGATACCCACACGGTTGATCTTGTCGGCGTAAGCCGGGCCGATGCCACGACCGGTGGTACCGATTTTGCGCTTGCCCAGGAAGCGTTCGGTCACCTTATCCAGGGTCCGGTCGTAGGGGGCGATGACGTGCGCAGACTCGCTGATCCTCAACCGGCTGCAGTCCACGCCGCGGGACTGGAGCCCGTCGATCTCCTCGAAGAGGGCGGCCGGGTCGACCACGACGCCGTTGCCGATGACCGGAATGATGGCCGGGTGAATGATCCCCGAGGGCAGGAGGTGGAGGGCGTACTCCTGGTCGCCCACGACCACGGTATGGCCGGCATTGTTGCCCCCGTTGAACCTGGCGACATAGTCCATATGCTCGCCGATCAGATCCGTTGCCTTGCCCTTGCCCTCGTCGCCCCACTGGGCCCCAACGATCACGATTCCAGGCATACGATGCTCCTTATCCACTGGTCGCCATCCAAGGAAATGACGGCAGACCATCCATAGACGAGCCTAACCCTACGTATGGAGCGCAAGACCGACCGACCCAGGCACCATAAGGCCTGAACGGGCTCAGCAGCCAATCGTGGCTTCCACGCCCGCAAGATCCTCCTGGTACGGCCGGTTGTCAGTCATCTCATGGCACGTCCCGCGCTGCCCAACTGCTGGCAGGCCTCGACTACACGAGCCGCCATCCCGTCCTCGGCCTGGCGTCCCCAGGAACGGGGGTCGTACTCGCTCTTGTCGCCGACCTCTCCATCCACTTTGAGGACCTTGTCGTAATTAGCGAACATGTGCCCTGCCGCGGCCCTGGTGAAGGCGTACTGGGTGTCGGTATCCACATTCATCTTGACCACGCCATGAGCGACGGCGGAGGCGATCTCCTCCGGCTGCGAACCAGAACCACCATGGAAGACCAAAAGGAAGGGCTTATCGGCAGGGGAACCCGGGGAGGGTATGCCGCCAACCTCTCCCTCGGATACGGCTCTAGCGGTCCTGGCCTGGATCTGCCCCAGCAGGTCGGGCCTCAGTTTGACCACACCGGGCTTGTAGGATCCGTGCACGTTACCGAAGGTGAAGGCCACCATGTAGTGGCCGCGCTCGCCCAGACCCAGGGCATCAACCACCTTGAGACCGTCCTCGGGCGAGGAATAGAGCCGCTGGTCGATAGCGGCCGAATGACCATCCTCCTCGCCACCGACAGTGCCTACCTCGATCTCCAGAATGGTGTGGGCGGCCCGGGACTGCTCCAGCAGCTCTGCCGCCGTGGCCAAATTCTCCCGCAGAGACAGGCTGGAACCGTCCCACATGTGCGACTGGAAGAGTGGATCCTGACCGTGGGCCACCTGGTCCTTCTCGTAGGCCAGCAGAGGCCGAACCCATTCGTCCAGGTACTTCGGGGCACAGTGGTCCGTATGCAGGGCCACGGTGATGCTCGGATAGCGGGCGATCACCTCATGGGCGAATCTGGCAAAGGCGATGGAACCAACCACCCGGTCGGCCAGGCGCTGTCCGGAGAGGTAGGCGGCACCTCCCACCGAGACCTGGATGATCCCGTCGGACTGAGCGTTATCCAATCCCTGCAGGGCCGCGTTCAGAGTCTGCGTGCTGGTCACATTGATGGCGGGATAGGCGTAGGACCCCCGTCTGGCCGCATCGAGCATCGCCACATACCGTTCAGGAGTCGCTAAAGTCATACCCTCATTATCGTCGGCTGCAAGGAAAATCGGCAAAAGACCCGCTGCCGCAGACACCACCGATAGATCGCAGGTCTCTGCCCTGATGGCGAACACACCACGACGCACTTTGACAAGCCTCCAAGCCGCGGGTAGTTTAGCTCCGTACAGTTTGATGAAACGTTACATCAAACAGGTTGTTTGTTTCACAGCAGTAACGAATCAGCCTAGGGAAGGCACGACATAGGTAAGCAGAAGGTTGGTGCTGCCCATCCTTCTGGGAAGGAGACCAACGTGTCAGCAAGTAAGGAAACCGTCCGCAAGATCATTCTGGATCTGGACACTGGCATCGATGACACGCTGGCTTTGTCCTACGTCCTGGGTTCCCCGGATGCCGAACTGATCGGGATCACCGGCACCTACGGCAACGTGGTGCTCGACCAAGGCGTCGACAACGATCTGCGGCTGCTGGCCATGTACGGCAGGGAGGATATCCCCGTCTTCAAGGGGATCGACCACCCCAGCACGACCGACTCCTTCAGCGTTCCGCCGGACTCCGAGATCTTCCACGGGGCCAACGGCACTGGAAATGTTGAAATCCCAGCACAGACCGATCGGCAGGCCAGCCAGCAGAGCTCGGTGGACTTCATCATCGACGCAGTCCGCCGTTACCCCAAGGGCGAGCTGGCCGTGGTGCCCACCGGCGCCCTGACCACCATCGCCGCCGCCCTGGAAAAGGCCCCCGACATCGTCGACCGCATCAGCATTGTTATGATGGGCGGCACTCTGACCCAGCCTGGCAACGTGGGACCCTTCGCAGAAGCCAACATCAACCAGGATCCTGAGGCAGCCAACCGGGTCTTCGCCACCACCGCAGACATCACCATGGTTGGTCTGGACGTGACCACCCAGGCTCTGATGAGCCGCGAGGACACCGAGGCCCTGCGCGCCACAGGCACCAGCGCCGGCCGCTTCCTGGCAGACATGACCGACTACTACATCGACATCAGCGAAAAAGAGAGCGGGGTCTACCTGGGGGGCTGCAACCTGCACGACCCCCTGGCCGCCGCCGTAGCCATCGACCCCAGCCTGGTCACCACCTTCGCCACCAACCTGATGGTCGAGACCGAAGGACCACAGCGGGCCCGTACCATCGGTGACCCCAGCAGGCTCCTGGACACAGTCAAGAACACCAAGGTTGCCCTGTCGATCGACACCGAGCGGTTCACCCGGCGCTTCATGGACAGGCTTCTGACCCTGGTGCGCAAGACCGAGAACGAACGTTAGAAAGACGGCAGTCATGAGCGAATCCATCACCACCGAGACTACCGAAGCGACCGTTGATGAAAACCGCCGCAGCACTAAGCGGGCCCTGCCGGCCCTGCTGACCATCTTCCTGCTGGGCACACTGATGATCCAGGCCTTCAACCTGGTCTTCCAGAACGTGGGCGACTCCTTGGGAATGTCCGCCAACGCCTCGCTGATCAGCACCCTGCCTGGCATCGTCCTGGGCGTGGTCTGCATGCTCTACGGAACCCTCTGCGACTACATCTCCCCTCGGAAGATGACCCTGTTCGGCGTGGGCGCCCTGATCATCGGCAGCCTCCTGGGCTTCTTCGGCGCATCGAATTTCTGGGCCGTGGTCCTGGCCCGCATGATCCAGACAGCGGGTGGCCAGGTGGCCGGCTCGGTCTTCCTGGTCATGGCCATGAAATACCTGAGCGACAAGGAGCGCGCCTTCTATCTGGGTATCTTCAACGCCGTCTACTACGCCTCCTCTGCGGTGGGCATCTTCGCCGGCGGCCTGATCACCTCCATCGATTGGCGCTACCTCTTCCTGGTACCGCTGGTCTCCATTCTCCTGATCCCTCCGGTGCTCAAGTACACGCCTGACACCGGCATCAAGGGTGAGCGCATCGACGTCTTCGGCATCGCCCTGTTCGCGCTGATCGCCGGGTTCGTGGCCGTCTACTTCTCCTTCCCAGCCACCTGGATGCTGGGGGTGCTGGCCGTCCTGATCCTGATCTTCGCCGGCTATGTCTGGAAGGGCGCCAACCCCTTCCTGAGCCGAGGGTTCGTGACCAACGGCGCCTACATGGCTGTCCTGCTGGCCCTCTTCGTCTTCTACTTCTTCAACTTTGCCTGCGTGCCCATCTACAACGTGATCGGCGACCGGATCTACGGGATCTCCCTGAGCCAGGTCTCCCTCTGCCTGACAATCGTCTACATCGTGGCCACCCTGGTGGGCTGCCTGTCCGGAGTCATCATGAACGCCATGGGACGCCTGCCTATGCTGATCCTGTCCGCACTGCTCATGATCGCCGGAGCCGTAGGGTCGGCCCTTTCGCTCACCTCGGGCTTTTGGGTCCTGACTGCGCTGGCTTCGGTCTTCATCGCCGGCATCACCATGTCCTACACACCCCTCTACGATTCCTTCTCGGCCACCCTGCCCGTGGACCAGAACGGACGCGGCATCGGCATTGGGGATCTGATGATGAATACCTCGGCCTCCATCGGCATGGCTGTCTACAGCGGACTCATGGCTAATCCCCAATTCGGGTCACATGCTCTGGGGGGTGTCAAGACCGGCATCCAGGCTCAGGTGGCCAACATGTTCTGGGTCATGGCGCTGACCGCCCTGCTGGCCCTGATCATCGTGACCGTCTTCCACAAGGCCATGTCAGCCAAGGCTCCCCAGGAGTAAGGCTGGTGTGACACATACATACTTGGTCGGATAGCTGCACGGCCCGGTCCGCTCTTCCCAGTCTTGGGAATGAGTCAGGCCCAGACCCGGCACCCGGCCGCGCGAACCGGGGAGGGAGCGGGGTTCGGACTGCTTTCGGCATTGTGATAGTCCCCCTCTTCCCTCAGCCGCCGAAGGCGAGAAGTTCGCCGTCCCTCCCCCCGGTGGAGAACCCCCGTCATAGCCATAACTGACGGGGGTTCTTCCATATCGTCGGCCCCTACCTTCAATCCTTTGCCTATAAAACACAACTTATACAGACGCCAGAGAAGAGGAGTCCCAGAATGCGGCTCCATGAAACTTTTCATCCCATTTTGGTATCCGTCAACCTTTCGTCTCACATCCAGAGAAGCAGAAATCCAAAGGGCAGATGACCGGCCCAGCCAAGCACGAAGCGACTCATTGATTTGCAGGACTCATGGGTTTGCAAACGCCTGACCGTCCCGCAATAGACCTTAACGAGCTCAATCGAGCCATTGGCCGTGCGGTTTCACGTGAAACGTCGACACACTGATACTTCCCCACAATGAAGAGAACCCGACGGTGCGTGAACATCGCCGGGCGAGAGAGAAGAAAGGGAAATCAGTTGTCGGACGGAGGTCAGCCGCCCGTTCGGTTTTTGAGCCGACATTTATAGTAAAGAATAGCTACCTTATGGCGACGATAGTGTTATCTGAGAATTCTCTGTGAATCCAGCGAGATCAGAAGCGGGCATAGGGCCGGTTAGACTGGATTTCGGATGGTTTCCCGCCCAAGGAGAGACCCTCGACGAACGAGCCTAAAGGAGATACCTCGGCATGTTGCTCAGCGACCATGACATCCTGGATGCCCACCAGGCAGGACATCTGAATCTGGACCCGTGGACACCTGCCATGGTTCAGCCCTCCAGCGTGGATGTGCGCCTGGACCGCTACTTCCGGGTCTTCAACAACCATCAGTACACCTATGTGGATCCCGCAGAGGACCAGGGTGCACTGACTGAGCAGTTCGAGGTGCCAAAGGACGAACCCTGGATTTTGCATCCAGGCGAGTTCGTTCTGGGATCCACCTGGGAGTATGTCAAGCTGGACTCCACCCTGGCAGCCCGGCTGGAGGGTAAGAGCTCCCTGGGCCGTCTGGGCATCCTGACTCACTCCACTGCCGGTTTCGTTGATCCCGGCTTTGAAGGGCACATCACCCTGGAGCTGTCGAACGTGAGCACCCTGCCGGTCAAACTCTGGCCAGGCATGAAGATCGGCCAGATGTGCTTCTTCCAACTCTCCTCCCCGGCCCAGTACCCCTATGGATCCAAGCACAACGGCTCCCATTACCAGGGCCAGCGCGGTCCAACCCCTTCCCGCTCCTACGTCAACTTCTACAAGGCCGATGTCTCGGACTGACGAAGCAACACGACTGAACTTGCATGAAGTCTGCATGGCGCCATTGACGTAAAGAGCCAGAATGCCGCTACATGAGCTCAACGGCCTGTTCATGCATGGTTTTCATAAGGCTCACTCATTGGGATTCAAATACGTCCTCCAGTTATGGGGCGTATGAGCAAGGCAGACATAGACCCGCGTTTTCTACGGACTCGTCCGCAGAATAGAATCGGCATCTCACTCAACGAAGTACCCGGCTTGCCCGATATCTCACTTGAGAATTGCATACAATCTGACCATGCAGAAGGCTAATGAATTGCGGCCAGGCTTCAGGCTGGAGAGGGATGGCGCCAAAGACCTCGCCCATGTTGGAGCAGAGTGGTAGCGCAGGAACTTGCAGATATCATTGAAAATGCCGCAGTCCTCCCGCACAGCCTTGACAATGTCCTGGTCCTGGCCATGCCCACGTCACTTGACTTCAAGCCCACTTGAAGGCGTACAGATAAAGAGACGATTTACCACAAACAACTCGCCACGGGAGAATGGATGACCAATCTGCTGATACTGGGCGCCAACGGTCGTATAGCCCGCCTGGTCCGGAAGGACCTGCTGACCGGTGAAAGCGACACGCACCTGACCGAGTACCTGCGCATCGCCGACCGACTGCCCGTCCTTGACCCGACCAGGGAAACCACCATCGAGGGGGACGTGAACGACTATCCCCACCTTGTTCATGCAATGCAGGGCCAGGATATCGTCCTGGCCGATCTTGGCGGGCAATTCGAGCCCATGGCCGACAAAACGGTCCGGGCCATGGAACAGGCAGGGGTCAAGCGCCTGATCTGGATTACCGGACTCGGGCTCTACCATGAGGTGCCGGGCGAATTCGGCCGTTGGGTCGAGGAGTCCTGCGGCCATGAGGTCATGGAGGACACCCGTCGGGCAGGACGTCTCATCGAAGATTCCGACCTGGACTACACGATCATCCGCGCCGCCTACTTGGATGACCAGCCCGACCGTGACTACGAACTGACTGAGAAAGGTCAACCGTACAGAGGGACGACCGTGTCCCGGAACTCTATAGCGGACCTGATTGAAAAGATCCTGGCCGACCCGGCCGAGCACAGCCGAGCCAGTCTGGGCATATCCCGACCAAGCACCGATGGCGACAGGCCGGTCTGGGTGGGCTGACGGCGTTCCAAACATCCAGGTGCTCTGACCCGCAGCAACCAAAAGACCCGAATATCGTAGATATGCCAAAATGACGGCGGACATGAAAGAAGGAGAACTATCATGGCAATCAAACAGACGGCTGGGCACGATCAGCTCGGCGACTTCGCACCCCTCTTCGCCCACTTCAACGACGACGTGCTTTTCGGCCAGGTTTGGTCCCGCGAGGAGGAACTCTCGGCCCACGACCGGAGCATGATCACCTGCGCCGGGCTGATGGCCATGGGCCTCTTCCCCCAGCTGCAGAGCCACATGAACCTGGCCAAGCGCAATGGGGTCACCAGATCCGAAATGGTGGAACTGATCACCCAGCTAGCCTTCTACGCCGGCTGGCCCAAGGCCTGGAGCGCCTTCAACCTGGCCAAGGAGATCTTCGGCGATGAGGAAGCAACGGCGGACGCAGGCCGATCAGAGGCCATGAACCAGGCAGACGTCCTGCCCGACTCCGGCTTCTACCCCCTAGGGGACCCTGCCGATGGCCCCAACTTCACCGGTCATGCCTGGCTGTACCACCTAACCGAACCAGATGTGGAATGCTCAGCAGGCAACGTCACCTTCGCCCCCGGCTGCTTCAACCGCTGGCACACCCACCCACATGGCCAGCTCCTCCTGGTTACGGCCGGTTTGGGCTGGGAGCAGGAAGAGGGCCGGAAGCCTCGGCAGCTCAAGCCAGGCGATGTGGTCTTCTGCCCCGCAGGCGTCAGACACTGGCACGGGGCATCGAGGAACTCATCCATGACCCACGTCGCCGTCACCCCGACCCGGGAAGGCCAGTCACCGGTCGAGTGGCTGGACTTCCCCGATTCCGAACAGGTGGCCGCCCTGGGTTGAACCGCCTTATAAATAAACCTGGGTGGATAATATCTCCAGCGGGAAGGACGATAATTCCAACCGAATCATTGCTGTTTCACCCTTACTGCACGACCAGGCCATACTGCAGCTGATAGCCGCCGTTGGCTCAGCCGGTACCGACGGACACGTGGCGACGGCAGACGCTCCACCCAGCCTTTCGGCCGGGCCATCTTGGGCTCTTCGGACGAGGACAAATCCAGCAGCGTATCCGCAGGAACCTTCAGATGGCCTCCCTTCTCACCTTCCGGCGCGTGGATGCAGGAATGCGAGGTTGGTTGGCAGACCGGCCGGTTTCCGCCTGCCCCTAGTATGGAGAGCATGGCTAACAAGAAAGGCCCGACCAAGGGTTCGGGCGGCAAGCACCGCAACAAACTGCGCGGCCGAGGGCCTACCCCCAAAGCTGAGGATCGCGTCTACCACAAGGCCTACAAGGCCCGGCAGGCGGCCCAGCGCAGACAAGCGGCCGATCCACGTCTGGCTGCCCGCCGCCGGGCCGACCGATTCACCTCTGATTCCGACGATCTGGTTATCGGCCGCAACGCAGTCCTGGAAGCCCTGCGTGTAGGCGTCCCGGCCAGCCAGCTCTATCTGGCCGCCCGGATGGACCATGACGATAGGACCAGAGAGATCGTGCGACTGGCCGGGCAGGAGGGACTCAACCTGCTGGAAGCCGACCGCCTAGAGATGAACCGCATCGCCCGGTCCAGCAACCACCAAGGTGTGGTCCTCAAGGTGCAGCCTTACCAGTACGCCTCCCTGCAGAGCCTGGTCGACAGGGCCGAAAAGCACGCAGCCGCCCTAGACGGGGCCGACCAGGAGACCAAGGTTGCCGCCCGCCCGCTGTTCATCGCCCTGGATGGAGTAACCGATCCGCAGAATCTAGGGGCCGTGATCCGTTCAGCCGCAGCCTTCGGAGCCTCGGGAGTGGTTCTGCCCGAGCGCCGCAGCGCCTCGGTCACAGCTGCGGCCTGGAAGGTGTCTGCCGGAGCCGCCGCCCACCTGCCCGTGGCCCGTGTGGTCAATCTGACCAAGGCCATTCAAGGGCTTAAAGAGCGCGGCTACTATGCGGTTGGCCTGGACGGCGCAGGCAGCGCCATAGTAGGCGAGACTGGCTTCGAGACTGATCCTCTTGTGGTGGTCCTAGGGTCCGAGGGCAAGGGGCTGAGCCGCCTGGTCCGAGAGAACTGTGATGCCTTGGCCTCCATCCCCATCTCCAGCTCGGTGGAATCCCTGAACGCCTCGGTTGCAGCTGGCATCAGCCTTTACGCCGTAGCCATGGCACGCCGACGGTCCGCGCACCAAGCCAAATAGCCCTAGGTAGGCACCGGCAATCTGAAGACGGACAGTCCCAAGCGGCAACAGTCTGCGTGCAGCGGCCGACATGCAGCGGACCCTTGCCGCACAAACTCAAGAGTCAGCTGGAGGCCCAGACCGCGTCATCCTGGTCATCCTGGTCGGCAGCCGCATCCAGGCTGCCGGGGGCGTAGACCGATCTCAGCGAGCTTCGACCGCCATTCGTGTCTTCAAAGACTGGTTGCGACGGCACCTCCTCGCCTGCCCAGTCACGGTCCTTCTGCGTGCCCGCTCCGGTCTGGCCTCCAACATCGGTTTGTTCAGTCGCCCTTGTGTTAGCTGCGTCATGGCCTTTCACTTCATGGCCATTTGCATCCTTGTCGGTCTGATCACGGGTGACTTGCTTACCCTGACCAGCCTGGGCATGGGCACCCTGCCAGTTCATCTCGTCATCGACCACGCCGGCGTCCGCCTCTTCGTTGATGGTCTTCATGTCCTCGGAATCCAGCCGGTACTCTGGCAGGGACTCACTGATGTAGCTCTGCACGGCCTCGGCCATGGGCACGTCGTGGCCGGCCTTCTCGGCCATCAGCCAGCGGTGGGTCAGCACCTCGTGGAAGAACTGGGCCGGTTCGATCTGCGATCGGTATTCCGGTGGAATCATACGCACAGTGGGCTCGAAGACCTCGCGCATCCAGTCGGTGGCCACGATCTCCAGGTCCTCGCCCTGCCGCCAGGTAGATGCCCGGTAAGCATCCAGATCGTTGAGCAGCCGCCGGGCCTGATTCTCCTGCACATCCAGGCCGGTCAGCCGCAACAGCTTGCGGGAGGCGTAGCCGGCATCGACCACCCTTGGGCGCACCAACACCCGGTTGCCGTTCTCCTCGGTCTTCATCTCCAGCTCGTCCACGTCAAAGCCTAGATCGTTGAGCCGGTTGACGCGGCGCTCGATCTTCCACATCTCGTCCGGATCGAAGCTGTCCACGTCCGTCAGAGCGCTCCAGAGGGAATGGTAGCGGTCCACCAGCCGGTTGCCCACGCCAACCTCGTCCACCTCGCCGGCCAGAAGATTGCCGGAGTCCAAATCCATGAGCTCGCCGATGATGTTGGTCCTGGCCAGGTCAATGTCATACTCGCGCTGGCCGTCGGTCAAACTGGGGTGCAGATCGCCGGTTTCAGCATCGACCAGGAAGGCTGAGAAGGCATCGGCATCACGCAGGAAGAGCACATTGGACAGGGAGACGTCTCCCCAGTAGAAACCTGCCAGATGGAGCCTCACCAAGAGGACCGCCAGAGCATCGATCAGGCGCTCGGCCGTGTCCGGACGCAGGTTGCGGGCGAAGAGGGCACGGTAGGGCAGTGAGAACTTCAGATGCTGGGTGACCAGCATGGCCTCAAGAGGCTCCCCTTCGCGAGTGTGCCGACCGGTGACCACGGCTATGGGATTGACCGTGGGCAGCTCCAGTTTTTGCAACTTACGCAGGAGCTCGTACTCACGCTCGGCCACCCGCTGGGTGATCTCCTTCATGGCGTAGACATCGTCACCGACATGGACGAAGCGAACCACGTGGCGGGAGATGCCCCTGGGCAGGTTGGCCAGCAGATCCCGCGGCCAGGTGGCCAGCGGCCGCTCCCAAGGCAAGGTGAACATCCTGGGATTGGAGCTGGTGGCCGTGATGTGCAGGGCAGCCGGCTCCTGCTCTGAGGAGGGATCGGCCGTGGTCTTTATTGAAGTGGCTTTCAATGCGCGGGGGTCCAGAGAGGAGGCCGTCGCCCTATTGATGTTCACGCTAGTCATGCTTCATCCATCCCATCGCCGCCCATCCTATACGGGAGGAGCCCCGCACGGATGCACCGCGCGGGGCTCTTGGTCACCCGGTCAATAAGGAAAGGAGATAATATCAATGATCAATACGGGCCCTACGGGTCGACGGGGAAACCGTAGCCGAACCTCAGGGTCGCAGAGACGCTCAGTTCAGCCGCAACTCGCTGGCCGGGGAGAACAAGTGCATCTTTTCCGGATCGATGTGGATCTTGACCACGTCGCCAACCTTGGGCAGATCGCGCGGGTTGACACGGATGGTGGTCAGCTTGTTCTGGTCGGACATGACGATGGTCTGCTCAGCTGCGCTGTTGTCGGTCAGAATATTGCCGTAAATGTAGCCGTCGGAGCCTAGGTCTTCCACATTGGCCACCTTCAGCGAGAAGGCATCCGGCTCGCCAGTGCCGGCCAGAGAGGCATCCTCGGGACGGAAGCCTACGACGATCCTGCTCTGATCGTCGGGGGTCAGCTTGTCAACGGCCTCGCGCGGCAGGCTGATGGTATCCTCGCCTATCTTGGCCTGGCCGTTGACCACCGGATGGATGTTGATGTTCATAGAGGGCGAGCCGATGAAGCCGGCCACGAAGACATTCTCCGGCCGGTCATAGAGCTCAGTGGGCGCACCCACCTGCTGCAGGACACCCAGCTTGATAACGGCGATCCTGTCGCCCATGGTCAGAGCCTCGGTCTGATCGTGGGTCACATACAGGGTGGTGACGTTGAGCTGACGCTGCAGAGCAGCAATCTGAGTACGGGTCTGGACACGCAGCTTGGCATCCAAGTTGGACAGAGGCTCATCCATCAGGAAGACCTTGGGCTGACGCACAATAGCGCGGCCCATGGCCACACGCTGACGCTGACCGCCGGACAGAGCCTTGGGCTTGCGGTCCAGGTATTCGGTCAGATCCAGCACCTCGGCGGCCTTCTCCACCCGCTGGCGAATCTCATCCTTGGGGGTGCCGGCGATCTTCAGGGCGAAGCCCATGTTGTCGGCAACGGTCATATGGGGGTAAAGGGCGTAATTCTGGAAGACCATGGCGATGTCGCGGTCCTTGGGCTGCATGGTCGTCACGTCCTTGTCGCCAATCATGATGCGGCCCTTGTTGACCTCCTCCAGGCCGGCCAGCATGCGCAGGGTGGTGGACTTTCCGCAGCCGGAAGGCCCTACCAGAACAAGGAATTCGCCGTCTTTGATGTCCAGACTGAGGTCACTGACCGAGGGCTCATCGTTGCCCGGGTAGATACGAGTGACGTGGTCGAATACCACTTCTGCCATTGTTCATCCTTTCATCGGCAGGTACGTGCCGAACGATCCGTAGTGAAGGGTTGATTTTCACTGTGGTTTCCGCCCCGGGGTCAACACCGACATCGGCATGGCCATACGACGGTTTTCTTTTTTGGTTAAGAGAAACTCTCCCTTGAGCCAGTGCCCACTATACACCAATGACTGAATTCGACGTGCGAACCCTTGCCGACTCAATCCTTGGTCTTGTCGGAAATTTCGGAGCTAGGCTCGAAGACCGTCCTGGCCACGTTGATCGCGTTGATGACCCGCGGGAATCCCACGTAGGGAGCGCATTGGAGTATGGCTTCGACCACAGCCTCCTTGCTCAGCCCCACATTCAAGGCTCCCTGTATGTGAACGGCCAGCTGCGGAGCTGCGCCACCCTGCGTGACCAGACTGCCTATGGTGACCAGCTCCCGCTGCTGAAGATCAAGTCCTTTCCGCGTGTATATGTCGCCAAAGGCGAATTCCACGATCCAGCGTCCAAGGTCCGGCGCTATGTCCTGAAGGGAGTCAATGACAGCCTGGCCTCCCTTGCCATCGATAGCGGCCAAAGCCTCAGATCCCTTGTCAAAGCGCGAAGCTTCCATGAAGTTCCTTCCCTTCTTTCTGTTGTTTGCATTTTCCCCAGCCGAGAATATTGTATCAACGCCTGTTTGCGCACTATGCCGCCGGCAGTCGAGCCATCTGCGGCAATCCTGGATGCGGCGAAACAGCAGCGGCCACAATCAGGTGCTTTTCAACCAGTTGGGGCACAATGGAGATATGAGCGATCTTGAGGGTTTGGACCTGGGGCCGGGACGGCTGGTCGGGGGCTACACCCTGATTGAGCCCTTGGGCGGCGGAGCCATGGGGTCCGTCTGGCGCGCACGGGATGGCGGTGGCCAGGACTACGCCATGAAGATCCTACGGGAATCCCTGGAGGAGGACCAGGTCTCGTCAGACAGCCTCGACGAACGTGACCGCGCCTCGGCACGCGAGCGCCTGCGACGCGAGGCCCTGGCCCTGCAACGAATCCGTCATCCAGGCGTCTGCCGAATCGTGGATATGGAACTTGATGATGCTCTGGCTTTCATCGTGACCGAGCTGATCGAGGGGCGCAACCTGCACGACGACGTGGCTGTCAACGGTCCCTATCGGGGCGACGACCTGGAGCGGCTGGCACACAAGCTGACCGATGCCGTCGCAGCCGTCCACCGGGCGGGCATCGTCCACCGGGACATCAAACCCACCAATGTCATGATCTCGGTCTCGGGGCCGGTGCTGGTGGACTTCGGCATCGCCATGGGCCAGGGGCAGAGCCATGTGACCCGGACCGGGCTGGTCATGGGGACCCCTGGCTTCATCGCCCCGGAGATCATCGATGGAGCCGAGGCCGACCAGGAAACCGACTGGTGGAGCACGGCAGCCGTTCTGGCCTATGCAGCCACCGGACGGGCGGTCTTCGGCGACAAACCCATGATGGCGGTCCTGGAGCGGGAGGCCTCAGGCAATGCTGACCTGTCCGGGCTACCCATGGGCACCATGAGAGCCCTGCGCTCGGCCCTCTCCCCCGATCGAGGCGCGCGTTGCACACCTCAGGAACTCCTGGAGGCCATCAGTCGGGACGCCATGGATCCGCAGGCCTGGCAGGGTGAGCAAGACGACCATGATGCGGGAGAGCAGCAGACCGGCAAGGGCAGCCAGGAGACGATGCGCCCTTTTGGCGGCGGCTCTTCGGAAGCTGAGGGGCAGGCCGACTCCCCCACCATGGTCGTTGAGCCGGCCACCATGCCCATGCCGCCGATCGCGCGGGCCGATCCAGACAGTCCGCGGACGGCCTGGTCACAACCCCCCGCAGACAGCGAAGCAGATGAACAGACGACCCTCCTGCCCGACTCGGAGCAGCCCATCAGCCTCTTGGATCCCCTTCCTGCAGCCGAGGAGCAGCAAGAGCAGACACAGACCTGGCAGGATCGGCAACCCTTAGCCGATCGCCAAGATCTTCAAGCCACCGCCGTTCAGGATTCGCTACCGCCGGCACAGCCCCTGCCCAGCGGATACCGCAACGAGGCGAACGCCCACTGGCTGGGAGACCAGCCTCCCGCCCAGATGCGACGTCTGCGCTACCTGAAAGCGGGAACTCCCTGCCTGGTCTTGCTGGGAATCCTTCCCGCCCTGCTGACAGCACTGGCCCCGGTCTCGGCTCTGGCGACCGCCGGAATCCTCCTCTGGGCCCTGAGCACTACCGGATGGAGCATAAAAGCCCAGATCGAACGCGAGCTGCGCCGTAACGGACCTCGGCGGGGCACCGATCGTCTGCTAAGCGCAGCCGCCCTTCCCTGGCACCTGCTCAAGGGCCTGGCAGCCGCCCTGCTCCGCCTGCCGGGCATGATCCTTGTCCAAGTCCTAGTCGCCCTGCCGCTGACCTGGGCGGGCGCCCTCACAACCGTTCGCGCAGGCCTGACCCTAGGCGAGCATCTGCTGACCTTCCCCCTGCCAGCGGCCAGGCCCCTGTCTGTCGGCGGACTGGCCATGGCCCTGGCAACGCTGGCCGGATGGCTGTTGGCGACCCTGCCCACACAGGACCGTTCAACCCCCAAAGCGAACAGCGGCAACATGGTCCTACGTCTGGCAGCGGGCCGTATTCCCCTTGGTCGTCAGGATCCCGAGGCGCCGAGCAGCCCCTGCCGCAGGTGGATTCTGCTCCTGATCTGGCTGCTGATTACTGCCGTCCTCCTGGCCGGGCTGATTGCCCAGCCCTCCATGGACTGGGCCCCCATCCACCTCCTGCGCGCCTAAGACCGACCTCCACCCCTGGCGGCTACACTATGCTCAGTATGCCAAGGAAAGGATCCAGGTCATGTCCAAGGGCAAGCAGAACCGCAAGGCCGCGCTCAGGGCCCAGGAAGAGGCCCGGCGGCTCCAGGAGGCCAAGGAGCGCCGCCAGCAGACCATGATCGGCGTCATCGTCACCGTGGTGCTCATCGCACTGATCGCTCTGGGCGGATTCCTATACTGGCGCAGCCATCGCCCGGTCAAGACCCAGGACCTGGAGCAGGCCCGTCAGGCCGTCGCACGAGTCAAGGAAAAGCCCTCGGCCGCCAATGACCAAGGCGGCTTCCTGATCAGTTCCAAGGGGCTGGGCAAGCCGGTGGCCAAGGCTCCGACCGTGGAGATCTACATGGACTTCATGTGCCCAGGCTGCGGCGCCCTGCATCGCGGGCTGGACTCCACCCTGACCAGTCTTGTGGACGCCGGGCAGATCAACCTGGTCATCTACCCCATGAGTTTCATGGACCGGCTCTCCACCGACAACTACTCGAGCAGAACGGGCACGGCCACCATCTACGTGGCCCAGCACGACCCCGACCACCTGCTGCCTTTCATCGCCAATCTCTACGCCAAGGACTTCCAGCCGGATGAGTCCGACTATCACCCCATCAGCAACGACAAGATCCGCCAACAGGCCATCAAGGCCGGGGTTGATCCCAAGGTTGCCGATCAGGCGGTCAAGGGTCACTACCGGGCTTGGATCAAGGCCATGGATGCCTATACGCCCCTGCGCAAGGAGCTCTGGAATCCCTCCGGATCCAACAAGGGGCAGATGACCACGCCCACGGTTCGCATCAACGGCAATTACTGGGAACTGGGCAACCTGTCCCAGGCGGGCTTGGACTATCGTTCGGGCCTGCTCAAGACTCTGGGCCTGGGCCAGTCCAAGGTGGGCGTCAAGGGTGCCATGCCGACCATCGGCGCCTCCGGCCAACCGCGCTCGCTGAACTGAACCGGTCAGGTCGAGAAGAATTTCGCGCCCAGCGTCCCCTTGGGGACACGGTGATGGTAGGATATCATTCCGTACCGCGGCCTGGAATGCTGTCATGGACCACCGGGACCGCCTCCTTAGCTCAGTTGGCCAGAGCAGCCGCCTTGTAAGCGGCAGGTCGTCAGTTCGACTCTGACAGGAGGCTCTACGCCAGGAATGAACCCCCCTATTCCACATATTCAGCTTCGTCTCGGGACAGGCTATAATAATGGACATTACCTGGATAATTACAAATACTTCCCTCGAGTAAGTCATTTCGGAGGCTCGTTCTCCGAAGTACGAACGGAGCTTTTTCCCCAACCATCTCCGTTCGTATTCGAGGACGGGATCATTCCCCTTCATTCCCGTCCTCTTGACGTTGATCCGCCGGCCCAAGGCCCGGGTCTTGAGAAGCCGACTGACCGATGACGGCCAGGTCGGCTTTTTTGTTGCCACCCATCTGTAACAAATGTGGATGTTTGCCCGACCTTGCGGATTGTCTGGCTTAGCTCCATGCCCGCGCCGCTAGAATTACCAGGTACAGACAAGGCAGGAACGGGGAGGCGAGCACATGGCCAGACGCTGGACGCCGCGGCGTTTTGTCATGCTCAGAAGGATCCGCGTGGCCTCCTGCGCGATCCTGGTCGTTCTGGCCATGGCCTTGGCCTTCGGCATCACTGCACGCAAGAGCGTGGCTTTAAGCGTCAACGGGCAGACCAAAACGGTGACCACCTACGCCTACAGCGTGGACGGCCTGCTGCGCCAGCAGGGAATCAAGGTCAAGACCCACGACCTGGTCGATTCCACCTCCGGAGGCCAGCTGAACAACCATGCGGCAGTCACTGTGCGTTCCGCCTATCAGACCACCATCGTCATCCAGGGCCAGCGAGTGCCTTTCTGGACCACAGCCACCAGCATGGACCAGTTGCTGGGATTCTTCGAGGAGAACCGCAAGCAGGCCATGAAGGTCACCGTGGATATAGGCAACGTCTACAACCAGCTGACTGGCGGTCTGGTCATCAACCAGGCGGGGCCGGTCACGGTCGTGGCCGACGGGAAGACCTCGGTGGCCCCTGACGGCAAGCTTCCGGCTGCCTCCATCCTGGACTCCAAGGGCATCGTGCTGGGCAAGGAGGACCGCGTCAGCGTGGAGCACGACCAGGGCGCCACCGTTCTGCGTGTCCGACGGGTCACCCACGGGAACACCCAGAAGACCATCCCCTTGGCCTTTGCCACACGTACCGTGGTCGACCCGAACCTGGCGCCAGGCCAGACCCATATCCGACAGGAGGGCGTAGCCGGCCAGCGTCTGCAGACCATCCAGGTCACCTATGTGGACGGACAGGCAGAATCGGAGCAGGTCGTCAAGGAGGAGACCGTGGCCATGCCAGTGGATCAGGTGGTGGCCGTCGGCCCCGACAAGCCAAAGGAGGGGCAGAGCAGCGGGCAGCAGTCCAAGGACAAGGGGTCCGATCACGCCAAGGACACCTCCTCTCCAAGCTCCTCGCCAAGCAAGGATGCGCAGTCGGGAAAGACAACTACCACGCCCTCGCAGACATCACAACCATCAGGCTCGAATACAACGCCCAAACCAGACCCCCCGAGCCAGAACGAAAACACACCAGCCCCGTCGCCAGCACCAAGTCCATCTCCAAGCGGCCTCTGGCATGCCAGCGCAGAGCTTGCCCAGACCTATGCCTCGGGCGCAGCTGCTCAGCGCGGGTGGACAGGTTCGCAGTTCGCAGACCTAGTGAAACTCTGGAACAAAGAATCAGGATGGCAATGGGATGCCGAAAACCTCTCCGGTGCCTACGGCATCCCCCAAAGCCTGCCGGGCTCTAAAATGAGTAAGTTCGGTGCCAACTGGCATGACGATGCTGCCATCCAAATCGATTGGGGCCTCTGGTATATCGCCCAACAATACGGGAATCCCAGCACGGCCTGGCGTCACTCGGAACAGTACAACTGGTACTGACTCCCTACTGCATTCACGAGCAGCGAACCGACATGAACACGAGAACCGAGAACGACCGCCTTCTGGGCGCCGCCGATATCCGACGCATTGCCGACCAGGCCGGCATCCATCCCACCAAGCGCCTGGGCCAGAACTTCGTCATCGATCCAGGCACTGTCCGCAGGATCGTCCGCCTGGCAGAGGTGAAGCCCGGTCAGTCCGTCTTGGAGGTGGGTCCAGGTCTGGGATCCCTGACCCTGGGGCTACTGGAGGCAGGCTGTCTGGTGACCGCCGACGAGATCGACTCCGGGCTGGCCCGGCGCCTGCCTCAGACCGTCAGCCAACGCATGCCGGAAGCCCTGGACCGGCTGACCGTGATCAACCGGGATGCCCTGACCCTGACCCCTCAGCTGGCAGGCGACGCGGGCAGAACCGCCGACCTGACCCTGGTAGCCAACCTGCCCTACAACGTGGCCACTCCCATCATCCTGACCCTTCTGGCCCGGTTCGCCAATCTGAACCGGTTCCTGGTCATGGTCCAGAAGGAGGTAGCGGATCGTCTGACGGCTGGCCCGGGTTCCAAGGTCTACGGCACCCCCAGCCTGAAACTGGCCTGGTACGGCCGTGCCACCCAAGCGGGAAGGATCGGACGTCACGTCTTCTGGCCCGCTCCCAATGTCGACTCGGCACTGGTCTGCTTTGTCCGTAACGAGAAAGGACACATCGGCGAGGACGAGCGAACGCGGATTCGGGTTTTCGCTCTGATCGACGCTGCCTTCGGCCAGCGCCGCAAGACCCTGCATGCTGCCCTGAAGGGCCTGGTGTCTCCCGAGGCCTTCAAAGCGGCAGGTATCGATCCGAGCCGACGTGGAGAGACCATGACCATTGCGGAATTCGCCGCCCTGGAGCGGGCCGACCGCGAGGTGGCCGCGTGAGCCCGGCCGTCGGCAGGGAGGGGATCGCCCTGGACTGCCCGGCAAAGCTCAACCTGCTACTTCGGGTAGGACCCGCCCGAGCGGACTGGGGTGGCCGTCACCGCTTGGACACCATCTACAGCGCCGTAAGCATCCTTGACAGAGTGGAGCTGCGTCCAAGAGAGCCTGGCAGCGGTTTCAGGCTGCACATGGAAGGCGAGCATCTGGGTGATCTGGCTGACAATGACGCCGATCCCCATGCAAACCTGGCCGTCAAGGCCCTCCTAGCCATGACCCAGGCCACCGGGCATCAGCCGGATGTGGACATCCGCATCATTAAGCGAATACCGGTGGGTGCCGGTCTGGCCGGGGGCTCCACGGATGCGGCCGGAACCATGCTGGGCCTGAACCGGCTCTGGGAGCTCGGGCTGAGCGCAGCTGAACTGGATGAGATCGCCGCCGGGCTGGGCGCAGACCTGCCCTTCTGCCTGCATGGTGGTCTCAGCCACGGCTCGGGTTTCGGCCAGGTTCTGGAGCCTTTGGATCCGGCTGGCGCAGAGGCTCGAAGCTTGCGCAATGCCGGACTGACCGGTCGCCTGCTGATCGGCGCCTATGAAGATCAGCTGAGCACGGCCCAGGTATACAAGGCCTTCGACGCGATCGGCCCCAGCCCCGGCGACCTGAACGACCTGCAAAAAACCGCCTGCGCTCTTCACCCACGCTCGCTCCTGGCTCTGGATCTGGCCCGGCGGGCAGGGGCAGGGCCAGCTTTCGTCTCGGGATCTGGCCCATCGGTGGTGGCTATGGTTCCTCACTTGGACCAGGCGGCAACACTGATAAGACTCTGGCGGGAGCAGAATGCCGTGGACAGAATCATTGAGGCTGACTCGCCAGTCCTGCCCAGGATGGTTCCCCTGCGAGTCACCCATGGACAGTAGAGTAGGCAACATGACGAATCCCGAACCACTCGACGAACGCGAGGCCCGCAGGCAGTTCGTGCGACGGCGGCAGAAGATGGTCTTCACCATAGTCGTCAGCGCCTTGGTTGCCATCCTGATTATCTGCGGACTGATCATCTTCGGGTCCATCGGGCATACCGCCAAACACGCCACTATCGCCAAGCCCAACTATGGGGTCGCTGTGCCCTGCCCGCCCGACAAGTCCAAGCTGGTCAACCACCCCGACATCCGTGTGCGGGTGCTCAACGGAACCAACAAGTCCGGTCTGGCCACTGCCCTGGCGTCGGCCCTGCGCAATCGGGGATTCAACATGCAGGATGTGGCAGACTATCCGGGCAAGACCGAGACAGCGCGCACCCAGATACGCTTTGGCGCCTCGGCCATTGATCGCGGCTACACGGTGGGGTCCCAATTCAACGATGCCGTTCTGGTCATGGACGACCGCAGCGACGATCTGATCGATGTGGTCATCGGAGCAACCTTTACCGATCTGAACGACGAGGACAGCACCTCTGTCGTAGGCCGTAACATCAAAGCCATCAAAGGCTGCCTGGCTGACCCCTCCTCCCTGAAGAACCTGCCCAAGGCTCCCAAGGCCTGACATCGCAGCAATGTTGCCGGCCTGGCATCCCGCCCAGGAGCACGGACCCGGCTGTTGCGGAACCATCAACCGGAGGCGTTTGCGCTTGTAGTACAACGACAGGCAAACACCAGGCGTGGTGACACCCGGCGGCAGGGAGGGATGTTTGCGTGCGTGATATGGTAGTCGGTGCAACGCCTTTGGGTTGTGGGTGTTCGCGCGCTTGTTACAGTTTTGAGTGCGATGTCCGGGGGAATGCTGTAGCAGGCTCTGCGAAGGAAGGAGTCAGCTCATCATGCGTCAGCGTTTGGGCATGGTAGCCGCCTTGGCCTTTCTTCTCGCCTTGTCCTGTACACCCGCTTTGGCTGGGGGCACCAGCAGCCCAGACGGCACCGCCGTGCCCGCTACCCTGGACAAACAGCAGGGGGAGAACCCTTACAGGGATGATAGCCCGCAGGCTGCATCGTCATCCTCGCCTCTGGCCACGTCCTCACCCCTGAGCCACACGACCCCAAGCCCAGCCGCCGCGCCCGCCAGGACCGGCCTGGCCGACACCACAGGCAGCCGGCCGCAGGCCCAATCCTCCCAAACCTGGACGGTCAGCTTCGACCCGGCCGGCGGCAGCAGCATCGGCGGGCAGACCATCCCCGACGGGGGGCAGGCCAGCCGGCCCAGCCCCGACCCGTCCAGGGACGGGTACCTGTTCGACGGCTGGTTCCAAGGCGATGTCGCCTACGACTTCAGCCAGCCCGTCACCGGGGATGTCACCCTGACCGCCCGGTGGACCAGCACTGACAGCCAGCAGTGGACCATCAGCCCCACCCAAGGGCCCGCAGCCGGAGGCGCCAAGGTCACCCTCACCCCACCCAAGCCAAGAGGCATCCGCTTCAACCAAATCAGTCTGAACGGCTTTCACTCCGCTGCCATCAGATCCGACGGCAACCTCTATACTTGGGGAAACAACAGCAGCGGCCAGCTGGGCGACGGCACCACCAGCAACCAGAAAAGGCCAATCCTGGTCGACAAGCCCGCAGGAGCGCCGAACGGATTCACCTGGAAACAAACCATCCTAGGCAGCTATTATTCCGCGGCGTTCGGCTCGGACGGCAACCTCTACACCTGGGGAGACAACAGTAACGGCACGCTTGGAGATGGCACCACCACCGACCGGAGCAGGCCAGTCCTAGTCGGCAAACCCGCAGGCACGCCCGACGGATTCACCTGGAAACAAGTCAGCTTAGGCGCTTGGCATTCCGCAGCCATCGGCTCGGACGGCAACCTCTACACCTGGGGAAGAAATAGCAACGGCCAGCTGGGCAGGGACACGAACATCACGCCCGCCAACCGACCAGGCCTGGTCGGCAAGCCCCAAGGCGCGCCCGATGGATTCACCTGGAAACAAGCCAGCCTCGGCTGGTTTCATTCCGCAGCGATCGGCTCGGACGGCAACCTCTACACCTGGGGAAGAAATGACTCCGGGCAGCTGGGCGACGGCACCACCACCGACCGAAACAAGCCAGCCAAACTCGACGGGATCACTTGGAAACAAATCAGCCTAAACAACAATTTTTCCGCAGGGATTGGCTCCGACGGCAACCTGTACGCGTGGGGAGGCAACAGCAGCGGCCAGCTGGGCGACGGCACCACCACCAACCAGGCCAGGCCAGTCAAGATCGACAAGCCCCAAGGCGCCCCCAACGGATTCACTTGGAAACACATCAGCCTAGGAGGCGCTCATTCCGCAGCCATTGGCTCCGACGGCAACCTGTACGCGTGGGGAGGCAACAGCAGCGGCCAGCTGGGCGACGGCACCACCACCAACCGGAACAGGCCAACCCTGATCCGAAAGCCCACAGACGCACCCGACGGATTCACCTGGAAACACATCAGCCTAGGCGAGACTCATTCCGCAGCTTTGGGATCGGACGGCAACTTATATGCCTGGGGGCGCAACAACACTGGCCAGCTGGGCGACGGCACCACCACCGACCGGAACCGGCCGGTCATGGTCGTCTTCCCCGGCGCCACCACGCCTACTGATGTCCTGTTCGGCCAGGCCAAGGCCATGGGGGGGATCACGCCAAACCCTGACGGCACCTGGCAGGCGTCCACGCCCGAGCATGCCCCGGGGGCCGTGGACGTGAGGGTCGTCTGGAACAGGAACGGGCCGCAGCCGGACGCGCACCTGCAATACACATATATCGCCCCCGAATACCAGGTCGGCTTCACCTCCAAGGACAGCTCCTGCCCCGCACCCGCGGGCATGCCCCCCAGCCAGGCCGTCACCCAGGACGGGCAGGCGGAACGCCCCCAGCCGGACCCGAAGGCCGACGGCTGCCTGTT
>NZ_JAFNMO010000021.1:0-585 GCF_026537235.1 Bifidobacterium sp. B4111 | reverse complement strand
GCACCTACAACGCGGACAACGTCGCCTTCGCCAAGGGGGGAGTGAGCGGCACCGTTTTCCGGGCCCCCAAGGGCACCGTTTTGCCCACCGACGCGACCACCCCGCTTCCCGAGGCTTGGAAGAGCGTGGGGTACATCGGCGAGGACGGCATCACCTTCAGCGAGGACACCGACACCACGTCCATCAACGAGATGGGCGGCAACGCCGTCAAGACCGTGGTCTCTAGCTATTCGGAGACCGCCCAGTTCGTGATGATCGAAACCAACGAGCACTCCCTGAAGGAACGCTACGGGGACAAGAACGTCGAATGGGATGCGACCACCGGCAAGTACAAGTTCGAGCACCGCATCCCGGATGGGGATGGTTGCCCGCATGTCATCGAGATCCTGAAGACCAACGGGTACGTGGAGCGCACTGTCATCGCTGACGCCTCGCCCAGCGAGTTCGGCGACGCCCAGTACCACGGATCGGACGGCATCGGCTACGACGTGACCCTCTCGATGAACGCCTCCCAGGCCCTGAACGGGGCCACCGCCATCACATACGGGGCGAAGATCGCGGAACCGGACACGCCGGGTTCCACCG
>NZ_JAFNMO010000005.1:0-181200 GCF_026537235.1 Bifidobacterium sp. B4111 | reverse complement strand
ATGTGGTTTTCGCCGGACCATGCTCGTCCATGATAAGCTCCCCCTCCTCACATGACACTTTGCCACCAGCTCCATTCTCCAACATGATCCTCATTGACCGGAGCATGACCTACACGCAGAAACGCTGCACGCTCGTTCATGAGCTCATCCACTGGCAGCACGCCGACAACACCAGGACAGGAGTCTAAGGTTCCCGCGTCGAACACCGCACCGGGAGGGAGACCGCGTTGAAGCTGGTCGACCCACTTGAATACCGGACTACAAAAAACATTTATGGAGGGAACTCCTACCAGATCGCCTGCGAACTTGACATCACCTTCCAAATAATACAAGACTACCGATGGCTACTCGATTCAAACACGACCATTCCAATCATTCACAGAACCATTAACCGAATAACAGGAGGGCATGTCCTCCTGATAGGCTGGCGGACACTCGCAGATGACTGGCAAAGCAAAGGAGATTGACTTATGAAGAAGGGCATCGCTGCTCTGGCCACCGTGGCGGCTTTGACGATGGGGCTGTCGGCCTGCGGAGGGAGCGGCTCGAACAGCGCCGACTCAAAGAAGGAACAGACCAGCTCCCAGGAGAAGACCGAGAAAAAGACGGAAGCCCCCAAGCCTGCAGACTTCACAGGCACGTGGAAGCAGGTGAACGGGGCCGACAAGGACCACTACCAGCAGGCCACCGTGGCAGCAGACAAGATCGATGTCAACTGGGTCAGCCCGGACTCCACCAGCCTGTACTGGTCGGGCAGCTTCACTCCCCGACCGCCGCCGGCGACTATTCATGGACCAGCCAAGACGACAAGGAGAAGATGTCGTCAAGCCTGCTCGCCTCTCAGGACGCTACCAAGGACTTCAAATATACGGACGGAGAGATCACTTACTCGTCCATCGCGGTGGGCACCACGACCACTGTCCATCTCAAGAAGCAATGACTCAGTTTTGCCAGGCCCCGTTTCGGCGGGGCTTTCTCATGCTGATCTGCGACCATGGTGTAGGCTCACCCGGTTCCCGTGCTCTCTCATACCACGGTTGCTACTGTGGAAATCATGGAACCCGACAAGGACGAGCACGCCACCATTGACCATAAGCGCAAGCAAAGGGTCGGGGTCACCAGTATCCTCCTCTTCAGCTATTACTTCCTTGTCACAGCCTGCCCATTCATCCTCATCGAGTCGCCCAACGACAACCTCAGCCTCCTGGCCATCTTCGGTGCCGTCCACCTGCTCGTAGTCATCCCTTTCTCATTCGTGCTTGGCATGTGGACGGCAAGCCATTGGGCCAGGAGAGCACAAGACTTCGTCTATTACACCCTCAGCATCTTCACGGCAGTCGGAATCGTCGCCATCGTAGTGTTCTTTACCGATTACGATTTATTCAGCCAAATATGCTATTTCGCCTTATTCTCCATCCTCCTGTTCCTCGCCGGAGCAGGAGTCATCTGCTTATACCATTCTGCGAGAAACCGGAAGAAAAACAAAACGCACATCAGTAAATGAACCATGCCAGAACTCACACACCCGCTACCAGATGCCGATCGTCCGCACCACCATGCAACAATTTGCGGCACCGCTCACTCAATATCGATCCTCCGTCATCGTTCGTTATCCCGCAGTAGAATGTTTGCTCAGCTTGACCCTTGCTATTAGCGCCCTCGTTCTGTGCTATCGTACAAATCTTCCGCTCTCTGTTCCGCATTTGGTTAAGCCTGCGGTAGCGCACCATGATATGGCTCTTCATCCGAAACACAGCCTCTTCCAAGGTATGAATGTCCTTCTGATAGGCTGACATAAGTCACAGAAGACGCACGGAAGGACTCTTCATGTCAAGTCCGGGCCAGACAAGGTTCTACCACTCTTACGATCCGCCGATGCCCAACCAGCTTGCGGGGCAGCCGCCGCAAACGTCAACCCGATCAAAAATCCGCCTTGCATCAGAGCTCAAGAAGTATAAGAAGCGCTCCAGGACACTTGCCATAACGACATGCATACCGGCCGTTACAACGCTCATATTCGGAGGCATAGTAGCCGCGGCAGAGGTGATCACGGTCAAAGATAACCACTGTGCTCTCTCCAGTGTTTACAACGCCTGCAAAGACGCTGATGATAAAGACTCGTTAAGTCTGGGAGACCACAACAACACCCTTACCGTCGACGAGGTAAATGGTTTAGACGCTTATGAGTGCGTTGCATCGACCCTGCCGATCCCGAAAGCCACACAAGCAAAAATTGGTGCCGCCAATGGTTTCTCGGGGACGCAAACCGACTCTTGGGATGGCTTCGAGGCAACCTGGCCATGCAACAAGAACAACGTGCTGGATCTCGTGATCCAAAAGGATTGGCCCGATTCACAAGACGGCCATCGGCCCCGGTTCGGCGGGGTTTTGGTATGTCTTGGTGATAGTTTTGCACTAGTCACAGTTGACAGACCATGAGAGGGAAGACCATGACAGGACCGACAAGCGATGACTACGATCGTTATCGTCCGCAACAGGAGCAGCCCACGCAGTCCACGCAGCCAATGCAGACCTCACCTGAACCACCGACCCGGACGATGCCACCTGCGCAGGAACAGCCAGCGCAAGCCATGCCTTTGCGACAACCCAATCAGCGACTCAAACAGATACCTTTCCAAGTACTAGGGCAACAACCCATAGGAGGCACGGAACTGGAGACGGCAACAACGCCAGCGCCAAACGGGGAAGTCCAAGTCGAACCGAGCAGAGAGAAAAGGGACAAGGGCAAGAAGAAAACATGGTACAAGCACCCCTGGGTATGGATCGTCGTGGCGGTCGTGCTCATCCTGGGGCTGGCTTTCGGGCAGGGCGGATTGAAAGACACATTAGCCCCAGCAAGCAACACATTAGCCCCAGCAAGCAACAAAAGCACCCAGCCTTCGAAGGAGATCTTCGATTTGCAGACACTGGTGGGAAAGAAATGGGATGAAGCCAGCCAAACCCTGACCGAACACCATTGGACTGCCCACGATTATATGGTGCAGACCGACGAAGGTAAGACCCCAGTCCTCGGAGAGAACTGGACCGTCGCCTCCGTTTCCGCTGACACGAAGCCAGTCATCAGCCTCAAACACGACAGCGCCCAAGCTGCACCTGACGCACCGAAGACGGACTCAAGCGTGCCTCACGAATACTCTTCCGCCCTGGCCAAGGCAGACTACTACTCGCGTGTATTGCGCTTGAGCAGACAAAAAATCTACGAAGAGCTCACCGACGAATACGGGTATAAGTTCTCTCCTGAGGCAGCCCAATATGCCACGGAACATCTCAAGGCGGACTATAATGCAAACGCGCTTGCCAATGCGAAATACTACCACAAGAAGATGCATATGACACCAGAAGCCATTCGTAAGCAGCTCACCAGAGAGAGCGGCGATCAGTTCACGCCCGACGAGGCGAATTACGCCATCCAGCATCTGAACGACTGACAGAACCGCATCAGGCCCCGCTTCGGCGGGGCTTTTACATAAGTGCGCCGAAATGGGCGTTTTCGGGGCTTATGCTCGATTATCGTTGGTATGGCAACGATAAGGTAATGACGCCACATCTGTCACGCCATGAAAGCCTCCGGATTGCACTTTACCGTACACATGGGGTTCTTTTGGTGGTCTGAGAAGGTATGAGACCCCCCCGCAACCATTGTGGCTGTTGTTTTTTCGTGGCTGTGGAGCCTCAGAGGCTTGAAACCTGGACTGAACGATTATGAGTTCGGTGTTGCATGATTATAGCCTCAGACACCTTACCGTGGTGTAAACGGAAATCCATAGACGGATGGGCTGCTATTTATTGCTGTTGCTTCTTCTAATCACTCAGAAGCTACATTCCTAGCCAATGTGGTCTTTCTGATCTTTGAGTTGACGGACAACATTTAAACTCAATTAATGTCGAAACTGGGTTAGGAGTGGACAAATCAAAAAGAGGACATCTTTCTCATATGGGCTCTGTCCAAAGCCAGATAAAAGTTAAACACACAAAAATGGAAAGAGATAGCACAACGACATCTGCATCGGTGTCAGAGTGTCAGCAGGAACAATCATCATTCGAAGGATTCGGTGGATACCAAATCCTCATCAATTTCAAAATATAATTGGACAGTCTTACAATCGACAACTCGAAATCATTGTTCATACAGTGTTCTCAATACGAATGATTCAGTTCCGGGTCTTGCAGCTTTTGTGTCTGTATGGCTTTCTCCTCGTTGGTGACCCATAGGGGAATGAACAGACTAAAGCGATCAGCATCTATGGCATACAGGTTCACTTTGATCGCTTGGCTGGATTGGCCCCCTGGCTTCTTTCGATTCGGACTTGATTTAGTGCATATTTGATCTCATTATCGCTTCTATTCACATCGAGAATTCTGTTAAGACAACCTTGTTAAGGGTTTTCTGTTTACTCGATATAACAGCACTAATTAATTCACCAATTCAATTCGCCAAAACGATGTCTATGAAAAGACAAACATCTAACCTTTGGAACCTACCCAAGTGCGCATGACAAAACCACGGAACAAACCATTTAGCCAGTCTACGCTTTTGATTCAGCTGCACTCTCCTCTGGCTTTTTTGCTTCCCTGCTCAGTACGGAATAGAGCCGGATTTCCGCGCCTGTCATTATAGCCACTAACAGTATAGCAATGCAGTGAACATTTCCCCAACCACAACAGCCCAGTGGTATTGCTGCCTCCACACTTGCCTGATCAATAATGGAATCGGTACGAAAAATACTGATATGAAACCTTCGAGTGCTATATTCCTGCATCTGCGCACGGTCTTGTGGAATATGTCCTTCCCAACAGTCCTCAGCAAAATCAAGCATCCCTTTTACGCCTTTTATCGCATAGGTCCTATAAAAATAAGGATCAACAAATTCCCTGATACCCAGATTCCCGATATAATACCGACTCAGCAGTATAGCAAGCAATAAAGAAACACACACCAGTCAAAACTAAGGCGAAAAATACAATCGCGGCATCAGATAAATGATCCTTGGGATTCTCCTGGAAAAGCAGTAAAACTAGAAACTCCAGAAAGCGTAGGCCGATGGACCTGCTAGAAAGAGGCTTGCGAACAAACACCCCGGAGAAATGAAACTCCAACCGGGAAACACTCGGCTGTCACCATTCGGCCCAAGCATCCGACGAAAAATCTCATGCGCGATTTTCCTGTTGATAGCGTTCTCTATCAGATCGAGAGAGAATCAGTTAAAGTCGTTCCTGCTACTTTCAATCTCAGCTATTGCTGTCTCAGATCTCCTGATCAATCTCCACAGGTGGTATGTCGTGTCGATGAAGGAAGCCAACTCTCAACTTTCATCGGCATGATTACTGTGCCGACAGACACCGCCGCACCAGCAAACAATATAAGCGAAGATATACTATTTTCTATGGTCATCGTTAATCTCTTTGGAATGTAAGCAGTATCTATTGTAAGTAGATACCACGGTTTCATCCCGGATATGCCCACTCTTGTTATGCGTTCAGCCGGCTCTATCCGACGACTCCGTAGGTTTGTTAGTCGGTATTTCACCCCGCTTTAAAGCGAATCGGACTAGGACCGTTCGGATTCTTCTTTGTTTCGGCTTACTAAACCCGCGAACATCGAGATACCAATGTCCAGGGGCCATTTTTCCTATCTGCGATTGGTCGCCATCCGTCCAGTCATCAACGCACCTCAGAGGCTCCGTTTGTGCTTCGGAAGAAGAAACGGCTCAAACTCCAAGTGACGGTTTCCATGAATTAGCACAATGCCAACCGCGCTACCTGAGACGTCACCTCCGAACTACGCGAATAGGATACTTTCCCCTCATCACAGTCTTGTTAGCCAAAAGCAAAGGATGCCGGCTGGTTGTTCTCTTCATCAAACAGTGGTGGGGTTATCTGACGGTACAGAAGTCCATCAGAAGGCTCAATGATCGATTCGCCCGGCTCAAGCGTCGCTGTCGTCATGACTCAGGCCTCGAAGCTTGGAAGACTGCAACAATCTTTTCAATGAACTGTTGGGCTTCTTTCAAATTCGAAGTATCCTCATCGGTACCAGTGAATCCACCCTGCGGGAAAATAAACACATTAAAGCCAGTACCAGCATTTGCACCCAGGTCTGAATCGATTCCACACTTACCACTTGTTCGGCCATTGGCCCACTCAGGAGACATCCCTCTCTCTTCTGTGGAGAATATGCCGGGAAGATGCAGCGATTCTTCACCAATGCCTTCCAGCAGTTTCAAAGCAACAGCAATCGCTAAGTCACTTATGGCAGGCTCATCCCCGTTATTCCAGTTTCTGTTAGTGAAGCAGTCTGAATAATACGGGACGCGCCAACCGAACCAGGTTCAATATGGAATCCTTATTCCTGGTATCTGCCAATGGTTCCAATTATTCTGAATCCGCATATCACATGTGATTCGCACCACTTCGGCTTTGCCGGGTGAATCCAGTGATTTCTTGATTTTAGATATATCTTCAAAATTATTGAAGTATCCTTTACAGACATTATCATTCGAAATCGCTTTGAGCCTGAAGCTCTTCTGTTCCACATCCAATTCTGTGAACTGCCCGACCAACTTCTGTTGATGTTTCCTCTGTGTCGCAGATTCATTTAAAGGCTCCAACTGAAAATCAGCACCACGTTCGTATGCCCTCTTTGCCTCGGCATGCTGTTTCCCTGTGATGCTGATTGTCTCGTCTGCGGAGATTACTGTTATTTCGTCATCCGGATCAAGAGAACCACATATATCGGTAATCGCCTTACCGATTTCAGTGGTTTCGTCTATACCCTTGAAATCACCTTGATCGAAAGAACCGAGCCGTTTGGCCACATCAGCTCCGGATCTCCGCAACAGCTCCGTATGAATCTCGTTAGTGGCCGGGGGAACACTGGCCTCAACCACAACACAGCCTTTTTTATGAATGACAGCACAGGATCAATATGGGCTGCTTCTTGTTTGGGACTTTCCCTTAAGGCGGTTTTCTGAATAGCCTCGGTGATCCTTTGAATTTCCGGGAGCGCGGAAACCGGGATGAGACCATCGGTGAAACGTTCACCTCTGAATTCAAGTCTCAGGAACCACACTTCCTGTGTCATATTTTTGAAGGCACTTCCGCTCGTGGATATTTGGAAATCCAATAGGACAAGTAATGGGACAGGGAAACAGCGGATTACCTTATTTTATTGCAATTAATGAGCTTATGACACATATGATTCAATTCCCCCTAGCTCCACAAGACAAGAGCCGGCCGAGGCAACTTGGCTGGCCTTTTTTATACCGTCTTGTGCTTCAGAATCCATCTTTCAATATTATGCAGTGCGTCACAGCTACCCGGTTGGTATTTCTGGATTACAACCATTTATGATCCACCTGAGACTTACCCAATCTAGTAGGAACTAGGCTTTCAAAACCTTGAGAGTTTATTGAAGAGGTGATCCGTTATAGAGTTAACTGCATTACTGGAGCCTGGAATTCAAATAAAGAGCATGACAAGAAATCAGCAGGACCCATTTATGGCACAATTCAACATAGAGCAAAAACAGTTATAGCCATTGCCTAAAAAGGTTCCCTGCTTCAGGATCTAGACGACCTTAATCCGAGTCAGGAGCTCATCGTGGTCTTAGATTAAGAAGCCGTGTCCCCCTTGCCAAGAGCTTCGACATGTCAGCAACACCGATACTCGTTGTTTTTATCAGCCTACTCAAAGAGTAGGCTGCAGAATCACTATGAGATAATCTGTGATAAATCTTCTGACGCATGCGGCCGCTGAGACTCTCTTCGATGAATTTGATCGTTTATGAAGGATTGAGTTTAACCGCAATTGTGTGAGAACGTAGCGATTGCAGGTACAGATTGACGACCACACAGCTTACAAGGAATGGGAGGCATAGCTGTGGCAAGTCGGAGCCCAAGAAGTTCATGGGAGCAGATGGAACAGTAATTCAACTTTATGATGACCTTATAGCTTGCGGAGACGAACAACATAAGCTTGACGGCGTCCACGCGAGTGTGGAGGACAGCTCGGCATTCGAATCACGGGTAACGTCAATCAGGATGCTTGCAGTCGGTCTATTAGCATTTGCTTTCCAAAAAAGCGGTGGAGAGAAATATCTAACTGTTGAAAGCCCTACATTGCGTGGGCAGCCCCAGTTAATCGTGAGCAGATATCTAACGCGATGAGATTTGCGACCGCTATTAATGATTCTACGCGAAAACTGCTGCGGCTATGCAAAAAAGGCCGACATCCAACCTTCACAAATCCGAATCGATGCCGAAGCGACACCTATCCAAGGGTGATGTATATGACATGACGGCATTGAATGAGGATTTCGAGGCTGAACGAATCTATCTTGCAACAGAGTTCTTAGCAAAAAAGAAAGAACCCGGATTCTGATTGAACGGTAATATTGACGAACAGCCATTGGCTAAGGCACGATGAGTCTAGCTTGCTCCAAAATACAAATTTTATAAACACGAAAAACGATTCAGCCGAAGGTGTGTTATCTATTCAAAACTCAGCGTTGCTCGCAAGTGACTTTTCAGACAATCAGCAACAAAAAAGAAGTCACTTACTCTGAAGGGATTCTATTGGCACAAATACAAATAAGAAACCAATATTTATGGTAGCTATAACGCCTCCACTTGTCCACGGCCTATCCGCAACAACGATTAAACATACAAGCTTTTAAAGTAGTAGGTACAAATTCAACGTTAGCAGGCAAATTACTATCCATTCATAGGCTTATTCCGGACTGTCACCGTTTTCTTTATACCACAATTATATGCCAGTAAAGCGAGCCGCTCATACTTGAATTTCTTCATGACATGATTAATTGTTTTATTTCTGGATTTTTTGGATGGACAGGCACACTACGTTGGCGGCTGAGCGCTGCACATTTACAGGACCATAAGGAATGGTTAATGTCACATATGATTGTGAATTTTCATCCATTATATTTCACAACTCAAGCAGGGCCGCAGCTGTTTGGCGGTCGATGACCAGATGTGTCACGAATCCGGACCTGAGGGCGACATGCAGAGCTCGAGCTTTGCTGGGGCTGGCTACAAGAAACAACCGTGATGCCACACTCATCAGCTCGGCGCGATTCAATCCTGTCGATCTGCTGTTCAGATCGATGTCACTGGTGCTGCCGTCAGCCCGGTAAAACGTTGAGGCAAGGTTGCCGATAACCTTTTGCTCATGCAAGCTCTTAATGTCTTTGCCGCTCAATAGTCCCGGCGTAAACAGCGGGCTCGGGTCAGATCCGTTCGGTGTGCCGACAGAGGTGACCATCAGATTCATGTGTTTTCGTAATTCAAGAATCTTGCGTATGCTCGATTCTTCATACATGAGATTCCGAGTATTTTCAGAGTCGAAAATAGCGGGAAGCGGAAGAAATCGCACTGATGCATCGAAGTTCTTATGAAAACGCGAAAGAATCTGCGTGGCATAGTTCTCTCCAAAAGTCTGCGAGTTGCCGAACCCATGCAGCTGAAGGATTCGCATGCCGGGCAAATGACGCTGTTGCAATTGCAACGACATAGCCTCTATAGTACGGCCCCAAGCAACACCGATTGTGGTGTTGGAATGAACAAGGGTATTGAGCCAGATGGCTGCGGATTTTCCTACAGCCATTCTTTTCAATGTGTTGTCTGCATTGTCACTGGTGTCAGCAACGACTACCCGGATACGGTATTTCTTAATAAGCCGGTTCTCCAGTTCAAGTGCTGAATTTTTTGTTCTGTGAACAAAGAATTCGATGACATGCTCCTTTCTGGCCCTTGCAATGAGTCTGGAAACCGTTGAGCGTGAAATACCCAACTCCCGTGCCACCCGTTCTATCTTCAGCCCTTGGATCCAATACAATTCCGCTACATCGGCAAGACGGTCACGAGACTTATTCGTATCAGCTTTATTCGTCATTTGTATCATCATCGCTACAGTTATTTGACCTTTTTTCTCAAAAATACAGTATCAAGTTCCAAATCACAAGAACAATTGATATATATTTTCGTGTTTTCAACCGAATTCATATTGCAAGGAAGCATATATGGCATCTACACAGAAAGCGGCACAACCGCGCCGCAGCGGTTATCGCTGGGTTGTCCTTTCGACAATCTTCGTAGGCTACGTCATCTGCATGGCAGATCGCTCCAATATAGGTGCAGTTCTGCCAATGATGAGAAGCGAATTCAATATTTCAAACTTTGAGGCAGGTGCAGTATCCAGCCTCTTCTTCCTGGGATATGCTGTTTCACAAATTCCCGCCGGCTTGGTTATGGGTAAGTTTGGCACCAGAAAGATTGTTTCCGTGGCGATTCTAGGTTTTTCGATCGTCACATTCCTCATGGGGCATGTGGGTGGAGCTTTGGCGCTGCTGATCCTGCGTCTATTCCTTGGACTGATTGAAGGACCCACACCCGTTGGCATGACATCCACAATCAATTCATGGTTCCCGTTGAAAGAAAAGGGCATCGCGACAGGTGTCTACATCGGCTCTACCATGGTGGCCCCGATTCTTGTCCCAATAGTGTCCGTGTTCCTGGCTCAAGCATTTGGCTGGAGATCCGTATTTATTTGGTTCTCGGTCCCCGGATTCATTATGGCCTTGGTATTTTATCTGGTCGTCCGTTCTCACCCCAGGGAGAGCGGGCACGTAAACAAAGCCGAGCTTGAATATATCGAAGGCGACAAGAACGGGAGCAAGACCACAGCAGTCGATTTTGGCAATATGGGTTGGATCGACAAGGCCATCAGACTGCGCCAGGGTCGTAGGCTCCGTCGTAACGGCGAAGTGCTCAAGTCCTGGAACATCTGGGGCGTTACGCTTGCCTACTTCTGCATGAACAACGTGCTTTATGGGATGATTACTTGGATTCCTGACTATTTGAAGAGCGCACGAGGCTATGGAACCATTTCCATGGGCTGGATGTCGTCCACTCCGTACATCGGAGGTCTGATCGGCGCCGTTCTTGGCGGCTTTGTCTCAGATCGTATTTTCCGTGGACGCAGGAAGCCCGCAATGCTGATTACGGCACTGATGACAGCAGTGATGATGGCGATTCTGCTGATTACACCCAACAGCACCGCACTATTGGCAATAGTACTGATTCTTGCCGGTTTCTTCCTCAACATCGGCTGGTCCGGCTTTACATCCTTTGCAATGAATATGACAACCGATTCAACCTATCCATTTGCCATTTCCATTATCAACAGCGGTGGCAATCTCGGTGGGTTCTTCGCTCCGTTGATCGTGGGTGCGCTGCTTGATGCCACGCACAACTACACCGTGGCATTCAGCTATTTCGTACTGATACTGGTCCTTGCTTTCTTCATATTGCTCACACTTACCGAGTTCAAACCTGCGGTTGAGCTGAGAAAAGACGAGGCCGTCAAAGTGGGAGCAACTGCCGAATGAGTTTCCCACCCCATCCATACAACTTTAAAAGCAGTAAAGGAGCAATGATGACCGAACTTGGCATTGTGGCCGACGACGTCACTGGTGGCACCACCGTGGGAGCGTTGCTGGCACGCGAAGGAATAGAGCCGACATTGTGCTACGACACGCAAACTATGGCGAATATCCTAAGCCCCGACGAAGACGTGATTATCACCAGCACCGATTCTCGTGCCATGAAGCCAGTGAAAGCATACAAAGCGGTTCGTAAAGCCACGCAGAGTTTACTTTCACTCGGCGCCACCCAGTTTTCCAAACGCATCGATACCACCATGCGCGGCAACATAGGTGCTGAAGTGGAAGGAATGCTGTCGGTTCTTGATGACGACTATGTCGCTTTGGTGGTGCCGGCGATGCCCCAATCGAAAAAAGTCATGATCGGCGGATATTTGCTGATTGACTCGATTCCCCTGGCAATGACCGATGTCGCACATGATGTGCGCACACCTGTGGTGCTTTCCGACGTGCGTGATCTGGTGCAGTCCCAGATGAAACAGAAGATAGCTTATGTCCCAGTCGACGATGTAGTGCTCGGCGCCCATACCATAGCAGCGCAGCTGCTGCTGCAACGGGCAAGAGGCTGCAGGGTCTTTGTGATTGATGCCGCTACATTGCAGGAGATTCAGTGGATCGCCGATGCCATCGTCGATTTGGGGTGGAAAGTAGTTGCCGTCGATCCGGGCCCGCTCACACTGGCATTGGCCATGAGACACAGCTCCATTCGTCCGAGTCCTCGTCCTGATCGATCAGTTCGTACCGAGGCCAGCGAATTCGACAAGGGCATTGTGCTTACATTCGCCGGCAGCGCCACGAAGACCACTCGTATGCAGATGATGCGTTTGGCGGCAGAACCCGGCACAGCGGTTCTCTCAGTCGATCCCATGAAACTGATTTCGAATAAGCCGTCAGTATGCAGCGAGGAGATGCATCGGGTCAAAAAACAAACCATTCAAATATTTTCGACTGGCACCCACCTGCCGAGGGTAGTGCTTCTGGCTGTTGACAACGCCTTGAAAGACAAGCTTCCGGCCAAACATGACGAATTAGCGAAGATCAGCGGCCTTCCTGCCGAAGTAGCTTCAACCCTGATAACAGAGAAATTCAGTGAAGTGGCCCGCACAGTGGCCAATATAGTTACTCCCGAACGTTGCGCCGGCTTTTATCTGACAGGAGGCGACACCACAGTACGTTTCTGCAAAGCCATCAAGGCGCACGGGCTGCACATGGTCGATTATCTCATTCCTCAAGTAGATCAATCAGTTATTGTCGGCGGACCCTTCTCGGGTACGCCAGTCATATGCAAAGGAGGATTGACCGGCGTAGAAAAGACATCCCTTCAGGTCGTCAACCGCCTTTTTGATGAACAGCATGTCCAAACAAACCAATCAGAGAAAGCAACTATTTAATATGAGCGAAGAATTGCAAAAGCCAGTCATGGCCATCACCCTAGGCGATCCAGCTGGAATCGGACCTGAAACTGTAGTCCAGACCATGAGATCCTCGATGATTTACGACATAAGCAAACCGTTCGTCATCGGGCATAGAGACAGCTTTGAACAGGCAATGAAAGCATGCAATGTAGATGCTCTGAAGATCCATATGATTAATGACCCCAGCGAAGCATATTACCGCTATGGCACAGTCGATCTGTTGCAGACCGATGTGGCTAATGACGCAAAGATCGAATATGGCTACCCTCAGCGCGATGCGGCTCTTCGTGCTTACTCATACATCACTAAATCCATCGACCTAGGAATGGCGGGCAAGATCGATGCAGTCTCCACTGCAGCAATCAATAAGGCCGCGCTGAAAATGGCGGACGTTCCGTATATTGGGCATACCGAAATCTATCAGGAGCTCACACATTCACCTTATGCCTTAACCATGTTCAATGTCCATAAGCTGCGTGTCTTTTTCGTCAGCCGTCATGTTTCGTTACGGGAGGCTTGTGATATGGCCAACCATGATCGCATCCTTGAGTTTCTCAAGAACATCAACACCGAATTCAAGAAACTCGGCTTCAACCAACCGGCCATCGGCGTTGCGGCCTTGAATCCCCACGTGGGTGAAGGCGGTATGTTCGGCGCCGAAGAAATCACCGATATCCGCCCAGCTGTCGATGATGCGCAAAAGCTTGGAATCTGCGCAGAAGGCCCTCTTTCGGCTGATGCCATTTTCGCGCTGAATCTAGACGGCCACAATGACTGCATTCTTTCGATGTACCACGATCAGGGCCACATCGCCTGCAAAACTTTGGACTTTGAGCATGCAGTAACAATAACGCTGGGATTGCCCTTTATGCGAAGTTCCGTAGACCATGGCACTGCCTTCGATATTGCCGGGAAAGGGACCGCTCAGGGGCGCAGCATGATTGAGGCGACTCGGGTCGCTGCAGTGTACGCCGAGATGGGCATGAATTACAAGCGCTCACAGGAGCACAAAGCAGGAGAAGAGGAGTAGATATGAAGCTGGCTTTCGGCTGTGATCCCAATGCCGCTGAGCTCAAGCAGGCCTTGATAAAGGAGGCTGAGCGGCTCGGTCATGAAGTAACCGATTTCCCCTCTGAAGATCCTGTTTATGCCAACACTGCCATAGCGGTGGCAAAGTCGGTTGCCGCTGGTGAAGAGGACCGTGGAATTCTGCTGTGCGGAACCGGCATAGGTGTGTCCATCGCTGCAAACAAGGTCACCGGGGCATATTGCGCATGCGTGACGGATGTCTATCAGGCTCAACGGGCAGTGCTCAGCAATAATGCGAATCTCATTTCAATGGGAGCGCAAGTGGTGGGAGTGGAGTCGGCCAAGATGTTCATGGACGAGTACCTGAGTCATACGTTTGATCCCAATTCGCGCAGCGCTCCTAAAGTCGACCGGATTAACGAATACGAACGCGGGACGATCGGAACACGCTAAGACGCCCGGTCCAAGTGGATAGATGCGTTCAGGCGCGCGGTAGACTGCTCAAAAACGTCTCTGTGCGCCTGTGCAATAAGACGTTACAGAAATAGTGACGCCGCTTCTGCCACAGGGCTATGTAGCAAAAAATACAGTAGATACTAATAATTCGACATGTGGAAGTAAAAGTCATGGCAATCGTCGCCTTAAGCACCAAGATGTATTTTCCCCGGAAGAGGACGCTTGATTATTGTCAGCGTCTAGTTCAATTACTAAAGCCCATCCATAACGCCGATTCCGTCGTTATGGCCGTGCTTCCTGATTTTCTTACGATTGCTCCAGTGAAATCGTTGCTAAAACCGGCAGGGGTGCTAATCGGAGCCCAAGATGTCTGTCCCAACGACAGAGGGGCGTACACCGGAGAAGTATCCGGCTCAGATTTGGCTGCTCTGGGTGCTTCGATTGTAGAAATCGGTCACATTGAACGTCGCAGATATTATCACGAGGACGATGCCCTTATCTCAGGTAAGGTGGCTGCTGCTAGGCGCAACGGTCTGACACCATTGTTGTGTGTGGGCGAGCCAGAACGCATGGATGCAGGGAAAGCATCGCAAGTATGTATCAGAGAGATTAATAACGCTGTGGATGGTCATAAACCAGGCCCACTATGGGTGGCATATGAACCGATATGGGCGATAGGAGCCCAGCATCCCGCATCAACAGAGCATGTGCGCGAGGTATGTACCGCTATTTCTAATCATTGCCGACAATACGCCGATAAAATATCCCTCATTTATGGAGGTTCGGCAGGACCCGGGCTTCTGACTGAATTATGGCCAGCTGTCGACGGGTTGTTCTTAGGCCGATTTGCGCACGAACCCGAAGCTTTCATTTCGGTTGTGCAAGAGGCCTGTATACTGGAGGCTTCCTGATTCTGTTACCAATTTACGAATGATCAGTCGGGCCCGCTCACTCCATCCAAACCCATAAAGCTTTCTTTTTTACACAACGAAGGGGAATAGAACAGCTTGACAGGCAAACTGTCCTGCTGGTTTGCGACAATCAACAGCCCATAACCAAACCCCTAGAGCGATTGCCATAGACCTACTCCAGTTGCTTGGTGTCGATCATTCCCCTATGGCGCCTTGCAGAATGGCTATGGGCGAGCGCCTCAACGCAGACCGAGCCGTCAGCATGGTCGCCAGCGAGCCGACGACGATAATCGGCAACCCACATATAAGGAAGAACCGCCAAGGAAAAACTATGGACAGACTGTGGACAAGCGGGCAATAGACCAGGGCCGTACTCAGTCCGACCAGTCCGGTACCGACAGCTGCGATGATAATGCCTGTGGTCGTCACGATAGTGCCGTCCAATATGGATATAGCAGTCAGCTGCTGCGGGTTTGCACCAGCAATTGACAGGAGCGCCAGATCCAGGTCACGATCCCGGGCAGCAATGGTGAACCCCGCGATCACGCCGACTAGGGCGATCAGCAGCGCTGCCCAGAAGCCATAGAGCAACTCCAGGGTTCCGCCTGATGTGACGTTCTCTATTCCCGGTACTTTGTTCATAGCGACGGTACTGGTGCCTCCGGCAGTCAACAGACCGCCGACCAGAAACATGCAGGCGGTCAACGCTATGACCGTAGAGCCAAATGTCGTGTCTCGACTTCTGGCCTCCGCCTGCGAACGCGCTATTCGCCAGACGGCAGACGATGACGGCACCAGAGCGGTCCAGAGTTGAGTGACCCTGCCAATAACCGGCTCGCCCGCGCGAGCCAGGGCGATCAGCAGCAAGAGAATGGCGAACAGCGGTCCACTTCCAACAGCATTAAGGACCGCCGAGACCTGCTTAGGATCCAATGACCTGGGGCCGCTGCTCGAAAGATAGGCAAAAACAGGCAACGGCAATAGCAGCAAGGCCAGCCCAAGGAAAAGCGGCACAAGACCGCGTCCATGTCGGAGCCGTTCGACAGATTCGCTCTCCTCGGCACGGCGCACCACCCGGACCGGTGTCATCTTCGCCAAATCTCGCAAAGTCAGGCTGGTCGCCAAGATGGCCGTGGCAAAGCCCACAGCAAGGCCGGTCAAAGCAGACCTGGGAAAACCGTGCCAGGTAAAAGCGAAATGCACTGGCCTCCGCATCCCGGCGGAATACCAATCGAGGATCCTTCCAGCCAGTACAGGCGAAAGAGCCGCAGCAACAAGAGAGGCCAGCAGGGCCAAAATCATTACCTGCAGTAGCGTAAGCACCAGGATCTGCTTAGGCGTAGCTCCCAGCAGCGAGAGAAGGGCCAGCCCCTGGCGACGTTGGCGAATTGATGCTTGCAGGGTGTGCTTGATCACCAGGCAGCCGAGCACAATGACCGTGAAGAAGACCAAACTCAGGGCCGAAGCCAGACTCTTGGCAGGATCCCTGGTCTTGACCGATAGACCTTGGTAATAGCTGTTGACGCCCATGCTCACGCTCATGGCACAGAGCAGGATTTGGGCGACCACAAGAACGATAAAGACACCAGCCCAGATGCCATTATTGGCTTTCAGATCACGCAAGGCCCAAGTCATGATTCATTCACCTGCCAAATCCCTCTATTACATGTATAGTCGATCGACGCGGAAGACAGTATCCGGCAAACCCCTTATTCGACCCTGAATCAACCCTGATTCCTCTTACATGAGGCCATCGGCCACTCCCCTGCTTGGGCCACCATCACTCAGGATTAGATTCAGGTTCCCGGACGATGGTCAAACACCCGGACAGCGACAAGACATGCCGAAGGGAACCATCTCCTCGTGGATCGTACTCATACTCGCCGGCATCCGTGAATCGGTCTGGGCCACCGCCCTGGGAAAATCTCAGGGCTTTACCGAAATCGTTCCTTACATTGCTTTTATTGTGGGATTGATTCTCAGCATCCCTTCCAGCACGGCCTACGCTGTCTGGGCCGGCATTGGGGCTGCCTTGACAGTCCTGTACGCCATAGCTAGGGGGTCGAAGCCTGTTGGGACGATCCCCGGCAGAAGACCCATCCTCCGGCAGGGATCAAGTTGCTCAATCCGACATGACGGTAGCGTCTATCTTGCCGCGGAAGAGCATGACCGCCACGGCCACGACAAGTTCAGCGATGCCGATGATCAGCATCAGCGGCAGCTGCTGGTCCAGGGTGGTCAGCTTCCCATAAATCAGCAGCATAATAGCTGTGCCGATGGCAGCCGACAAGCTGAAAGCGGTCTGCATCTGAGTCTCGTAGGACTTGGGCGCGATGGCCGCCACGGTCGAGTTGGCCGCAACGCCATAGGGGAAGCCGCCGAAGTTGGAGACCACATAGTAGAGCAGCAGCCAGAGCACGGAATACTTTGCCGTATGAGGATTGAGCACCACAGTGGGGACGATCAGAAGCAGGTTGGAAATGCCGAAGAAGGCGAATCCGAACCAGAGACGGTTGGTTGACTTCCACCGCTTGCCCGTGTCGGTCAGCCAGAACCAGCTGAAGAAGATGCCGGCCAGCATGGCGATGATGCCCACGAGAGTGTTGAAGGATCCCGGAGCGATTTCAATGCCGCCGAACTTTCTGTTGATCCGCTGGTCCAGGAACATGAGCAGGGTGGTGCCCTGAATGGCGTAATCCACTCCGGCAACAATCTGCATGATCACGATGGGCACGAAGGCCTTGAGCCGCCGACGCTCAACTCCGACAATCCTCTTGGACCGCCAGATGACGGCAAAGAAAGCTATAGCCACTACAAAGGTGCAGGAGCTTACTGTGCTGGCCAGCGCATTAACGCTGACCTTGTGGGTGATCAGCAGGACGGCGATGACCAGGCCGATCGCCACTAGCACACCCAGGGCGCCAAAGCCATAGCGCTTACGCTCCTGGCTGTTGAGCGGACGCGTAGGCTTGGAACCCAAGGATCCAAAGAAACGATTGCCCGGCACACCGATGATGGCGGCGTAGATCAGCGCAGCTACCGCTCCTATCGCGAATCCATAATGGTAGTTGATCAGTCCCAGCTGCGCGGAGATGATCGGGGTAATGAACCCAGCGATGTTGTTGGCGATGGCGTGAATAGCAAAAGCACCATCACGACGGTTGTCCTTGCGGTGGAACAGCATGCCGGTCAGCGAGGCGTTCGAAGCTCCCATAATGGGCAGGTTCATGAGGATCATGCCCACGATGGCCATAGCTCGACCTTGGCTGACGGAGAAAGCCGGAATAGCCAAGAGCCCGCAGGACAGCCCCTTGACGATGTTGCCGATGACCAAGGCCTTGCGCGCCCCGAACACCCGGTCCGCCAGCCAGCTGCCCACAATGCCGAACATGGAATTGATGGCCGCCACGATAGCGATAAGCTGGGCTGCCTCCCCCTGGCTGAATCCCAGACCTTGGGTCCAAGGCTTATAGAGGTAGTAGATCGTCACGGCCCCGTAGGAGGCCCAACAGATCGAATTGAAGAAATTGCCGGCTGCCAGGGCGCCGATGCCCTTGGGATAGCCGAAAAAGGAGCGGTCCGCCCTCAGCCGGTTCAGCTCCTCCTCCTGTTGTCGGTCAACCTTGAGACCGGATTCATCGACCACAATATCCGGTTGCTCGTCACCGTTTTCCGCTGGTGTAGCCATACGCTTCTCCTCGCTTCTCAATGGTGCCGACCCTCGTTGTCCGGCACCCTTTTGCTCTGCGTGGAACCACAAGCTGTTCCACTTGGAACGGTAAATCCCCAGCCTTTCTGGCCTAGGTGCAAACCGAAGGGAAAAAGGTGGATATTTCTTGGTAATGCTGTCTGAACGCTACTCGACAAGGCCCCCCCGACAAGTTGTAGCTTGCTCAGAAACCGCGCCATGGCAAAGGATTACGAAGAAAGAGACGCTAACCAGAACGACTCCAAACCAAAGACACAAGATTGTCCACCCATTCGACGATATCCCCCACCTTCTCGATAAGGCAGCCGTCCATAAACTGATGAGGTAAGGCGCGCAAAGGCATCAGGGCAGAGCGGCGCCGACGGATCGGAGACGACCAGATGGAGAGCATGACCGGCCAGAATCCGCCCGTCAGCGGAGGGAGTAGGTAATTCATCATGACATCACCCATGCACACTGATCAGGACTGCGTCGACGAGACAGCCCGTCGGATATATATCGGCAACACAGGCACCGTGGACTTTGACCTGACGCTGCCGACCAAAGGGGTGGAGGAAGCCACCATCGAATGGGCCAGCAGCGACGATCGATGGGTGAATCCTCAGGGCAAGGTCAATCAGCCCGAATACGGTCGAGGCGACCGTAACGTGACCCTGACCGCGACCGTCACCAAGGGCGAGGCCAAGGCCCAGCGCAGCTTTGATGTGACCGTACTGCAGATGCCCAACAGGATCGAAGTGCGCAAGGTCTACCCCATCGAGATCAAGGCTCGCAAGGGCGCTACCTACTATCTGCCCATGTTCACGGCCGTACTGACCAAGGACGGACAGAAAGTCTCCCAGCGGGTCAACTGGGACGAAGGCGTTCAGCAGCGGGACGGGCAGACCGGTGAACACGACTTCCAAGGATCCATCGACGGCAGCGGCATCCGTGTGCAATGCAAGGTTCAGGTGATTGACGAAGACCCCGAACAGCCAGTGGATTCCAGCCCTAAGGTCCGCCGCGTGCCTATCAGCCGGGTTCGGCTGACCGGCGATGGAATGCTGGCAGACAACCAGCGCCGACGGATAGCCTTTCTGAAGACCCTGGACGACGATCAGCTCCTGGTTGAGTTCCGCCGAGCCTCCCACCTGGACACCAAGGGAGCCAAGCCCATGATCGGCTGGGACGCTCCGGACTCCAACCTGCGCGGCCACACCACAGGGCATGTCCTGTCCGCATACGCTTTGGGGTATGCCGCTACCGGCGACAAGGACATCCAGGCCAAGCTGACCTATCTGGTCGACGGGCTGGCCGAGGTCCAGGCCGCCTTCGCAAAGGGCGGGACCACCAAGCCGGGCTTCCTGTCTGCCTACGACGAGAGCCAGTTCGACAAGCTGGAACAGTACGCGCCCTACCCCACTATCTGGGCGCCCTACTACACTCTGCACAAGATTCTGGCGGGCCTGATCGACGCCTACCACTTCGCGGGCAATGAAACGGCTCTGCGAGTGGCCTCGGATCTGGGCGACTGGGTCTATGACCGCGTCCACCGGCTTCCCCATGAGCAGTTGCAGAACATGTGGAGCATGTACATCGCCGGTGAGTTCGGCGGCATGAACGAATCCCTGGCCCATCTGTATGCCATCACCGGACGCCGTGAGCACCTGGAGGCCGCCCGCCTCTTCGACAACGACCGCCTCATGGTCCCCATGCGTCAGAAAGTGGATGCCTTAGGCGGGCTGCATGGCAACCAACACATCCCCCAGGTCATCGGCTCGGTGGAGCTCTTCCGCCATACCGGCCTGCCCTACTACCTGCATCAAGCCGAATTCTTCCTCAAGTCGGTCATGGGCCATCACATCTACGCCATGGGCGGCACCGGTCAGGGGGAGATGTTCCAGCAGCCCGATGTGATCGGTGCCCTGCTCAAGGACAACACAGCCGAATCCTGTGCCTCCTACAATCTGCTCAAACTGTCGGCGCTCCTGTTCTCCTTCGATCCCGACCAGACCTATGCAGACTACACTGAGCTGACCACACTCAACCACATCGCTGCCGGCACCGACCATGTGCCCCAAGGCGGCAGCCTCTACTTCTTCCCCACCCAGCCGGGCGGCCGCAAGGAGTTCGACGAGGAGAACAGCTGCTGTCACGGCACTGGCCTGGAATCGCACTTCTACTACGCCGATGGAGCCTTCTACACGGATGAAACGACCCTGTGGATCGAGCAGTATCTGCCCTGCAGCCTGAACGACATCGACCAGAAGATGGCGCTGAGCATGAAGGTGGACGACCGCCACCCCGAGAAGGTGACCATCACCATAGAAGCCCTGGACAGACCGCGCCTGGCTCTGCGAGTTCCAGCCTGGACCCGTGGCAGGGTCCACATCGACATCGACGGAGCCCCGGCATCCCAGGCTCTCATGGGCACCGACCCGGCTGTAGCGATCTTGGAGGCGAGCGCTTGCGGGCTGGATTCCTGGTCAGGGGCCACCGTTACGCTGACGTTCGACCCGACTATCCGGCTGATCGGCACCCCTGACAGACCCTCCCTGGCCGCCGTGGCCTGGGGCCCTTACGTGCTTGCCGCCTTGAGTCCCAGCACCGATATGCAGAGTCTGGACATCAATCGGAAGGATCCCGGGTCCGCCTTCGAGCGCCAAGGCGAGAAGCTGGTCTTCCGTCACCGGGACAGCGGCCTGGAATTTGTCCCCCTCTGGACCATTGACGAAAACCAGCCCTATCATGCCTATGTCGAAGTGGCCAGCCACTGACCGCGTTCTAAGGCCAAGGTTTCAGCGACAGGAAGGGCGGTCAGCACGGATCAGGCAATCATCACAAGTTTCCCCAACGATGCGGCGGTCTTCAAATCCGCCGGGCGATTCATCGGCACCCCCGGATGGATCCACGAGCGCCGCATCGTTGACAGCTTTGAGCTGATTCTAGTTGAAGAGGGCGTCCTCCCGCTGACCGTAGCCGGGCGGAATCATGATCTGAAGGCAGGCGGCCTGCTGCTGATCCCTCCCAGCATCCCTCATGAGGGCAGTCGACGGCTGGGACAGGAGCCGCTGACCTTCTACTGGGCCCACTTCACCTTGCCCGACTGGCAACGGGTCCAGGGCCTGCCTGACGAACAGAGTGACGGAAAGGACCAGGGTGCGGCACGCGTGGTGCTGCCCCTGGATTTTCGTCTGGCAGACAACAACCGGATGACCGTCATGTTCAACCAGCTGCTGGACATCTATCAGCGCACCTACCCGGATCCCAGCCCCTACTGCAGCTATTTCATGACCTGTCTGCTCATGGAGATCTCCATGGGAAGGCCTGCACCCAAGGACTCTCAAGAAGCGGACGACGAGGACAGCACCCTCCAGAAGGTCCAGGATTGGATCCGCATCAACGCCTGCGACCGGATCAGTGTGGGCAGCGTGGCGGAAAACTTCAATTACTCGCCCTCCTACTTGTCGACCATATACAAGCGACGGTTCGGCATGGGCATCACTGGGCAGATCAGGCGTGTGCGCATCGAACGGGCGCAGGAGCTGCTCCTGTCGACCTCCATGGGCATCAGACAGATAGCCGAGGCCTGCGGGTATGACGACCCCAAGTACTTCATGCGGGTCTTCAAGCGGTTCTCAGGCCTGACCCCAACCAGGTACAGGTCCAGCTTTTCCCTGCGTCACTACAACAACGCCTGAAGTCTCTAGACTGGAAGCATGAGAATCGTCATACAGCGGGTCAGTCGCGCCCGGGTCGATGTTGTCGACGAACAGGGACAGCCGGATCCCGATTTCAAACCCCAGAGCATTGGCACGGGCCTCTTGCTTCTGGTGGCCATCCAGGATGACGACGGGATTGACCAGGTGGACTATGCCGTCCGCAAGCTGACCCGGATGCGCATCTTCTCCGACGAGGAGGGCCGAATGAACCGGTCGGTCCTGGACTGCGGCGGCTCCATCCTCTCCATCTCCCAGTTCACCCTCTATGCGGATCTGCGTCGCGGCAATCGTCCCAGTTTCATGGCAGCCGGAGAGCCCCGACACGCCCAAAGCGTCTGGCAGGACCTGAACCGGGCCCTGGCCGCGACCGGTGTCCCTGTTGTCGTCGGACGCTTCGGTGCCCACATGCGAGTGGATTCGGTCAACGACGGCCCTGTGACCATCCTGCTGGACACCGACAAACTGATGAAGACGGCGACCTCTTCAGCGGTTATTTGACGATGGGCCGCAGGGGCGCCGACACATCCAGCTGATGTTTGTCGCCGATTTTGGACGGATCGTTGATGATCTTGTCGACCACGGCCTGTTTGAGCTTCAGGTCGGAGCCGTCGCCCCAGACGATGACATGCTTGCCCTGGTCCAGCTCAGTGGTGATAGAGTCCTGGGTTTCCGCAGTCACCTTAGTCACCGAATGACGCATGGCCTCGGGCATGGTCGACAGAATCCGCAGGGTCTGCCTGACCGCCTGATCCTGCTGGGCACGATTGACGGTGGACACCTGGATGACCGGCACTCCCTTCACCGGCTTGGACACAGTATTGAGCACCCTCCCCTGTCTGTCGACGGCCGTCAGTTTGTCCTGCGCATCCTTGAAGACCGCAGTGGGCTCCTGGGCATCGAAGGTCACCTGCAGACCGTGAGGAAAACTCTTGCGGACCTTGGCATCGGTCACCCCGGCCATGCCACTGATCTCCTCCTCGACGCCATTGGTGGAAATCAGCAACAGTGAGCGATCCCCCTGATGGGCCACGATTGAAGCCACCCGATCGTTGGACACCCAGGCATTGCCGCCGCTGACACCGATCTTGTCAGTCTGTAGGCGGAAGACCGGCGAGAGAAAGAGCAACCATGACAGTCCTGCAATAAGAGCCATGACCAGGACGACGACAGCTGTTCGGATCAGAACCAGCCTGCGGCTGACCTTCTTCTTCTCGCGCACCCGGGCCTGAAAGTCCAGAACCTTGGGCCGAACAAAGATCCCCAGCCCCTGATCCTCCTGGTCGCTGCCTATCCTGCCTGAGACGGGTCGATCCGGCGGTATGGTCCGGGCATCGACGAATCCGCCGGCCGAACTCGTCGAACGAGATTCTGCAGACTTGGATGTCACAGACTTGGAGGCTGAGGCACTGCTGCCTTTGACCAGCGAGCGGGAGGATGAGGAGGCCGACCTTGGACTACGTGTCCGGGATCCTCCTGCATTCTTGGCACGATTCGGACGACCCTTGAGGCGCTTAGACCGCTTAAGACGCCTGCCCCGGCCGCCTGTCCTTTCAGCCTTAGACCGGTGACCTGCCAGTTCAGCAGCATCGGAAACGGTCGACCTGCCTGATCTGGCGGTTCTACCGGTCCGCGGTTCCTCTTTCGAAGACTTGGTGCGCCCAGACCGGGCTGTCCGTGCGGCCTTGGCAGCCCGGACAGCCCTGGTCCTGGAAGAGGCTCCACCTGAGGCGCTGCGACCCTTACCGGTCTTCACTGTTCGTCCCGTTCAGCCAGCTTGTCGAGAATGACCGGTCCCATGGCTGTGACATCGCCAGCGCCTACGGTCAGGATCACATCCCCAGGCTCCGCCCGCTCGGCCAGATCCAGAGCGGCCTGATGCATGTCCGGGCAGGCCCGGAAGACAGCTTCGGTCGACCTCTTCCCGGAATCTCGGGACTCCTGGTTCGATGCCTTGCGGGCAGCCGCGGGAATGGTCCCGGCATCCACGCCCGGAAAATCACTGGCCAGTTCACGGGCAGGGAAGATGTCAGTGACGGTCACGTCGTCCGCCAGAGACAAAGCATCTGCGAACCGGTCAGCGAAGATGGCTGTGCGCGAATACAGGTGGGGCTGGAAGAGCACCCTGATGGTCTGCCCCGGATAACGCCGTCTGGCGGCGGTCAACAGAGCAGCGATTTCCGTAGGATGATGGGCGTAATCATCCACTACGGTGACCCCATGCTGGATTCCGCGGACCTCGAAGCGTCGAGAGGCCCCGCGGAAGTCGGCGGCAGAAGCGGCGGCCGTATCGGGATCCATTCCCAACAGGATGGCGGCGATGATGGCCGCGGCGGCATTGCGGGCGTTGTGGATGCCGGGAATCGCCAAGTCCACCTGCAAATCAAGCGGCTTGCCGGCATCCAACCCTGCAGCCTGGAGCACCTGCGCCGGGAGAGCCAGACGGCAATGCTCACGACCGCTGCCACTGCTTTCGGACTCGGATTCGATGCGGACCAGGCCCAGAACCCCGGGCAGGGAGTCAGTATTCAGCTGTGGATCCGAGGCATAGACGATGATCTTGGCCCGGCAGTCCCCGTGCAGCCGCCGCAGCACCTCCAGGGCGCCCTGATCGTCCCCGCAGACCACCAGGAAGCGGCGGCCATGCCGGGCATGTTCCACAAAGGCCTGATGGAAGGCATCAGCCGTACCGTAGTGGTCTAGATGGTCGGGCTCCACGTTGGTGATGATGGCGATGTCGGGAGTGTACTTGCCAAAGCTGCCGTCGGACTCGTCCGCCTCGGCCACCAGGACCCGTCCGGCTCCCACATGCCCTCCGTCCATAGGCCCCTGGTCGCTCTGAAGGCTGCCCCCGATGGCGTAGCTGGGATCGGCCAGATCCCCTTGGCCGCCCTTGGTCAGCAGGTGGGCCAAGAGTGCACTGGTGGTGGTCTTGCCATGGGCACCAGCCACGGTGACCGAAATCCTGGAGGCCATGAGCAAGGCCAGAATGTCACTGCGATGAACCAGTCGGGCACCAGCGTCACGAGCAGCCAGAATCTCTGGATTGTCGGGCTTGATGGCACTGGACCAAACCACTGTGCGGGCCCCGGCCACGTTGCTGGCGTCCTGACCGATGGTGACCGGTATTCCCAGCTGACGCAGACGGCGGGCCTTGCCCCCCTCGGCGCGGTCGGAGCCCGAGACCTGCACCCCCTCCTGGTGGAGCATCTCGGCCAGCACGCTCATCCCAGCCCCACCGATGCCAATGAAGTGTGTAGGCCCCAGATCCTTGGGGTCGCGCACTCCGGCCTGGGCCAAGGCAGGCAGGCAGGGGTCCAGAACCGGCAGGGACCGGTCGCCGCCGTCCTGCCGACCGGACACGGTATTCAATTCATGCTTGGGCACAGTAGTTGCATCTCCTCCAACAGTTCAGGACCATCCAGGACGGGGTCGCCCGTCGCCTGCCTCCATTATGCCCGATTAGGCCCTCCCTGAGTCCTTGCGGGCAATGTGTTGGCCGGCCATGGTCAGAATCTGCTCGGCCATTACCTGAGCAGCGTCGCGAATCCCGTACCCCCAGGCCCGGCGGCGCATGTCAGCCAGCCTATCCTTATCAGCCATAAGAGCAGGGACGTGCTCGGCCACCCATTTGGCATCCAGTGACGCATCATCGACCATAAGGCCTCCCCCGGCCTGAACGACTGGCTGGGCGTTGAATCGCTGTTCACCGTTGCCAATGGGCAGGGGCACATAGACGGCAGGTACACCCAGGGCAGCCAGCTCACTGACAGAACCGGCACCAGCCCTGCAGACCACCAAGTCGGCGCAGGCGAAGGCCAGATCGATCCGCTCCAAGTATTCGGCCATATGGTAATCTCCCTGGCCCTGGTGAGCCGGGTCCAAATCGTTGATGACCCCATCGCCCAGATCAGCCGCCACCTGCTCTCTGACTTGGTCGGCCTTGCCACGGCCCGTCAAATGGATGACCTGGGTTTGATCCAGTAGCTGCCGTGCCGCGCCAGCCACCGCCGTATTGAGACTGAGCGCACCTAGGGATCCCCCGGTGACCAGGAGGATGGGCCTATCGGGATCCAAACCCAAGGACTGTGCAGACTTCCTGCGAGCGCCCATGGGATCGGTCTCCATCTGCTTGGCCAGTCGGGCGATGGCCGGCCGCAGGGGAAGACCCACGCGGCGCACGGGCACTCCGGCCCGGGCTCGGATGCCGGTATCCTCATAGGCCGTACCTACAAAATCAGCCCAGCGAGCGCCCAGTTTGTTGGCCATGCCTGCCCGGGCGTTCTGCTCGTGGACGACGATGGGCAGACCCAGGTTCCGTGCAGCCCTGTAGGCCGGCGCCGAGGCATAGCCGCCAAAGCCGACCACCAGGTCGGCCGACCGATCCTGCAGATAGCCTCGAACCCGCTGCACCTCATGCCGCCAACGCCGAGGGAAGCCCAGAGCGGCCTTACTGGGACGACGAGGGAAGGGCACCTTCTCAATCAGGTCCAGGGGCAGTCCGGCGGCCGGCACCAGGTCGTGCTCCAACCCGACAGCGGTACCGATCACGCTGACAGCAGCCTGGGGGCAGCACTCCCGAATGGCCGCAGCCACACTGAGCAGAGGGTTGACATGCCCTGCCGTCCCCCCTCCGGCCAGCACCAGATGGGGACCAGTACCTTTTCCGGGATGCTCCTGACCGTCCCCAGGCATCCCGTTCTCAGTCCTCGTCGCTGTCGTCATCCGCGAATCCGCTTCCTTTCCGCCATATCCATTGCCTATCTCAGGACCCGTCCGTGGCCGCCTTCACGTCCGGTTGAGTCCGAATCATCTGCAGGGCCACACCGGCCGAAGCCAGGCAGGAGATCAGGGCGGTCCCTCCAGCCGAAACAAAGGGCAGGGGCAGGCCGATGACCGGCAACAGGCCAAGAACCACGCAGATGTTGACCAGGGCTTGACCCACCAGCCACACATCCAGGCAGATCAGTACCATGCCCGCATACCGGTTCCTGGTGGTCAGGGCGATCCTCAGCATGCACCAGCCCATGACCACGAAGACCAGAATAAGCATGGCCGCCCCTACAAAGCCCAGCTCCTCGCCGATGACAGCGAAGATGAAGTCATTATGCGCCTCTGGCAGGTAGTTCCACTTCTCCCTGGAGTTGCCCAGCCCGACCCCGGTCAGACCCCCCGAGGCCATGGCATACAGCCCGTGTATGGACTGGTAGCAGACACCCTGAATGTCATCCGCCGAGCACTTGCCGTAGGCGGCCATGATCCGCTGGGTCCGGTTGCTGTTGCCGTAGACCGAAAAGCCGATGACCGCGGCCATCCCCAGAACTGCCAGGCTGAGCAGCCAGCGCAGGGGGAAGCCCGAAACCAGGAAGGCCACGAAGCCGATAATGACGATGATCATGGCCGTTCCCAGGTCCTTGCCCAGCATGATCAGCAGGAAACTGACGATAAAACCGGCGGCAGGCTTGGCATAGGCCTTGGCCAGGCTCTTCAGGTCGGAATCCTTGCCAGCCTGCCGCTGGGCTTCGATCAGGGCCTGGGGCAGCCACAGACACAGGGCCAGCTTGAGCAGCTCGGCCGGCTGCATGGAGATGCCCCCCACCGAGATCCATCCCTCATTGCCGTTGGCGGACCGCCCCAGCGGAGTACGCGTCAGCAGCTGAATACCCTGGCTGACAATCAGAAACCCCGTACTCCAGCTCCGGTAGCGGTCGATGCTGATCCGCACAGCCAGAAGGGCCAGCAACAGCCCCACCACGGCGTATATGCTCTGACGAATAACCTGGCTCCAGGGAGAGCTGCCCTGGGCCACCAGATCCACAGCCGAGGAGGAAAAGACCATCATCAGGCCGAAAACCGTAGTGGCGACGACCGTGGCCAAAAAGCCGTAGTAGCACCAAAGCGGGTTGAGAATGGCCCGCCAGCCCCGGTAGTTCCCCTTGCCGCCAGACCCCCGGGAGGGATCCTTGTGCGGATCAGTGTCGCGCTTCATGCTCGTGGACCCACTGTTCGGCCTGCCGGGCAAACTGGTCACCCCGGTCAGCATAGGAGGCGAACTGGTCCATTGAGGCGCAGGCGGGGGCCAGCAGAACCACTTGGCCAGGCTGTGCATAGGAGCCAGCCGCACGGACGGCCCGGGCCATAACCTGATCGCCGGCACCAGGATCGATGAAAGTCACCGGCAGATCGGGCGCCTGGTCCTTGATGGCCTGGGCCATGGGCTGCTGAACCTGGCCGATGACCACGGCTGCAGCCAGCTTGGACCTGCGGGACCGAACCAAATCGTCAAAGCGGGCACCCTTGGCCAACCCGCCTGCCAGCCAGACCACCTGGCCGTCATGGTAGCTGGCCAGAGAAGCCTCGGCGGCATGGGCGTTGGTGGCCTTGGAGTCGTCTACAAAACGGATGGCCTGCGAACCCTGGCCCAGGGTCGCCACGGTGCTGATCCTATGGTCGCCGGGTGTGAAAGTACGCATGGCCTCGATGGCCACGTCGACCTTGGCCCCAGCTCCTAGTGCCAAGGCCAGGGCACAGAGGGCATCAGCCAACAGATGGGGGTAAACCGTGCCGTCAGGCTCGCATAGATCCGCCAGGTCGGCAACCCGGACTAGCCGGACGCCCTCCTCAGGGTTCTGACCGGTCAATCCGCTGCGGTCTATGACCCAGCCGTCCTCCACGCCCAGTTGCCCAGGCTCGGGCCGACCCAGAGTGAAGCCCACCCGTCGGCAGCCGGGAGCCGGCTGTGCCTGTCTGGCCAGATCGGAGACCCGGGAGTCATCAGCGTTGTAGACCAAGGCCTTGCGCACGCCCTGGTAGATGCGCGCCTTGTCGGCCGCATAGGCCTCGAAGCCCCCGTGCCAGTCCAGGTGGTCGTCGGCCAGATTGGTGATGGCCGCGCACTCCAGGGCCGGCGAGAAGGTGAAGTGCAGCTGGAAGGAGCTCAGCTCCACGCAGAGCATGTCATTGTCGGGGTCCAGGACGGCTGTGGAGACGGCCTTGCCGATGTTGCCCACCGCAGGGGCCGTGAACCCACTGGCCTGCATCATGGCGGCGACCATCCTGGTGGTGGAGGTCTTGCCATTGGTGCCGGTGATTCCGATCCAGGGGGCTGGCCGGCCGGTCCGCGCTGCGGGCACCCGCAGCATCCAAGCCATCTCCACCTCGCTGACCACAGGGATGCCCCGACGCTGCGCCTCAAGGATAAATGGGGTGCGCGGATTGAAGACGGGCGAGGCCATGACCAGGTCCACCTGGCTCCAGTCCACCTGGTCGAAGTCATGAAGATCGACCTGGGGGGCGCGTTGATCCACAGTAGTCACTCCGGCCGCCCGGCCTCGCAGGGCTGCGGCCACGCTCCGTCCGGAAATGCCCAACCCGGCAACCAGTACACGCTTCTGGCTCAAGTCCATATCCATGAACACCTCATTCCGCTAGCTCCGGCATCTGCTTGGCATGATACCGGCTGCCGAAGTCCGGTACCGTGAATGGACGCACTCAGATAGGCAACCCGGAACGGACCACCCAGTCTGCATAGAAGCAGACCAGGGCCAGCAGGACGAAGATCAGGTCCACCATCCAGAACCGGACAACCACCTTGGACTCCTGCCAACCCATCAGCTCGAAGTGGTGGTGGATGGGCGCCATCTTGAAGACACGCTTGTGAGTGAGCTTGAAGTAACCCACCTGGATGACGTCGGAGGCGGCCTCGCCCACGAAGAGTCCGCCCAGGATGACCGCCAGAAGCTCGGTATGGGTGGCGATGGACAGGGCTGCAAAAAGCCCGCCCAGAGCCAGGGATCCGGTGTCCCCCATGAAGATGGAGGCCGGATTGGTGTTGTACCAGAGGAAGCCGAAGCAGGCCACGGCGGCGCAGCAGGCGATGATGGCCAGGTCCAAGGGGTCGGAGACCGCATAGGCATGGCCGGGATGGCCGCCACCCTTCAAGTGGTAGCTCTCCCAGATTGCAATGACCGTATAGCCCACGAAGGCAATCATGGAGGAACCCGAGGCCAGACCGTCCAGGCCATCGGTCAGGTTGAACGCATTGCTCCAGGCCGTCATCAACAGATTGACCCAGATGATGAACAGCACCACGGACAGGACGCTGCCCGCCATTCGGAAGTCGATAATAGGGTGCTCAACGAAGGATATGCCTGCCTGAGCGCTGGGATAGCCGTTCTTGGTGGGCAGCTTGAGGGCCAGCACCGCGTATATGGTGGCCAGAATGAACTGGCCGATGAACTTGGCCCTGACCGACAGGCCCAGATTCTGCTTCTTACGCACCTTGGCAAAGTCGTCGATAAAGCCCAGGAAGCCCATGGAGAGCATGGCAAACAGAACCAGCATGGCCGACAGGGACACGGACTCCCCCCGGGACAGGTAGCGGTAGAGCGCCGAGGCTGCCCAGCCCAGCAGGATGGCCAGGTTGATGACCAACCCGCCCATGGTCGGGGTGCCACGCTTGACCAGATGGGACTTGGGCCCGTCCTGGCGGATGTACTGGCCGTAATGCAATCGGTGGACCAGCCGTATCAGCAGGGGGGTCCCTGCCAGCGTCACCACCAGGGCGACCAGGATTCCGATGATGAGGGCAATCACAGTGTGTACTCCAACTCTTGAATTCTGTCCTTGAACGTTCGAACCCGCTGCGGGTATACCAGTGCACTCATGGCTCAGCCCTGCCAGCGGTCGGCCAGACCGGACAGGCCGGACATGTGCGAACCCTTGAGCAGGACAAGATTTTGCCGGTCCGGATGCCTGGCGCACAGGCGACGGACCATCTGATCGGCCTGGTCAGCATCCTGGGCGAAGAGAACGCACATGGCCCCAGACTGTTCCTCGCTGGGATCAGATAGGCCACCAGCACCACGGACAAGGGCATGAACCAACCTGTCCATCTGCTGATCCCTGCAGCCCACCGCAACCAATGCATCGATGCCCAACCGACGGCAGTAGGCGCCGATCTCCTGGTGCAGCTGCTCGCCTCGATCGCCCAGCTCAAGCATGACCCCCAGGACGGCTATCCGATAGACCGGGCCATCGGATCCCCTCCAGGTAGCCAAGGCGTCCAGACCAGCCCGCACGGAATCGGGATTGGCGTTGAAGGAATCATCGATCAGGGTGAAGGAGGCATCCGGCAACCGGACCGAAGACAAAGCCATCCGATGCGGACTTATTTGCCGCTGCCGACCCAGCTCATCGGCGATGCGTTCTGCGTCCAGACCCAGGGCGTGGGCTACCGTGGCGGCAGCCAGAGCATTCATGACATTGTGCCGTCCCGGAATGCCCAGACGCAGCCGCACTGGTTGCTGGCCACGCAGACGCAGCTCGAAGGCCGGCCTGTCCAGACTGTCGCTGTCCAGGTAGCGAGCCGAGCCATCCAGGTCGCGGTCCTGCCCGCCATCATCAGCGGCCATGCCAAATCGCAGAACAGACCCAGAGGCCAGATCAGCCATGGCGGCCACCCGGGAATCGTCGGCATTGAGCACGGCGGCCCCGCCCGGCACCAGGCCTTGCACGATCTCGCTCTTGGCCTGGGCGATGCGCTCCACGGAGCCGAATTCACCCAGGTGTGCTACTCCCACCTTGAGGACCAGAGCCATGTCCGGGGGAACCATTTTGGTCAGCCGGGCGATCTCACCCACGTGGTTAGCGCCCATCTCGGCCACCAGATATCGGGTGTCGGGCCCCACTTCCAAGGCGGTCAGAGGAAGGCCGATCTCGTTGTTGAAAGACCCGACAGGGGCCACCACCGGACCAAGGAGTGCCAGCAGAGAGAACAGCAGATCCTTGGTGGTGGTCTTGCCGACGGATCCGGTGATGCCGATCACAGTAAAGGGTTCTGCCGCTGCACGCCGACGATCCATATTGGCCCGGGCCAGCAGCCCCAGGGCAGCAACCGTATCGTCCACGAGAATCTGGGGCAGGTCAGCGCCCGGAACGAGATGATCGACCAGGGCCGCGCGGCAGCCCTTGGCTCCCAGGCCGGGAACATAGTCATGGCCATCCACATGCTCGCCCTTGATGGCTACGAAGAGGCCATCGGCCCCCGCCTGCCGGGAGTCGGTCACCACCCGCATGCGCACGGACCGCCGGTCAGGTTCACGACCAGAACCGACTTCAACCAGCCGACCGTGCACATATTCGACGACCTCATCCAGGGTCATGGGCATGGACCCGGCCCTTACAGACTGACTCATCCTCACCTCTCAGGACATCTCGCGGGAGACGCGCAGGGCGCTCCTGATGTTGTTGCGTTTGACGCCGGCGGCCATGGTCATGGCGATGCACAGGGACAGATCGTCACTATTCGCATCGGCGGGCAGGGATTGGCGGGCCAGCCCATCGGATTCCTCGTTACGCTTGGCCACGATGGTATGCCCGCCCAGGTTGAACCCGTATCGACGGGCCCTGGAAATCAGCCGAACGTGCCGCATATCGCGGGTGGAGCCCTCCTGGGCGCCCAAGGCCACCACATCCAGATCCACTGCCTGCAAAGCGTCCCTGGCCAGGGTCTGATCGTCCACGGATATGACCACGGCGGCCGCTCCATCCTCCAGGGCGATGGACAGACTGCGCTGCACATCGAACATGCTCAAGGGATATTCCAGATCCAGTCGCCTGTCCAGCGAGTATGAGCCCTTGGCGCTGAGAATGCCGACAGGATTGCCCAGCACATGCAGGAAGTCAGCCAAAAGATCCACCTGGTCCTGCACCTGGGAACCGACCAAAGCGAAGACAGCCAAGGCTCCTGAAGGATCACCGGCGGCATTGGCCAGCAATTGGCCCATCTGCCAGGCATGCATAGTACCGAAGAGCAGGGGTATACGGGCTCGGCCCACCTCTTGACGGGCCGAGGTCGGCAACAGGGCCGCATAGGCGCCGCGAAGCTCAGCCTCCTCAATCATGCCCTGGTCCACCTGCCGGTCTGCAGGCACGTAAAGGCTACCGGGCCGCACTGAGGGCAGGTCGTCCACCAGTGAAGTCACCGTAACTGGTTCAGCGAAATCAGGGACCAAGGTCAGCCCGTAGCGCCCCTTGAGCTGACCCAGGGTCAGTCGTCGGGAGATTGATTCACTCAGCGCACTCATGCTGCAATCTCTCCTTCGTCCGGGAACGCCATGATGCCTGCCGGTATCACCATGTTACCGGGATAGCATCGGTTCTGGGCGGGGACGTGGGGACCTGGTATTTCTGCATAAGGAATTCACCGATCTGGGCGAAGATGGGACCGGCGGTGATGCTGCCGAAAACGCCATCGCTGCTGTGGGGATTCTTCAGCACCACGGTGACCACAAAATGAGGGTCGTCAGCAGGCAGGATGCCCACCCAGTCGCTGATGATGCCACCCAGGCCGCCCGAGCTGTCGGCCACCTCGGCAGTGCCCGTCTTGGAGGCCACCCGATAGCCCTCTACCTTGGCCGTATTCTGGTACTTTTCAGCCACTGACTCCATGCCGTTCATAACGGTAGCCGCCACCTTCTCGTCCACTACCCTCACCCGGTTGGCATTGACGGCACCCTGGCCGTGGATGATGGTCTGATCAGCGCGGACCCCCTTGTTGGCCAGGGTGGCGATGACGTTGGTCAGCTGGATGGCGTTGGTGGCATAGCCCTGGCCGAACAATACCGTATTGCGGGTGCGCCGATCCCAGGTCTGAGGCGAAGTCAGCAGGCCCTTGGACTCCCCCGGCAGACCTAGTGCCGAAGCCTGGCCGATGCCAAAACGGGTCAGATAGTCGTAGCGCTTCTGGTCCGGGTAGTGTTCGCCGGCCATGACCATGCCCACGTTGGAGGAATTCTGCAGAATGCCGGCAAGGGTCCAGTGCTCGGCTGGATGGTCGAAGGCGTCCTTGTACTGCTGGTTGTCCACGGTGATGTGGTCGGGCACGGTGAAGCGGTCGCTCATGGAGTGCACCTGCTCCTGGAGCATGCCGGAGATCGAGATGGTCTTGCCGATGGAACCGGGTTCGAAGGTCTCCGCCACCGCCCGCGAGGAGTTGACCTTGGCCTGGTCGCTGCCCGCCTGGTAGTCATCGGTGTCGGCCAGGGCCAGGATCTCGTTGGTGCGGGTGTCCTGGACGACAGCCAGGGCCCAGTCGGCATGAAATCGCTGACAGCCTGACTTGAGGGCTTGACGGACGTACCACTGAACGTCTTGATCAACGGTCAGGGTGACATCCTTGCCGTTGACCGGATTGCGCTGACGGGTCACGGTTCCGGGGATCTCCTGACCAAGCATTCCCTGCTGGTAGACCGTGTAACCGTCAGTACCGGTCAGCTGCCGATTCTCCATCTGCTCGATCCCGGCCACGCCCTTGCCGCTGTCGTCGATGCCCCCGATCAGGGCTCCCATCAGATCCGCATGCGGATAGGTGCGCTCACTGCTCAGTTCTGCCGTGATGATCCCCTGCAGCCCCAGCTTGTCGATGGAGCGCTTGACCTCGGGAGTCACCCGCTTGGCCAGAACCACGTACCGTCCAGGGACGCTGAGCTTGCCGCCCAGCTCCATGGCGTTCATGCCCAGGGCCGGCGCCAGGAGGCGGGCCACGCCGGCAGCACCGTCAGCGCCCACCGGATGGCCTTTGATGCTATGGCAGTCACTGCCTGTGCGCTTGGTGCAGTTGATAGGTATGAAGGAGGCGGCCGCCTCGGGGTCGCCGATGATGTTGTACCGCTCCAGGCTCTGGGCAAGCACCCGGCCATTGACATCCAGGATGCGGCCACGCTGGGCCTTGATGGTGTGCGGCACAGTGCGGCCCGCCGCAGCCGCTTGCGCCATGGACCTTCCGTCGAAGAGCTGGATATAGGCCAGCTTACCCAGGGCCAAGGCGGCCACCAGGACCAGAATCAGACCCACAGACAAGGAACGTTTGCAGAAAGACAGGTGCCAGGAGCGTTTGGTTCCGTTGCCGCTCATGGATGCCCCGCCTTGCTCTGGGCATCCTGAGGGGGCTTGTAGCCCTGCAGATCGATGGAGTTCAGGCCCTGCTGGGGCTGCATGCCCAACTGCTGGGCCTTGTCCGGCAGGGAGGCTTGGAGTTGGTCGAGCTTGTTCTGGTCATCCTGGACGTCCTGGGTCAGATTGCTGATTTCATGCTGGACCCTGGTGGCCTCGAAGGAGTCCTGGACCATCTGGGTACGCAGCATCAGGGATCCGAACATGCAGGCGGCCAAAAAGATCACGGAGGTCATGATGCGCAAGAGAGGATTGCCGCGGGTCCGCGTCCAGCCGATCAGACGCCGAGCCCCCTCAGCAAATGGACCTCGTTCGGGACGGCGGGCCTTGCCTGCCTTGCCTGTGCCCTTGATCAGACTGAGCTCAGGCCTGGTGGGCATCTCCTGGATGCGAGGATGACCCTTGTCCGCAGATGTCTTGGAACGGACCGAACGTGCTGGCATGGTCATGACCGGCGCCTCGATTCCGAACCGTGGCCGACATGACGATGGTGACCGGCTGAGCCCTGCCCACGGGCCTCGGCCTGAAGCCGACGACGACGCTCCTCGGGGATGGCTCCGATCTTCTCAACAGCCCGCAGGCGCACTGAAGCAGACCTGGGGTTGCGTTCCCGCTCGGCCGCATCGGCCTTAACAGCACCATGAGTCAGGTCCGACAGGTAGGGTCGGGCCTGATCGGGCACCACCGGCATGCCTGCAGGAAGATCCACATGCAGCCCTGGCGCCATGAAGCGCTTGACCATGCGGTCCTCCAGGGAGTGATAGGACTCCACGACCAGACGACCGCCCTTGGCCAGCCGCAGAATGGCCTGGGGCAGGGTGCGCCTCAAACGATCCAACTCTCCATTGACCTCGATGCGCAGGGCCTGAAAGACCCTCTTGGCCGGATTGCCAGGAGGACGGTGGCCACGCGGCACTGCCCTATCGACCAGACGGTCCAGCTGGGCCGAGGTGGTCAGCGGTTGCTCCTGCCTGGCTTCAACGATGGCTCGTGCGATGCGTCCTGCATAGCGCTCCTCCCCATACCGGGAGAAGATGTCAGCCAGCTGGTCCTGGTCGTACTCGGCCAGGACCTTCGCAGCCGTCAGCTCCTGGCTGGTGTCCATGCGCATGTCCAGCGGAGCATCCTGACGGTAGGTGAATCCCCTGTCGCGCTGGTCGATCTGCAGAGAAGACAATCCCAAATCCATGAAGACCAGGTCCACCTGGCCTACATCCAGGGCATCCAGCTGCTGGTCCAGCTGATCAAAGGGGGCGTGAACCGGCGTGAAACGGTCGGCCAGGCCCTCGTCGCGCATCCGGCCAGTGGCCAGATCCAGGGCCTGGCTATCCCTGTCTATGCCAATAAGACGGGCCTCAGGGCAGGACTTGAGAAAGGCGGTGGCGTGACCAGCCAGGCCCAGCGTGCAATCCACAGCCACGGCCCCAGGGTGCTCCAAGGCGGGCCGAGCCAGCGCAAGGCAGCGTTCCAGTAGGACGGGACGGTGGACCTTGCCGCTGTCCACGGCCTCCTGATCGAGAGGATTGCGTTCTGACATCAGGGCCTCCATCAGCAATCCACCGCCGGAAGAACATCATCGGCAATGTCGGCATAGCCCTGCTCCTTGCTCTCCAGGTAGGCAGTCCAGGAATCCTGATCCCAGATTTCAGCACGGGTGCCCACGCCGATGACCACGACGGGGCCGGTCAGCCGTGCATAGGAGCGCAGCATGGGCGGGACCAGAATGCGGCCCTGCTTGTCCGGGACCTGGTCGACGGCGCCTGACAGAAATACGCGCAGGTAGTCCCTGGCCGATTTGTCACCCATGGAGGTGTGTTGGATGCGCACGGCCATCCGCCGAAATTCCTCGGTGGGCAGCAGGCTGACGCAGCGTTCCTGGCCACGGGCCATGACCAGGCCCTGACCCAGCTGAGCGCGGAACTTGGCGGGCAGAGCCAGGCGGCCCTTGGCATCCATCTTGGGGGTGTAGGTGCCCAGAAGCATGGGCGGCAGGGAAGGCGAGGCGGCATCTGCGTCGTATGTATCGGCCATGCCCCACCTCCAATGCCAGTTTGGTATCCATGGGACGGCCCCACCGGGTAGCGTCCCCTACGCAGTGCTCCCCACTTTACCCCACTTATCCCCATTGCTCACCACCTTGACACCACTTCAGGCCCAAACCCAACCATTCGCCCCGCCGAAGGGTTCACCTCGGCGTTTCGCCACCCGGCAAAGAGGGCACGGCCAAGGGTCAGTTGAACCGAAAAAGTAGAGGACGGGCGGTATATTGGATCATCCGATTTTGAACATTCCACAGAACGGACGCACATGTCGAGCTATTCCTCACAGCTGCATGAAGAGCAGACGGCGGTGGACAGGGCCTACGGCCGTCTGGACGAGCTGCGGACGCAGGCCAGGACCAGACTGGACGCGGTTCGGGCCGCCGGCTCCCACGGTTCCCCCACCCAGCGCACCGAACGGGATTCCTTTGCCAACATGTACGAGGACCGGCTCACCCAACTGCGAGCCATGGAGGACCGTCTGGTCTTCGGCCGACTGGATACTGCCCAGGGCGGTCGGCGATATATCGGACGACTGGGCCTGCTCGACAGCAACCATGAGCCCATCCTGACCGACTGGCGTGCCGAGGCCGCACGCCCCTTCTACGAGGCCACTCCAGCGGACCACGGCGACATCGTCATGCGTAGGCACATCACCCTTAACTTCCGCCAAGTCACCGGCATCGAGGATGAGGTTCTGGACCTGTCGGCCCCAGAAGTGGACAAGGCGGCCCAGGGCGGCACCCTGGCCGGCGAGGGTGCGCTCATGGCATCCCTGTCCAGCCGGCGCACCGGGCAGATGACCGACATCGTGGCCACCATCCAGGCTGAACAGGACCGGATCATCCGCTCCCCCATGACCCGTCCACTGGTGGTCCAGGGCGGGCCGGGCACCGGCAAGACGGCCGTGGCCCTGCACCGGGCGGCCTATCTGCTCTACACCCATAGGCGTCGACTGGAGAGTTCAGGCGTGCTGATCGTCGGGCCCAGCAACGCCTTCCTGCACTATATTGATCAGGTCCTGCCCTCCCTGGGCGAGACCGGAGTGCTCAGCCGCACCATGGGCGACCTCATCCCCGGCATCAGCACCGAACGCCAGGAGGACCCGCACGTGGCCCGGCTCAAGGGAGACATCCGCATGGCCGAGGCCGTAGCCAATGCCGTCGCCTCCCGGGAGCGGGTGCCTGCCTCCCTGCCCACGGTCAAGGTGGATGGGGTGGCCGTCCCTATGCTGGCGGTCGACCTGGAACAGGCCCTGGTCGATGCCCGACGCAGCCACCAGCCCCACAACAAAGCCAGGAATACCTTCGTGCGTTCGGCCCTGAACGCCATGACCGCCCGCTATGCCGAGGGCGTGGACTATCAGCCTGGAGCCGAGGAACTCGCCCGGGTCACCTCCCTGCTGAGACTGAACGACCAGGTGCGGCGGACCCTCAATCTAGCCTGGCTGCCCATGAACCCCCGCTGGCTGGTCAATGACCTCTGGTCCAGGCCGGATCGTCTGCGCCGGTTCGCCCCTTGGCTGACTCCTGAACAGATTGATCTGCTGACCCGCCAGGACGGCGCCGAACTGACCGTATCCGACATTCCCATCCTGGATGAGGCCATGGAGCTGTTGGGCCCTGACCCCCGTCAGGCGGACCGCGACCAGGCTGAAAAGGCCCGCCGCGATGAGGAACGACGGTTTGCCAGCGACACCTTGGCCCAGAATGGCATCGGAACGGGCATCGTGACCTCGCAGATGCTGCTTGATTCCATCAACGGCCAGGACGAGAACCAGGCAGCCACTCAGGCGGCCGCCGACCGCGAATGGGTCTACGGGCACATCGTGGTCGACGAGGCCCAGGAGCTGACAGCCATGGACTGGAGGATGCTGGTCCGGCGCTGTCCCTCCCGATCCTTCACCATCGTCGGGGACGTGGCGCAGACGGCCGCACTGGGTGGCACCCGGTCCTGGGCCTCCACCATGGACGCGCTTTTCGGACCGGATGGATGGGATCTGCGGCAGCTGACCATCGACTATCGCAACCCTCGTCAGGTATCCAACCTGGCCTCCTCCTTCGCAGCCTCCGAGGGCCTTGAGGTTTCGACCCTCAAGGCTGTGCGCGAAGTGGAAGGATCGGTAAGCCGCCTACGGGCAGAGGATCGGGTCAGTCTGTTGGACCAGCTGCCTGACCTGGTGCGCGAACTGGCGGAACGTCATCTGGGCAAGGACGGCACCGGACGCCTGGCCATCATCGTTCCCAGCGCCCTGCAAGCCGAAGTCAGCTCGCGCCTGCATATTGATAAGGCTCAGGAGCATCAGATCACGGTCACGACCACCGGCCACACCAAGGGCCTGGAGTTTGATGCCGTGGTTCTCGTGGAGCCTGGTGCCATTCAGGATGAGGCTCCTTCCAGGCTGAGCGCAGCGTCTGACCTCTATGTGGCCATGACGCGCCCCACTCAGGAGCTGGTCATTGCCCAAACTTCCGGGGATCAGAAACTATTGAACCTGGGATGAAGTATCTAGAGCCGGGCCAGTATCAGGCCTGGCACCGCGTTCACTTCCAGTCACAGGCCAGCCCCGTCACACAATGACGGAAGCTGCTCGCCTGCTGCAGGCAGAATGGCCGGTGCCCGAATAGCCGAATTCAGGACTGTGCAGTAGCAGACTGCTCTTCAGCTGACTGGTCTTCGGCGCGCAGGGTGTCGATGGCCTGCTGGAAGTCCTCCAGGTTGCTGAAGTTGCGGTAGACCGAGGCGAAGCGCAGATAGGCCACCTCGTCCAGCTCCCGGAGAGGCTTCAGGATAGCCCTGCCGACCTCTTCCGAATCGACCTGTGCCAGGCCACGCGAACGCAGATCCTCTTCGACCTGCTGGCCCAAAAGTTTCAGGTCATTTTCATCAATGGGCCTACCTTGGCAGGCCTTCCTCACGCCAGCAATGACCTTGTCCCGATTGAAGGGCTCGGCATTGCCTGAGCGCTTCATAACCAGGAGGATTGAGGTCTCCACCGTGGTGAACCGACGCGAGCATTGCGGACACTCACGGCGGCGTCTGATGGCATGGCCGTCGTCGCTGATTCGCGTATCCACAACCTTGGTATCGGGATTTTGGCAGAAAGGACAGTGCATGTGCAATATCATAGCGCCAAAGAACCTCAAGACCCACGTATACCGGGCCTATCAGCGTATAACACTGGACAAACTCCTCAAACTCAGCTAGTTACCCTTTTCCAGTCGACAAGCTATTGAAGCCCCATTGGTGTTTTCCTGAACCGAAGATCACTGCCTCACTCGTCGCTGGGAATCAGAATTCGGTCCCCAACGCGCAGATTGGGTGAGGACATATTGTTGATCTGCATGATGCGGTCTACGTTTTTAGTGACGTCCTCGCCTTGCGGCGTGATTGAGGCCGCATAGGACCAGACATTATCGCCCGGACGAACTGTACGGGTGACGACCTCCTGTGGTCCTGGAGCGGAGCTTGCCGGACGAGCCATCAATCCGACCCCAGTCAGGGCCAAGGCGCTCACTGCTAGGAAAACCACAGATCTGCGTATGGTGACGCTCGCAAACCCCTGCGCGGACAAACATGCTGTTATAGCTCCACGCAGACGAGCCATGATGGATGAGAACACAGCACTGATACGCGTCCGGCAGTCCGAAAACAGGTTCGAAGGCGCGGACATGCGGGAACTGGCGCAGGAACGAACAACCATGGCACACCTCTTTCGAACATTTGTTCTATCGAACAGATGTTCTCATTGTGGCACTGCAGTCGTCATTTGGCAAGACCGATTCGAACATTTGTTTGATTTTTCACTTCAGGCAGGTTAAGCTGGGTTCAGTTTCCAAGGAAAGGAGCCATCAGTGAGCACCATCCCCTTTGCCGGGTCTGCGACCATGAGCTCCGCCAGCCAGTCCACCACCACTGACAACGCAACCTCTCAGGAAAAGGCCGAGACCTCAGCCAAAAACGAAGCGAAAGAAAACGCCGCCACCACTGAGAGCTCGAATCAAGGATCCAGGCCTGAGCTGACCGATCGACAGGCCAGGGTGTTGGAAGCCATCAAGCGTCACCTGTCAGAGCGCGGATTCGTGCCCTCCTACAGGGAGATCGGCAGAGACGCTGGACTGCGCAGTACTTCTTCTGTCAAGCACCAACTTCAGGTCTTGCAGGATCTGGGCTACATTCGTCTGACTGCAAACAAGGGCCGTGCCATAGAACTGGTCCAGAACCATCCTGAGCCGACCGCAGGAACCGCCAGAATCGTTCCTTTCCCTGACGCAAAGGCCGACGAGGCCATCATGCAGTCACGCGATGTACCCCTGGTCGGCAGAATTGCCGCCGGCCAGCCCATTCTGGCCGAGCAGCATGTGGACGATGTCATGCGCCTGCCGGAACGTTTGACCGGATCCGGCGAGCTCTTCATGCTTGAGGTCCATGGGTATTCCATGGTCGATGCCGCCATCTGTGACGGAGACTTTGTCGTCGTCCGCCGCCAGCAGGAGGCCGAGAACGGAGATATCGTTGCAGCCCTGCTGGACGATGGTGCTACGGTTAAGACCTTCCGCCGCGAGGAGGGCCACGTTTGGTTGATTCCCCACAACCCGGCCTACTCCCCCATTGACGGCACCCACGCCGTCATCATGGGCAAGGTGGTCACCGTTCTGCGCAAGGTCTGAGGGTTACATATCCAAATGCTCGCCGCTGCTGTTCCGGTGGCCCTGCGGTTCTATCTGAAAGGTCGTGTGTTCGACCGAGACCGGGAAATGATCGCGCAGACAGCGTTGCATGCTGGTCAGAATACGTTCGTTTTCGACAGCCGTCGTGCCCTGACGCACTACCACATGTGCCGTCAGCTGCGGCAGACCAGTGGAAACGCTGCTGGCATGCAGATCATGAACCTCAAGTACGCCAGGCACTCCCTCCAGGTGCTTCCTGACCTTGGCCATGTCGAGCTCCGGCGGGGTTTCCTCAAGAAGCACGGAGACGCTGCAGGCCAGGAGCTTGATTGCGCGGGGAATCATCAGCAGGGCGATCAGGGCTCCCGCCACGGCATCGAACCCGGCCCAACCGGTGATCATCATAACCACAGCTGATATCAGAACCGCCACCGAGCCCAATGCGTCGTTGACCACTTCGAGAAAAGCGGCACGCATGTTCAGGTTGTCCTTATGCCCTGAGGCCAGGACAAAAATTGACCCTACGTTGGCAGCCAGGCCCAAAATGCCGAAGAAGAGCAGCAGCCCCTGCTGATGGACCTGATCCCGCCCAGGTGACCAGAGTCGCAAGACGGCCTCCACAATGGCGTAGATGCCCACAGCCAGCAGAACCAGAGCACCGCCAGCCGCCGTGATGACCTCCAGACGGGACCAGCCCCAGGTACGTCGGTTCGTGGGGCGACGCTCCATCAACACGGCAGTGACCGTGGAGGCGATCAGCACAGCCATGTCGGTCATCATGTGCCCGGCATCCACCAGCAGAGCCAGGCTACGGGTGACCACGGCGCCGACAACTTCAGCCACGAAGACCGATCCCGTCAGCGCCAGGGTCATCAGCAACTGTCGACGATGGGCGGATCCGCCACCCCGGACATTACCTTCGTGAGCGCTCATGCATACCCCGATTCATCAGTCACCAAAGTATGTCACCAGGGGTCATAAGGCAAGAGTCTTCTGAGAAATACTCAGAAACCGAACTTGCTTGCCGTCTCCTTGAGGGTCTCGGCGGAACGCTTCAGAGCGGCCAGCTCGCCGTCGCTCAGAGGGGTGTTGATGTGGGTGTTGACCCCATCACGGTTGAGCACGCTGGGCACTGACATGCACACGTCGGAGATCCCGTGGAAGTCCTCCAGCAGAGAGCTGACCGGCAGGATTCGGTCAGTGCCGTTCAGTATGGACTCGATGATGTCCACGCCGGACATGGCGATGGCGAAGTTGGTCGCCCCCTTGCCCTCGATAATCTGGTAGGCCGCGTTCTTCACCTCCTGGTGGATCTCCTCGCGCTTGGCCGCGTCCAGGGGCTCATGGCCAGGCAGCTCCATCCAGTCGCACATGGGCACGCCGCCGATGGTGGCCGAACTCCAGAGGGGGACCTCGGAGTCGCCGTGCTCACCGGCAATGTAGGCATGGACGTTCTTGACGTTGACGCCGGTCTGCTGGCCGATCAGGTAGCGCAGGCGGGCGGAGTCCAGGTTGGTGCCCGAACCGAACATCTGGTTGACCGGCAGCCCGGACAGCTCCAGGGAAACCCTGGTCACGATGTCGACGGGGTTGGTAATCAGCAGGAAGATGGCATTGGGGGCCACCTCGACCATCTGAGGGATGATGGACTTCATCATGTTGATGGTGGCGCCGGCCAGGTCAAGCCGAGTCTGCCCCGGCTTCTGCCTGGCTCCGGCAGTGATGACCACCATGTCGGCATCGGCGCAGATCTGCGGATCGTCCGAGCCGTCGATGGTGACTGTGGGGTAGAAGCTGGATCCGTGCTGCATGTCGCGGACCTCGGCCTCAACACGCTGGGCGTTGATATCCTCAAGGACGATCTCCCGAGCCACACCGCGCTGGGCCGCCGAGAAGGCCAGGGTCGACCCCACGGCTCCGGCTCCTACGATCGCTAGCTTGGTTGGCTTGATTGATGATTCCGCCATAGTTTTATGGACCTCTCTTATCGGAACCCGGGAAACGGGTTTGCCGCTGACAACATACGTAGTTTACCCAGCATAGGTGACCTGGCGTGCACCTGCCCCTTAGGAGCCCAACCCGGCTGCTGGCGTGTCACCCGTTGAAGCCTGCAAGGGCTTCTCGTCGATGGCCTGGTCAAGCACGGCAGCCGCCAGCCGGTCGTCCACATCAGCGCTCAGCACAACCCCATCGGCCCGGTATTCCAACGAATTCACCCGTCCCAACTGCCGCACCTGTTCCAGCAGGGAGCCACTGGTGTAGGGCAGGATGGCCTCGACATGCACGGCGGGGGCGGGCAGCAGCTCCTCCACTCGTCTGCGCAGGGACTCAAGGCCCTGACCCTGCCTGGCCGAGACCAAAAAGGCATCAGGCTCAAGGTTGGCGAGCCGCTGCCGGGCATCCTGATCGATCAGATCCACCTTGTTGAAAACCAGCAGACGGGGGATGGACTCAGCGCCGGGGATGTCTGCCAGCACGGCATCCACAGCCCTGATCTGCCCAAAAGGATCGGGGTGGGAGCCGTCCACGACGTGCAGAATCAGGTCGGACTGACCCACCTCCTCCAGGGTGGATTTGAAAGCTTCGACCAGCTGAGTAGGCAGACGGCGGACGAACCCGACCGTGTCCACGTAGACGTAGAGCCGGCCGTCCGCCGCCTTGGTGCGCCTGACGGCCGTATCCAGGGTGGCGAAGAGGGCGTTCTCCACCAGTTCCTCGGACCCGGTCAGCCGGTTGGTCAGCGAAGACTTGCCGGCATTGGTGTACCCCACCACGGCCACTGCCGGCAGCTGGTAGCGCCGCCGGGATCCACGCTTGACCTGACGCGAGGGGGCCATCTGGGCGATCTGACGCTTCAACCGGGAAATCCGTCGTCTGATGACCCGTCGGTCGGTCTCGATCTTGGTCTCACCAGGGCCTCGGGAGCCTATGCCGCCGGCCTGCCCGGCAGCCTGGCCGCCAGCCTGCCGGGAGAGGGATCCGCCCCAGCCGCGCAGCCTAGGCAGCATGTACTCCAGCTGGGCCAGCTCCACCTGGGCCTTGCCCTCGCGGCTGGTGGCGTGCTGGGCGAAGATGTCCAGGATCAGGGCCGTCCTGTCGACCACCTTGACCTTGGTGACATCCTCCAGGGCCCGTCGCTGGGAGGGATGAAGGTCGTCATCGGTGATGATGGTGTCGGCGCCCAGCCGGGCCACGATATCCGCCAGCTCCCGCGCCTTGCCTGAACCCAGGTAGGTGGCCGGATCGGGCTTGACCCGCTGCTGGAGCAGTCCATCAAGCACCTGAGCCCCGGCAGTCCGTGCCAGGGCGGCCAGCTCGCGCAGGGACTCCTCGGCCTGACCGACCGTGGTGCGCGAACCCGACCAGACGCCGACCAGGACCACCCGCTCCAGACGAACCTTCCGATACTCCACCTCGGTCACGTCCTGGAGCTCGCCCAGCCCCTCGACATGGCGGAAGGCGTTGCGCCGGCTGCGCTCCTGCCACTCCTGATCCTGGTCCTGCCCGACCTGCCCCTCGCTGCCGGTCAGCACCTCGGACTTGTGGGCGAGCGGGTCCTGGTGGGCATCGACAATTGTTGGGCCAAGCTCTTGGGTCGGTTGTTCTTGGGTCAAAGGCACCTCTGCACTGGTTTATGAACTAGGGAACGAATCCGGTATAGGCGGAATCATGACACAGACTTTATTATCATCTTCTTAGCAGACATCAGTGAGTGCCCGAGGGACGGGCAGGATTCGAAGACGGACAGGATGGACATGACGCACAGGGACCATGGCAGCAGCCGGGGACAATCCTCCAGGACCGGGACGGACGGAGGCGAACAGTACTTCGTGGCCCGTCCGGCCTCCCCCGACCAGCGGCGGACCATCCAGGTGGAGCTGGCCGGCCGTACCTGCCAGGTGGAGGTCTCCCACGGGGTCTTCTCGTCAGGAAGGCTTGACCTGGGGACTTCGGTCCTGCTCAAACGCGTCCCCCAGCCTCCGGCCGAGGGCGATTTTCTGGATCTGGGCTGCGGCTGGGGGCCCATAGCCCTGAGCATGGCCATGCAGTCGCCCAAGGCTGACGTCTACGCTGTGGACACCAACCTGCGAGCCCTGGACCTTACCGCCCGCAACGCACAAACCCAGGGTCTTGACAGGGTGCGCACCCTAACCCCGGAACAGGTGCCGGACGATCTGCACTTCGACCTGATCTGGTCCAATCCGCCCATCCGGGTGGGCAAGGCGGCCCTGCACGACATACTGATGACCTACCTACCCAGGCTAAAGCCCCAGGGCCGTGCCTATCTGGTGGTCCAGCGCAACCTGGGTGCCGACTCCCTGATTCCCTGGCTGGCTGACACCCTGGGCTCCGGCTGGACGGCGGAGAAATACGCCTCAGCCAAGGGCTACCGGGTCATCGAGGTGGGCCGGGCATGAGGTTCGAGTATCCAGCCGAGCTGCCCATCAGCGCGGCCAAGGAGGACATCGTCCATGCCGTGCAGTCCTCCCAGGTGGTCATCGTCTCGGGACAGACCGGCTCGGGCAAGACGACCCAGATCCCCAAGATCCTCCTGGAAATGGGCCGTGGCGACCACGGCCGCCAGATTGTGCACACCCAGCCCAGGAGGATCGCCGCCAGAACCGTGGCCGAGCGTATCGCCTCGGAGACGGGCACCAGGCTGGGCGACCAGATCGGCTACCAGGTACGTTTCACCGACAAGTCCAGCCGAAGCACCCGCCTGCGAGTGGTCACCGACGGCATCCTCCTGGCGCAGATCCAGGGCGATCCGCAACTGCGGGCCTACGACACCATCATCATCGACGAGGCCCACGAGCGCAGCCTCAACATCGACTTTCTGCTGGGGTATCTGACCGCCCTGCTGCCCAAACGGCCCGATCTTAAACTGATCATCACCTCGGCCACCATCGATTCGGTCAAGTTCCGGGACCACTTCGCCAAGGCCCTGCACACCCAGGTGCCCGTGCTGGAGGTCTCCGGCCGCACTTATCCGGTCCAGACCCTCTACGAGCCTGCCGGATCGGCCCCTGCCCTGATGCGGCATGTCCCCGGGTTCGACTCCGAGGAGGAGGGCCAGGACAGGGAGGAGCCGGACATACCCAAGGCGGTGGCCCGGGCCTGCGCTGAACTGGTCATCCACTCCACCCATGTCGACGGCCCCAGGGACATCCTGGTCTTCGCCGCCGGCGAGCGCGACATCCGGGAGTACGAGACTGCCATGCGGCGCTACTTCGGCCCGCGGACTTCCGACATGCGTCGCCCGGATGCCCTGGAGATCATCCCCCTCTTCGCCCGCCTGTCCGCCAAGGAGCAGCACCGGGTCTTCGAACACCACGGCCATCAGCGCATCGTCATCGCCACCAATGTGGCCGAAACCTCCCTGACGGTGCCGGGCATCCGATACGTGGTGGACCCCGGACTGGCCAGAATCAGCCGCTATTCCAAGTCGGCCAAGGTCCAGCGGCTGCCCATCGAGCCCATCTCCCAGGCCTCGGCCGATCAGCGTGCAGGCCGCTGCGGACGTGTGGCCGACGGCATCGCCATCCGCCTGTATGCCAAGGACGACTACGACACCCGTCCCAAGTTCACCGACCCGGAGATCCTGCGCACATCCCTGGGGTCGGTCATCCTGCACATGCTCTCGGTGGGTGTGGCCCATACGGCCGAGGACGTCACCGACTTCGGCTTCATCGATCCGCCCGACACCCGTGCGGTCAGCGACGGTCTACGCGAACTGACCGAGCTGCAGGCCATATCCCGGCAGCAGGGCCTCATCCGTCTGACCAATCTGGGACGGCGGCTGGCCAGAATCCCCATCGACATCCGCCTGGGCAGAATGATCCTGCAGGCCGGTCAGGACGCCACCCCGGACACCCTGGCCGCTGTTCTGGTGGTCGTGGCCTTCCTCTCCCTGCAGGACCCTCGCGAGCGCCCGGAGGAGAAGCGCGAGGAGGCCGACCGGATCCACGCCCGTTACGAGGACCCCTCCAGCGACTTCCTGACGGCCCTGAACATCTGGAACCGATTTTTCCCGCAGGACAAGGAGCCCTCCAACGGGACCCTGCGCAAGGCCTGCAAGCAGGAGTACATGGCCTTCCTGCGCATGCGACAGTGGCATGACCTCTACCGGCAGCTGGCCCAGATGTGCCGAGGCCTGCACATGAAAGTGGGTTCCCCAGTACCTGTCAAGGGACCGGACCAGACCCTGCTGGACCTGCCTATTGGGCAGCAGGCAGCACACGCCCTGGTCTGCTCCTGGGACGACCAGGGCATCCACCGTTCCATGCTGGCTGGCCTGCTCTCCAGCATGGGCATGCAGGTGGTTCACGAACCCAAGGCCTCCGATTTCGCCGGCCTGCATGGCGCGGCCCGGGCCAAGGCTATGAAGCGGGCACGCCGGCAGGCCAAGAACGACTATCAGGGTGCGCGCGGCACACATTTCGCCATCTTCCCAGGTTCTGCACTCTCCAAGGCCAATCCGCCCTGGATTATGGCTGCTGAGCTGGTGGAGACCTCCCGGCTCTGGGCTCGCTGCTGCGCGGCCATCGATCCGGCCTGGGCCGAGCCCCTGGCCAAGTCCCTGACCAGAACCACCTACGCCGAACCCCACTGGTCGGCCTCCCGTGGTGCCGCGGTGGCGACCTCCAAGGTCCTGCTCTATGGTCTGCCCATCGTGCGCGACCGGACCGTCCAATGGGCACGGATCAACCCGGGCCAGGCTAGGGATATGCTGATACGCCAGGGCCTAGTGCAGGGCGACGTGCGCGAGCGCTTCCCCCATGACGGCTTCATCCAGGCCAACCGGCAGGTGCTCAGCGAGGCTGGCGAGCGGACCAGCCGAACCCGCCAAGTGACCGGCACCGTCACCGAAGAGGACCTTTACGATTTCTACCAGGAACGCATTCCCCAGGAGGCCACCTCCCTGGCCGCACTGGGCTCTTGGTGGCGGAAGCACCACGATGCGGACCCGCACCTGTTGGACTTCGACCCTGACAAGGTGGAGCGCCTGAACGACCAGTCCGCCTCCTATCGACCCGGAGACTACCCCGACCACTGGCACACCCTGGGCACCGACGGCCGGCCCATGGATCTGCCCCTGACCTATCGCTACCAGCCGGGAGAGCCTGACGACGGCATCACAGTCCACATCCCCCTGCACTGCCTGAACCAGCTGACGCCAGGACAGTTCAGCTGGACTGTGCCCGGCCTCCTGGACGACCTGATCACAGCCACCATCAAGTCCCTGCCCAAGGCCCTCCGGGTCCAGTTCGTTCCCGCCCCTGACGCCGCCCGGACCATCCGCTCCTGGATAGACGGCCACTATCCCCTGCTGCCCGGTGCCGATCCTGCGTCGGCAGAGCAGGCCACCTACGGGTCGGCAGACCAGCATGCGGACGGAGACGAAAATGGTGCAGGAGCCATCCCCACCGGGGGCTGGCCGGACTTCGAGCAGGTCTTCACAGCCGCGGCCATTGATACTCTCGGAGCCCAGCTACACCCGGAGGTCTTCACCCAGGCCAGGCTGGAACGACTGCCCGACTACCTGCGGCCCACCTTCCAGGTGGAGGAGAAACGGCGCCACGGCCACCCCAAGGTCCTGGGCCGGTCCAAGTCCTTGACCGATCTGCAGCGAAACCTGGCTGGACAGGCCCGACAGTCGGCCCGGTCACGGGTGGACTCCCAGGCCAGCAAGGCCGCCCAACAGGGCCAGGTGGTCAAGAGCGCCGACCTCCTCCACCAGTCCGGCGCCACCACCAAACCGCGCGAGGAACTGATCTGGCAGGTCGCCCTGGACAAGCTCCACCTGCCTGCCCAGCGGATCTCCTCACGCTGGCTGAGCCGGGAAGCCCTGATGTTGGCTTCGGCCCCCTACCCGGACACCTCTGCCCTTGCCGAAGACCTGCAGATGGCCGCTGTCAAGCGACTGATCCCCCACACCGAGACCATCACCGACGATCAGACCCTGCAGGAGGCTGTGGCCGGCGTCAGCCAGGTCTACGAGGACACTGTGTATCAGGTGGCCAAGGATGTGGTTGCCATTCTGGAGACTTCGGCCCAGGTGGACAAGGCCGTGTCTGGCCCGGCCGATTTGCCCCTGCTCTCCGTCCTGCAGTGGATACGCCAGCACTCGGCCAGCCTGGTGGCCAAGGGCTTCATCGGCGCCGACCCGCCCTATGCCCTTCCCCGCCTGCGCACATACCTGAAGGCGGACCTGATGCGCCTGGACAAGGCCCGTAGGGACAAGGACCGTGACGTACGATGGGCATGGCAGGCACAGACCGCCCAGGATCTGGTGGGCCAGGCGGCCAAGACGGCCCAGGCTCTGCCCGCAGGTCCCGGAAGAGACCAGGCCATGGACCGTGCGCGAAGGGGACGTTGGATGATGGAGGAGTACTTCGTCTCCATCTGGGCCCAGGAGTTGGGGACAGCAATCCCTGTCAGTCTGCAACGAATCAGGAAGGTGCTGGAAGGAAAGCCATGAGCAAAAGACCATCGGGACGATCACGTAAGGGCGGCACCAAACGCGGAGGGACGAGCCTCCGCCGCGCGCAGACCTTGGGGGCCGCCCTGATGGCCGTAGTCCTGGTGGTCGCCCTATGCATCCTGGCTGTCCGCTTCGTCTCCTACCGGCTGATGGTAGGCCGCATCATCCGCCACCAGGAGGAGCTGTCCCAGGAGTACGTTTTCAATCCAGGCAAAATCATCACCGATCACCGTTTCCATGACACCGTGGACATGAACGCCGACGACGTCCAGGCCTTTTTAAACAAACACGAGGCCTCATGCAACGGATCCACCTGCCTGCGCAGCCTGCAGATGGATGTTCCCGACCGTCCCGGTGACGGTCTATGTGATGCCTACAAGGGCGGCAAGAAACAGAGCGCGGCTCAGATCATCGACGGGGCCGCCCGCTCCTGTGGAATCAGCCAGAAGGTCCTCCTGACCATGCTGGAAAAGGAGCAGCATCTAGTGGCCACCAATCATCCCCCCACCCAGGTCCAGCTTCGGTCGGCCATGGGCCTTTCCTGCCCAGATGATGCAGACTGTGACACCCGCTATGCCGGATTCTTCAATCAGGTCTACGGGGCTGCCCACCGATTCCGCTACTACCAGGCCCATCGGAACCAGTATGCCTACCAGACCAAGGCTCTGAACGATGTACGCTTCAGCCCCGATGTCTCCTGTGGCAGCGGCAAAGTCTACATCGAAAATGATGCCACTGCCCTGCTCTACATCTATACGCCCTACCAACCCAACGAGGCAGCGCTACAGGCAGGCGACGGCGAAGGCGACCGCTGCTCCAGCTACGGCAACCGCAACTTCGTCATCATCTACAACAATTGGTTCGGCCGATCGGACCAGTGAGCCCCGGTTTCAAAGCCTAGGCAGGTAGTAGGCCAGCTCGTAGGGGGTGACCTGCCGGCTGTACCCGGCCCACTCCCGGTGCTTGTTGCGCAGGAAATACTCGAAGGTCTGCTCGCCCAGCACCTGGGCCACGAAGTCCGACTTCTCCATGACCTTCAGCGCCGCGTCCAGGCTGTCAGGCAGGGGTTCGATGCCCAAGGCCTGACGCTCAGCGTCGGTCAGCTCCCAGACGTCGTCGCTGGTGGGCTCGCCCAGAGTCATCTTCTGCTCGATCCCGTCCAGGCCGGCAGCCAGCAGCACCGAGTATGCCAGGTAGGGGTTGGCCCCTGGATCCAGCCCGCGGAACTCCATCCTGGCCGAGTTGCCCTTGCCGGGCTTGTACTGGGGTATGCGCAGGAGGGCGGACCGGTTGTTGTGCCCCCAGCAGACGTAGCTGGGCGCCTCGGCCCCGCCCCAGAGCCGCTTGTATGAGTTGACGTACTGGTCGGTCACCGCGCAGATCTCAGCCGCATGGGCCAGGATGCCGGCTGCAAACTGCCGGGCCGTCTGGGACATGTTGAACTCCTGGCCCACCTCGTAGAAGGCGTTGGTGTCGCCCTCGAACAGGCTCAGATGGGTGTGCATGCCCGAGCCCGGCTGGTCGGTGAAGGGCTTGGGCATGAAGCTGGCGTAAATCCCCCGCTCCAGGGAGATCTCCTTGACTACGGTCCTGAAGGTCATGATGTTGTCGGAGGTGGTCAGGGCGTCAGCATAGCGCAGGTCGATCTCATTCTGACCCGGTCCGGCTTCGTGGTGGGAGTATTCCACCGAGATGCCCATCTGCTCCAGCATGTTGACGCAGGCCCGGCGGAAGTCCATCCCCGGGCTGCGGGGCACGTGGTCGAAGTAGCCGCCCTCGTCGATAGGGGTCGGGGTCTGGGACCAGTCATCCTGGTTTTCAAACAGGTAGAACTCAATCTCCGGATGCGTGTAGAAGATGAAGCCCTTCTCCTTGGCCTTGGCCAAGGCCCGCTTGAGCACGTGCCGGGGATCCCCGCTGCTGGGCTCGCCGTCCGGGGTGAGCACGTCGCAGAAGATTCGCGCTGTGCCCTGCGGCCCTCCCCTCCAGGGAAGTATCTGGAAGGTGGATGGGTCGGGCTTGACGATCATGTCGTCCTCGGAGACCCTGGTCATGCCCTCGATGGCCGAGCCGTCAAAGCCCAGTCCCTCCTCGAAGGCCACCTCCAGCTCGGTAGGCGCTATGGCCACCGACTTCAGGGTTCCCAAGACGTCGGTGAACCAGAGGCGAATGAACCGGACATCGCGCTCCTCGACAGTGCGCAGCGCGAACTCCTCTTGTTTATCCATAGAGCTTATGCTCCCATTCCTATATTTCGCAGACTTGCTTATAGCGTTAACAATGCCCCGAGACCAGGTCCAGCGCCTGCTCCAGGGTGAAGGCCCCTTCATAAAGGGACTTGCCCAGAATAGCGCTGTCCACGCCCCGATCGACCAGGTCCAGGATGTGACTCAGGTCATCCAGACTGGAGATGCCCCCGGAAGCGGTCACCTTGGCCGGAGTCCGGTCAGCCACCTGGCCCAGCAGATCCAGGTTGGGGCCGGTCATCATCCCATCGCAGGTCACGTCGGTGACCACGTACCGGCTGCACCCGTCCCGGTCCAATCGTTCCATGGCCTCGAAGAGATCTCCGCCCTGTCTGGTCCAGCCCCGGGCGGCCAGGGTGTGTCCACGCACGTCCAAACCCACGCAGACTTTCTGTCCGTAGCGAGCCAGGACCTGGCTGGTCCACTCCGGATCCTCCAGGGCCGCCGTGCCGATGTTGACCCGGGTGGCACCGGCATCCAGGGCGGCCTTCAAGCTGGCGTCGTCGCGGATGCCGCCGCTGAGCTCCACCTTGACGCGATCGCCCAGCTGGTTGACCAGGGCGGCCAACTTGTCACGGTTGTCTCCGGTACCGAAAGCCGCATCCAGGTCGACCAGGTGGAGCCACTCGGCACCCTGGTCGACCCAGGCCTTGGCTGCATCGGCAGGCTCGCCGTAGACCTTCTCGGAGCCGGAGACCCCTTGCCTGAGACGGACCGCCTTTCCGTCGCGGACATCGACAGCGGGTAGCAGCGTCAGCATCTTCATTCACCTTTCTCGGAGGGGAGTCCGGAAGCCCCGGGAAGGGTCCGCACCCAATTGGTCAGCAACCGTGCCCCGGCCTGACCGGACTTTTCCGGATGGAACTGAGTGGCGCTCAAGGGACCGCACTCATAGGCAGCCACGAACCTGCTGCGCCCATAGGTGGCCCAGGTAACCAGCGGTTCACCAAAAGTGACGCCCTGTGAGGTCTTGCCTGACTCCGGCTGGCTGCCGCTTTGTTCATTCAACGCCGAAACTCGTAGGGCCAGGTCGTGCTGTGTCTCGCCGGCCCGGTCATCCCCCTGCACCGCCATAGCTGCATAGGAGTGGACGAAGTAGAAACGCTGATCCTGAACCCCCGCCAGCAGTTGTGTTCCCTGAGGTGCCTGGACATGATCCCAGCCCATATGGGGCACGACATCAGCATCCAGCTTGGTCACCCGACCGGGGATCAGGCCCATTCCGGGTTCGCTGCGGCCATCCTCGTCCCCGAACTGGAACATGATCTGAAGACCTATGCAGACCCCTAGAACCGGTAGACCCTGGGTCAGGCGGTCCAGGATGATCCGATCGCCGCCGACGGCGCGTAACCCCGCCATGCAGGCCCCGTAAGCCCCCACGCCGGGAATGACCAGGCCGTCGGCCTTCATGGCCAGGTCTTGGTCGGCGCTGATTTGGGCATCTACCCCCAGCTGGGAGAGGGCATGCACCATGGATCTGACATTGCCGAACCCATAGTCAAGCACCTGTATCCTGGTCATGTTCCTCCTAGCAGGTCTTTGGTCTCAACGATTACTCGACGCGACCCTGGCGGGTCGATCCTCCGGCCCCGAACCTGGTGTGCGAAGCGATGATGCCCATGGCCTTCTCGCGGTTGTACTCCCCCGAGTCGAAGATGGTGGCCCCATCCTGGCGCAGCCTGTCCACCGTAGTGGTCCCGATCATCAGGTCCTCCACGAAGTCGGCGGTAGCGGCAAAGAGAATGGGCGGCGCAAGCGTTTGCCCCGACTGTCCGCTGATCCAGAGGGTCACTTCGAGCTTGTCGGCCCTGTTGACCGCCAGGATGGCGCTGAGCCCGGATACGACGGTAGTCAGATCGCGGATGGCTGCCTCGGGTCCGTCACCGTCCAGGTTTCTCAGGACGGCCACGGCACCCTCACGGGCCTGAATGCACCAGGCCGAGATATCGGAGATTTGGCAGAAGGCCGCCAGAAGCTCTGCCGAAGCCAGACGGGTCACCATGACGGCGGCCTTGGCCCGGTTGCCGATCAGGCCTTCCAGTTCCTGATCGAAATCGGCAGCAACACCATCAGTCCCATCTGGTTCCACCGACGATTCGTCAGTGGGCGCAGAATCCGAACCAGCCTCGTCATCCACTCCTGATGCAGACCGTTCAACAGGTTGATCCGCTTGATCCTGGCCCTCATTGAACTCGGCCTCAAAGCTGGCCAGGGCCCGCTCGACCTCCTCCTCGCTCAGATGATGGCCGGAATCCGGCAGGTCCTGATCCTTGCCGTCCTTGTTATCGTGTTCATCAGCGCTCATAGCGACCCCTTGGTGCTGGGGATGCCCTTCACCCTGGGATCAGGCTCCACAGCAAAGCGCAAGGCCCTGGCCAGGGCCTTGAACTCAGCCTCGGCAATGTGGTGCGGATCCCTGCCCGACAAAAGAATCAGGTGCAGGCAGATGCCGGCGTGCAGGGCGATGGACTCCATGACGTGCCTTACCAGGGAGCCGGTGAAGTGCCCGCCGATCATGGCGTACTCGAACCCTTCCGGTTCGCCGGCGCAGACCGCATAGGGCCTGCCGGAAATGTCGACCACGGCTCGGGCCAGAGCCTCGTCCAGGGGAACAGTGGCGTCAGCGAAGCGCTTGATGCCCCGCTTGTCCCCCAAAGCTTGGGCCAGGGCCTCGCCAAAGACGATGGCCACATCCTCGACGGTGTGGTGGACGTCGATCTGTGTGTCCCCGCTGGCCTTGATGGTCAGGTCAATCAGGGAATGCCTGCCCAAGGCCGTCATCATATGGTCATAGAAGGGAACTGAGGTGTCGATGTCGGTCACTCCGGTGCCATCCAGGTCCAGACTCAGACTCACCTTGGATTCACTGGTCTGGCGGGTGATGGTGGCTGTTCTGCCTGCCATTGCTGCTCCTCCGCTTTCTTGCCGCGCATTCCAGTCCGCACTGCGGCTCCTGCACGGCATCTAGACCACCAGCATAGCCGTGCCGCTGGTCTGATCCTTCAGAACCGCTTGAGGACATGGACCAGGGTTTGACGGAATCGCTCCATCTCCGCGTCCGTGCCCATGCAGACCCTCAGGTAGCCCTGAGGACCGACGGCCCGGATCAGCACGCCTTCATCCTTCATGGCCTCGAAGATGGCATCGCGGTCGGGGAAGGTACCGAAGAGGATAAAGTTGGAGGCCGAGGGGACCACGGTCAAGGGACGACCATGGAACTTCTGTCCGGCCAGCCACTCAGCGGTTTCCCGACGGGTCTGGCGAAGCTGATCCACCCGAGCCAGCTGGAGGTCGGTGTGCTCCAGGGCAGCCAGGGCCGCAGCCTGGGTCAGGGCGCTCAGGTGGTAGGGCATACGAACGATGCGGACCGCGTCAACTATTCCCCTGGATGCTGCCAGGTAGCCCACCCTGGCGCCGGCGAAGGCGAAGGCCTTGGACATGGTCCGGGTGACTGCCAGATGGTCGTACTGCCCGATCAGACTGACCGCCGAGGGCGTGCCCGGGTCTCGGAACTCGATGTAGGCCTCATCCACGACCACGATGGGCTGGGCGGACTTATCCGCGCCCGCTACAGGGACCTTGGAGCAGGCCTCCAGGAGCCTGGTCAGCTGATCCATGGGCAGGGGCGTCCCCGTGGGATTGTTGGGGCTGGTGACCAGGACCATGGCGGGGCCTAGCGTCTTGATGCGCTCGATGGTCGTTTCAATATCCAGGCTGAAATCAGGCTGCCGATGAGCCAGCTCCCAGTCTGTGAAGGTGTCTCTGGCGTACTCGGGATACATGGAGTAGGTCGGATCGCAGCCCAAGGCGATCCTGCCCGGTCCACCGAAGGCCTGGAAGAGCTGGAGCATGATCTCGTTGGACCCGTTGGCCGCCCAGATCTGCTCGGGTTGGAGCGAGGTCCCTGACTCCTTCTTCAGATAGGCAGACAAGGCCCGCCGCAGATCCTCATGCTCCCTGTCCGGATAGCGGTTGAGACCGGGGGCCGCCTGGCGCACACGCTGGCAGATGGCATCGACCACCTCCTGGTCCAGGGGGTAGGGGTTCTCGTTCACATTCAGACAGACCGGGACATCCAGCTGGGGGGCGCCATAGGGCTCCTCCCCTACCAAGTCCCTACGGAGGGGAAAATCGGCAGGTATGGCACTCACCGCAGACCGGCATTCTCTTCGTTGGCTTCCAGGTCGGCCTTGTCGTAGGGATCCTCCAGGAACCGGCTCAGGACGCACTCGCCATGGGCGGGCAGATCCTCGGATACGGCGAAATCATTGATCTTGGCTGCGATGGGCTTGAGCCCTTCCTGGTCATATTCGATGACTTCGACAGGTTTCATGAAGGTGTGGACGCCCAGGGCCACGTCGAACCGGGCGGTGCCGCCGGTGGGCAGGACGTGGTTGGACCCGGACATGTAGTCGCCCAAGGGCACAGGAGCGTAAGGACCGCGGAAGATGGCCCCTGCATTCCGAATCCGGTCGATGACGGCATCAGGATCGGCCGTCTGAACCTCCAGATGCTCGGCGGCATAGGCATTGGCCACGTCGATGGACTGGTCGATTCCGTCGGTCAGGATGATTCCCGACTGGTTGCCGCCCAGGGAGGTGCGCACCCGGTCGGCGTGCTCGGTCCTAGGCACCCTGCGATCCAGGGCCTCCTGAACGCCCTGGGCCAGGTCCTGGCTGTCGGTGATCAGCACCGAGCCGGCCAGCTCGTCATGCTCGGCCTGTCCGATCAGGTCTGCTGCCACCCAGTCGGGGTTGGCCTGGCCGTCGGCTAGAATAGCGGTTTCCGTGGGTCCTGCCACGGCATCGATTCCCACCATGCCGGAGACCATCTGCTTGGCCGTCGCAACAAAGATGTTGCCCGGGCCTGTGATCTTATCGACCGGGTCGCAGAGAATCTCCCCGTCCTGAGGTTCCGACCCCTTGGCCCCGTAAGCAAACATGGCTATAGCCTGGGCACCGCCCACGGCATAGACCTCATCCACGCCCAGGATGGCACAGGTGGCCAGGATGATGGCCGCTGGCAGACCACGGGGATCGTCAGAGGCGGGCGGAGTGGCCACGGCCAGGGAATCGACGCCGGCCACCTGGGCGGGCACCGCGTTCATGATGACCGAGGAAGGATACAGGGCCTTGCCTCCCGGCACGTAGAGACCTACGCGTTGGACCGGGATCCACCGCTCGCTGACCCGGGCACCGGGTGCCAGGTCGGTGGCCATGGGCTTGGGCACCTGGGTGGTGCAGACCTTGCGGATGCGGGTAACGGACTCCTCGATTGCCGCCCTGACCTTGGGATCAAGCCCCTCCAAGGCCTTCTGCATGGCCGATGCCGGGACCCTCAGATCATGGGGACGCACATGGTCGAACCTCTCCTCCAGGTCACGCAGGGCAGCGGCCCCATGCTCGCGCACCCGGTCCAGTATGGGCTGCACCTGGGCGCTGGCCTCCCGGGTACCCATATCGGCACGGGGCATGGCGGCGAGAAGTTGGGCGCGGGACATGGTTTTCCCGCGCAGATCCATGGTTCTCATCATGAGCTTTGTCATACTTTGATGGTAGTGAACTTTTGTGTCGCCAAAGCCAGTGACTGACCACCGTCCCAAATGGTGAGACGGTTTCGGGCGCGTCCTAGGCCGACGGCAGGCAGGAGGGCCCGAACACCGACTTGATCTCGGCCATCATGGAGGTGTCGTGCCCGGTGCGGAATCCGTCGCCAAAGGTCAGCAGACGGACGTTGCCCCGGTCGTCGGTGACGGCCAGGCGGACCTGGCAGTAGCCGGGGTGGGACTTGAGTATCCGGGCCAGCCGCTCCATGTGCCCCCGATCCAGGGCCTGCCTGGGCAGGGTGATGGTCAATGGCCGCTCGTCCGCCGACTCCAGGACGGGCACCTCCATATCGTTGACGCGGATATTGGTGGCCTCATCGCGCAGCTCGACCAACCCCCTCACTCGGATGACCGAGTCCAGGGCCAGGTCGTCGGAGTGGGCGTCGTAGACCTTGCCGAAGAACATGCATTGGATGGAGCTCTCCAGGTCCTCAATGGTGACGATGGCCCAGGGATTGCCCTTCTTGGAGACCCGTCGGTCCACTGCAGTGACCAGCCCGGCCAGGGTCACCGCCTTGCCGTCCATGCCCTTGGACCGGTTGAGCAGCTGGGCGATGGACATGTCGCGCATGCCGGCCAGAATCGAGGTCATGCCGCTCAGCGGGTGGTCAGACACATACAGACCCAGCATCTGCCGCTCGAAGTTGAGCTTGGTTGACTTGTCCCACTCGTCGATGTCGGGCACAGTCACCTGGGCGTCGCCCAATGCGTCCTGCTGGGGCGCGCCGTCATCGGCATCGGCGAAGAGGTCGAACTGGCCCTCGGCCTGCTTGCGTTTGATGGGCATGACCTGGTCGACGGCCTCGTCGTGGATCTGGAAAAGAGCCCTTCGGTTGGGGTCGATGCCATCGAAGGCACCGCCTTTGATCAGGGATTCCACGGTTCGCTTGTTGAGCACCTCCATGGGCACCCGCTTGACGAAGTCCATGAAATTGACATACTTGCCCCGAGGTCCCTGGCGCTCCTTGATGATGTCCGCAACCGCCTTGTCGCCCACATTGCGGATGGCCCCCAGACCGAAGCGAACCACGTCGCCGACAGCGGAATACTCGGCCACGGACTCGTTGATGTCAGGCGGCAGAATGCGGATGCCCATCCTTCTGGCCTCGCCGAGGTAGAGGGCGGTCTTGTCCTTGTTGGTCCGCTCGTTCTGCAGCAGGGCGGCCATGAATTCCACCGGATAGTGGGTCTTCAGGTAGGCGGTCCAGTATGCGATCAGGGCGTAGGCTGCCGAGTGCGCCTTGTTGAATGCGTAGCCGGAGAAGGGCACCAGGACGTCCCAGACCGCCTGGGCGGCCTCCTGGGAGTAGCCGTGCGCCTTCATGCCCTCAAAGAAGGGCACCTGCTCCTTGGCCAGGACGTCGGGCTTCTTCTTGCCCATGGCCCTTCGCAGCACATCGGCTCGGCCCAGGGAGTACCCGGCCAGAATTCGCGCTGCGGACTGGACCTGCTCCTGGTAGACGATCAGGCCGTAGGTCTCGTCCAGCACGCCCGCCAGGGGCTTGGCCACCTCGGGGTGGATGGGCTCGATCTTCTGCAGTCCGTTCTTGCGCTTTGCATAGTTGATGTGCGAGTTCATATCCATGGGCCCCGGCCGGTAGAGGGCGATCAGGGCGGAGATGTCGTTGAAGTTGTCGGGCTTAAGCATGCGCAGCAGGGATCGCATCCCGTCGCCATCGAGCTGGAAGACGCCCAGGGTGTCGCCCCGGGACAGCAGTTGGTAAGTCTCCTTGTCATCCAAGGGGACCTTCTCGATGCTGATGGGCTCCTTGCCGTTGCGCTCGATGTTGGTGACCGTGTCCCTGATGACCGTCAAGTTGGACAGCCCCAGGAAGTCCATCTTGACCAGCCCCAGGGTCTCGCAGGTGTGGTACTCGAAGGTGGTGGTCACCGTGCCGTCGGTGCGCTCCATCAGCGGTGAGGTATTGGTGATGGGATTGGAGGCCATGATGGTGGCACAGGCGTGCACACCGGTCTGGCGGATGATGCCCTCGATGCCCTTGGCCTCCTCGGTGATCCGCTTGACATCCGGGTTGGACTCGTACAGATCGCGGAACTCCTTGGCCTCCGGGTAGCGCTTGGACTGGGGGTCGAAGATCTCCTTGAGGCTCATGTCCTTGCCGTTGACCGTAGGCGGCAGGGCCTTGGTGACCTGGTCGCCAACGGAGTACTCGTAGTCCATGATCCTGGCTGAGTCCTTCAAGGCCTGTTTGGTCTTGATGGTGCCGTAGGTCACGCACTGGGCCACCTTGTCGGAGCCGTACTTGCGGCCCACATAGTCCAGGACCTTCATGCGCCCCTCGGGGTCGAAGTCCACGTCGATATCAGGCAGGGAGACGCGCTCGGGGTTGAGGAAGCGCTCGAAGATCAGCCCGTGCTTGAGCGGGTCCAGCTCGGTGATGCCCATGGCGTAGGCCACCATGGATCCTGCCGCCGATCCACGGCCCGGCCCCACCATGATTCCGTGGTTCTTGGCCCAGTTGATGTAATCGGCCACGACCAGGAAGTATCCGGTGAACTGCATCTGGCAGATGACGCCGCACTCGTAGTCAGCCTGGTGGGAGACCTCCTCGGGCACCCCGTCCGGGTAGCGGTTCTTCAACCCCTCGTCCACCTTCTTCAGGAAGAGGGAGGTTTCGTCCCAGCCCTCCGGGCATTCGAAGCGGGGCATGAAGGCCCCGTCCTCGTGGTCGTCGAACATGACGTTGCAGCGTTCCGCGATCTCCAAGGTGTTGTCGCAGGCTTCTGGGAACTCCTTGAAAATCTCGCGCATCTCCTGGGCGGAGCGAATGTAGTAGCCGCTGCCATCGAACTTGAAGCGGCCGGGGTCGGTCAGCCGGGACCCCGAGTTGATGCAGAGCAAGGCATCCTGGGCCGAGGCATCGTCCTTGCGCACATAGTGCGAATCGTTGGTGGCCACCAGGGGTGCATCCAGACGACGCGCGATCTCCAGCAGATCCTTGGTCACCCGATGTTCGATCTCCAGCCCGTGGTCCATCAGCTCCACGTAGTAATTGTCCTTGCCGAAGATGTCCTGGAACTCCCCGGCGGCCCTCAGGGCCTCGTCGAACTGGCCCAGCCTCAGTCTGGTCTGAACGATGCCAGATGGGCAGCCAGTGGTGGCGATGACCCCCTGGTGATAGGTGGACAGCAGATCCTTGTCCATGCGGGGCCACTTGCCCACCAAGCCCTCCAGGTTGGCCACCGAGGAAGCCTTGATCAGGTTGACCAGGCCTGTGTCGTCACTGGCCCAGAGGGTCATGTGGGTGATGAAGCCGCCGCCGGAGACGTCGTCAGAACGCTGTTCGTCGGTTCCCCAGTGGACCCGGCTTTTGTCTTGGCGGGCAGTCTCAGGGGTCACGTAGGCCTCGATGCCGATGATGGGCTTGATGTCGGCATCCACGGCCGTCCGCCAGAGCTCGTAGGCCCCGTGCATGTTGCCGTGGTCGGTGATGGCCACGGCCGGCTGCTCCAAGCGACTCACCTCGGTTACCAGATCGGGAATCCTGCTGGCCCCGTCCAAGGTGGAATAGTGGGTGTGGGTGTGAAGGTGAACGAAGTCTGACCGGGTTGAGGACATATCTCCAACCTACCCAGATCCCTGGCCGAATCGCCGGAGTCCGCTAGCTGCGTATACCAGTGGCGCTCTGACGCTCGATCTGTAGGGAGCGGCGCAGATCAGCCGGGTAGGAGGAGACCACCTGGGTCCAGATTTTGGTGCGCGGATGGCGGAATTCCAAGCGCATGGCATGCAACCACTGCCGCTTCAGGCCCAGTCTGTCCGCCAGGTCGGGGTTGGCCCCATACATGTGGTCGCCCACCAGGGGATGACCTATGGAGGAGAAGTGCACACGTATCTGATGGGTACGCCCGGTCTCCAGATTGACGCTGACCAGGGTAGCCGAGCCGAAGCGCTCCAGCACATCCCAGTGGGTGATGGCCTCCTTGCCGGCAGGCGTGACCGTAAAGCGGAAGTCCGAGACGCGTGCCCGTCCAATGGGGGCCTCTATGGTGGCCTTGTCCTCGGTCAGGTTGCCCTGGACCAAGGCGTGGTAAATCTTGACCACCTCATGCCGGGCGAACTGCCGACGCATCTCCTTGTAGGCCAGGTCGGACTTGCAGACCAGCATAAGGCCGCTGGTGCCCGCGTCCAGGCGGGAGACGATGCCCTGACGGCCCTGGGCCCCCATGGAAGTGATGTGGGTGCCCCGCTGCAAAAGGCTGCCCAGAACGGTTGGGCCGGTCCAGCCTATGGAGGGATGGGCCGCCACCCCCACCGGCTTGTCTACGACTACCACGTCCTCGTCCTCGTAGACCACAGGCATGTCTTCGGCCACCGGCTCAACCTGTTTGGCTGGCTCGGGCTCGTCCAGCTCGATAAGATCACCGCCCATCAGGGTTGTGGCCTTGTTTACCCGACGGCCCATGATCCGCACATGGCCCTGGGCCACCAGATCGCTGGCCTTGGCCCTGGACAGGCCCAGCATCTTGGACAGGGCCATGTCCAGGCGCCGACCCACCAAGGCATCAGGCGCGGGAAGAAGCCGGGTCACTTGGCCGCTCCCCCATGATCCGGTGTCTTGTCCCTGTCGCTGAACCGCACATTGCAGATAATGAGCACCACTACGGCCATGCCTGCCAGGGTCAGATACACGTCGGCCACATTGCCCACCGACCAGCCGTAGTCCAGAAAGTCGACCACGGCACCGTCAAGAAAACCGGAAGCATAGGCCGCCCTGTCGATCAAATTGCCTGCTGCCCCGGAAAAGGCCAGGGAGAGGACCAGGGTCCAGACCATGGAGGTGGTGCGCAGAGCCAGAACAATGATAAGCAGACAGGCCGCCAGAGCAATAAGGGATATGACCCAGGTGCTCCCGGACCCCAATCCAAGCGAAGCCCCGGGGTTGCGCACCAGACGCAGGCCACGCAACGGTCCAGGCAGAGCCACTCTGATCCCGTTGCCCAGCCGTGCCACGGCCAGGGCTTTGGTCACCTGGTCCAGGGCTATGGCCACTGCCGCCAGAGCAACGAAGACGGCCACGCGCCCGCGCAGCCGTCTCTTGTATATGTTCTTGGTCATTACCGGATGGAATCAGTGGGGCTATTCAGGCTTCTTTTCCATGGACTGGTAATTGCTGGTGTCCGAGATCTGGTTGATCAGCTGGTTGAGGAACTCGGTCAGCTTGCTGCGGTAACCCGCCTCGAACTGCTTGAGCCCCTGGATGTTCTCCTCAAGAACCTTGGACTGATCCATGAGCTTGTTCTTGACATCGGCTGCATAGCGGTCCGCTCCGTCGCGAGTGTTCTTGTCGTACTCCTGAGCCCGGGTCTGCACCTGGGTTTCGTACTCGTCGGCCTGGGTGTGCTGGCGCTTGGAATAAGCGTCAGCATCGGAACGGGTCTTGACCGAGTACTCGTCAGCCTGGGAGCGTACACGCTGCGAGTAGCCATCAGCCTCGGAGTGCACTCGCTTGGAGTACTCGTCCACCTCGGCGCGGGTCCTCTTGGAGTAGTCCTCCGCTTTCTTGACGATGTCGTCGTGCCGGGCGTGGCCCTCAGCCACCAGCTGAGAAGCGTCGGCCTTGCCCTTGTCTACGTACTGGTCGTGCAGGGTCATAGCCAGGGAGATCATGGCAGTGGCCCTCTCGGGTTCGCTGACCTCGGCGCCAGCACCAGCAATCCGCTGCAGGCTGCCCGTTTCGGTGGAGGGCTCAGACTTGGAGACCTGCTGGCGCAGCTGCTCCTCGCGCTTGTGGGACTCCTCCAGCTGCTTGTTCAGCTGCTCAGTGCGTTGTTGCTGTTCCTGAGAGGCCTTCTGGGCCTGAGCGACCTGCTGGCGAGCCGCGGCCATGCTCTGCTTGGAGGCATTGAGCTGGCTGGTCAGAGCCTGGGCCTGCTGGCGGGCCTGGTCGCGCTCCTTTTGCATGGCGGTCAGCTGGTTGGTCAGAGCCTGGGTGTTGTTGCCCGCGGCGGCCTGGGCAGTCAGCTGGTCGATCTGCGAGTTGAGCTGCTCGACCTGACGTTTGAGCTGGTCGTTCTGGGAGGCCAGGGTCTTGACCTGACTCTGGGACTCAGCCAGGAGACGCTTGGTCTGGGCATCCACGGCAGGCTGCTGGGCGGCATTACCCTGGGCCTGCTTCAGATCCCGGTTTTCTGTCTGCAGGGATTCCACCTGAGCCGTCAGGTCAGAGATCTTGGAGTTCAGCGAGGCCACGTCGGTACCCAGGGACTGGGTGGAAGCGGTGTTGCCCTGCATGGCCTGCTTGCCCAAGGCTTCAACCGTGTCGGTGACCTGATCCAGGAAGTCGTCAACCTCGTCGACGTCGTAGCCTTCCTTGAACCGCACTGTCTGGAAGGTATGCTCCCTTATGTCATTAGGCGTCAATAGAGCCATATGTTTCTCCACCTCGCTTCAGGCCAACCAGCCCGATTGTGTTCTCTTACTGCATGCTAGCACGGAGTCTGCCGTATCCGCGGTCTTGCCTTTATCCCAGCAGCACCTGGATGATAATCAGGGCGGCATAGAGCACCATGAAGGAGACGTCGAGCTGGATCCTGCCCATGGGCAGGGGCGGGATGTACCGGCGCAGCCAGCGCAGGGGCGGCTCAGTCAAGGCATAGATGACCCGAATGAGCGAGGCCAGGAAGCCGCGGGGATACCAGCGAGGTGACAGAACCATGACCCAGTCCAGAATCATCCGCACGAATAGGATGAGCAGGTAGGTTTCAATGCAGATGTCTACCAGATATCGGATAAAGGGAACAAGCATGCGTCTTTAGGCTCCTGCGGACACGGCTGCCAGAGGGTCGGTCACTGGGCGAAAAGCCCCTTGGCCGAAGAGCCTGATTCGGGCTCCTCCACCTTGATGTTGACCTGTGCAGGACTGAGCAGGAAGACCCTGGGGGTGACCCGCTCGATGGATCCACGCACCCCGAAGACCACGCCGGCTGAGAAATCGACGATCCTATAGGCCACCGACTCGGACACGCCAGTCAGGTTGAGGACCACCGGCACCCCATCCCGCAGGGCCCTGCCGACCATCTGGGCATCCTCATAGGACTTGGGATGGATGGTGGTGATGCGGTTGATCCGGCTCTTGAAGGGCGTGGACTCGGTCTCCTGGCTGCTGGACGTGGATTGCGGAGCCATGGGAGTCACAGAGTGATCAGTGTCGAAGCCATCGCTGGCCTCTTCATCGTCGGCCAGGTCGTCGTCATCGTCGTCCACGACATCCGACATGCCGAAAAAGGACATTGCGTTCTTCATCAATCCTGCCATACCTGCTCCTTCGCCTGATTACCGCAGAAAGTCAGGGATATCCAGATATCCCGGGTCGGAGGTGCCGTCATCGCCGGAGGCAGGGGGCACCACATCGTGTTCGGAGGTCTCATCGGACTCCGCCTGGACAGACGGGGTCGTCAGTGGCTGCTGGGGCTCCTGGACCGGAGTGGCCGCCGTAGGTGTGGTGGTCGCGTCCACTGCAGGGGCCGGAGTCTCATCTTTCTTTGGGGTGGGATCGAATCCGGCGGCGATGACCGTGACCCGCACCTCGTCCCCGTAAGCGTCGTCCAGGGCCAGGCCCCAGATGATCTGCGCCTCGGGATGGATGGCATCCTGGACCAGCTGGGCGGCTGCAGATGCCTCCTGCATGCTCAGGTCGGTGGGGCCGGCCACGTTGATCAGGGCCCCATGGGCACCTTCGATGCTCTCCTCCAAGAGCGGAGAGGAGATGGCGATCTCGGCGGCCTGGGTGGCTCGATCCTCGCCCCTGGCTGCGCCGATGCCGAAGAGGGCTGTGCCGGCGTCCTTCAAGATGGCGGTGACATCGGAGAAGTCCACGTGAATGTAGGAGTTCATGGTGATTAGGTCGGTGATGCCCTGAACGCCGGCCAGCAGGGCCGTGTCGGCTGTCTTGAAGGCATCCATGACCGAGACCGTGCGATCCGAGAGGTCCAGAAGCCGGTCATTAGGGATAACGATGAGGGCATCGACCTCCTTGCGCAGGTTCTCGATGCCCGATTCGGCGGAAGCGGAGCGCCTGGGCCCCTCAAAGGTGAAGGGACGGGTGACCACGGCGATGGTGAGCGCGCCTTGCTGACGGGCTGCACGCGCAACCAAGGGGCTGGCACCGGTGCCTGTGCCGCCGCCCTCCCCTGCAGTGACGAAGACCATATCGGCGCCCTTGAGGACCTCTTCGATGTCGGACTGATGATCCTGGGCAGCCTTGGCGCCCTTCTCCGGATCAGCTCCGGCTCCCAGGCCGCGGCTGTTCGCATCAGAAAGGGAGATCTTCACATCGGCTTCTGAGCGCAGGAGATCCTTGGCATCGGTATTGATGGCCACAAACTCGACATTCTGCAGGCCTTCGGCAATCATGCGATTGACAGCATTGCCACCGGCTCCACCAACACCAACGACCTTGATGTTGGTCTTGTCATTGAAATTGTCATTCTGGGCAATCTCGCTCACAGTATGCTCCCGTCACTCACGTTACGCTCAACTCTAGCGCAGGTCATATACGCCAACACGCATTTGCCCACAGGCGTTCCGACCCTCCCTGACGGCCGTGGGCCTAGGGTCCGGGAGGTCAGAGCCAACCGCCCCAGCCTTCCGAAAGAACCTCCACGCCGTTCTGTCCGTATTCTAAACCCTGATTCTAGACCCGGATGCGCATGGTTGGTGACGGGAATATTTCCAGCTTCAGTAGGAGGCATCCATAGGGTCGTTGCCGAAGAGCGTTTCGCGCTCCTGATGAGTGGTGGTCCGAGAATCCAGCCAGCCATAGGGCAGGCGGACCTTCTTGGCATAGCGAACCCGACCCCGAGGCTTGCCGGCCACGGCCTGCGGATAGGGCATGTCCTGGTCCAGGTCAGCGATGCAGCGGTCCATATCCTCCAGGCTCTCGCAGGCCATGAAGTCGCGGCGCACCTGGCCGCCCACGGCGAAGCCCTTCAAATACCAAGCCACGTGTTTGCGCATATCATGGACCGCCATACGCTCGTCGCCGTCGTAGAACTCGACCAGGAGTCGGGCATGGCGGGCCACGATAGCCCCAACCTGGCCCAAAGTGGGCTCCTGCCGCTCCGGGGAGCCGGCTAAGGCTGCCGCTATGTCGGCAAAGAGCCATGGACGGCCCTGACAGCCCCGGCCAATGGCCACGCCTGCACAGCCGGTCTGAGCGAACATGTCCAGGGCATCCTCGGCGGTCCAGATGTCGCCGTTGCCGAAGACAGGGATGTCTATGGCCTGGGCAAGCTCGGCGATCCGGTCCCAGTCGGCATGGCCGCCATAGTATTCAGCTGTAGTTCTGGCGTGCAGGGTGACGGCGGCGCAGCCTTCCTCCTGGGCGATGTGGGCCGCCTCCATGAAGGTCTCGTGCTGATGATCGATGCCCACCCGGATTTTTGCAGTGACGGGGATTCCGGCAGGCGAACAGACAGCGACAACACGATGGACCAGTTCAGCAAAGAGGTCAGTCTTCCAGGGCAGGGCGGACCCGCCGCCATGCCTGGTGACCTTGGGGACCGGACAGCCGAAGTTCATGTCGATATGATCGGCCCACCCTGCATCGACCACCATCCGGGTGGCCTGCTCCATAATCTGCGGGTCTACCCCGTACAGCTGCAGGGAGCGCACCTTTTCCTGAGGGGCGAAGCGACAGAGCCTGAATGCCTTGGGATTGCGCGCCACCAAGGCCCGGGCCGTCACCATCTCCCCCACATACAGTCCGTCAGGTCCGTACTCGCGGCAGAGCAGACGGAAGGGCCAGTTGGTCACGCCCGCCATGGGCGAAAGCATGACCGGCACAGGCACGGTTATCGGGCCCAGCTGCACCGAAGCAACCTTCGGGGTCGGGCGATCAGCCTCAGTACCGGCCACCGGCCTCGGCCACCTTGATGGGTTCGCTCTCGTCCGTGCCCGGCTCGCTGGCCAGGTCCGTGTAGCCGTCAGCGGCACGTGAGCCGGTCAGGTCGGATGGGCCCATGGGGTAACGCACCCGCTGCTCGCCAACGACCCGGCGCACATAGTCCTCCACCTGGTCCAGGGCCACGCGGTCCTGCTGCATGGAGTCGCGGTTGCGGATGGTGACCGCTTTGTCGTCCAGGGTGTCGAAGTCCACGGTGATGCACAGGGGGGTGCCGATCTCGTCCTGGCGACGGTAGCGGCGTCCGATGGCGCCGGACTCGTCGTAGTCCACCATCCACTCGTTCTGGCGCAGGTCGGCGGCCAGGTCATGGGCAATCCGCTGCAGATCGGGCTTCTTGGACAGGGGCAGGACGGCAGCCTTGACCGGGGCCAGCCTCGGGTCCAGACGCAACACGGTGCGCCGGTCGACCCCGCCCTTGGTGTTAGGAGCCTCGTCCACGTCATAGGCATCCACCAGGAAGGCCATCAGCGAGCGCGTCAGACCGGCCGCAGGCTCGATCACGTAGGGGATGTAGCGTTCCCCGCTGGCCTGGTCGTAGTAGCTCAGATCCTCGCCCGAGTGCTCGGCATGGGCCTTGAGGTCGTAGTCGGTGCGGTTGGCCACACCCTCCAGCTCACCCCACTCGGAGCCCTGGAAGCCGAACCGGTACTCAATATCCACAGTCCGCTTGGAATAGTGGGCCAGCTTTTCTTTGGGGTGTTCGTAGTGGCGCAGGTTCTCGGGCTTGACGCCCAGATCCACGTACCAGCGGGTTCTGGCGTCGATCCAGTACTGATGCCATTGTTCGTCGGTGCCGGGGTGAACGAAGAACTCCATCTCCATCTGCTCAAACTCCCGGGTACGGAAGATGAAATTGCCGGGCGTTATCTCGTTGCGGAAGCTCTTGCCCATGTTGGCGATGCCGAAGGGGGGCTTGGAGCGGGAGGAGGCCATGACGGACTTGAAGTCCACAAAAATGCCCTGGGCGGTCTCGGGACGCAGATAATGCAGGCTCTTCTCGTCCTGGACGGGTCCCAGGTGGGTCTGCAGCATCATGTTGAAATCGCGCGGCTCGGTCCACTGTCCCTTGGTGCCGCAGTCCGGGCAGGGAATGTCCTTGAGACCATTTTCCGGATCGTGGCCGTGCTTCTCGACGTAGGCCTCCTCCAGGGTGTCGGCCCGGTGCCGCTTGTGGCAGTTCAGGCACTCGATCAGGGGGTCATTGAAGACGGACACGTGGCCCGAGGCCTCCCAGACCGCCGTGGGCAGGATGACCGAAGTGTCCACGCCAACCACGTCGTCGCGGGTGACCACCATGGTCCGCCACCACTCACGCTTGATGTTGTCCTTGAGGGCCACGCCCAGGGGTCCGTAATCCCAGGCCGAGCGAGTGCCGCCGTAGATCTCCCCTGCGGGAAAGACGAATCCCCGGCGCTTGGCCAGGGAGATGACCTCATCCAGTTTCGATACTGCCACTGATCACACCTTCTGCTTGGGAACCCCTCCTGGGGGCATACGACCTGATGACCGGCCTCCAGCATACCTTCGGCTGGTGACCTGCTGTCAGCGTAGAGGCCTACCATCGAGACAGGTGCGGGAGGCCGCGCAGGTGGCCGCAGGGGACACCGGGCATCCTGCCTACGAACACACCAATCGATGTGGGAAGGTTCCCGATATGCCCGACATAAACGATTCATCCTACATGAATACCGTAGCCGAGGTCACGATCGCAACCTCAGGTCAGGGTGAAGAGCTGTCCACCTACGTGGCCCAGGTCATCAAGGTCATCAGGGATTCGGGACTGCCTAACCAGACCAATGCCATGAGCACCGTCGTCGAGGGGGATCTGCATCGGGTCATGGAGGTCGTGGAAGAAGCTGCACGGGTCCTGGCCGAGCAGGGGCATCGGACCAGCGTCAGCCTCAGGCTGGACATCCGTCCCGGCAAGCGGGATCAGATTCACGAGAAGGTGGAGCGAGTCAACCGGATTCTAGGCGGGAAAAACCGCTGAAACCCTGCCACTCAAGATCAGCCGGGCTGAAATCGCCTGAGCAAGTTAAGGTGTGCCCATGATCACGATGAAGCAGATCGCCGAACGCACAGGCGTATCCGTCTCCACAGTCTCTCTGGTGCTCAACGGCCATGACAAGGGCAGAGTCAAGTCGGAGACTGCACGGAGGGTGCGCAGTACAGCCAAGACCTTAGGCTATCGGCCCAATCCCATGGCCCGGTCGCTGCGCACCAGCAAGACCGGCATGCTGGGCTTCATCAGCGAAGAGGTGGCCACCACGCCCTATGCTGGCGCCATCATTCAGGGTGCGCAGGATGCGGCCGCTGAGCGTGGCTATGTGCTTCTCACTGTCTCCACCGATGGGGGCATCCGGGAAGCCGAGCAGATCCAGGCCCTGAAGCGCTATGGGGTGGACGGATTCCTCTTCGCCAAGATGTACGACCAGGATGTTGACCTGCCACAGTCTCTGCGCTCCTGCCCCGCCGTGGTGGTCAACGCGACGGAGCGGGCCAGCCGCTGTCCAAGCATAGCCCCTGACGAGTTTCTGATTGGCTACGATGCCACCCGCCACCTGATCGAGTCAGGCTGCCATCGGGTAGCCTACCTGGGCACCACACAGGATTTGCCGGCGCAAGAAGACAGAATGCGCGGATATCACACAGCTCTCAAGGAAGCTGGCCTGCCTACAAGCCAGACCTTGATCCGACTGGTCGGATTCAACCAGGATGCCATGGATCAGGCGGACGACCTGGTCGACGAACAGCACCCCGATGGGGTCTTCTGCTTCAATGATTCACGTTCGTTCTACCTCTACCAGGCCGCCGCAACCCGCCATCTGATCATCGGCAAGGACCTCAATCTGGTGGGCGTGGACAACCACCAGGTCGTCGCAGAAACCGCAGCACCCCCCTTGACTACAGTCGAACTGCCTCACTACGAGATGGGCTTCTGGGCAGTGCGACGACTGCTGGCGCAAATCAATCCCCGTCGCGTTGCTCTGCCCCTGCCCAAAACCCGTGCCGTCCTGCCGCCGCTTGATCAGGCTGGTGGAGTGCGCATTCATTGCGCCCTTATTCGCAAGGGCTCCACCCGCCTCGATGCCGCCTCGGACCCGGTCCCAGCTAGTCCCTAAAGCCAGAGTCACATCCCCCCCCCTTCCCTGTCGCAAGATGGTGAGCCAAGGCCGGATTCTGGCTGGCTTGGCGCCAGTCACCAATCAGTCAACATCCCCTGCTAGTTGCTCATCGTGTTCGACAGGAAGGCACAACAATCGTTAATCGTTTGACGTAAATCGATTGACGGCTTACTATACCTACCAGGTCCGCTCTGCACACAGAAAGTGCATCGGACTGGGAGACACTGCGGGGAAGCGGTGCACGACAAGGAAAGAGGGGCAGCATGGCCGCCAAATTATCGGCATGGAGGAATCCATCATATTTGGAATCCTCTACCGGAATATTCTTCTTCTTCTGCGCCTGGGGAGTCTGGTGGTCTTTCTACCAGCGGTGGCTGGTGACGGGACTTGGCATGACCAACACCCAGGTCGGCAACATATACTCCATCAATTCCGTGGCCACCCTGATCATCATGTTCGTCTACGGGGTCATTCAGGACGAGCTGGGCGTCAAGCGTCGGCTGGCCGTATTCATCGCCGCCATTGCCGCCCTGGTCGGGCCATTCGTCCAATTCATCTATGCGCCGCTCATGCGTACCAATATGATGCTGGGCGCCGTGCTGGGCGCCGTGGTCCTCTCGGCTGGCTTCATGTCCGGCTGTTCACTGATTGAAGCCATCACCGAACGTTACTCCCGCAAGTTCGGCTTCGAATACGGACAGTCCCGTGCCTGGGGCTCCTTCGGCTACGCCATAGTGGCACTGATCGCCGGCTTCGTCTTCAATATAAACCCCATGATCAACTTCTGGCTGGGCTCCGTCTTCGGCCTGTGCATGCTGCTGGTCTACGCCTTCTGGATCCCTGATGAGCAGCGCGAAGAGATCCACCGCGAATCGACCCCTGACGGTGAGAAATCCCAGCCTTCACTGAGAGATATGCTCCACGTACTGGGCATGCCGGCCCTCTGGCTGTTGATCGTCTTCATGATCTTCACCAACACCTTCTACACAGTCTTCGACCAGCAAATGTTCCCCACTTACTACGCCAACCTCTTTGCCACGCCGCAGTTGGGCAACCAGGTCTACGGCATCCTCAACTCATTCCAGGTCTTCCTGGAATCGGCCATGATGGGCGTCGTCCCCGTCATCATGCGCAAGATCGGCGTCCGCAACTCCCTGCTGCTGGGCGCTACGGTCATGTTCGCCAGAATCGGACTGTGCGGTTTCTTCCACGACCCGGTCATGGTCTCCATCGTCAAGCTTTTCCACTCCATCGAGGTCCCGCTCTTCAGCCTGCCGGCCTTCCGCTACTTCACACTGCACTTCAACCCCAAGCTGTCCGCCACCCTTTACATGGTGGGCTTCCAGATTGCCTCCCAGGTCGGCCAGGTGGCCCTGTCCACCCCGCTGGGCATGCTCCACGATCGCGCCGGCGACCGGGTCACTTTTTACACCATCTCATTGGTGGTGCTGGTCGCCCTGATTTACGGCACCTTCGTGCTCAAGCGCGACGACCAGCAGGTCGACGGCGATCCCTTCATCAGGGATTCCCGGAAGTCCGCCGTGACCCAAGGCTGATTCCCCACGTCAACCATAATCAGCACCCCTCCAACCCCGAAAGGATTCAAGGATGAACCAGTCAGCAACCAAGGAAAACGCCGATATGAGCGCCCAGCTGGACAAGGCCCAGAAGAGCATCGATCGGCTCTTCACCACCCGCAATGACCGCTGGTATCCCCAGTGCCACATCGCTTCCAAGGCCGGATGGATCAACGACCCCAACGGCCTGAGCTACTACAAGGGACGCTATCATGCCTACTTCCAGCTCAACCCCTACGGGAGCGAGTGGGGAAACATGCACTGGGGGCATGTGTCCAGCGCCGACCTGGTCACCTGGCGGCGCGAGCCCCTGGCCATGGCGCCCACCCTGGAGGTCGAGAAGGACGGGGTCTTCTCCGGATCGGCCGTGGTGGGCGACGACGGCCGTCTGACCATCTACTACACCGGTCACCGCTGGCGCAATGGGGTCAACGATGATGACGGCAACCTCCAGGAGCAGTGCATGGCCGTCTCCTCCGACGGTATCCACTTCGAAAAGAAGGGTGTCGTGGTCCCCTGCCCCGACGACAAGATCCTGCACTTCCGTGACCCCAAGGTGTGGAAGATGGGCGGGCTCTGGTACATGGTCTTCGGAGTCAGCACCCCAGCCCACCGGGGCGAGATCTGGATGTATACCTCCAATGACATGGAGCACTGGACCTTCGACCGGGTGATCTATCGGCACCCCGACCCCGAGGTCTTCATGCTGGAATGCCCCGATATGTTCCCCCTGGAGGACAAGTGGGTGATCTGCTACTCGGCCATGGGCTTGAAACCCCATGGATTCGAAGCCCGCAACCACAACAACGCCGGCTATGTAATCGGCAGCTGGCAGCCCGGCGGCGACTTCCATCAGGAGACCGAATTCCACCTCTGGGATGACGGCCACAACTTCTATGCCCCGCAGACCTTCCAGGCTCCTGACGGCCGTCGGCTGGTATTCGGCTGGATGAGTCCCTTCACCGAGCCCATCCCCATGCAGGAGGATGGCTGGTGCGGCCAGTTCACCGTACCCCGCGAGGTCACCCTGGCCGGTGATCATCTGCGCTGCTTGCCCATACGCGAGTTCTCCAACCTGGACCAGGACCAGCAGGACTTCGGCCCCATCGAGCTGAAGGTCAACGGCAGCCAGGATCTGTTGGACGACGCGCAGACCGCCGACATCACTATGGAAATTGACCTGGCCAAGTCCCAGGCCGAGCGCATCGGTCTGGAGATTCACCGAACCCAGTCAGGCGATCATACGCTGGTCTGCTATGACGACCAGCTGGACCGCGTGGTGCTGGACCGCCACTGCAACACCTACGGGGATCGGGGTTACCGCACAGCACCCGTCGACAAGTCCTCGGGCAAACTCAAACTGCGTATCATCGTGGACCGGGGCTCGATCGAGGTCATCATCAACGACGGGCTGGAGATCATGTCCTCCTACTCCTTCCCCGCCGAAGGACCCCGCGGCATCCGCCTGATCGCCGAGTCCGGCGAGGGCCAGGCCCTGATCGACTCCCTCTCCATCGCCAGACTGGGCACCATCTGGGAAGAGCCGGATCGCTGATCCGACTGTCCTAGTCGGCACAGGAAAGGCCCGCCCCCTGAATTACTCAGGGGGCGGGCCTTTTACTTGGTAAGCATCGCCTTCAAGTATCCGTGGTGAGCACCAAAGAATCGAAGATCCCAGAAGAGGTACCGACTTTTTGACACTGACTCCTTGCCATGGACCAGCGGCCATGACTGCGCCACAGCCGCCTAATCTTCGAGACCAGAAACCATTGATGTGGCCGATCCGGCCCAGGCTTTACTTGCCGACCTTGACCAGCAGAGCCATCAACCCTGAGACAATGGCCGCCGCACCCATGAAGAGGAAGGCTCCGACGAAGGAACCGCCGGCCGCCTTGACCAGATAGCCGATGATCATGGGGGCCAGGAATCCGCCCAGGGTGCCGCCGGTGTTGATGATGCCGATGGCGGAGCCGATGATATGCGGGTCCATGATCTTGTGGGGCCAGGTGAAGATGCCGGTGAAGGCCACCACGGAGACGCAGGATACCAGGATCAGCAGCAGGAGGGAGAGCCAGATGTTGCGCGAGAAGACGAAGCATACGACCAGGACGGCGCTGATCACCCCGGCACCCAGGATGGCCAACTTCTCCCTGCCCAGGAAGAGCTTCGAGAGCAACTGACCGGCGTAGATGGTGGCAACGGTCGTGAAGACCGCATTGACCGCCAGCAGGATGCCTGCCTGGCCGATCGAGAGCCCGAAGGTATTTTTGATGAAGGTGGGCATCCAGGAGATATTGCCATACAGGAGGATGTTCAGCAGCAGCATGGCCACGAAGAGGACCAGCACGTTCCGATTCTTCAGAACCTCGAGGAACCCTGCCCCCTTGGCTCCGGGCTTCTGGTCAGCCTCGGGCTGGCGGGGCTTGGATGGCACGAAGATCAGGATGCAGATAAAGGCCAGCAGGTAGAGGGTGCCCAGCACAGCGTATGCCAAGTGCCAGTTGATGGCGACCAGGTTGGCGCCCAGGACGAAGGCCAGGATGCCGCCGATGCCCGAGGTCGACAGGATCAGGGACTGGACGAAGGTGCGCCGTTCCTGGGGGAAGTTCTCCGCGATCGACTTGGAGCAGGAGGGCGGATAGCCACCGTGGCCCATGCCAGCGAAGAACCGGACGATGATGAAGAAGGCCAGACCATTGGCCAGGCCGAACAGATAACTGAACAGACCGATGATGATCATGGAGGCCATCAGCACACGCTTGGCCCCAAGCCGGTCGGCCAGCCAGCCGCTGGGAATCTGCATGAGCGAGTATCCCAGGAAGAAGGCCGACATGATGATGCCTGTCTGCCCCGAGTCAAGGTGGAACTGCTCGGAGATGGGGATGATGGCGGTCGAGATCATGTTCTTGTCCATGTACACGATCGAGTAACCGGCCATCAGGGAAAAGATCAGCGTTCCGCTCGCCGTTTTTGAGGATTGCTTGATTGCCATTGGTCTGTCATCCTTCAGTCGAAGCCAACCGCCGCAGGGCGATTCGATCCACAGGGATCACAGGGCCCGGCGGCAGCCGAATAGCAAGTCAGTGAGGCATCACATCGTCAGGGATGACAACCTTGTACTCCTGGCCGGCGAATGTCTTGCTGAAGTCCTCCTTGGCGGCCTTTACCAGGTCCGGGTTGGTAAACGCATCATAAGCGGTCAAAGCCAGGGTCTTGCCCGCCGCAAGCAGACCCTTGTGGGCCACCGAGGACTTGCCGTTGGCCGCCCATTGCCAGGAGTGTGGTGAGGTTCCCTGGGGCTCGAACCCGCCGCTGAACTGGGCGGTGGGCGTCTGCCAACTGACATCGCCAACGTCGGTGGACCCCGATGCCGTATCGGTGAAGGCCAGCGGATACTTCTTCAGGGCCATGGTGGACTCGGCCATCTTCTGGACTTCCTCCTCCGGAAGATCCGGGAAAGCTGCCTTGGTGCGGCTGAGCACCCTCTGCTTGCCGGCCTCGGAAACCGTGTCGGTGTAACGGCGTTCGTAGTCCAACTCCTGCTGGTCCAGGGGCAGGGGGCCGACGACGTCCAAGTTCCTGTCTATGGCCTCGGTCAGCGGATGGTTGGGAATGAAGTTGTAGCAGGCCGCGTCGAACTCCTCCTTGACCTGTGTCTCGGTCATCAGGGCCGCACCCTGGGCGATCTTCACCACACGCTTGAACAGATCCTGAGCCTGATCCATCCTGGGGGCACGTACGAAGTAGTAAAGACGGGCGTGGGACTGCACCACATTGGCCGACTCGCCGCCTGCGTCGATAAAGGCGTAGTGCACACGGGCCTCATCAATCATGTGCTCACGCAGGAATTGCACCCCCACGTTCATCAGCTCCGCAGCATCCAGGGCGCTCCGGCCCAGCTCAGGGGCCGCAGCCGCGTGCGCTGGCACGCCGGTGAAGTCGAAGTAGGCCTGCAGGACTGCCAGGCTGGAGGAGCCCCAGGCCTGGGTCACATCCGAGGGATGCCAGGACAGGGCCAGGTCCAGCCCGTCGAAAACCCCGTCCCTGGCCATGAAGGCCTTGCCATAGCCCGACTCCTCAGCAGGGCAGCCGAAGACCTTGATGGTCCCCTTGAGCCCCTTCTCCTCCATGAAGGTCTTAATCCCGACCCCGGCCGCGACGGCTGCCATACCCAGAATGTTGTGGCCGCAGCCTTGCCCGTTGCCGCCTTCGACCAAGGGCTTGTGTTCACCCAAATCAGCCACCTGGCTGAGGCCTCCCAAGGCATCGTATTCGCCAGTGATGCCAATCACCGGACGGCCCGAGCCCCAGGTCGCCACGTAGGCATAGTCCATATGACCCACGCCCCTCTCGATGCCAAAGCCTTCCTGCTCCAACACCTTGTAGTGCTGCTGGACCGACTCCTTCACGGCAAACCTGGTCTCGGGGGTACCCCAAATATGGTCGGCGGCCTCAATGAACTCCTGTGACTTATCTTCGATGATCTGCATGATGCGTTGCTTGTCGTCCATGCCTGTCGCTCCTTCGCTTCGTTTGCTGCCCTGATTCCCACAGCGGCCATGGGTTGCTTCGCTGTGATAAGACACATACTACCTTTCAAGGGCATTGCGAGAGTGCTCAGACATGTAAATTCGGACGACCATGGCTGGCTTCACATCATGGGAGGGACAGTTTTCTCAGCCATTCTCCACGCCGCCGAAGCGCCTGTCCCTGTGAATGTAATCGTCGATGGCCCGCCAGAGCACCTCGCGCCCGCAGTCAGGAAAGAGCTCAGGCACGAATTCCAGCTCCGCATATGCCGCCTGCCAGGGCAGAAAGTTGGAGGTGCGCTGCTCCCCCGAGGTGCGCAGAACCAGGTCGCAGTCCGGTATGTCGGGGTTGTAGAGGTGCTGGGCGATCATCTTTTCAGTCACCTTGGAGCCCTTGATTTGCCCGGCCGCCACCTCCCGGGCGATGTCAGTGGCTGCATCGGCAAGCTCAGCCCTGCCCCCGTAGTTGATGCAGAAGATCACATCAATCCTGGTGTTGTGGCGGGTGCGCTCCATGGCCGCCTCCAGCTCGTCAATGACCGACTTCCAGAGCCGGGGCCTACGACCCGCCCAGCGCACGCGCACTCCCCAGTCGTCCATCTGGGCCACTCGCCGATGGATGATGTCCCTGGAGAAGCCCATCAGAAAGCGGACCTCAGCCGGCGAGCGTTTCCAGTTCTCCGTGGAGAAGGTGTACAGGCTCAGGTAGCGGACCCCAGCCTCAATGGCCCCGGCTATGGTGTCGAAGACCACCGGCTCGGCAGCCCGGTGACCCTGGGTGCGCTCCATGCCCCTCTGCTTGGCCCAGCGGCCATTGCCGTCCATGATCACACCCAGATGACGAGGGACTGAACCCTTGGGGAACTGCGGGATACGCGCGGGATCGGAGAAGGGGGCTGCAGGCACATCCAGGGAGGTGTAGTCAACGGGGTCAAAACTCATGCTTCACGAATCTAATAGCCGCAGAGATCTGATGGGCCGCTCCAGATAATATTCGCCCCATTTCTCGACAAGACCATCGCAGAGGGGAGTTGAGCCCCTGCCGTCCAGCTTGGGCCAGTCCCCGCTGCTCAACGCCCGGAAGCGGGCCAGGGTGGCTGGATCTACCGCCACAGCGTCAGTAGGCCTGTCCCGACTGCAGACCATTCCGCCGCCGGGCACCGAAAAGTGGGTCAGCTGATCAGTCCGCCCGCAGACGATGCAGGAATCCAGCCGGGGCCGCCAGCCAGCCAGCGCTAGGGAGCGCAGCAGATATGAGGCGCCGATGTCACGGGGGTCATGCCGGTGACCTGCCAGACTGGCCAAGGCGGAGACCAGCAGACGGTATTGCTCCGGAGCCGGCTCGTGCTCGCCCACCACCAGCTTGTCGGCGGTCTCAAGCATGACACCCCCGTTGGCGTAGAGGTCATAGTCGGCGCATATGGCATCCGCATAGGGAGCTGTGCAGGCCGCCTGGGATACGATGTCCAAGTTGCGACCACGGGAGATGAGCAGGTCGTCACGCATGAATGGCTCCAGCCGGGCGCCGAAGCGGGACTTGGTCCGTCGCACCCCTTTGGCTACGGCCCTGACCTTGCCGTGTCCCCTGGTCAGAATGGTGACAATTCGGTCGGCCTCGCCCAATTTGACCGTTCTGAGGACCAGGCCCTCGTCACGATAGATGGCCACGACGGTCCCGTCCTTTCATTGGTAGATGAACAGGCCCCAGAAGGCGAAGATCAGCAGGACCCCGAACATGGCCAGGGTGGTGACGATGAAGAGTGCAACACCCAAGCGGGTGGAGGCCAGTACAGGCCTGGGGTCCATGTTCCGCATCTGCTGGCGAAGACTGGGGCCGCCGGCCTTGCTTGTGCGGACCTGGTCGGGCAGCCGGTCCAATCCCCTCAGGGAGGCTACTTCGACCATGCGAGCGAAGGTGCGTGACCAGGCCCAGATGACCAAGGCGCAGACCACCTGGATGACCGGCCAGCTCCAGTAGCTGACCCCAGCCTGGTCGGGCACGCCGCCCCAGCCCAGACGTACCACCGCCATGATGACCTGGCCCAGACCGGCTCCGAAAAGGACCAGGGTGGCCATAGTGGTGCCGGTGATGGTTGCCAAGGTGCCGCCGAAGCCATGGCTGAAGCCCAGGACCGGGTCCTTGCGTCGGCGCAGACGGTACAGTTTCGTCAGACCGGCCACCAGGGCCATGGCCAGGGCCGCCAGCAATAGCACCAGGGTCAGCAGGTGCAGGACCAGCATATAAATAGTCAGCGAGCGCCGCCCCCTCAGATCAGTGGGCACGGCGATGGACTGGTGGATGGTGGCCCCGCCCACGCTGGGGCTGGTCTGATGCAGGCCATGGGCCTGACCCACCGCCCAGTCGATCATGTCCTGCTGGTAGTGGTCGGCCAGGGGCGTGCCGGTCCGGGCCTCATCCCCCAGCCGCAGCACATGGTTGGAGACCGGATAGGAACGCACAGTGACGTTCTCATTGCCGGAAGCATGAGCTTTGGAGAGCACGCGCTGCACGCCCTCCACCTGGGCGGTCATGACATCCTTGGCCCCGTAGGCCAGCAGGGTGGGAATGGCGTAGGTGTAGCGGTCAGTAGGGTCGATATCCAGATTGTTCAGTCCCAAGAGGGAAGCATCGGTGCTGAAGAGCCGACGGACCACCGACTGGTAGCCCTGGTTGGCCCCGGCAATAGCGAAGTCCTGGGCCACGAAGAAACCCATGGCGTGCCGCGGGGAATAGACCATTGGGCTCAGCAGGATCTGGAAGGCTATCCGGTGGTCCATGGTCAGCAGCATGGCGGCGATCCAAGTGCTCTCGCTGGTGGCATAGATGCCCACCTTGGATGCATCCACATCATCCCGGTCGCGCAGCAAATTGGCAACCCGCTCGTAGGCCCTGGCCGAAGCGGGATAGTCCCGGTCAGCATCCGTGGTTGACCAGACCGGCTTGTCCAGCACGGCAGTGACGAAGCCAGCAGAGGCCATGGACCGGGCCACGTCCCCGAAGGAGTTGTCGCATGTGCCATAACCGGCGCCATGCATGAAGACTACAGCCGGCCGATGGCCGGAAGCCCCCTGAGGAGCACGAATCAGAATCCGAATACGTTGGCGCTCGCCAGTGGCGGGCCTTTCCATGCTCAGTTCCTGGTGACGGGATTCGACCTGGTACTGCCCCACGGTATCCCTGGCAACCCCGGCAGGCCAGTCAAAAGTGACCGCGGTATCCGGAGTCAGTGTGGGGAAATTCTGATCCACTGGTTCGTATTTCCAGGGAACGGCGGTCAGGTGGGAGACAGAAGCCAGCAGACCCATGAGAATCACGAAGATGGGCAGGCTGGTCATCAGCCGCCTGACCCTGCTCCACCGACTTGCGGGGAGGGAACGCTCAACCTCTTGGGACACGACGGCCATTGTAACCGGTGGCGAGGATGGTGCTTATGCGCTCAGCTGGCACGGCCGGTGACCGGAACCACCATGGGCCCTGCCTCCGGCAGGGTTTCACCCTGGACCGCCGCCTTTGCATCCATCCGGGCGGCGATTTCCTTGGCCCGCTCCAGCAGTGTGGGGACGATTTGGTCCTCAGGGACGGTCTGAACCACCTTGCCCTTGATGATAATCTGGCCCTTGCCGTTGCCCGAAGCCACCCCAAGGTCGGCCTCCCTGGCCTCGCCTGGCCCATTGACGATGCAGCCCATGACAGCCACCCTGATGGGAGCGGTGATGTCCTTAAGACCCTCGGTGACTTCCTTGGCCAGCTCGATCACATCCACCTGGGCCCTGCCGCAGGAGGGGCAGGAGATGATGTCGAAGTGGCGCTGGCGTAGACCCAGGTATTCCAGAATCTTGCAGCCCACCTTGACCTCTTCCACAGGCGGTGCGGACAGGGAGACACGGATGGTGTCGCCGATGCCCTCGGCCAGGAGCGCGCCAAAGGCCAGGCAGGACTTGATGGTCCCCTGCCAGGAGGGGCCGGCCTCGGTCACGCCCAGGTGCAGGGGCCAGTCGCCCTTGGAGGCCAGGAGCCGGTAGGTCTGGACCGTTGTCACAGGATCGTGGTGCTTGACGGAGATCTTGAAGTCGTGGAAGCCCACATCCTCGAACATGTGGGCCTCTTTCAAGGCCGAAGCAACCAAGGCCTCGGGGGTGGGGCCGCCGTAGCGAGCGTAGATGTCCTTGTCCAGGCTGCCGGCGTTTACCCCGATACGCAGGGAGATGCCCGCATCCGTGGCGGCCTTGCAGATTTCTGGGCCGATCTGGTCGAACTTTCGGATATTGCCCGGGTTGACCCTGACAGCTGCACAACCCGCATCGATGGCCTGAAAGACATACTTGCTCTGGAAGTGAATGTCGGCGATGACCGGTATGGGTGACTTCTTCGCAATGATGGGAAGCGCGTCGGCATCGTCCTGGCTGGGCACAGCCACCCGTACGATATCGCATCCAGCTGCGGCCAGCTCGGCGATCTGCTGCAAGGTCGCATTGATGTCAGCGGTGACCGTGTTGGTCATGGACTGCACCGAAATGGGAGCGCCTCCGCCGACCGGCACAGGCCCCACCATGATCCGACGGGAGCGGCGACGAGGATGCAGCGGAGTCTGGCTGATAGCCTGCTCACCTGTCTTGCGGAACCCTTGGGAGGGTGCTGGCTGTTCGGTCTTGGGAATGCTACTCACGCTGTCATGTCTATCAAAGCATCGGCCCTTTGGCGTGCCTCATGCTCGACTTGCTCCATTACCTCCACGGATGTGAATGTTCCCGGAAGATGCGTTTCCATGGCATCCATGACTGAACGGATGGTTTCGACGATGTCCAGGTAAGGCAGCTGATGATCCAGGAAAGCCCGGACCGCCTGCTCGTTGGCGGCATTAAAGACCGCAGTCATGGGCTCGCAGCTCCCTAGAGCCCGCCTGGCCAGATTGACCGCCGGGAAAGCCTGGTCATCCAAGGGCTCGAAAGTCCAAGTACTGGCCTTGGACCAGTCGCAGGGCGCAGCCACATGGTCAAGACGGACGGGCGCCGACAGGCCTAGGGCGATTGGCAGACGCATATCAGGTGGCGAAGCCTGGCTTATGGTGGCCCCGTCCTGGAATTGGACCATCGAGTGGACCACAGACTGGGGGTGGACCACCACGGTGATCCGCTCGGGCTCGATCCGGAAGAGCCGACTGGCCTCGATGACCTCTAGACCCTTGTTGACCATGGTGGAGGAGTTGATGGTGACCACCGGACCCATGGACCAGGTCGGATGGTTCAGGGCCTGTTCAGGGGTGATCTCGCGCATGGCTTGGCTGCTCCAACCCCGGAAGGGACCCCCTGAGGCAGTGACCACCAGACGGGCCACCTCTCCATGCTGCCCCGAACGCAGAGACTGCCAGATGGCCGAATGCTCGGAGTCGACAGGGTTGATCTGGCCCGGCCTTATCTCGGCGTCAAAGAGCAGATGGCCTCCGGCCACAACGGACTCCTTGTTGGCCAGAGCCAGCTGGGATCCGGCCTGCAGGGCTGCAATAGACGGACGCAGACCAACTGAACCGGTAATGCCATTGAGGACCAAGTCACTGCCGGAACCGGCCAGAGCCTGAACCGCATCCATGCCTGCCTCTACCTGGATGCCAGTCAACTCCAGAGCCTCGAGAGCCTGCTGCAGAGCCGGAACCTGGGCCTTGTCGGCCAGAGCAAGACGGGTCACGCCAAAATCGCGAGCTTGGCGGGCCAGCAGTTCGACATGCGCGCCGCCAGCGGCCAATCCAGTCACTTGGAACCGGTCCCTATGACGACTGATCAGATCCAAAGCCTGAGTGCCAATGGATCCTGTGGATCCCAGGATGACCAGACTGCAAGACTGGCCGGCATCGTCCCTGGGCGACCAATCCGACAAGATGCGCTCATGCTCGACCGACAAACCAACCTGCCTGCCTTCACTGCCTGCATTCATTGTTTCCAAATGACTCATCGACCGCCTTTATCCTGCTCCCCCTCGTCACCGAAGGCCGGGAAAGCAATATCAGGAATGTCCAAATCCATCTTGGGCAGATCCTGGTTGAGCAGGGAGGCCAGGTAGGAATCCGGATCCTTGTCCTGCTTATTGCCCTGCGTGTTTTGCGAATAACGGGGCTTGGCCCAGTCGGGCGTATCCGTGCTGCTTCCGGCTGTTTCAGCCCAGGACCGCTCATGGGCCTCAGGCGCTGCTGGCGAGGGTTCCCCATAGCTGCCCAAGGGCCCGCCTGCGCCCAGAGGACCATCGACGAAGGGCGAGGAGATGATTGAGGCGGATCCCGGCATAGACGAGCCGTCAGTGTCAGCACCTGCCGTTGAGGGAGACACTGGCGATTCCGGCCTTGTGGAGGAGACGAAAGCGTTCCCTGCCGAAGTAGGCGGAGTGGAGGCCGCGGGTGCCGAAGAGGTCGGCTGGAATACCGCAGGCTCAGGAGTCTGTGGTGCGGGGGAAGGCGAAGAAGCGGCCACCGAGTTGAATGGCACGGATTGCGCAGCCGACGCGGGTGCTGCTGACGCTGATGTGGGAGCCGCAGGAGTGTGGCTGGTTGGCGCAGAGGCCGGCTGTGCAGCCGCGGGCGGCACGGAGGCGGGCATGACCGATTCCTGTCGACCGGAGACAAAAGGATCGGCAGGGGTGGGATTGGCAGAGCCAACAGGGGCTCCGCCACTCACTCCTGCTGAGGAGGCCGACCTGGCTGTGGAAGAGGCAGGAACAGCTGCCGCCGATGCTGCTGAGGCTGCCCCAGCGCCTTCCTGAGTCAGTCGCTGGTTGACGGTCGAAGCCAGAGCACTCAGCGAACTGTTGGGTTGCGCCGTCGGTGCTGTAGGCGTTGTCTGCGTGCTGGCGGCCGGCGCCTCAAAGATAGCCCGCTCCGCCTGGTGCAGTTGAGCGAAATCATCCTGGCTGCCCTTGTCGCTCACGACAGCGGAATCATCGGGAATGCTCCAGGCTGGTGCCTGGCTCTGTCCGATCAGCGGCTGAACGCCCGAAACTGAAGGGTTCTGCCCGGCAAGCTGCGAGTGCCCAGAAACAGCAGCTGGAGCCGTTGCATTAACGCTTGCTCTCTTGGCCCTCTCGCTGACCCTGGCAAAGGACTCCAGCTGCTCCAGAAGCTCGACGGCCTTGGCCAGGAAGAAGTCCACCTGGCGCTCGTCATAGCCCTTGGGCCCCCGCCGCTGGGTGAAGATGACGTTGGAGACGCGGTCAGCCGTGATGTCGGTGTTCTTCGACTTGCCTGAGTCGGTCTTCCGTCCCTCATGCAGGTTGAGCTGATCAGAAGTCTTGTTGAGGACCTGCTCGATCAGCCGCTCCACCTGCTTGCAGTCGTATGAGGGCATGCCGGGATCCCCGCGCTTGAAGACGCTGCCCGAGGGTCTGCCGGCATGAGCGGTCAGCTCTGATTGCAAACTGACCATTCTAGTCGTCCAGCCATCCACGCCCACCCGGGCTATCTCCAGACTGGTCTGCCTGTCGGAAATCACCCTTTCCAGCCGCGAGAGGGCAGCATCCACCTGGGTGATGATATAACCGTTCTTGCACAGGTCAAAGGAGGCATTGGCTATCTCCTCCTGGGTAAGATCGGGGTCCTGGCTCTCATAGAGTGAGTGAGCCCGCTCCAAGAAAGCATCAACCTGCTTGGTGTCATATCCCCACTTGCGCTTGCCCGAGCGCGCGATGGTCGCCTCGGTTCCACGGGCATCAGGCTTAGCTGACATCAGGCATCGACCTCCTGACCTTTCTTGCCAACGATCTTCGTGCATTGATTCTACGTGAGCGCTAAGACGCAACTTCGGGCACACACCCCTAAAACCCCTGTGGTCCCGCCCGGACTCGAACCGGGGACATCCACCGTGTAAAGGTGGCGCTCTAACCAACTGAGCCACGGGACCAGCACACTACCTTAGCAGAATACACGGTGACAAGGCCGCAAGGTGCGGCTATAATCCTCTAGGAATTCGGGCCTTGCCCGTAAAAGAAGAGAAACACACCGTATATACCGCATAAGAGGGGGGTTCGGATTGTCACAGACAGTCGATACAGGCAGTGGCAGAAAGACCAACCGCACCTTGGTGACGGTGGCGGTCTTTATTGCCACCTTCATGACGGCCATCGAGGGGACCATCGTCTCCACCGCCATGCCCACCATCATCGGGGACCTGCATGGGCTGTCCATCATGAACTGGGTCTACTCCATCTATCTGCTCATGACGGCGGTCACCACACCCATCTACGGCAAGCTTTCGGACCGCTTCGGCCGCAAGCCGCTGCTGACCATCGGCCTGCTGGTCTTCGTGATCGGGTCCACCCTGTGCGCCCTTTCCCAATCCATGCCCCAGCTGATCAGCGCGCGTTTTCTGCAGGGCTTGGGGGCAGGCGCCATCCAGCCGCTGACATACACGGTTCTGGCCGACATCTATCCCCTGGACAAGCGGGCGGGCATGATCGGTCTGAACGGTTCGGCCTGGGGCATCGCCTCCATCATCGCCCCCCTGCTGGGAGGCTTCATCGTCCAGCAGATAAGCTGGCACTGGGTCTTCGCCATCAACGTGCCCATCGGCCTGCTGGTCATCATCATGATCCAGCTCTTCCTGAGCGAGCATATCCAGGCGCGTAAAACCCGCGTCGACTACATCGGCATCGGGCTGCTCAGCATCTGCCTGATCTGCCTGATGCTCGGCCTGCAGAGCCTGGGATCGGCGGGCGATGCGCGGATCACCTTGGTTCTGATTGCGGCCACCGTGGTCACCTTTGCCCTGCTTCTTCATGTCGAGGGCCGCCAGGAAGATCCCATCCTGCCCCTGCGACTCTTTCGGATCAGGACCTTCGTCATCCAGAACATCTGCATGCTCCTGGTGGCCGGATTCCTCATGGGCTTCGACACCTACATGCCCATCTGGATGCAGTCTGTTCTGGGAATGAACCCCTCCCTGGGCGGTTTCGTGGTCACCCCCTCTTCCATTCTTTGGCTCCTGGGCGCCTACCTGGCCGGACCTCTGACCATGCACCACCCGCCGCACCGGGCCACCAATATCGGCCTGGCCTTCATCCTGACAGCCTGCGTCTGTTACATAGCCGTCCCACAGGCCACCGCCTACTGGGTCTTTCTGGTCATTTCCGCCGTAGTCGGTTTCGGCTTCGGCCTGACCATCACCACCTCGACCATCACCGCCCAGAGCGTGGTGCCAGCAGGTGATGTGGGCGCCTCGACCAGCTTCAACACACTGGCCCGTTCCCTAGGGCAGACCCTGATGGTCTCAATCTTCGGCATCGTCATGAACACGGTCATCGCCCGCGAGGTGCCCCAGCATAAGGGGCTGACCGAAGACATGATGAACAGCATGATCAACCCGGCCACAGCAGGGAGCATCCCCTCTCGCCTGCTGGGACCGGCCCGCACCATCGTCTTCGACGGCCTGCATTGGATCTTCCTGGTGGGCCTGGTCATCCTGATAATCGCCTTGGTGGCCAACCTCTGCGATATCCGCTCGTGCACGCTGCTGGCTGAATATCAAAACAAGGCCACGACGGTGGCTCCTGCCGTTGCTGAGAAGGGCGAGCGGTAAGGGCCGTTGTCCAGACGGATTCCTCCGTGAATTCCTCATGAACGACAAGGAGGTGTCGGGCATGTTTGATCCTGATGCCCGACACCTCGTTCATTGGCGCTTATGCGATATGTCGAGCCGACGCAGGCGCCGTTACAGCCAGGAGTCTTACTTGCCCTTGCCGAAAGCCCGCAGCTGGGTGGCGTTCCAATCCTTGCTGACGGTGGTGGGCATCAGGGCGTTCATGCCCGCAGTCTTGGCCGCATTGGAGACGACCCCTGGCGCCGAAGCTCCAGGTCTGCCGGGTTTGGGAGTCAGCACCCAGAAAGGTGCGCCCTTGTTGACCATGGCCGAGGCATCCATGATGGTATCCGCCAGATCGTCTTCGGCATCACCGTCCCGCCACCAGATGATGACCCCATCCACGGCTGCGTCATAGTCCTCGTCCACCAGCTCTTCGCCGGTCAGATCCTCGATCCTAGTCCGGATCCCGTCGTCGACATCGTCGTCCCACATCCATTCCTGGACGATATCGCCGGGATGAAAACCGAACTCTTCCGCTGTATAGGTTGTAGTCTCAGCCACGGCTTCAGCATAACAAGACTGCCGGAATTCACCAATTGGACCGGCCTTGTCTTACCTGCCCTTGGCGGCCGTGCAGCGGGGCAGCACCTCCCCCTGGCCATGGCCGATGGCCACCAGGGCCTTGTAGGCCTCATCCAGGGTGGACACCCGCACGTCGCGCAGTCCTTCGGGCACATGGCCTGCCACCTGTGAGCAGTTGGCGGCTGGGGCCAGGAACCAGGCGGCGCCGTCCCGTCTGGCCCCCAGCATCTTCAGCTGAATGCCGCCGATGGCCCCGACTCGCCCTTTCTCATCCATGGTGCCGGTCCCGGCAATGGTCAGGCCACCGGTCTCCTGCTCGGGGGTGATCTTGTCGATGGCCCCCAGGGTATACATGAGTCCGGCCGAAGGGCCGCCTATGTCGGCCACCCTCATGCTGAACTGCAGACCTGATACGTCATATCCACGAGCCTTGAGGAAGGCCAGAGCCTGGGCCGAGGCAGCCTTCTGGGAGCCGTGCATATCGCCCTGCTCCTGGCGCTTGTACTCCTCCACGCTCTGTCCGGGAGGCACCACGGCCTCTTGGGGAAGCACCGTGGCGTGAGGGTCGGCCCAGCCCACCAGGGCATCCAGATTTGAGGCCGGGTAGCCGGGGATTCCGCGGGCATTGACCGTGGTCATCAGCAGCCTGCCCTTGTCACGATGGACCTGACCACCCTTCACCTTGATGACTGGTGATCCTTTTGAACTTCCCAGCACATCCTGGGTGGGGCCGGGCGTCTCGATGGTGTAGGGCGAAGGAAGGAAAAGCACCAAGAGGGCCAGAATGACCAAAAGACCACCGACCAGCATTTTGCGGGTGGGTCCGCCAAGTGTCCCGATTTGCCTTTCGGGTGCGCCTGTGGCGCAGTGATCCGATTTCCCGTGCGGAAGTGTCATAGCTCCAATATTATGGTTGATGAAGACGATAATCCCGGCAGACGTCAACCTAAGCGGCGGGCGACCTGCCTTGGCGAGGACTGGAAACAAAGCAATGGACGAGAATGCAATCCACCAATGGCTCATTGAGTGCTTCGGCCCGGTGCAGGGCGAGCTGGCTTGGAGTCAGTTCTCTCAGCTGCCTGAGTCCATCCGCTCCCAGATGGCTGCCCAGGGAGCCGAACAGCTGCCCAAACCCGCCGAAGTCCAGGCCCTGATTCAGGCTTTCACGGCTGGAGGACTGAACACTCCGGCTGACATGCAGGCCCAGGCTGACCAGGGGCCCATCAACGTTGCGCTGGCCAAGAACATCGCCCTGGGGCGCACCAGGGCCGACCAGTCCGACACCGCTGTCACAGCCGAGGACAGCGACCGGGTGGCCCGAGTCATGAGCGAAGCCAACCTCTGGCTGGACACCGTCTGCGCCTTTGACCCCGCCCCAGGCCAAACCGAAGCCTTGACCCGTGCAGGATGGATCGAGGGCAGCATAGACGCTTGGGTTCAGTTCGCCTCGCCGGTGGCCCAGGCGGTCAGCGAGGCCTTGACCTCCGTCATAAGCCAGCGCTTCCAAGGTTTCGACCAGGGTGAGATTTCGGGGATGTTCGCCGGACCTGTGCCCATCCCCTTGCCTGACAACCTCAAGGATCCGACCACGCTGATGAGGCTGCTGGGGAACACCTCATTCGCCATGCAGCTGGGTCAGGCAGCCGGCGAGCTGGCCAAGGAGGTGCGCGGAGGATTCGACCAGGGCATACCGTTGCTAAAGAACCCCGCCGGAGCCCTCATACCTCAGAACATCAAGGCCTACGCCAAATCCCTGCAGCTGGATCTGGACGAGGTCACCCGCTACATGGCCCTCAAGGAAGCCGCCCACGCCCGGCTCTACGCTGCCGTCCCCTGGCTGATGCCGCGCTTCGAGGCCCTGATCGGCAAGTATGCCCGGGGAGTCTCTATCGATTTGGACGCTGTGGAGGATCAGCTGCGCGACGCTGAGCAAATCAACCCCGAATCGATCGCTGGCGCCATCAACCTCAGCAATGTCGGCATTGAGGATACCCCTGAGCAAAAAGAGGCCCTGCACAGCCTGGGCGACCTGCTGGCCCTGGTGGATGGCTGGGTGGATTGCGTGGTCTGGAACGCCGGCATGGCCCACCTGCCCCACCTGGAGCAGCTGCGGGAGATGACCCGACGCGAGCGTGCCGTGGGAGGGCCGGCTGAACAGACCTTTGAGTCCCTGCTGGGCCTGCATCTTCATCCCAAGCAGCTACGTGAGGCCGCCGACCTTTGGGAGCGCATCACCGCAGAGGAGGGAATCCAAGGCCGTGACAGTCACTGGTCCCATCCTGATCTGCTGCCTTCGCTGCCTGTTAAGGTCGAAGGCGGCCAGGGCGGAGCATCTACATCCGCAGACGGGCAATCCGAGCAGAAGGCCGCCACTTCCGCTCCCTCGGTGGACTGGGATGCCGAGCTGGACAAACTATTGAATGCCGAGGAAAAGGATTCCTCTGCCGATTCGACCGCCTCCGCAGACTCCGGAGCTTCTGATTCCCACGCTGCAAATGACCAGGAACATTCGGGCCACGAGGCTCCGGGCGACCAGAAGAGCACCCGCGACAGCAACCCGGACCAGGATGACTCAGACAGGAGCGATCCTGACAGCAGCCAAGACTGAACACCCTCTACGTTCCGATGGACGAGACGTTGGTCCTCAGCGGTGAATGAACCGGCTGGGGGTGCGTCGGACGAAGGCGCTGCCATCCTTGTGCTCCGCGTAGGAAAGATGCAGGGTGTCCTCTGCTCGGGTCACCCCTACGTACATGAGGCGGCGCTCCTCCTCCAGGGCATCTCCTTCCGGCGGCGAGCCAAAGGGAATCAGCCCCTCGGCGCAGCCAACAATGAAGACATGAGCGAACTCCAATCCCTTGGCAGCGTGAATAGTGGAGACCGTGACCCTCCCTTGGCCCATGCCGCCCTCAAGCTGTTCCAGTACTTCCTGCCTGCTCAGATCGACCGACTGGTTCTGCCAGCCCGACTCGGTACGCACCCGATAGCCGATTCCGCGTTCGTGCAGGGCACGGCAGATCAGGGTCTGCTGGGCATTGATCCGGGTCAGGATTGCAAACTGGCCGGGCCGCGCCCCCTTCCGAATCATGGAGGATATGCGGGAGGCCACGGCTCCAGCCTCATCGCCATCGTCCTCATAACGTGTCATCGCGACCCTGCTGCCCGCCTGACGGGCCGAGGCCAGCTTCAGATAGTCGTCACGCACCGGCGAGCGCGCCAGAATGCCGTTGGCGTAATGGACTACCCTACCCGTGGACCGGTAATCGGTGGACAGATCCAAATCTGCCTTAATGCCGGGGAATTCCTGGGGGAAGTTCAGCAGATAGTAGGAAGTGGCTCCAGCAAAGGAGTAGATGGTCTGGGCTGGGTCCCCCACCACACAGAGGTTCTGCCTGCCGTTGAGCCAGAGCTTGAGCAGCCGGTGCTGCAGGGGCGAGACATCCTGGTATTCGTCCACGGTCAGCCAGCCGATTCGGTCTCGAATATCTGCAGCAGCCTGGCCGTCTTCCTCCAATATGTGGCAGACCAGCAGGAGGATATCATTGAAGTCCATCTGATTGTGGGCGGCCTTGGAGCTCTCGAAGACCGTGTACAGGTCGGCCATTCGATCGGCCTCCAGACCGGCCGGCGGCAGACGGTGACTGGCCGCGCAGACACGAACGTAGTCCTGAGGGGCAATCAGCCCCACCTTGGCCCAATTGATCTCCGCCGTCAGGTCCCTGACCTGGCCCGGGTCGGCCTCCTGCCCGCAGACCCTCTGGTAGGAGGAGGACACCAGAGGACCCACATCCTCAATCAGATCGGGAGGGTAGGTCCCGCTGACCTGGGGCCAGACCCGTCTGAGCTGCTGCAGGGCCGCCGAATGGAAGGTCGCCGCCTGCAGGGAGGCCGACACGCCAAGCTTGGTCAGACGATCACGCATCTCGGCTGCGGCACGGACCGAAAAGGTAACTGCCAAGGTTCTGGAGGGCTCCCAGCTGCCGCTGGCACAGGCATAGGCCATCCGCCGGGTGATGGTCCTGGTCTTGCCAGCCCCGGCCCCCGCGACAATCCGCACAGGCCCGTCAAGCACGCTAGCCGCCTGCCGCTGGGCTGGATCCAGACCCTCCAGCAATCGTTCCTCATCCTCATGCACACCCCCATTGTGTCAAAGGCCGGTACCGGAACCGGCGGCGGCGTGCCCATGTGGTCTAGTGGGCAACCGTATCCACAACAGTCCTTGTATTATCCTTGAGGGTGTGAGTGAACGAACGAAGCTGACCCTGGCCGCCCTGGCATCGGCCACCATGCCCGAGGTGCCCATGACCGGTGCGCGGGACTGCGACCAGCTCAGCAGCCTGGACCGTACACAGGGCGTGGACTGCGCCGTGGTCCAGGATGCAACCGGCAACGTCTACGACGTCTGGGCCACCAGCTCGGAGGCCGGCAAACGTCGGCTGGCCGCTCGGGTCAAGGCGGCTCAGGCCCTGGCCGATGCCAAAGAGATAGCGGCCATGGGCTTCCGGGTCGAGCGCATATTGGCCTACCAGCCCGGGGAGAGGGCCGATAGTCCGACCGGCACCACCGCTGTTGCCGTCATGACCCACTGCCCAGGCCGAATCCGTCCCCTTCATCTGCTGACCTTGAACGAATGCACCGCCGCAGGCACCGCCATCGGCGCCATCCACCGGGTGCGTCCTGATTTTCTGAAAACCCACGGATATCCGGTCTTCTCCACCGCTCAAATCGCAGCCCAACTGCGGGGATGGATCAAGCGGCTGCGCATGGATGGCCACGTGCCCAAGGAAATCACCGATTCCTGGGCCTCCATCGTGGCGACCGACGGACTCTGGTCCTTTGAAACCTGCACCGTGCACGGAGGCTTCTCCGATGGAGACCTGCTCTATGCAGGCTCCGGGCTGAGCGGACTCTACGGCTGGCAGGATATGCAGGTCAACGATCCTGCCCGTGATCTGGCCTGGATCTTCGCCAAGCTGGACGGATCCCGCCGCAATGCAGTCATTGCAGCCTACGGCAGGATGATGGGGGCTCGGCTGGACGATCTGATCATGCTCCGAGCCAACCTCTGGCTGCAGATGGAGCAAGTGGGCGACTTCATCACCGCCCTGGATCATGCGGACAACGAACGGATCATCCAATTCAAAGCCCAGGTTGAGCGCCTGGCCCAGCAGCTGGGCGATCATGAGCAGGTCCAGCGCACCCGTCGCCAGGAGCAGACGCCAAGTCCGTCACCTGCCGGTGCACCCTCCACCATCACCGTAGGCACCCTGCTGGGCGACGATAATGCTGAAGCCCCCTCTGTAGCCGAGCTGCAGGAGAATCCGGCACCAGAACCGGACCCCGCCCCGACAGAAGCGTCCGATGAAAGCTCAGCCACCATCGCCATCAACAGGGCGGAAATGGCTGATCTGGCTGTGGCCCAGACCGCCATGGGGCACTCCGATGCCAGGAATAAGCCCATTGGGCAGGACCAGAGCACAGACCTTGGCAGTGACGATCAACGCAAGCAGCCAGCTGTTGCTCCTGCCGCCCAAGACGAAGACTCAGGCCTGAGCGATCACTTCCGCGGCATCGGCAACCCAGCCCCCAGCGACGGGGATGCAGATGGCGAAGCGGATTCGCAGGCTGCAATAAGCCACTCGTCCGGAGATGACCAGCCCTCGAACGCCGCTGATTCAGGAGACGCCGTTTCCCAGCCGCATGATGCTTCGTCAACTCAGGCTCTTGCAAACGATCAGACAGAGACCATCGTCCTTCCCAGAAAACCTCTGCCCGAGCAGATCCCCACACTCACCACAGACGGACAAGCATCGGCATCGCCGCCAGAGACGAGCTCTCCCCAGGAGGAGCCCCACGGGGACGCTTAGAGCGTAATCACCAGGGTCAGCGAATAATGAGACCGGAAGATCCGTGGACCGGCAGGTCTGGGCGACGGAGAAAAACCTTGGAGGTAACGATGGATATCGAATTCGGCATCAAAAATGTGGCCCGCACGGTCAGCTTCAGCACCAACGCCAAGGCGGACGAGGTGGCTGCCCACATCGCCCAGGCACTGAACGAGGGCGGACCCATCGATTTGGTGGACGACAAGGGTCGGCACATCATCGTTCCCAAGGAGTCGCTAGGCTACGCAGTGGTTGGTTCCGACACCACCCATCCTGTGGGCTTCGGCGTTCTGGGAGGCTCCTCCGACTGAGGCTGTGATCGCCTGACGGGGGCGGCAGGATCCTTGTGGTCCGACCGCCCCCGATTCGTATCCGTTAACCCTTCCAGGCCACCGGATGGCTCCCCCGGGCCCTGTCCACGATTCGGGCCACCACCTCGTCACTGGTGCTGTTCTCCCCCATGTGATTGGGTTTGCCTTGGCCGTGCCAGTCCGATCCGCCGGTCACCAGCAACCCCCAGCGCTGAGCCAGAGCCAACAGCCGTCGACGCTGCTCGGGCGGATTGTCCCGGTGCCAGACCTCCAAGCCTCCCAGGCCCTTTCTGGCCAGCGCGGCGATCTGCTGGTCGGAAAGCAGGACGGGATTGCGGCTGACCGCACCCGGGTGAGCAATGACCAAAACGCCCCCCGCATCGTTAACGGCTGCCAGCACCTGGTGGGTGGTCGGCGAGGGCGTGGGGAGGTAGTAGGCGCTTCTGGAGGAGCAGACCCCGGCGAAGGCCTGGCTGCGGTCGGCATAGACACCGGCCTTTACCAGAGCGTCGGCAATATGCGGACGGCCCACCGTTGTCTTCGACCCCTCCTTGACCTGGTCCAGCACATTTTGCCAGGTGATCGGATAATCTCGGGAAATCTGCTCGACCATGGTCCTGGTTCTAGCCAGCCTGGCCTCCCTGGTCTTGGCAAAGAGCCTGGCGATGACCGGATCCTCCGGATCATAGAGGTAGGCCAGCATGTGAACCGAGACACGACCATCCTGCGCGGTGATTTCAGTGCCCGGCAACAGTGGCATCCCCAAGTTTTGGGCAGCCTGACGGGCCTGATCCCAGCCCGCATTGGTGTCATGGTCGGTGATGGCCAAACCTTCCAGACCCAGCTGCTGCGCCTGCTCGACCATCCCCCTGGGCGTCACGGTGCCGTCCGAGAACACGGTGTGGCAGTGCAGATCCCACCCGGAAACCGTGGCAGTATCCTCATGCGTCATGCCTCCATCCTAAACTCGTGAACGCGTTCCTGTCCCAGAGAACCTCCCCAGCCATTGAGGTGATGGACCCCATGAGTGAATCGACCTCTTCAGCCCCTTCCAGCTATCTGATTGCCGCCCTGGCCTCACTTGCAACCCTCTACGCCAGCCTGGTTCTGTCAGCGGAAACCCTACAGCTGGCACGTCACCCCCAGGGCCAGCTCAGCTGTGACATCAACTCAGCGGTCTCCTGCTCAGCCGTGGCCCACTCACCCCAGGCCGAGCTGTTTCGTCTGGGCACCCTGCCGGTTCCCAATGCCTTCCTTGGACTGATCGCTGAATCCGTCTTTCTGACGCTGGCCGTTGTGGGCCTTTGCCGGATCAAGATGCCCGCGCTGCTGGCAGCAGGGACCTGGCTGGCCTCGCTCGCAGCTCTGGCCTATGCGCTCTGGCTGTTCACCCAGTCGCTCTTCGTCATCCACGCCCTATGCCCTTGGTGCCTGGTCATGACCTTCGCCACCAGCCTGCAATTCATGGCTTTCAGCCACGCCACGGTGACCCAGCAGGGTCTTTCGCGCAAGAGGTCGGGATGGCTGCAGATCTACTACCAGCGGCACTTCGATCTGATGGTCGATCTGATCTGGCTGGTCGCCTTGGCAACCATCGTCTTGGCTGTGGAAGGCTCTGCCCTCTTCGGCTGATCAGCAACCTGGCACGTGCTCCAGGGTCAGACGGGCGACCATTCTGGCCGGTCCGGTCAGCCACACATCCTGCGGATCCACATCCACCTTCAGACAGCCCCCACCCACATGGATGGTCCAATGATCGACTCCAGTCAGGGCTCGCAGCAGCACGCCGCTGGCGCATAGGCCCGTCCCGCAGGACAGGGTCTCGCCCACGCCTCGCTCATAAACCCTCATGGTGGCCCGACCGCTGCCATTGTCGGCATCCAGGGCATCCAGACGCAGGAATTCCACATTCTGCCCCTCGGCAAGCCCGGGCCTGACTCGCGGCGGGGCCGACAGGTCCAGATCGCCCGGATCAGGCAGATCGGTCTTGGCCAGCAGGTCGGCCACGGTCCCCGGCAACCCGCTGGCCTCCAACTCGGCAGCGACTGCCGTCAGAACGACTGCGTGGGGATTGCCCATATCCACCATGGTGCCAGGAGCCGAGCCTCCTAGGGCGCCGCCGTCAATCAGCTGTTGCCCCACCGGCCCCATCCGCCAGGCCCCGACCTTGACCATGAACACATGCTCGCCATCGCACTTCATCGGACTGCACGAGACAATCCGCTTGACCCCGGCTCGGGTCCCCAGCAGGAAGGAGGACCCCTCCATAGTTGGCGTCAGCCCCTGCTTCTGAGCGAAGAGGGTGATAGCCCGCGTCCCGTTGCCGCACATCTGCGCCAGTGATCCGTCCGCGTTGCGGTAGTCCATGAACCACTGACAGCCGAAACGGTCACAAGCATCCACCTGCGCCTGGTCCAAGTCGCTGACATCGGCCGGGTGGGTCAGCCGAATCACCCCGTCGGCTCCGACCCCGAAATGCCGGTCACACAGCCATCGCACCTGGTCGGCCGTAGGTTCCAGATCCCCCCGGGGATCGGCGTAGACCACGAAATCGTTGCCGGTGGCTTGCATTTTGTAAACAGTCCGGGGAATACTCATGCTTGTAGGGTACGGCCCTTCGGCGACAGGCTAGGCTGGTTCTTCGGCTGCGAAAGGAGCAGATCACATGGCATCAGATGCACCGATCGGGATCTTCGACTCCGGGCTCGGCGGTCTGAGCGTCACCGCAGCCATTCAGAACCTTCTGCCCCAAGAAAGTCTGCTCTACTTCGGAGATTCCGCCTACGCCCCCTACGGCACCAAGGAGCCGGACCGGATTGCCAAGCGCTGCCAGGTCATCGGCGACCGGTTCATGGACCAGAGCGTCAAGGCCATGGTCATCGCCTGCAACACCGCCACCAGCGTCTGCGTTGATCAGATGCGCCAGCGCTATCCGGTCCCTGTCATCGGCATGGAGCCGGCCTTGAAACTGGCTTGTACGCGCAGCGGAGGCCGACCTCAGCGGGTTCTGGTCACTGCCACCCCGCTGACCTTGAAAGAGGCCAAGTTCTCGCGCCTGATGGCACGGTTCTCCGGCAGGCACACCATCCTTACCCAGCCCTGCCCAGACCTGGTGACCATTGTGGAGTCTGACAGGCTAAATGACCAGACCCTGGTCGACGCCACTCTGCACCGTTACTTGGACCCCTACGATCTGCAGAACCTGGATGCCCTGGTCCTGGGCTGCACCCACTTCGTCTTCTTCCGCAAGTCCATCGCCCGCATCTGCCCGCCAGGCCTGGCACTGATTGACGGCAACCCGGGAACGGCCCGCCACCTCAAGGATCTGCTGGCCCAAGCCGATGCCCTCAACCCGGACCCCGGCCCCGGCAGAGTAGAGATCGCCAACTCTGATCCCTCGCCAGCCATGCTGGATCTGTCCAAGCGGCTACTGGCCTCATGCCGCCCCTGAACGGCTTGTCCAACGTTCACGCATAAGCTGTCATCAAGGGAGGATACCTGTCAGGAATCGAGGTGCCCATGGCACGCAAAAGAACAGCCGTCATTGACGTAGGCGGCGGTTACCGGTCCATCTTCGGCGCCGGCGTCTTCGACCGCTGCATGGAGCAGGGCATCGCCTTCGACCACTGCTATGGGATCTCGGCCGGCAGCGCCAATCTGGCCTCCTTCCTGTCGGGCCAGCTCAGACGCTGCTACCGCTTCTACACCGTCTACTCCTCGCGTAAGGAGTACGCAAGTGTGAGCAACTTCCTGACCAAGCACGCCTTTGTCGACTTGGACTACGTCTATGGCAAACTGTCGGCCCATGACGGAGAATACCCGCTGGATTATCAGGCTTTGAAGGCCAACCCGGCCCTGTTCACCGTAGTGGCCTGCAAGGCCACTGACGGATCCACCGCCTACTTTGACAAGTCCGACCTGGCCCAGGACAACTATGACATACTCAAGGCCTCATCCAGCGTGCCGGTGGCCAATAAGCCATACATGCTCGATGGCGTGCCCTATCTGGACGGCGGTATCGCTGACCCGGTCCCGATCCGCAAGGCCATGGACGAGGGCTATGAACGCATCGTCCTTGTCCTGACACGCCAGAGGGACATTCTGCGTGAGCAGAAGAAGGATGTCCTGCCGGCCCGAATCCTGTCGAGGACCTATCCGGCGGCCGGCGAGCGCCTAATGGAGCGCTACCGCACCTACAACGACGAGGTGGCTCTGGCCAAGCAAGCCGAAAAGGAGGGTCAGGCGCTCATCCTGGCCCCGGACAGCCTGTGTGGGCTGACCACGCTGAGCAAGTCGCTCAAGGGGCTCAACGCCATGTACGACAAGGGCTATCGAGCCGCCGAGGCCATAGCCGACTTCTTGAAAAGCTGACCCCCCCCCCACCCCCGCCGGACCTACCATACGGGGGGTTGTTGCTTTCTTGTTTTGTTCAAATCTTTTTAGAAGAACTTACAGAACTGGCGTTCCAGATCCGCTCTCTGCGTCCGCACTCTTGCGGTCGTGGCTGGGATCCGCACTTCCCTGACTGCTCTGGGCGGTCATCAGCGCTGCGGTCATCTGGTTAAAGAGCTCGTTATAGCCACCAGGGGTCGCCGCGGGCAGGACCAGGGTCTTGCCATTGTCAGACTCGGCCAGCGAGCGCATAACATCGAGATACTGGTTGAAGAGCACCACATTGTTGACGGCATCAATATCCATGCCCACGGCCCGCAGACTGTTGATCTGGTCCACAATGCCATTGGCGATCTCCCGCCGGTAGTTGGCTTGGCCCTCGCCCTGCATTCTGGTCTTCTCGGCATCCGCCCTGGCCTGCGTCTCGATCTCGATACGGTGGGCCTCGGCACGTTCACGGGTAGCCTCCTTTTCGCGCTGGGCCGCATTGATGGAGTCCATGGCCTGTTTGACCTGGGCGGAGGGGTCGATGGCGGTGACCAGGGTCTTGATAACCGAAAATCCGAAGCGCTGCATCTCCTGGCCAACAGTCTGCTGCACATCGGAGGCGATGTCATCCTTGCGGGCGAAGGCGTCATCCAGGCTCAGGGCGGGAATGGCCGATCTGAGGGCATCCTCCATGTAGGAGCGCAGCTGGCCTGCCGGGTCGACCAGCTCATAGTAGGCCGTAACCACGTTGGCCGCCTCCACCCGGAACTGTGCGGAGACCTCCACGGTGACGAAGACATTATCCTTGGTCTTAGTCTCCAGCTTGACGTTCAGCTGGTTGACGCGCAGGTTGGTCTTGGTGGCTATCCGGTCCACCAGGGGAATTTTGGCGTGAATACCCGCCTGTGCCACCCGGTGGTACTTGCCGAAGCGCTCAATGATGTCCGCCTGCTGCTGCGGCACCACGAAGATTCCCAAGAGGAAAATGATCAGCGCCAGGATCAGTACGGCGATCACAATGGCGATGTCTAGATGCATGAGTGTTCTCCTTCGAGCTGAAAACCGTTGGATGCCGGACCTGCAAACCGCCCCATTCCGACCTCCCTCCATCACTATACATGAGGCACACGCCTGAATAATCGGTTCTGGCGTCTGGAATGGTAATAGACTCGGCCTGACAAGACTCCAACCCGAAAGGATGAATATGGCAAAACTACGCGGCATCGACATCGATATCTTTCCTCTGGTTCTGGGCGGCAACACCTTCGGATGGACCAGTGACGAATCAGAATCCGATCAGGTCTTGGACGCCTACACGGAAGCCGGAGGCAACCTGATCGATACAGCTGACGTCTACTCGGCCTGGGCCCCCGGACACTCCGGCGGCGAATCCGAGATCGTCCTAGGCCGCTGGCTGGCCAAGAACGGCAACCGCAACAAGGTCCTGGTGGCCACCAAGGTCAGCCAACACCCCCAGTACTCCGGTCTTTCAGCCAAGAACATCAAGGCCGCTGCCGATGCCTCCCTGCTCAGGCTGGGCCTGGATGTGATCGACCTCTACTACGCTCACTTCGACGACAGCTCCACCCCCTTGGAGGAGACGGCGGCAGCCTTCGACAAGCTGGTCAAGGAGGGCAAGGTCCGGGCCATCGGCCTGTCCAACTACACACCGGACCGGATCCGTGAATGGTTCAGGATCGCGCGCCAGGAGGGCCTGACCCTGCCAGTGGCCTTGGAGCCCCAATACAATCTGGTATACCGCAGGACCTATGAGGATGGCCTCATGCAGATCGCCAGGGACGAGAATTTGGCGGTCTTCCCCTACTTCGCGCTGGCTTCGGGCTTCTTGACGGGCAAGTACCGTACCATGGACGACCTCAGGGGCAAGCAGCGCGAGGGCATGGTCAAGGACTTCTTCACCCAGGAGGGGCTGGACGTGGTCGCCGCCATGGACGGCGTCGCCAAGGCCCACGATGTTGAACTGGCCACCGTCGCCCTGGCCTGGCTCAACCACAGGCCTGGAATCGCAGCCCCCATCGCTTCTGCACGCACCCCGGAACAGTTGCCGTCCCTTCTGGCTGCCGCCCACCTGGAACTGAGCGACCAGGATATGCAGACCCTGGACCAGGTCAGCGACAAGGTCAAGAGCTGATCGGCAGCCGGGTATCACGCCCGGCAGGACGCATCACAAAGGGTTTCCATCTGATGTAGGATGGAAGCCCTTTGTGCAACTAGGATCAGGCCTTGACCAGGTCGACCTGCGGCTGGTCCAGATCGCCAGCATTGACGGTCAGATTGGTGGCCAGGGTCTCGCGAGCGATCAGGTCACTGAACTGCTGGGCCTTGTGGGCATCCTCCTCTGGCAAGGTCAGGGTCAGCCGGATTCGATCAGCAATGTCCAAACCGGCAGTCTTCCGGGCATCCTGAACCTGGCGGATCAGATCTCGGGCATAGCCCTCGGCCAGGAGGTCGTCATCCAGTTGGGTGTCGAGAATGACGAAGCCACCGGTGGGCAGGGCTGCGGAGGCCGATCTGTCGGCCTGGGAGCCATCCTCCCGCTCGATCCGGTTGTCCAGCTCGTATTCGCCTGATTCCAGGGCCACCGATCCGTCGGGGGTGGTGACGACCACGTGCCCGTCCTGCTCGGACCAGTCGCCCTGCTTGGAAGCCTTGATGACGAGCTGAACCTGCTTGCCCAGCCGAGGCCCAGCCGCACGGGCGTTGACCTTGAGATCGTGGATGATTCGCAGGCCGTGCTTGCCGGCCTGGTCCAGGGTGCAGAATTCCACATCCTTGATGTTCAGCTCCGACTTGAGCACGTCCACGTAAGAACGGGCCGCATCGGGGTCGCGAACCACCACGGTCAACCGGGACAGCGGCTGGCGGACGCGGATCTGCTCGGCCTTGCGCAGGGCCAGGGTGGCCGAAACCACCTCGCGAACCTTTTCCATGGCAGCTACCAAGGCAGGATCGTCACGCAGGACCTGTCCCAGCTCGGTCTCCTGTCCGGTGGACTCGTCGGCTAGGAAGGGCCAGTCGGCCAGATGGACCGACTCCCCACCGGTCAGACCACGCCAGATCTGCTCGGCTTCCATGGGCGCCAGAGGGGCCAGAACGCGGGTGAAGGCCTCCAGGACCGTGTAAAGAGTGTCGAAGGCCTGGTGGTCCTCACTCCAGAAACGGTCGCGATTGTTGCGAATGTACCAGTTGGTCAGCACATCGATGAAGTCGGTCACCGCATCGCAGGCATCCGAGATGGCGAAGTCGTCCAGGGCCTTCTGCACTGACTGGATCAGCCGGCGGGTCCGCGCCAGCAGGAAGCGGTCCATCTCCGGCAGACTCGCCACCCGGTCCGGTGTCAGCGCCTGGGCCTGGTAGCCGGCTCCCTTATTGGCCGCGTTGGCATAGAGCGTGTAGAAGTAGTAGGAGCTCCAGACCGGCAGCATAACCTGACGGACCGTGTCACGGATGCCCTCGGCAGTGACGACCAGGTTGCCGCCGCGTAGGATGGACGAGCTCATCAGGAACCAGCGCATGGCATCGGATCCGTACTTGTCGAAAACCTCATTCACATCTGGATAGTTACGCAGGTGCTTGCTCATCTTCTGGCCGTCGGAGCCCAGGACGATGCCATGGCAGATCACGTTCTTGAAGGCCGGCTTATCGAAGAGGGCCGTGGATATGATGTGCATGGTGTAGAACCAGCCGCGGGTCTGACCAATATACTCGACCACAAAATCACATGGATCCCGGTCCTCGAAATACTGCTTGTTTTCGAAGGGGTAGTGGAACTGGGCGAAGGGCATGGAGCCTGACTCGAACCAGCAGTCCAGCACATCAGTGATCCTGTGCATGGTGGACTTGCCGGTCGGATCGTCAGGGTTGGGCCTGGTCAGCTGATCGATCCAGGGCCGGTGCATGTTGATCTGCCCCTTCTCGTCGGTCGGGTAACGTCCGAAGTCCTTCTTGAGCTCATCCAGGGACCCGTAGACATCCACCCGGGGGTACTTGGGATCGTCCGAGACCCAGACCGGGATGGGCGAGCCCCAGAACCTGTTGCGGGAGATGGACCAGTCGCGGGCGTTGGCCAGCCACTTGCCGAACTGGCCGTCCTTGACATTCTCGGGGATCCAGTTGATCTGCTGGTTGAGTTCCAGCAGGCGGTCCTTGATCTTGGTCACGGAGACGAACCAGCTGGAGACCGGCTTGTAGATCAGCGGGGTGCCACAACGCCAGCAGTGGGGGTAGGAGTGGACGTAGCTCTTCTCCTGGAAGAGGAGGGCACGATGCTCGGCTGGGATCTGTACCAGGGGGCCGTCGCCTGCGCGCAGATTGCGCACGATGGGCATGTTGGCGTCGAAGGCCTGCAGGCCCTGATAGTCAGGGCACTGCTCGGTGAAGACGGCCCCGGCATCGAGGACATCCACGCTGCGGATGCCCTTGGCGTTCAGGGTGTTCATATCGTCCTCGCCATAGGGAGCCTGGTGGACCAAGCCGGTGCCCTCGACAGTGTCGACGTAGTCAGCCGTGTAGATGGTATAGGCATTGGGGCCGGGGGTGCCGCCCTCGGATTCGGCCTGCTCTCCGGCGAAGTAGGGAAAGACCGGCCAGTACCGCCAGCCTTCCATCTGGGAACCCTTGAGGGTGCGAACCACCTGGTAGTCCTCCCCCAGCTGCTTGGCGTAGTCGCCCAGACGGGCCGTGGCGATGTAGAAGCGCTTACCGGCGAAGGGCCCCGACACCGGGCTGACCTCCGAGTACTCGATGTCAGCGCCGACCACGATGGCCAGGTTGGTCGGAACAGTCCAGGGGGTGGTGGTCCAGAAGACCGCATAGGCATCTTCGTCCCTGAGCTTGACGGCCACGGAGACGGTGGTGTCCTGCCGGTCCTGGTAGACATCGGCATCCATACGCAGCTCGTGGTTGGACAGCGGGGTCTGATCCTTCCAGCAGTAGGGCAGCACCCTGTAGCCCTTATAGGCCAGGCCCTTCTCGTAGAGGGTCTTGAAGGCCCACATGACCGACTCCATATAGGAAACGTTCAGGGTCTTGTATCCGTGGTCAAAGTCCACCCAGCGGGCCTGACGATGGACGTAGTCCTTCCACTCGTTGGTGTACTTGAGCACTGAAGCGCGGCAGGCGTCATTGAACTTCTCGATGCCCATCTGCTCGATCTGATCCACGCTGTCGATGCCGAGCTCGCGCTGGGCCTCCAACTCGGCGGGCAGACCGTGGGTGTCCCAGCCGAAGACCCGATTGACCTTGTGACCCTTCATGGTCTGATAGCGTGGAACGACATCCTTGACGTAGCCTGTCAGCAGGTGCCCATAGTGGGGCAGGCCGTTGGCGAAGGGCGGGCCATCGAAGAAGACGAACTCGTTGTCGGCATGATCGCCGGAAGGGCGACGATCCACCGATTTGTTGAAGGTGTCGTCCTGATCCCAGTAGTCCAGAACGGACTCCTCCATATCAGGGAAGGAAGGATTGGGCTTCACCTTAGCCAGAGCCGGGTCCACCACCGCCTTGGGATAGACTTCGCCATCCCGATTTGTCGCATCTGAGGTATCAGTGGTCTGATTCACCGTTCACGCTCCTCGCTGGTCGTTCATGTCGCCATACCGAGGACGAGGGACCCAGGGGGCCCACCGCGGTACCACCTCGCTTGCCCGGCCAATGACTCGCACCGGACCGCTTGATATGGGCTATGCGGGCCCACCCGTCGGTTCTACTGAGGATCGCCGCAAGCAGTCCCGTTCTTCCGAAGGCTCCCCGCTGATGACGGATCAAGGCCTATTGATAGTTAAGAATACACCACCCATCTACTATTTCTTTCCGCTCATTCACCTCGCGGAAACAACTATGGAGATCTATTGCTCATCACCTTTTTCACCCAAAGATTTGACAAGTTAAATCCTATTTGATATTTTATTCACCACAGAGACGATAAAAGGTTTTATCTTCTTTGTTTTAAAGAATGCAAGTGAGGCAAAGATGCTTAGAGGGAGCGCAGATGCTTTGTATTCACTCATTGCTGCTATTGGAAAGGCGAACAATTGAGGAAGTTCATACTCGACCTTGATACCGGAATTGATGACACCCTTGCCATCGCCTACGCTCTTGGAAGCCCAGAGGTAGAGCTGATCGGTATCACCGCAACCTACGGCAACGTAACCATGAGGCAAGGAATCCGCAATGACCTGGCTATCACCGATTTATTTGGTCATGCAGAAGTCCCTGTTTACCCTGGTCTACCCCATGCAACCAACAAGGACTTCTTCGAGGTCTTGGAGGGATCACGGCTGATCCATGGTAAAAATGGAATCGGCGATGTGACAATACCCGATTCGCCTCGCTGCCAGGAAGTATCATCAGCGGTCGATTTTATTATCAATTCAGCTCATAAATACGGCAAGGATCTGACTTATGTGGCCACGGGGCCACTGACCAATATCGCCGCAGCCGTGAAACAAGACCCTTCCATTAAGGAAATCATGGGGGGAATCGTGGTCATGGGAGGCGCACTGACTGTTACAGGCAATGTGGCGCCATGGCGGGAAGCCAACATATCGCAAGACCCCGAAGCTGCTAATGCACTGTTCACATCCGGAGCCCAATGCACCATGGTTGGTCTTGACGTTACTTTGCAAACTTTGCTGACGAAAAACGAAACCAAACAATGGCGAGCGCTGGGAACCCCCGCTGCCGCTTTTCTCAGCGACATGACAGATTACTACATCCACGCATATGAGCTTACGTCCCCAGGCTTGGGCGGTTGCGGTTTGCATGATCCCCTGGCCGTAGCAGTAGCCGTTGACCCCACATTGGTCAAGACCCTGGGTGTCAACTTGAAAGTTGAGACTGACGGAGCCACTAGAGGAAGAACTATTGGAGACAAGAACAGGCTCAACGATGCCACCAAGACCACTCAAGTGGCCATCAAAGTAGATGTAGAGCGTTTCCTGCACGAATTCATGACCAGAACCTCCCTAGTTGTCTCTGACCAGCAATGAAGCCAAACACCGGTAAACCCGTTAATTGATATAGATAATAAAGAGAGAATAAGAGCAATCATGTCAGACAGCACGACTGCAGCCAAAAACGGCTCGCAATCACAGAGTTCCTCTCAACAAGCGGAAATAACAAGCGACATGGCTGTCAAAGCCTTAATTCCGCTACTCATCACTTTCGTCCTGGGTACTTTATGCCTACAAGGATTCAATCTGGTCTTCCAGGAAATCGGAGAAAGCGTTGGAGCACCAGGGCAGGCCTCCTTGATAACAGCGATTCCCAGTATTGTTCTCGGTATCGTATGCTTCATCTACGGCTCTCTGGGAGATTTCGTCTCACTCAAAAAATTGGTAGTTGTAGGCATTACCTTGCTGGTATTCGGTTCAGTTCTTGGATTTGTAGCCAACTACTATTTCACTGCTAATATATGGACGGTCATTGTAGCTCGAGCTATCCAGACGGCTGGCGAGCAGGTGGCCGGCTCCGTTTATTTGGTTGTGGCAACAAAATATCTTAAGGATTCACTTAAGGTCATATTTTTCGGGATCTTTACCGCTGGATATCAGATCTCAGCTGCCATCGGCGTCTTCGCTGCAGGCTTCTTAACTTCGATTCATTGGCAGTATCTATTCCTGATCCCCGCCGTGACTGTACTCTTCCTACCCCTTCTTCTTAAGAATCTTCCTGATAAAACAGGAAACGGTGAAAAAGTTGATGCGATCGGCTTCACGATCTTCGGCCTGGCCACAGCTTTCATTACCCTCTTCTTCTCCTACAAAAGCTGGTGGATGCTTGCTGCCTCTGCCGCTCTTTTCATTGTCTTCGCAATATACATCCACAAGGCAAGAAATCCCTTCGTCACTCCGGCTTTCTTCCGCAACAAGCGCTGGCTGATGGCAATATCTCTGCTCCTCCTCTTCTATCTGCCCAACTATTCCTTCTCCCCGCTCTTTAACGGAATCAGCACCAAGGTATTCCACCTGACCACTTCACAGGTATCGCTGCATATCGTCTGGGCTTTCGTTGTAGGGGCCACTGTAGGAATCTGCTCAGGGTGGATCGTTGGCAAGATCGGTCGTCGTGCCGCAATTATCACCGCGGGCTGCATGAAAATACTCGGCTTTGTTCTTGCCGTCTTCTGCGTCAATCTAGGACCGATTGCTCTGACCATTGCAGGTTGCATTTATTATGGTGGAGGCGGTTTCCTCTACTCGCCGCTGGTCTCAACGGTTCTTGGCACCCTGTCTAAGGATGAGTCTGGACGCGGCGTAGGCATGAATGACCTGGCTATGAACGTTTCCAGTTCCATTGGTATCGCCATCATAGGCGGTCTGATGAGTTCCCCAACACTCTCCATAGGCAGCATCAATGGCACTACTGGATTCGCCGCCAATTATTCCAACCTCTTCCTAATTGATGCAGGTATGATTGTTGTTGGCCTTCTTATCTACTTCGCTTTCAATAAGAAGATTTATGGCGAGAGCAAGTAATAAACAATACGTTCGTGACCACGATCTGTTCGATTTGTGAGTCTAATGAACTACCAACCGGTGTCGATAAGCATATTGGCACCGGTTTCATTTAATACCGTGCATCATTTGAATAATATTCAAGGATATTGTGCAGTTAACGATTCGGTCTAAGCAAGGTAGAATCGCTTTGCAAATTTCACTCAGTGGTATGAGCCCAAAGCTGGAGCCGGCCCCACCGATTCACGTTGAATGAAAATGGTGGGAATACTCACCATAGCCCCCAGGCCACTTACTCCATTTCTTATCAGTTCAAGTAGCATCTCCACGCCTCTGCGCCCCATTTTCTCGGCCTGCTGGGAGATAATCGAAATTCTTGGCGTCATAAGATTGAAGACATCAATATCATCAAAAGAAATAAGCGACATGCAGGAACCTATTTTGATTCCGCGATCATGGAAAATGCCCAAACAACTGATAGCATCTGGCGAATACCCGAAAATGAGTGCAGTAGCTCCAAATTCATCGATACGGTTCAGCGCCAGTTCGAGCGATCCGCTCTTGCTGTCACTAGACAGAATCAGAGAACCCGACTTTCCGAAGAACTGAGGACTCAACTTTTTAAATGCTTCTGCGCGTTCATTCAAGCTAAAAGACTTCAAGGAAGGATGAGCGAGATAAGCGATTTTCCTATGTCCGTCGGCATATAAGGCACGCATCGCCTCCACCAGACCTGGCCTGGGATCTGAAACAACATAAGGAATTGTTTCCATACCGGGCACACGGCGGTCTACAAAGACCGTGGGGATATTTCGTTTTACTAAAGCCTTCAAACCTGCAGATTCCACTCCTTGTGGGATAATAATTAACCCATCAAATCTCTGCCCTAGAATATTGGTAATAAATGAGTCCTGACGTTCCACATTTTCGGCAGAAGTACCGATAAGTGTGTTGAAGCCTTCTTCATAGAGTATATTTTCCATAGAACTGACCAGATCCGCGAAATATCTGTTTCGTAAATCAGGTACCAATAAACCGACCATCTTAGAATCGGACATACGGATAGCCTGGGCCCTTGAATCAGGAATATACCCTAAAGCGTCAACCGTGTTCATGACCAGTTTTTTGGTTTTCTTGGAGAAACGGCCCTTCCCATGCAAGATCTGCGAGACGGTCGCGATGGATACGCCTGCTTTTTGTGCCACATCGCGAATAGTCACGAATCCCATAAAATATCTTTCCGAATTGACCGATTGTGTAACAGTCCAAGCATAACCCGAAGTCCGTGTTGAATGTCGTACGAGTGCGGCAGCAACTGAAAGTTCATTCATCGCTCCAGACGAATACACTGAGCCAGCGCATTTCTGTATCAGCGCAAACGACTGGGTGCTCCTCACTCGTTCAGATAGGCATAAATCCAGGTACACCGACCATTATTTCCATGTATCAAATATAAATAGAACACTCTAAAAGAATGGGTGATCCCAAAGTTGACCAAGGGCCTCCCAGAATCGACTGCGTCGACACTAGGGAGGCCCTTAGGGGGGTTTACAACTGCAATCAGTATGGCAGAAGGAAGATCGACAAAACCAATACGCTGATGATGCCCACGATGCTGGGCACGCTGGTCCGCTTGAGTACCTTGGTGGGCTCCACCTTGATGCTGGCAGCCACGATCATAATGACCGCCGCCACCGGGGATATGCCGCGGGCCAAGTTGGCGATCAGCTGCATGGGCATGGCGATAAGGATGCCGTCGACACCCGCGGCAGCAGCGATGCCAGGCACCAGGGCGATGACCGCGTAGAACATGGCCAGGCCACCACCGGACAGGAAGCCGAACAGGCAGGTGGCCAGGGCGAAAATTAGAGCCACGGTCAGGCCGGCTCCAGTGGATCCTTCCACTGAGTGGGTTAGGGCGTCAATTAACCCCAGCTTCTGAACACCGGTGGTGAAGAGAGAACCGCCGCAGACCAGGATGACCACCTGGCTGAAGCCGCGACCCATGCCGGTGAACATCTCGACAACCGATCCCTGGATCTCCTTGAAGGAGCGATGCCGGACGGCCTCGATGATAACCGCGATGAAGAAGGAGATGAAGGTCAGCACCACGATATCCATCGTCAGACCCTTGATGAACATGGCCGCGATGCCGATGACCAGGATCAGAATGAGGGGCAGTAGAGGCAGGAAAGCGTAATATCCGGGAATTCCCGTGGTGTCACGCACAGCCTTCGCATCATGGTCGACCGGGTCGGCGACGCCGGTACCCTCCTCATGGCTATCGCACCACTTCTGCCAGATATAGTGGGCCAAGGCCATAATCAGCAGGGAAGGAATAGCGATCTTGGCGTTGTTGCCGACATATTCGATCAGATCGTACTTGAGCGTCTTGGCGGCGATAACATTATCTGCACCCAGAGGAGTGGGCATGATGGTGGCCGTGCAGGCGATTACACCGGCAGCAGTAAGCGATGAAAGGCCCATGCCCACCAGTACGGGGTAAAGGATAGACATGAGGATGATTGCCAGGCTGGAAGCGCTGGGGATAACGAGGGACATGACATTACCCAGCAGGAAGACAGCCGGCACGATGAGCGCCTTGTGCTTGATGTGACGCAGGGGCTTGACCATGTAGTTCACGGCAACCTGGTTGGCCCCGATGTTGTTCATGTAGGCTGAGTAGCCGAACAGAACCATGATGACCAGACCGGCAGCCTTGAGCTGATCCAGAATGGTGTCCTTGAAAACCATGAAGACATCGAAGAGCCCGAAACCTGTCCCCTTGCCCGCAGCATACAGAGGATGTCCCAGCGCCCAGGCACCCAGGAGGAGGACTAGGCCCCCGATAATCAGGGTCAGGGCTGGATTATATTTCTTGATGATCAGGTACCCGATCGCCACCAGGACGACCAGAACCAGAATGATCTCCGCAATCACCTTGTAATACTCCCTTTCTTGGTCTTGGTAATCAAATGCACTTGCTCATGCCATCCAGGAACCAGGCCCGGAATCCCTTGGAATCCACATCGATAGCCACGGAAGCGTTGGCTTTGCGCTTCCGATAACCCTTCAGATCGACGACCGTGCAGCCGCGGGTCGGGCCTTGCGCCAGCTCTACCTCAACAGAGGTCTCTGCGAACTTGAAGAGCTCAGGAGCCAGGATGCATGCGACCGCGCAGGGATCGTACATCTTCAGACCCGTGGCGAAGCTTCCTCCGCGGTACTTCTTGAACAGGTCGTGGGTCATCGTGCCCACCTTCCCCATGGCAGGCAGCTGAGCGCTGTCCTCGGGCAGGACCAGGGCCTTGAGACCGACGTCCAAGCCCGCCATGACGATGGGGATTCCCGACTCGAAGACAATGGCGGCAGCCTCGGGGTCCGTGGCTATATTGAACTCGGACATGACACCACGATTGCCGCGGGCAGTGGAGCCTCCCATCATGGCGATCCGTCCAATCCCCTTGGCGACCTCGGGGTAGACCTTGAGCAGGAGGGCGATATTGGTCAGCGGTCCGATGGTCACCAGGGTGACCGGCTCGGACGAGTCCATGATCTCCTTGCGCATGGCCTCGATCGCATTTTCCTTCAGCAGCAGGGAGTGATCGGGCTCAGGGAAGTCGAAGCCCTCCATTCCAGTCTTTCCATGGATATCGCTGGCATCCACGAAAGGCTCCAGCAGAGGAGCAGAGGCCCCTTTGGCCACCGGGACACGACGTTCGAAATATGTCAGCAGCCGCAGGGCGTTCGGCGTGGTCTTGTCCAAGCCGACATTGCCGGCCACCGTGGTAATCAGACGCACATCCAGCCGAGGCGAAAATAGCGCCAAAGCAATGGCAACGGCATCGTCAATTCCCGGGTCAGTATCGATGATGACTGGTGTTGGATTCATGATTCCTGCTCCTTTGATTTGCTTCCAGTTGATAGCTGCGACCGATAGGCACCGTCCAGGAAACGGATCATCCCGCTGCCTAGGTCCGGACCTGGCCGCCGAATAAAGCCATGTTCCTCGTAGAAACCTTCCTTGCCAGGAGTGGCCATCAGCCCCACGTAAGCATGCTCGCATGCTTCTTGAGCGATTCGATCCAGAAGTGCCTGAAGGACAGCGCTACCCACGCCGTGGTGGCGATACTGGGGCAGCACCACAAGATCCTTGATGAAGAAAGCTATTCGTCCATCGGCAATGACACGGCCGATACCAGCAGGTTCACCCTCTACCTCGGCAACGACTGAGCAATAGCCACCAGAAAGGGCCGCCTTTACGTCGATTGGTGAGTAAGCGTGGAAACCAGCCGTCGAACGCACCCGTTCGTATAATTCTGGCGTCAGCGCATCATACCGAATGACAACCACCATTGGAATCCCTCCGCTGCGAGTCTCCAGAATTGCTATAACGTTTTATCAACTAACACGAGTTTAAACCGACAGCAAAGTTTTGTCCAATTTAGTGAGCTTGCGCGAGATATTAGTTCTGGAATCGGCTGGGATTAGAGGGGTCACCCGGCACATCATCCAGAGTGTCCTCGGCACCTAGCACCTGCCGCCAGAAGTCCAGAGAGCGGCCATAGGGGCTGGTCTGGCTGCCACGGACCTGCAGGTCAGCCTTGGCCTGGAGCACATCCTCCTCGCTCACCCCGTCCAAGAGCTCGACAAGCCTGGCGAATCGATCCGAGTCGTAGAAGATACCACCGACAACCTCAAGAAGTCGGCTGGCGCGTTTCATGGGCAGGGAATCCCAGTGCCTGAGCTCGATGTAGTTCTTTAAGCGGACATCGTTAAAGTGCGTGGTCAGAATGTGCGCTATCTCGGCATCATTGAGCGGCCGATCAGGATAGATCTCCCCGGCGTTTTCGTGCCAGGCTATGAAGACCTGCTGCCCCTGCGGCCCCTCTACCTCTGGGGTGTGTGAGACATCAGCCACCATAAGCGGGGTGGACAGCATGTCCACGGCATAATCCTCCCAGCCGAAGCCATCCTCAAACAGCCCAGGAATCAGACCTGTGCGCTGGGTGTCGAGCCAGTCCCAGATCCGCTGGCGCCGCAGGGGCATGTGGTTGGGTTCCCCCTCAAATATTGGAGTATTGCGGAATAGGTAGGCCAAAATAGGCCCAATGGCCGTGCCCAGACGGATCTTGGCGATGGCATCCTTCTCGTCCTGGTAGTCGATGCTGATCTGGGTGGAGGCGGTGCTGCGCATCATCATGGGTCCGCACTGGCCAATGCGACCCAGGTAGGTGTTCATGACCGCATAACGTTCCTTGGGATTGACGCCCACATCAGCGTAGGACCCGGCTGGGCGATACCCGTACTCGACCAGCCGGAACCCCAGGCACTTGGCAATGGGGTCGACCTCGGCACGGAAGCGACGGTAGAGGTCCTCGAATTCTCGGCTGTTCCGCATCACACCCAGGGAGCACTCCACCTGGCTGCCGGGCTCCAAGGAGACCACGCAGCCCGGCCTGCTCAGCCCCACCAGGTGTCCGTCCTCCCGGTACTCCTTATCGCCGTCGTAGCAGGGCTCCAAGGCAGACAGCAGGGCCTCGATGCCCCGCTCCCCCTCATAGGGAACCGGGGCATCGGATCCGTCGTTGCGGACCGGCAGATGCTCAATCTCGATGCCGAACCGCCACTGGGAACGCGGCTTAGACCCGCGCGAAAAGTAGTTGGCCAGGCTGGCTACATGCCGCGGATTAGGGACCGTCAACAGGTGCGCGTACCCAGCGCCTACGCTTTTCCTCATGCTGCAATCGTAGAAGCGGGCGAGGGCCTTGGGCAATCAACACGCGAGGAGTTCCGCTACCGGATGGCGGTCAGTCAGCCCACTGTCACCGTCACGGCCTGCAGGTCTTCCCTACGCGAGGACGATCCTACCAACACCTGGAACTGACCGGGCTCCACCCTGCGGTTGCAGTCAGCATCGACCAGGGTCCACTCGGACACCGGAAGGTCGAAGACTACCTTCTTGGTCTGCCCTGGATCCAGTTGAATCCTTTGGAAGGCTTTGAGCTCGCGGTCAGCCCAGCTGACGGAGGTCACCAGGTCGCTGATGTAGACCTGGACCACCTCGGTGCCTGATCGCTGACCGGTGTTGGTCAGGTCTACAGTCACCCTGACCGTGTCCTTGGGGCCGACGGCATCGGGTCCATCAACCTGGGGCTTTCCGTAGGCGAAGGTGGTGTAGCCCATCCCCTGGCCGAAGGCGAAGGCCGGTTCCTGGGTCAGGTCGGCGTAGCGGTCACCATGCTGGCCGCGGATCTGGTTGTAGTAGACCGGCAGCTGACCGGCATGTCTGGGAAAGGTGATGGGCAGTCTGCCTGTGGGCTCAACCTTGCCGGTGAGAATCCTGGCCAGAGCACGACCGCCCTGCATTCCCGGGTCGGGCTGCCAGATCAGAGCTCTGGCCGACTGTGCAGACGGGGGCAGGATCAGCGGCTTGGAAGACATGAGCACGATGACCATGGGCTTGCCCGTCTGCGCCAGGGCATCAAGCAGATCGCGCTGAGGACCGTAGAGCTCCAGGGTGGCAGTCGAACGGCCCTCGCCCACCAGCTGGACCACGTCGCCGACCACAGCCACCACCAAGTCGCTTTGCCCAGCCAGTTCAATGGCCCTGTCGAAGCGGCCCTGATCGATCCTGGCCGGAGCAGCCACCTTGGGCCTGGGCTGGCCGTCGGGGAAAAGCTCGCCCGCCGGGTCGTCTACCAGACGGAGCACGTCAACGCCCTGCTCACAGTTGAGCTGCCAGTTTTCAGGCAGCTCCTTGCGCAGACCGTCGGCCACGGTCGCGATCATCTCCCGAGGCTGGTCCTTGATCCAATCGCACTGACCCGAGCCGCCGGCCCAGTCCCCAAGCTGGTTCTGGGCGTCGTCGATCAACGGACCCACCAAGGCGATGCTATGCGCTGAATCATCGCCAGGGCGGCCATCGGCACCCACCCCACCGAACAGGGGCAGGATGCCGTCGTTCTTCAAAAGAACTGCCGACTCCTGGGCCACCTGGAGGTTGAGCTCCTGGTGCTCCGGTGAGTTGATGACCGCCTTCTGGGCCTCGGGGTCGGGCAGACGCGGATCCTCGAAGAGCCCCATGCGGAATTTCAGGGCCAGGATGTGCTTGACCGCCCGGTCAAGGTCCTCCTCGCGCAACAGCCCGACATCCAGCGCATCCAAGGCTCCCTGGTAGAAGCCTGGCGTGGTCATGATCAGGTCGTTGCCTGCCTTGACTGCGGCCGCGGCGGCCCTGGCGTAGTCGGGCTGCACCTTCTGCTCCCAGACCATGCGGCCCACGTTGTCCCAGTCGGTGATCAGGGTGCCCTGGTAGCCCCACTCCCCTCGAAGAACGTCGTTGAGCAGCCAGTTGTTGATGGTGACCGGTACCCCGTCGATGGACTCGTAGCCCAACATGAAGGTGGCCACACCCTCCTTGGCCAGGCGCTCGAAGGGCGGCAGGAACCAGGAGAGCAGCTTGCGGTGCGAGAGGTCGGCCTCGGAGGCGTCGCGCCCGCCCTGGGTCTCGGAGTAGCCGGCAAAGTGCTTGGCCGTGGCCAGCACAGCATCCTTGGGCAGGGTTCCGGTCATGGCTGATCCGCCCTGGTAGCCGCGCACCATGGCCGACGCCATTTCGCCGATCAAGAAGGGATCCTCGCCGAAGGTCTCGTCCACCCGTCCCCAACGGGTGTCCCTGGCAATGCAAAGCACCGGAGAGAAGGTCCAGTGGACGCCAGTTGTAGCGACCTCCTGGGCTGTGGCCCGCCCCATCCGCTGGACCAGTTCAGGGTCAAAGGAGGCCGCCATGCCTAGCTGCTCGGGAAAGATGGTTGCTCCATGGAAGAAGGAGTGGCCGTGGATGCAGTCGTCGCCAATCAGCAGGGGAATGCCCAGCCTGGTGCGGCCAGTGGCCTGGTTGGCCCTGATCACGTTCTCCGGAGAGACATGCAGGAGTGAACCGGCGTGCTGATCGATCACTTCCTGATCCACATCCAGACGAGCATCCAGCTGCATCATCTGGCCGACCTTCTCCTCACGGGTCATCCGGCCCAAAAGGTCGTTCACCCGTTCATCCACCCCCAGTGCGGCATTCCTGTAAGGCATATCCTGCCTGTTCGCTTCCTCACCCAAAACAGGTTCTCTTTTCTTAATCAGCAATATTGGAGTTTTTGATTCTTCGCGAAATAATATGGGAATTCCCCTGCCTCATCCAACTTCGACCCACCAGATGCGGTTAAAAATAGCTACAGTCGTTGTCCAACACATTACCATCATGGAATGCATCACCGGATTGTCAAAGAATCAGAGATTCAGCAGCGCATTCCATGCTACCGGTCAGGAGTAATCACCTTGATGCGCCCTCATCGGACGTCACCGAACTCCACGAATAGACAGGATGAAAACAGAACCGAGTATCGCCAAGCAGATGGAGGTGGCGAAGGCGACAGGATATCCACCGGTCACATTGACAATGGTTGATGTGACCACAGGTCCAATCATCTGGCCGAGAGTAGTGGCCAAATTGAGGATACCAAGATCCTTGCCAGCCTCCTCCTTATTGGAAAGCACATCAACGTTCAGCGCCTGATCCACAGAGGAGTATACGCCGTATCCCAATCCCGCTAAACCAGCATAAAGATACATACCCATAGTCGTCGGCATAATCCACGGCATGGCAATACCAATTGCGAAGAGTACCGAGGCGATGAAGACCGGTATCTTACGACGATTCAGAATATCCGACAATGGCCCGGAAACAACAGGACCAAGCAGCGAAACAACCATGGAAATAACTGACATTACTGCGATGGTCTTGGCAGCTGTCTTTGTGTCCTGACCAATGTGATCGGTAACGATATAGAGCTGATACGCGGAAATCATCTGATACCCCATGAGCATGCACAAGCGGCCACAGAATGCCTTGTAAAAATCGTGATTGGTGCGGAAAACCGGGGGTTTGAAGGACATGGCGATATCCTTCAGCGTTCCACTATCCCTCGGAAGGAAGTCGGCCGACTGCTCTCTAGGAATGAGGAGAACAACGAAGATGCCACTGACCAGCATGAATACGCCGGCGCAAACTGCAGACATGTTCCGGTTATCCATCAGCTGTGTCGCCAAGAAGGTGCCCAGAGGAGCCCCAACGGTGGAACCAGCACCATAAAAAGCACTCATCGTTGCACGAATGCCTGAAGGTACCCTGTCCGAGAGCAGAGCGACGACCGGTGCAATCATCATGTTCAGACCGGCCATGGCCAACCCGAAGAAGATAACGATGCAGAAGGCGTTAGGAGCAATGCCGGTCAGGAACATGAATATGCCGCCAACAATGGCACCGACTACGATCCACGGTGTCCTCCTTCCAAAACGAGACCGGGTCCTGTCGGAAAAATTCCCAAAAATTAGGTTGGATAAGAGTGAGAACACTGAGGACACCACACCATTTATAGCTATGACACTCTCCGGATTATGAACCATGGTTTTCAAGCGAAGCGGAATAATGAAGGCGGAAACAGCATTGATTCCAACCATCCAGAAGATACCAAAACCCAGGAAGGCGATTCCATACCGGATGATAGTTGCCTTAGAAAATGGCAGTCCGTTTTCCGGCGATAGACTTGGATCCTTTTCAGCCTTCTCCATCGAAGCCTGGTATTTTTCCAACCGTATTTCGGGAGGGATGTCTTTGGCAACTTGAGTAGTACCTGACATGTCTTGCTTCTTTCTACAGGTTATCCCCATTGATTAATCGCATTTTCTTAGACGACAGATTATCTTTGTCATCTAAGATAGAAAAGCATATATGTGACATATATCTTTGTCAACCTAGCAGTAGCTGTCGAGAGAAAACTGTGCAGTTCAGCCTATTTATTCCCATGTCCAAGTTTAGTCACATTATCTAGTTATACTAAGATAAATCATTACAACAACCGTCATTCAAGCAAAGGAGCGACTGCATATGAACGGTCTAGCGCAGCAACCAGGTAGGGCCCATTGGATATGGCCAAGTACAGCAGACGGACAGGCAGAACTCGCCCAAGCAAAGCATCGCGCCGTTTTCGCTGATTTCCGGACGAAGATCAATCTCTCCAAGGTACCAGAATCCTTCCCGGTCAAGGTGTGCGCGGACGCACGGTACAAACTGATGGTAAACGGTGAAGTAGTCCAGACCGGACCAGCCAAAACCTGCCGGAGGGTTCGCTCTTATGACGAAATTGACCTAGCTGGTTATCTGCACCAGGGGTACAACATCATTACCGCAGTCGTCCTTCACTACCCTACCGACCAGCCAGGTAGCTATAGTATTGTCTCCACACCGACTCCAGGATTCTGGATGAGTTCACCCGGTCTGAATACCGATTCAACATGGAAGTCAATCATTGAGCCCGACCGACGAATTGTCAGCGAGAACCCATTCTTCGCTCCTCTACAACTTATGGAAGCCTACGCACCCTTTGACACAGATGACGACTGGACGGTAAATCCAGACTCCAGTGCCGATCTATGGAACGATTCATATGAGTACCCCGTCGACACTTTGTCCGATATTCTCCGGCCCGAATTCCTGCGGCCAAGAAGCATACCATTCATGCAAAGCACCGCATGCAAATTCCTGAAAAGTGATGCCATCCCGCTGACAATACCTGCCCATGATTCCAAGGAACTCACCCTAAACGCAGGAGAACTAATGACAGGGTTCCTGCGGCTGACTATGGCTCAAGGAAAAGGCGCACATTTGGAAATATTGGAATCAGAGGGGTACGTGAAGTCCGCTCCAGAGAATCCGAAGAACTTTGAGGACCAACCCATCAAAGGCGACAGGACCGACGCTGAACACGGCATTCTGGCTGGATACACCGATACCTACACAGCTGGTGGTTTCGGTACGGAAGAAATCCCCGAAGTCTTCGAGCCTTTCTGGTTTCGGACTTTTCGATATGTACGGCTTCATATCAACACTGGCGATCAACCTCTTGATCTGCTCTCCTGCACATACAGACGCTTCGAATACCCCCTCGCGGTGTCAACTACGGTGGATATCGACAGTGGTCTCCTAACCGACATTCAGGACATGTCGCTGCGCACACTACGTCGTTGCATGCATGAAACCTACGAGGATTGCCCCTTCTATGAGCAGTTGCAATATGTGATGGACACCAGAAGCGAGATCCTGTACACGTATTCCGTAAGCGCCGACGATAGGTTAGCCCGCCAGGCCATCGAGGCCTTTATCGATTCTCAGCAGCCAGATGGCCTGCTCAACTCCTGCTCCCCCAGTAACACTCTGAACATCATCCCCGGGTACTCAATCTACTTCATAGCCATACTCTTTGACCACATGATGTATTTCGACGACAAGGACCTGCTCAGACGTAGTCTGCCGACGATTGAGCGGATATTGGAGTTCTTCAGCAGCAACCGCAGGACCGACGGTCTTGTTGATGTCATTGGTGGAATCAACGCACCAAACCCTCGATGGTCATTCATCGACTGGACACCTGAATGGAAGCAAACACGCGGTGTTCCTCCAGCGATCAATCAAGGTCCTCTCACCATGGAAAGCCTGCTGGCCATTCTAGGATTCCAATATGCCGCAAAAATCTGCGATCACCTGGGAGAAACAGTACTGGCTGAGCAATACTGGATGCAGGCAGCTCAGATGCAGCGAGCTGTGAATACCCATTGCCGCAATGCCCAGGGAATGTACACTGATGGGCCGGATTGCACTGATGTCAGCCAGCACTGCCAAGTCTTTGCGGTTCTGACCCACACAGTTTCCCTTGCAGAGGGTCGCCGCAATCTAACTACAACATTGGATGACACTCAGCACTATGCCCAGTGTTCCATCGCGATGATTTACTATCTGTTCCGAGCCATGGAGATGACCGGACTATACGACAGAACCACCGCACTGTGGAGACCATGGGAGAAAATGCTGGCCAACCATCTGACGACCAGCGCTGAAGATGATCTTAGCCAACGGAGCGACTGCCATGCCTGGGGATCAGTAGCGCTTTATGAACTTCCCTCGGCCATATTGGGTGTCAAACCAGCGGAACCAGGTTACCGATCCGCCATCATAGACCCCCACCCAGCAGGGATGTTCTATGCCAAAGGAATCGTCACCACACCCTGTGGCCCAATATCAGTCTCCTGGTCCAGGGAGAGTCTCGATGCCCGCCCAACCGTCACAGCCAACGGCCCTGAGGGAATGAAATTGATCATCCAGAAAAACTGACTCTCACGCCAATTCGGCAAAGGCCCGGCAGGCATAAGCGACTATTGTCGGGCCTTTTAGCGCGATACATATCCATCCCACAGAGGTGAAGGAAATAGCATCCCCTCCATATCCAGCCATTCGGCATACATATCAATGGGAGGGTTGCGAAGCCAACGGAATTGGATACCATCAAAGAGCTCCATGCAATGACGAACATACGGACGCATATTGTCCCAAGGACCGATTGCAGGCGGTATACTCCAAGGAATCTTGGAGTAATGCTCCCAGATGGATGCCGGGCGGTTGGTAAACATGTCATGCAAGGGATGTTCCGGGTTCACCGCTTCGGCGCCCAGAACATTATAGAGTTGCACCATGGTTGGGCGCCGCGAGTTGCATTGGATGAGATAGCGCATATACGACGGGAATAGTGGCCCCTCTGGATTACTGCCTGGAAGACCGGAACTCAGAAATTCCTCAGGGGTCCCAGTCTTGTCATACACATCGGTAATAACCAAGGAAATCAGGTTTTCCTTGCTGTCGATATAATGCATGAGTCCCGGCTGTGAAATCCCGACTTCCCTGGCAACATCGGTCAGAGTGATTCCGTTGTATCCGCGCTCACTGATCAGCCTGGTAGCGGCATCAAGGATCTCCTGCCTACGAACCGCCGTCGGCCTGCGAACCTTGCGCCCTTTACTCACCAATATTGCTCCCTTTGCTCAGTATGGTTTACAGCCCCGTCGCCTGCTTGCCGTAAACAACGAAACAGAACTTTATCGAAGACTATAATACGATCAACCGGTGACTCTGACACTCAGCCTTCCTGGTCCATCCTGAAGGGGCGGACGTCATAGGGGGCCCAGTACCTGCGGTCCTTCCAGAAGTACTCATAGTCGTGGTCGTCAATGGGCCGCACGACCTTCCAGGGGTGGCCGTAGGCGACCACATCTGAGGGGATTTCCTCGCTGACCAGGGACCCGGCCCCGATGACCGTATTGTCTCCGATGGTAACGCCCGACATGATGATGGCCCCGGCCCCGATCCACACGTTCCTGCCGATGGTGACCGGAACTGTGAACTGGGGTTTACTGCACTCGCGCACATCGGGGCGGATGGCGTGGCCTGTGGTGACGATGGTGACGTTGGGTCCGAACATGGTGTGGTCGCCGATATCGATACGCCCGTCATCCACCAGAACCAGGTTGAAGTTGGCATAGCACCTGCCCCCCCCCAGTAGGTGTTGCAGACCCAGTTAGCCCGGATCGGCCCCACCACCCAGCTTCCCTCGCCGAAGGGACCGAAAGCTTCCTGCAGAGGGCCTTCTTCTCCTCCCTTTGGGAGGGGCGGCAGGCATTGAAGTCAAAGACCCTATCCTGCTGGGCGTCCTGGATCTCCTTCATCTCAAGCGTATCGGCAATGTAGATCTGGTCGGTGTCCAGTAGTGCCACAATCTCCTCGCGGCTGGTCATCGGTTCCCTCTCTCTCCTTGGTTCTGACAGACTTTCCCAAGATGTGGGCGGGCCGAATTCACCAACTCCCGGATGGGAGGCGATCGGTTCCAGGGTCGGCGGATGCCATTTACATTCGTCGGCCCCGGCTTGATTACAGGCTCTCTAGGACCTTCTTCCGGCCCTCGTCTTGCACAAGGCCAGAACCATTGGACTCCAGATCTTCCTGCTGCACAACCTTACCGGTCGAATCCGATGCTTCTGCTTCTGCGGCATCCCCCTGATCCAGGTTCAGGTCTTCCTGGTCGCCCGGCTTCTTGGCAGCGGCGATCATCAGCTTGATCCTGTTGAGCTGGTTGGCCTCCGATGCGCCGGGATCGTAGTCGATCGAGACGATGTTGGCCTCAGGGTAGGTCCTACGGATCTTGCCGAACATGCCACGTCCTGTCACGTGGTTGGGCAGGCAGGCGAAGGGTTGCGCGCAGACGATGTTGGGGGCGCCGGACTGGATCAGTTCAATGATCTCTCCGGTGAGGAGCCAACCCTCTCCAGCCTGAACGCCCAGGGAGGTGACTGATGCGGCCTTTTCCCTCAGATCACTGATATGGGCGGGAATGTCGAACTTCCCATGGGAGGCCTTGAACCCGGCGATCATGGGGGCGCGGTAGGCATCCGCCGCCTTCAGGACGATCTTCTTGACACCCACCCGGCCGCCTGTGCCCAGCATCTCCTCGTTCCATTCGGCGTTTGAAATGCCGTTGACCATGAAGTCACAGACACCGGGGAGCACGGCCTCGCAGCCCTGGCTCTCAATCAGGTCGACCACATGGTTGTTGGCATCCGGATGGTACTTGACCAGGATTTCGCCTACTACCCCCACACGAGGCTTGCGGGGAATATCGCGCAGCGGCAGCTGGTCGAAAGCCCGGATCATCCTCTTCATCAGCGTGCGGTAAGGCAGATATCCATGACCGTAGACCTCCTTGGCAGTCTTGGAATACCCGTGGTTTTCGATGGTCTCTTTGCAGATCGTGTCCCAAAGCTTGTAGAGCCTGTTGGCTGATCCTGGCTCCTGCTCGTAGGGACGGACCCTGAGCAGGCACTCGATCATGGCATCGCCCAGATAGAAGGCTTTGACAGCACGATGCAGCAACGCCGGGGTTACCTGAAGGCCGGGATTGGCCTTGAAGCCCTGCACGCTCAGCGTGATAATCGGCACATAGCCGTAGCCCGCATCAGCCAGGGCCTTGCGCAGAAGGCCATAGTAGTTGGTGGCCCTGCACATGCCGCCGGTCTGTGTGACGATGACCGCGCACTTGTGCGGGTCGAACCTGCCGGAAAGGAAGGCGTTGACCAGCTGCCCCACCACGATGATGGCCGGGAAGCAGGCATCGTTGTTGACGTATTTGACACCGGTGTTGATGTCTTCGGCCGTGGCATGCTTCAGAAGCTCGAAGTGGTAGTCGGCGCTGGAGAAGACTGCCTCCAGGAGAGAGAAGTGCACAGGGGACATCTGCGGTGCCACCACTGTGAATTTGTGCCCCATCTCCTTGGTGAAGCGATGCTCTGTGGCGTACTTGGACAGGGTCGGTTTGGCGGCGGCTCCGGTAGCCTGGACATCCTTGCCTTGGTTGTCGGCTTCTTGCTTCTTCTGCTGCGAAGCCATGTCCTCCCGGATGTGCCTGACGCCCATGGGATGAAGGCCTATCAGACCCTGATCGCTCTTATCGTGCAGGGCCACGAACCGGGCCAGAGCCACAATGCCGGCCTTGCGCTGAGACAGGTTGATTTTCTGTGCGTTGGTGGACCGGAACCCATCGGATTTCTGCTTGTCAGACGCACCTGCATCCATTACTGCAATATGGCTGGCAGACTCTTGAGATTCCTGAGAATCATGGGAATCAGATGGATCCTCCGCCTGAACAAGGTCAGGCAACGAATCAACTTCCTTGACCCCGGCCTTCACATGCGCCTGCTCCATAACGGGGGCTTCCTCCTGGTCTTCGCTGTTCTCCTGGGCCAGACCCCGCTGGTGACGTTCGTCCATGGCGGCCTTCAGCGAGCGCAGACGGATCTTGGCCGCACCCAGGTTGGAGACCTCGTCGATCTTTAACTGCGTGTAGACATCGCCCTTGTCAGCTAGAATCTCCTGGACCTGGTCGGTGGTGATGGCATCCACACCGCATCCAAAGCTGACCAGCTGGACCAGCTGCAGGTCGGGATACTCGGAGACGAACTTGGCGGCCGAGTAGAGCCTGGAATGGTAGGCCCACTGGTCGGTCACCCTCAAGGGCATCTTCTGATGATCGTCGCCGAAGCTTGGTACGGTCTTGCGGAACTTGGCGGCCGTGGGGTTGTTGGAGGCCAGCGCCCGTTCACCTGCCGCTGGAATGATGTAGTCACTCAGCTTAGGCAGGTCATGTACGTCCAGCTCGCAGATGGAGTCCTCGGAGAGCACGGCCATGCCCAAGGAGCAGATGGTTTCGGGAATGCCGTGGTTGACCTCGGGATCCACATGATAGGGGCGTCCGGACAGCACCACGCCTTTGACCCCGTACTCCTGCATGTAAGCCAGAGCGCGAAGCCCCTCCTGGCGGATGTCCTCCTTGAACCGGGCATCCTCCCTGTAAGCCTCCTGAACGGCGGTCCGGGCCTCCTCCTCGCTCACCTTGGCCCAGTCGAAGACCTTGACGATCCGCTCGACCATCTTCTCCTTGTTGGACAGGTTGAAATAGGGCCGCATGAAGCGGACACCGTTCTCCTTGAGCTCGGCCATGTTGGCCTCGATCACCACCGGGTAGTTGGCCACGATGGGGCAGTTGTAATGGTTGTCCGTATCGGGAACCAGCTCCTGCTCGTAGGTGACGCAGGGATAGAAGATGGTCTTGATGCCCTTGTCCACCAGGGAGTGGATATGCCCGTGGACCAGCTTGGCCGGGTAGCAGATGTTCTCGGAAGCGATGGACTCCATCCCGCTCTCGAAGAGCTCATGGTTGGAACGCCCCGAGATCATGACCCGGAAGCCCAATGAGGTCAGCAGGGTGAACCAGAAGGGGTAGTCCTCGTACATGTTGAGCACACGGGGAATGCCGATATCGCCCCTGGTGGCCTTGTCCGGGGTCAGACGGCGGTAGGCGAAGGCCCGCTTGTATTTGAAGTCGTAGAGGTTAGGCCTGTCGGAGCGCTTGCGGTTCTTGTCTCCGCCACGTTCGCAACGGTTCCCAGTCACATAGCGGCCGCCATCTTTGAATTCGGTGATGGTCAGCTTGCAGTGGTTCTGGCAGAGCTTGCAGACATCGTGGGTGGTGGTCATGGAGAGGTTATCCAAGTCGTCCCCTGCCAGGATAGAGCTGGCCACAGTCAGATCCTCGATCTCTTCATTCTGCGGGCAGTGCATACGGGCCGTGAGTGCAGCACCATAGGCTCCCATGAGCCCAGCAATGTTGGGCCTGGTCACCTTGCGACCGGTCAGGAGCTCGAAAGCCCGCAGAACGGCATCATTGAGGAAGGTCCCTCCCTGGACAACGACCACCGGCCCCAGAGCGTTGGCGTCACGCAGCTTGATGACCTTGTAGAGGGCATTCCTGACCACCGAGTAGCAAAGACCGGCGGCGATATCCTCCGGGGATGCGCCCTCCTTCTGAGCCTGCTTGACCGAGGAGTTCATGAATACCGTGCAACGGGAGCCCAGATCGGTCGGGGCCTCGGAGGCCAGCGCCTGCTTGGTGAAGTCTTGGATGCTGATGCCCATGGACTGGGCGAAGGTCTGCAGGAAGGATCCGCAGCCTGCCGAGCAGGCCTCATTGACGCAAATCGAATCAATGACCCCATCGTTGACGGCAATGTACTTCATATCCTGTCCGCCGATGTCGATGACCGAGGTGACGCCGGGGCTGATCTCCTCGGCTGCCCGGTAGTGGGCCATTGTTTCGACCACACCCTCGTCAACATGCAGACCGGCCTTGACCAGACCCTCACCATAGCCAGTAGCGCAGGCGCGGGCGATGTAAGCGCCCTCCGGCAGGGACTTCCTGACCTCCTTGACGATGTTGGCGGCAGCGATCAGCGGGCTGTCCTTATGCACCCCATAAGTGGACCAGACGATAGTCTTGTCGTCATTGATCAGCACGGCCTTGATGGTCGTGCTGCCCGCGTCGATGCCCAGGAAATGCGGCCCCTTGGCCCCAGACAGATCTCCAGTAGGGATGACCTGGGACCCATGCCGGTCGTTGAACTCCATGCGCTCGTCTTCATTCAGGAAGAGCGGCCGGATCGTTCTGGCCGTCGAGGGCATGTTCTCCAAGCCCTTCAATGCCGAAAGGACACCATCCAGCGAGGTCAGTTCAAAGTGCATGTCTTGATTTTGGCTGGCATCCTTGGCGGTTTCGGTCGCCGGAACCTTATTTTCACCGTCCACCACGGTGGTGGTGCGGCCATCCTGCATGGCATCCTGCAGAGCCATCTTGTCCAGGCTCGAAGCCTTTCCGGACCGTGCCCTGTCGACCTCCGCCTGGTCCAGTCCCCAAGCCGGGCCGAAGGGGTCGTTCACGTCGGACTCAGGCGAGTAGTCAGTCTTGACCTGCGCCGCGCTGTCCTGGTCATCCTGGTCGTGGCGACCGGCCATGATGGCAGCGCCATAGGCCACATAGAGGTGTGCATTCTCGGGAATGATATAGCGGCTTACCCTGTCCTGGAGAATCCGCTTAAAGGCTTCCCTGAGCTCGCTCATAAAGAAGAGGGGCCCGCCCAAAAAGATTACGTTGCCGCGGATGGGACGTCCACAGGCCAGACCGGAAATGGTCTGTGTGGCAACGGCGTTGAAAATGGACGCAGCCAGATCCTCCTTAGCGGCTCCGTCGTTGATCAAGGGCTGGAGGTCGGACTTGGCGAAGACCCCACAGCGCGAGGCGATAGGATAAATAGTCTTGTATTTGGAGGCCATATCGTTCAGCCCTGAAGCATCGGTGTTGAGCAGGGTGGCCATCTGATCGATGAAAGCACCGGTCCCGCCTGCGCAGGACCCGTTCATTCGTTGTTCCGGAGTAGGCTTTAGATAGGTGATTTTGGCATCTTCGCCGCCCAGCTCGATGATCACATCCCCTTCTGGATAGGTGGCGTTGATGGCCTCGGTCTCGGCAATTACCTCCTGGGCGAATTCAGCCTGAAGCTGGCTGGCCAGCTCCAACCCGCCCGAGCCGGTGATCACCAGACTGATGGGATTGCCGGCCAAACCAACCCGCGACAGGGAAAGCTTGATGTCGGTGACCAGTTCTGCCACGCACTGCCGCACATTGGCATGATGACGGCGATAGTCATTGAAAAGCGCCTGATCCAGCCCGTCGCCTGTGCCCAGAACCACGGCTTTGACTGTAGTAGAGCCGATGTCCAAGCCCACACGCAGGAGATCCCGCGGCCCTGTGCCCTTATATCGACCTGCTATGTCGACGCCATCAGACATGAAACAACCTCAATCCGTGAGACCGCCGCATGATGGGTTCAAGAAGCGGGAACCGCACCATATCCGGCTTACTCTATTTATGCTACCGCCAGAACGTAAATAACTTCTGCGATATCAGGGAATCAGTGCTGTCTCCTTTGACACAGCCGCCAGGAAACCGCCTCTGCTGCAGGTAAGCCGCAGACTAGGGCAGGTACATCAAAGCGTTGGTTGCAACCCTCGCCTTCCATGCTTTCGTCTCAGTTCCAGCCTGCTAGCGAGTGAAAGAAATGCCACTGTGCCCTCGGCGAAATCAGCTCAGGAGCAACCGGCAGAGGGCCTCTAGAGAGCCTCCAGAGCATATGGAATTGTCCCCGTATTGAGAGACCCTGAGAGAACGTTTCCTTCACTGACCAACCCGAATACCACCTGTACAGGCATGTCAGATGAGTTGGTCAGGCTGGCGAAACCGATGGTCAGGAGGCATCAGATGCGAGCATACATGGATGCGAACATGCAGGGGTCAATGGGTGCGGCGGCTGGCACATCCTCGTCAGGGCTGGCCCCCAAACCTCTTGAACAGCTGCCCCGCCTGGCGCGCGATACCACCGAGGAAGACCCGTGGCCGGTCAGTGTGCTCAGCCAGAAGTACCACGACGCGGTGGCCCGCTGGCCCGGAGCCTGGGTGGAGGGTCAGATCGTGGAGATCAACACCCGCCGGACAGGTTCGGCATACCTGACCCTGCGCGACAACTTCGAGGACATTTCCATCAACGTCATGGGATTCCGCGCCTTCGCCGCCCAGGCCCGGGAATTCCGCCAAGGCGACCGGGTGGTAGTCCACGGGCGGCCTGACCTGTGGATTAAACAAACCCGTTTGAGCTTTATGGCCGACCGGATCAAACGTGTAGGCACCGGCGACCTGAAAGAGCAGATCGACCAGCTCAGGCGCAAGCTCAAGGGCGAGGGCCTCTTCGATGTGGAGAACAAGGTTCCCCTGCCAGAATTCCCCCGGCGCATCGGCCTGATTTGCGCACCCAAGGCCAGGGCCGAGGGGGATGTGATCACCAACGCCCGTCTGCGCTGGCCCACTATCGAATTCTCAGTGGTGCACGCCCACGTCCAGGGCCCTCAGTGCCCCCCCGAGGTGATCGAAGCCATCCAGAAGCTGGATGCTGATCCGGCTGTGGATGTGATTATTGTAGCCAGAGGCGGCGGCAGTTTCGAGGATCTGCTGGGCTTTTCGGACGAGTCCGTGGTCCGAGCCACGGCAGCCTGCGCCACCCCCATCGTCTCGGCCATTGGCCACGAGGATGACTGGACCCTGATCGACCTGGCGGCAGATCTGCGCGCCTCTACTCCAACCGACGCAGCCAAGCGGGTGGTGCCTGACCTAGTCGAGCAAGAGGGCATCATCCAGGAGGCCCGGATGCACATAAACGCACGTATCGAAAATATGGTCGAAGGCGAGACGCGTTTGATTGAGGGATATGCCAACCGTCCCAGCCTGACAAGGCCACAGACCATGCTGGACAAGCCCCAACGGCTGGTCGACGAGTCTCTGGTCCGACTGGACATAGCCCTGCGACGGATCGTTGATGATGCCTCCCTGACCGTCGAGAAGCTGCAATCTTCACTGACCGCCCTCTCTCCCCAGTCCACCCTGGACCGCGGATATGCAGTCGTGCAGGCCCTGGACGGGAAGGTGGTCATCAGTCCCCAGCAGGTTCAGGCCGATCAGGATCTGACTCTGACCGTCAAAGAGGGACGCATCGAGACCAGGGTCATCGACGGGCAGTGACCGATTTGACGTAATCAGCCGCATATAATCAACCGCGATAAGCATCTGCGTCATCAGGAATTGGGATAACGCATCGGATAAGAATCAGACAAGAAGAGGAGCAGGCATGAGCGATACCGACGAAGAACAGACCCAGGAGAAAGCGAAGGAACAGCCGGTATTGGCCTCGGCCCTGAGCCAGAAGGAACGCGAAACCATCGCTAAATTGCCCTATGAGCAGGCCCGGGATCAGCTGATTCAGGCGGTTCAAGCGCTGGAAGCCGGCGGCCTGGATCTGGATGCCTCCATGCGTCAGTGGGAGATCGGCGAGGCACTGGCCAAGCGCGCCCAGGAACTGCTGGGCCAGGTGAGGGCCAGGCTCGATGCCGCCCAACAGGAACAGGCCAGCGCTGGGGCACAGGCTGGCACCCAGTCCAACTTGGAAGGCTGAAAAGCCCGCTACTCCACCATCAGAGTGGCCAGCAGAGCCGCGTGATCCGAACCTGCGATGGGTATGGCCTGCAGCCGGCTGGCCCTGATGTCACGGTCCACTACAACATGATCGATGGCCGCCAACCTGGGCAGGGGGGCCTTGTCGGCCGGCCAGGTCATGCTCATGCCATGTCCGGCCTGACGTGCCCCATCGCTGAACCGCTCCCCCAGCATGTCTCGGAAAACGGCATGGTCATAGGTAGCATTGAAATCTCCCATCAGCACATACCGGGTGTGGTCATGCTTTCGCAGAGTTCCCAGGTCGGATACGCTGCGTCGCCAGGCATTCCAGCTGCCCGGCTGCGGCGAGGTGGTATGGACTGAGACGAACCTGACGCTGGTCTTGCCTCTGCCGAAGTCGATGCTGGCCGCCGGCATCATGGAGGAACGAGATCCCACGTCATCCTTTGATGGCGACTGCATTGGCGCGGCCGTCCAAAGACCGTTGGCATATTCCTTCGAAGATGTGGAAAGCTGCTCGTGCGGCAGATATCGGTCGATGCCGGCCTTGTGCAGCCGGTACACAAAATCCTTGCTGACCTCTTGCAAAGCCAGCACTTCGACCCGGTTGTCGCTGACGGTCTTGACTATCTGATCGGCTTCGGCCTGACCCTTGTAGACGTTCAGGGTCATGACCCGGGCCACATCATCGTACCTGTCGGGATGCTCAAGGGCTATGAGCCGATCTGCTTGCCCGTTGAGTTCGAACCCTTCCTGATAGAAGGGATACTGCCAGTAGACATTCAGGGCCAAGGCGGCTATAAGCACCAAAGCCGTGAACCATCGTGAAGCCATCAGAGCCAGGACCAGGGCCAGCAGACCCAAAAGGACGAACCAGGGCGTCAGCGCTGCCAGATCCGGCAGATATGGGATCGATGACAGCCATGCCGGGCAGGCACGCGCCACTAAGGCCAGCAAGCTGACCAGCGCCAGCAGCCTAGCCGTCCACCCAAAGACATGCTTCACCAGGAAGGACCGTCTGAATTGCGCCATGGTTTCCTCCAGCTAATCATCGCCAGCTCAGCTCCCTTCCAAGGAATACACAGCCAGCTTGACCGTTGAGCAATTGTAAACCATGACAGTACGGTGGGCATGGATAGGAGGCTAACTTCTCCAGGAGACGCACGGTCCTAGCCTGCACAGCAGCGACCTGCCCGAGTCGCACTTCGTGGTACAGTAGTTTCCGTTGCCCCGGTAGCTCAGGGGATAGAGCACTTCTCTCCTAAAGAAGGTGTCGTGCGTTCGAATCGCATCCGGGGCACTCTGACGACTCAGGAATAAGGAAATACCGGGCTCTGCCCTCACCCATCCTGTTACCGTCACCCAACTCTGTACCTTTCCCGTTCTTCAGAGTCCAATCATTCATACGCTTGTAAACTGAATCATCCATCAGTGCCTGAACCGAGGTTCCCAACTCATCGGCGATGAGGATTACGTCTTTGAAAGATAAACGGCCTGGCCTGTTGAGCTTATAAGACATTCCGGCGGTCGTGATGTTAAAGACCCGTGCCAGGGTCGTTTGGTTGACCCCCGGAGTGGCCGCAAGCAGCATCTTAATGTTGTATCGAAGTACCTCATCCTCATAAGTTGCATGATCCTCGGAGGTTGCTTCTACAACAGCACTTGCAGAACTCATTGTGGCTCCATTTCCTAAGCACAGCTCACTTTTCTAACTGATTGTTTTTAGTTAATCACCAAGTTTGCGCAAAGTCAAAATTTACTCTACTATTTAAATGTCAGTTAACAAAGTAATGAGGATTTATGTCAAACATGTACTGGTGGTTAAAGAGTCAGAGGCTCTCCTATTCAGCTCTTGCCGGGCTGCTGGGTCAAACCTCCGTGAACATCAGTAACAAGGTGCGAGGCAAGACAACTTGGCAGCAAAAGGACCTGATTGCTCTTCATCAACTTTTCGGACTGTCCTCCGACTTCGTCTTAGGCATTAGCGACATCCCTTTGTCCAAACCGCTTCAACCCGTATAAAAAGGAAGGCCTCCTGGTTCCTATAACCAAGAGACCTTCCCATGAAATGACCACTGGCGCATCCGACGTTCCGCCAAGATCCCCGGATGCACCCTGATGTTAGGAGCATTCCACGTGTCCGATTCTAACAATTCCGCGCTTTTCTCCGCGCGTGATATTCATGGTACGCGCCTTTTGGATGCGGGTGGGGGGACATCATCGCATATCCGTTCCAGGGTCGTTCACCCCTCCCGTTCCGCGCCAGGCTGGATCCTTGACTGCTGCCGTGGCCTGAGCAGGGTCGAATTGTCGCATCTGGCGTCGGCCCCTTCGGACGGGAGCATGGATTTCGGTCTTTCCCTGGAGTTGAGGCTGCCCTTGTATGACGTCGCCGACATGCGGCGGTATGTTCAGCGCAGCCTCCGGGATGGCCGGGGGATGGCCGAAGAGGATGGCAGATGAGCTGGCAGGCTACTTCCTGGGCGTTGAGGAAGGCTCCGGTCGGGGGCAATACCACGGCACGGCTGATCCTGGTCAGCCTGGCCGACAGGGCAGGCGTCGACGGGCGCAATACGTGGCCGAGCGTGAGGACCCTGACGGATGAGCTGCACATCTCCGATTCGACGGTGCGCCGGCAGTTGACGTGGCTGGAGGAACGGGGCATCATCTCCAGGGGCAACCAGTCCATGGCCGCGAGGAACGCACACGGCAAGGTCATCCCTCCGCAGTTCCGTCCGGTGGTCTGGAACCTGAGCATGGGCGTGCCGGCCGAGCAGGTCGAGGAGACAGAAGAGAGCCTCTTGGAGGTTAGACCTGTCAAAATGACAGGTCAAAAGACCGTGGCCGAAGCCAGACCTGTCACCCATGCGGATTCTGACCTGTCACCGGTGACAGACAAACCAGTAATACTTAAACCATCCCCCTCTCCCTCTGACGAGGGGCCCCCCGGAAGGGCCCGGAGACGGACGCGGATCGGGACACCACCCGTGTGACCGATGCCCTGCGCACGTCCCTGGAGCTCCAGATCAACCCAAGGCCCAGCGACACGGATGCTGCGGCGCGGCTGGTCCGGGAGCACGGGGCCGACCTGGTGCTTGCGGTCGTCAGGTGGTGCACGGCCCCCGCCAGCGACGGGTTCCGGTCCCGCCAGGACGGGTTCTGGCGGACCGCGCTGACCGGGGCGCGCTCCCTTGAGAGGAACTGGCCGGCCATCCTCCGGCAGATGCAGGGCGACCCGAAAGGGGCGTCCGCGCTCAAACGGGTACGGTCCGGCCCCGCCGACGGCCCCCGCATGGTCACGAGCGTGGCCGACGGGAGGAAGCGCCCGGTGTACGAGGATCAGGGGATAGAGCGCATCCGCGACCATTTCGCGGCGTTCGACTCCATGTCGGGACGGCCCATGGATCCGGGATCCTGCCCGGTGTGCGGCCAGGATCCACGCAACCAGGCGACCCATGGCATCGAGAGGAGGCGGGACCGATGACCGACGGCGAAGCAGACGGGCAGACGGGCGGATGGAGACGGCCGAAGGCGGCGCCCTGCTCGATGGTCCAATCCCCGCTCGTGGACTACATGTGGGGCATCGACGACACCAGGTCGGCGTCGAGGGACCGGCGGCTCCATGCCGCCGCACGCGCCCTGTGCGGGGTGTGCCCTTTGAAGGACAGGTGCCTGGCCCTGGCGGTCGTGCAGCGCATGAAGAACGCGGGCATCATGGGCGGGCTGAACGACACGGAACGCCGCTACATCGCGCATCTCGCCCAGAGCCTGGGCGTCGAGGTCACGGCCGGACGCGGCAGGTGGCTGCTCACGGACGGGGAGCGGCGCGCCCTCATGTCGAACTTCATGCAATGGCTGCAGGCCCACCCCGACGCGATCGAGACCTGCAGGAAGATGGCCACCCGCACCAGGGCGCTCCACAGACGCCGCGAGGCCTGCCGGGACGGCCCGGGGGGCGTATCGCAGCCGGGGCTCTTCGACGACTGAAACAGATTTCAACAAGGAAGAAAGGGAACATCATGCCGACGATCACATTCGCCAACAACAAGGGCGGGGTGGCCAAGACCACCTCCACGATCATGACGGGCCTGGCCCTGCGCAGAAGAGGCCTAAAGGTCGAGGTGAGGGACCTGGACCCGTCCGGGGACGCCACCGAATGGGCGCAGGCGGCCAGCAGGGCGGGCGCCCCCCTCCCCTTCGAGGTGACGCCCGCCAACATGCGCAACGTCGACGCGCAAAGCGATCCGGACACCTGGGTGCTCATCGACACCCTTCCGGAGCAGATGCAGATCGTGCAGGCCGGCATCGACGCGGCCGACCTGGCCATCCTCGTCACCTCCCCCGGCCGCCATGACACCGACCACCTCATCGAGATGGCCGAATGCATCGACCGTCCCCTGACGGTGCTCGTGACCCTGGCCCGTCCCGGCACCATCGCCCTAAGGAACGCCGTGGACAAGCTCAAGGCCGCCGACCTGATGGGGTTCAGCACCATCATCCCCAACCGGCAGGCGACGCTGCGCGCCTCCGGCACGAACGTCCTGCCGGCCATGAGCAGCTACCAGGAAGCCGCGACGGAACTGGTGGAAGCGTTCTGAAGCACCCCCGCCGGCAACCGGAAAGAGGGGGAGCCGGAAAACGCTAAAACGAGGAAACCGGAAAACGTCAAACGGACGACTCCCCCCCCCCTAGGAAGCCGGCGGACGTGGCGGTCCTCGCGGACGAGCGCAACAGGTGCATCGCCTCCGCCGTGATCGCCTGGCACGAGGAAGGCGAAGAGGAGGAGAGGAGTCGGAAAACCGGAAAACTTTAAAACCGGAAACATTTTAAACCGGAAAACATGAAAACCGGGAGGCAATCATGAATCAGGCCATTCAATAACGGAGGGAGGGCATCATGGGCGACGGCAAGTACGACCGGATGCTCGACAGGGCGAAGATGCTGCTGGCCATTGCGGAGGATCCGGCCGCCAGCGAAAGCGAGGCCTCCACCGCATGGGAGCAGGCTCAGAAGATCATGACCATGTACGCCATCGAGGACTGGCAGTTGCACAGCCAGGAGCGGCGCAACGACCCCATCATCAGGCACAGGGTGGGCCTGTCCCCCGATCCGATGAACCGGGACATGGCCGATCTGGCCGATTTCGTCGCCGGAGGCAATCGGTGCGACACGTATTTCGAATCATCATTGGCGGGCAACAACCGGCGGGTCGTCGATGCCGTGGTGTTCTGCGGGACCGGGCGTGACTGCCGGCAGGCGGAGATGGTCTGGACCAGCATGGAGGCCTATCGCGCCTCCCACTGGCGCCAGGCGGCCAGGGACTGCCGTGGCAAGGCCAACGCCAAGTGGCGCAACGGGTACTACAAGGGCTTCCAGGAGCGCATCCGGGAGCGGTACGAGGAGATCAGGAGGGCGCGGGAGGCCCAGGAGCAGAGTGATGCCGAAGCCGGGGGCGGTCGGGGTGAATTTGCCAGAGCCGGCCGTGAACTCGTCCTGGTCCGCGAATCGCAGCTGGGCGGGTTCATGGCCGACATGGAGGCCCGGCTGGGCCTGGTGCGGTCGGAAGCCCCCAGGAGGGTCGTGTCGGCGGCGGCCATAAGGGAGGGCGGCAAGGCGGCGGAGAAGGTCGCCTTGGGACTGGACGGGCTCGGCAGCCGCCGGCAGATCCAAGCCTGAAGGGAGGAGGACGGAATGGAGCGCCTTGTTGGCCGGGGGTCCGGAGGATGGTAAACTGGAAAACGTTTATACCGGAAAACGCTAAAATCGGTAAACTTTAAAAACGGAAAACGTTAAGGGGCCTTCCGGTCCCTGCAGCCAAGGAGGAGCGCATGAAGATCCATGAGGGCCAGAAGACCAAGGAGCTCACGGCTACCGTACGGAACGTCAAGGGCGGATCGGAGAAGCACGGGTACACGTATCAGTTGACCGAAGAGGAGCACAAGGCCATGAAGCTCATGGCCCTGGAGAAGGGCATGAAGCTGTCCGACCTGCTCAGCCTGTGGATCAGGGAGCACAGGGAGAGCAGCGGGGAATGATCCACGGCTTGCCCCCCACCTTGTGGACGAAGCATGCAATACTCGAAAAGGAACGGAAGAAAGGGCGTTATGAACGAGAATAAGGAGCCCGGCGTCGAGGAAGTGAACGACCCGGAGGTGTTCGAGCAGGAGCCCCCTGCATCCGAGCCGCATGACCCGGCAGACGACGAGCACAAGCCGCATCCAAGGTGGCTGGCGCCGTTGATTGCCGCTGTCGTGGCGGTCGTGCTGGTGGCGGCTGGCTTCGGCGGCTGGAAGACGTACGAGTCCCGCCGGCACGAGTCCGCGATGACGGATTGCATGCAGTCGGTGAAGGCCATGCGGTCCAGCGTCAGGTCGGCCCAGGCCGCTTTGGGCAGGTATCGCGGTGCGGCCGGCATCCAGGCGGACCAGGTGAAGGATGCGAAGACCGTGTCCGCCATGCGCAGGGCCGTCAAGGCCGCCGGCGGCATCAAGCCGCAGGTGGTCGCATGCGATGCGTCCATGTCCACGTCGGATCTGCGCGCCGCCGCCGGCAAGGCCGGGCGGACCAGCGACCGCCTGAAGGCCCTCGACCGCGACTATGCGAAGGCCGGCAAGGCGGTTTTGGCTTCCCGTGATGCGAAGAGCCTGGATGATGCGAAGTCGGCTTTGGACGGGAAGAAGGGCGAGGCATCGAAGCTCCTGGCCGATTCGGACGGGAAGGTGGCGGACAATGCGACCAGGGATGCCCTGCAGCAGGCGATCAGCCAGGCCGGCCAGGTGAAGGGCGGCAAGGCGAAGGCCTACTAGGATGCGGCCTCTGCTCTCCAGTCGGCCATGGACCAGGTGAACGCCTCCATCCAGCAGAAAGTGCAGGCGGATCAGACCGCCCAGCAGCAGGCGGCGCAGGCGCAGGCCGCCCAGCAGCGTTCGGCTCCTTCCTACGGCGGGGGCCGGGGCGGCTACACGCCTTCCTACCGGCCCTCGTACAACCGTGGCAGCGGAGGAAGCTCCGCGCCAGCCCCGGCCGCACCGGCTCCCGCGCCAGCAGCGCCGCAAGGGCCGCAAGGCGGAGGAAGTGGCGGATTCGATTGGAATAGCTGGGTGCAACAACACAGCCGACCGAGCCAATGCCAGAAAGGTGGTGCGTGTGGTATCGGCTGATTGATTGAGAATTTGCCAGCGGGACCGGTTGCTTGGAAGGTCTCCTACCCCGCTGGCGTTATTTGTGGGCGACCATAATGGCCATCTTTTTCATAGTAGTGGAAAGGGAGCATGAATGGGGTTTCCAGGAGAGTTGCGGGTCCGGTTCGGCCGGCTCCGGCGTCTGAGCTTCGAGCATGGCCTTGGAGGGCGGTTTGGGGCTTTCCGTTGGTTCAGCCTTTGGATCAGGGAGGGTGCGGGGAGGGCGGCGGAAGGTAATCCGTGGCTGTCCCCCCCCCCACCTTGGGGAAGAACCGTGCAATGCTTGTATGAGCGACTGATGAGAGAGGAATCATGGACGAGGAGCCCGATGATGAGGAGACGAGGATCTTGGCTGATGCCGGTGAGCCTGCCGGCCGGCCTGTGCAGGAGAATAGCATGGGGACGGCTCAGGATGGTCTGCCCCCGGCCATAGAGCCGATGGATGGTCAGGAGCCTGGAGGCGGTTCGGGCCCGGCAGGGAAGCCCCGCCCGAAGTGGCTGGCGCCGGTGATCGTCGTGGTGGTCGTGGCGGTGCTGGCGGCGGCCGGTCTGATCGCCTGGAAGGTGTCTGCGGCTAGGAGCCACGACCGGGCCCTGGCGCAGTGCTCCCGGCAGGTGCGCGCTGTGAAGGGTTCGGAGCAGCGGGCCGAGGCGGCCTCCTCCAGCTACCTTCAGGCCGTCGCCGTGAAAGAGGACCAGGTCAAGGACGCGAAGACCGTGAAGGATATGGCCAAGACCGCCGGGAAGGCCAAGCACACCCAGGCCCAGGCCTTCAGATGCGAGGCGTCCATGCCCACAGACGACCTGCAGGCCACGACCGGCAAGGCGAAAAGAACCGACGGCGTCTACCGCAGCCTGGACAAGGCGTCGAAGGCGGTGCTGGCCTCCCGTGACGCGAAAAGCCTGGATGACGCCAGGAAGGCCTTGAACGCGAAAAAGGACGAGGCATCAAAACTCCTGGGCGATTCCGACGGGAAAGTGGCGGACAACGCCGTCCGCGACAGCCTGCAGCAGGCCATCAGCCAGGCCGGCGGCATCAAAGACAACAAGGCGAAAGCCTACCAGGACGCGGCCGGCGCCCTCCAGTCGGCCATCGACCAGGTGAACGCCTCCATCCAGCAGAAAAGCCAAGCCGACCAGGCCGCCCAACGTTCGGCCCCCGCCAACAGCCCGGGGCGGCAAGGCTACACGCCCTCCCGCCAGCCCTCATACAACCACGGCAGCGGAGGAGGCTCCGCGCCAGCACCCGCAGCACCCGCACCAGCAGCACCACAAGGAGGAGGCGGCCAAAGCTTTGAGGAATGGAGCCACTCAAACACTACCGGTGGGCATGGGTGTAATCCGGATGGTTCGTGTGGTATTGGCTGATTGATTAAGAATTTGCCAGCAGGACCAGTTACTTTGGACGGTTCCTATCCCGCTGGCGTTATTTGTGGGCGACCATAATGGCCGTCCCCTTCATAGTAGCGGAAGGGAATCAAGGAAGCCGCCAGGAGAGACAAAGGCCTGGGCCGGTCGACTCCGACCTGTTGCTCCGGGCATGGTGCAGTCGGCGGCCAGTCTCCGTTCGCTGGCGACGGCACCATCCTCGTAACATGGTTCGGGTCCAGGCAGAACAAGAATCGACCTATATAGAGTAGATGTAGACAAGCGTTTTCAGGGGCGCTGTTTGCCCCTGAACTTACGCAGCAGTCCGATGATCGACCTGAACCAAGTTGACAGGGTGTGGGGCGGAAGCTCTACCGGCGCAGCGAGCCCCTGCATTTCGCGCCTGGCTCTACCGCACTCATGCGGGGTCGGCTGTTGTTCTAGGCTTTGCTTCCACCTGTCCATGTACCGTTCGAACCGATCCATCTCGATCGGCCCGGCTGGGCCGCTCAGGTCGTCGCTGTGCGCCCAGGCGACATTCATGCCCACAGCCCTCTGTATCTCGCCAATGGCCAGGTCGGCGGCCGTATTAAGGTCCAGGTGGTAGCGTTCTGAGGTCTCTGGGGTCGTGCAGTAGCCAACGATATTGCCGGAGTGGTCTCTGACCGGGTCGGCTTCACCCACTATGCTTCCGTCCTGGGCCACGGCTGCCCAGTGCGAGCCGTCTGCGTGGCCCTTGGCCCAGTAGGCCAGCGTTAACATCTCCGTATTCTTATCGGCATGGTGGTCTTCAAGCCAGCATGCCGCCTTAACTATGTAGGGGTCGTATCTCTGATCCTGCGCAGCATCGGGTTCCTGAGCGGCGGCGTTTGCCATGATGATCTCCTTATCGGATCGTGCCCCCTCCCTAAGCTGCAGCTTAGGGAGGGGGTTTGCTAGTAGCAACAGAACTTAGCCTGCAGTCTTGCCCATAGTATGATGCCATTCTGCCACGCCTGTGAAGATCACTTGCCATCAGCATGAACTGCCGCATTGGGTTAATCCATATCTGGCAATTCAGATGATGCATCCCAAACTCACTGGACGGTACCTTATCCGAGCATGCATCCTGCCACGCCTGCTGAGCCTGGCTCCGGCAGGCATCAACTGCGCACAAGAGCTGTTCGGTCAAGTCCCATACGCATATTGGCAAGCATCTTCAAGGACGCGGATTGCCTCTTGAAAGTGTACTGCAGCATACGTTCGTACGCGGCCGGGCGGCCCGGGTACAGGTCGCCACCTAGCTTCACGCAGCTTGGAGCCGTTTGAACTTCAACATGTCCAATCCGGATTGTCCCGTTCTTTCTTGAGGTGTTCTATTTGGCCGGTCAGCGACGCCTTCGATACGGGCAGGTGGGCGTATAAGAGATTTCCGACCAACTGGATCCGGTGTTTTGGCACGATATGCCGACAATGTTTAACGGCGACCTTATGGAAGGTATGGTCCAGCCCGTCTAAGACCTTCCCCAGGGCGCTGCTTCGATCAAGGCGCACGCATGACACACGGCAAATGGAAGGTGAAGTCGTCGACCCCGATTCGGAGCACTCTGGTGGCTCAGGCATAAGGAAATAGCGAGGTTCCGTGGATCCGCCCGGATTCCGTGGACTTTAAAACGCGCGAGTGCTGTTTATGGTCCTCATCACCAGATCGTTTATCAACGCTGCCGAAGTGGAGCCCAGTTGGTTGGCTGCATGGACAAGACAAGGAACAGCACATTCCGACTTGCCCTTCACCGCCAGCGAAAACATCAAAGACCGCAGTACGAGATAATTCGCCAGATCCGCACGCTGAGCAGAACGACGCTTCCGACCCGGCTTGCACCAACCCCCCCCCCGGATCAATTCCTCCGCTGCTCTCACGTCGTTGTATTGGATATTCCGTCAGTTCTCGCCTGACTAATGGGAGAATAATGCGTCCTTCGTCGAATCGCTGTTATATCGACCATGATTCGACAAACGAATAGATCTCGTTCTGCCGCCACTATATTGAAGTGCTGGCTTGCTGATCAGCATAAACCTTCTCTACAACCGTCGACAGGTTCAGGTAGAGGAAAATGGACGCAGGCTGGGGATCGACGGGGATATGCGTAGACTGGAAAACGTTGGAGGGATACTATCAGTTCCCTCAGGTCAAGGAGGAACATATAGAGACCATGCGGGTCGGAAAACCAGGGAGCTCGGGTTTACGGTGCGGAATGTCAAGTCCGGGCATGAAAGGCACGGGTGCACGTATCAGTCGACCGAGAAGCTGCACAGGACAATGAAGCTATCCCACCTTCTTGGCCTGCTGATCCAGAAACGCAGTATAAGCGACGAGCAATAATCCACAGCTTTGCTCCTTCCCGCCTTATGGGCCAAGTGTGTGACATTCCAAATGAGCTACGAAAGAAAGGGACTTATGAGCAAGACTAACCAGGATCAGGAATCCGGTGTCGAGGAAGTGAATGACCCTGCGATGTTCGAGTCCCAGAATCCGCCAGACAGGGAACAAAAGCTCCGCCCGAAGTGGCTGGCGCCTGTGGTGTCAGCCGGCGTGGTGGCCGTGCTGGTCGCGGCCGGTTTGGTCGGTTGGAAGGTGTACGAGTCCCATCAGCATGAATCCGCCTTGGCGGACTGCGCGCAATCAGTCGAGGCCATGCAGTCCAGCGTCAAGTCGGCCCAGGCCACCTTGAACAGGTATCGTAAAACGGCCGGTATCCGGAAGGACCAGGTGAAGGACCCGAAAACGGTGGACGACATGCAACAGTCCCTCAGCAGCGCAGGGGATATCGAACCGCAAGCCGTCCTATGCAAAGCGTCCATGTCCGCAGGCGACCTGCAGGCCATGGCCGGCAAGGCGAAAAGGAGCGACGACGTCTACCGCAGCCTGGACAAGGCCGTGAAAGCGGTGCTGGCCTCCCGTGATGCGAAAAGCCTTGAGGACGCGAAGACGACCTTGAACGCGAAAAAGGACGAGGCTTCAAAGCTTTTAAGCGATTCGGACGGGAAAGTGGCGGACAATGCCGTCCGCGACAGCCTGCAGCAGGCCATCAGCCAGGCCGGCAGCATCAAAGACAACAAGGCGAAAGCCTACCAGGACGCGGCCGCAGCCCTCCAGTCGGCCATCGACCAGGTGAACACGTCCATCCAACAGAAAAGCCAAGCCGACCAGGCCGCCCAACAGCAGGCGCAAGCCGCCTCCCAGGCCGCCCAACGTTCGGCCCCCGCCAACAGCCCGGGGCGGCAAGGCTACACGCCCTCCCGCCAGCCCGCATACAACCACGGCAGCGGCCCCGCGCCAGCAGTCCCCGCACCCGCAGCACCAGCAGCGCCGCAAGAAGGCGGCGGATTTAATTGGAATGACTGGATTCACCGACCTGATAACACAGATCATGGGTGTAATCCGGATGGTTCGTGTGGTATTGGCTGATTGATTGAAATTTGCCGGAGGGACTGGTTGCTTGGGAGGTCTCCTATCCCGCTGGCGTTACTTGTGGACCATCGTTGAGGTCGTCACCTTCATAGTAGAGGAAGGGAATCATCAACGGTCCACGACTGTCCCCCTACTTTGGGCAAGAAGCATGCAATACTCGAAAATAGGCAACAGAAGAAAGAGGGATCATGGACGAGGAGCACACACCCGATGACGGGGAGACCGGGAGCCTGGCTGATGCTGATGGATCCGGCGGCCAGCCTCCGCAGGAGAACGATCCGCAGCCGGGTGGCGATGACCTGCCTCCGGCCATAGATCCTGGAGGCGGTTCAGGCCCGGCAGGGAAGCCGCGTCCGAAGTGGCTGGCGCCTGTGGTGGTGGCCGTGCTGGCCGCGGCCGGTTTGGCCGGTTGGAAGGTGTACGAGTCCCATCAGCACAAGTCCGCGATGACGGACTGCACGCAGTCGGTCAAGGCCATGCAGTCCAGCGTCAAGTCGGCCCAGGCCACCTTGAACAGGTATCGCAGGGCGGCCGGCATCCAGGCCGGCCAGGTCAAGGACGCGAAGACCGTGGACGCCATGCACAGGACCATCAAGACCGCCGGCGACATCAAGCCGCAGGTCGTCGTATGCGAGGCATCCATGTCCACGTCGGATCTGCACGCCGCCGCCGACAAGGCCGGACGGGCCAGCAACCGCTTGAAGGGCATCGACCGCTACTATGCGAAGGCCGGCAAGGCGGTGCTGGCCTCCCGTGATGCGAAAAGCCTGGATGATGCGAAGACGGCCTTGAACGCGAAGAAGGACGAGGCTTCAAAGCTTTTAAGCGATTCGGACGGGAAAGTGGCGGACAATGCCGTCCGCGACAGCCTGCAGCAGGCCATCGGCCAGGCCGGCAGCATCAAAGGCGACAAGGCGGAAGCCTACCAGGACGCGGCGGATGCCTTGCAGTCGGCCATGGACCAGGTGAACACGTCCATCCAACAGAAAAGCCAGGCCGCCCAGGCCGCCCCGCCAGCCCAGGCGGCGGCTTCAGCCGCCCGGCAGCCAGCCCGGCGTTTGACGCCCGCCCAGCAGCGTCCGGCCTTTCTACTAGTCGGGGGCGGCAAGGCTACATGCCCTCACGCCGGCCCTCATACAACCATGGCGGCAGCTCCGCGCCAGCCCCCGCAGCACCAGCAGCACCGCAAGGCGGAGGGGTCAGTGATGATGTGAATAACTGGATGCATCACATGGGCAAGCCTGTATGCCAGAAGGGTCAGGCTTGTGGCATTGGCTGATTGACTGAGGCTTTGCCGGCGGAACCGGATACATGGAGAAGGCCTCCCATCCCGCCGACGTTACTTGAGGCCAACCATAACAGCCGTCCCCTTCACATATCCGAAGAAACATAAATGAAGCTGCCAGTGAGAGAAGCAAAGGCCTGGGCGGCCCGGCTCCAGCGTCTGGCTCCGGGCACGGGCCGGACGGACTGATGCCGTTGATCGCCGGCCCTCACACTGTGAAGGGTGGCGTCATCCTGTACCCATCAGGATCCGCAAGGCGTCCCTCCCTGGTATGCCGACCCATGATGCGGCGGCCCGTCGGCATTAAAAGGCCACATGTGCTTAATCATATGTCTATACTGTCATATGAACGTATGAATACGGAGGCATGTGAGCATATGGACGCTGGAACATGCAGGCATGCGCGCATGCGCACGACCGCAACCGATCGGAGGCTGACATGAAGGTCATCACATTCGCGAACGTGAAGGGGGCGTCGGCAAGACCACGGCCACCATCATGACTGCCCTGGCGCTGAGCAGGCGAGGCTACCGGGTCATCGTCAAGGACCTGGACCCCTGGGGCAGCGCCTACGACTGGAACAGCCGCGCCGAGGAAGCCGGCACCCCTCTCCCCTTCCCGGTCAGGACCGCCATCGCCAGGAACATCACCGACCCGGAGGACGCACGCGACTGCGACTTCCTCCTTGTCGACACGCCCCAGGACATCCGCAACGCCATGAGCGAGGCCATCGACCGGGTCTCCGACATCATCATGATCGTCGCCAAGCCCGGATCCCTGGACACCGAACGCACCCTGGCTGCCGTCGACTCCTTCGCCTCCCCCAGGGCCATCCTGCTCAACTTCGCCAACCCCCGGCAGAAGACCACCCGCCAGGCCATCGACCTGATCGGACGCAAACACCTGGCCCGATTCGACACCCTCATCCCCCAACGCGAATCGGTCCACAACGCCAGCAACGGAGGCAACCAAGTGCCCACGGACTCCGGATTCATCGAATTCACCTCAGAGCTGCTCGAACTACCCAACATCAAGGAATAAGGAGCCCCCCATGCAGAAACTCATGACAGGCGGCAAGAAGAAGAACATCAACGAAGCACTCATGGACGGCGAAACCCGCAAGGAGCCCAAGGTGCAGACCACCATCATGATGCGCAGAGGCATGATCCGCCGCCTGAAGACCGCGGCCGTCGAACGCGACTCCACCATGAGCGACCTCGTGGCCGACGCCCTCGAAAAGTACCTGGACGAGGGACAATGACCGACCCCACGGACCCGCCTGCACCCGTCGACCCCGGCACACGCCCCGGCCCCCAGACGGGCTGCAGAACGCTGCCGGAGGTGGCCAGGGACTGGATGAACACCCATCCCGCGATCAGCCGCCTCACCCTGGGACCCGAGGACGCCGGCAGACTCATGGAGATCTACGAGGACTTCCTCTCACGCAACGACAGGTCGCCCCTGCCCAGCGGCACCAGCCCGGGCAGGGTCGCTGGCATCATCACGCGCTCGCTCCGTTCGCGGACCGGCCATATGCTCTTCACTGTCATCCCATCGGACGCAGACCACCCCTCCCCCATCATCAGGCTCCGCGACCGCCCGCATCGGGACTGACCAGCCCTCCCCGGCCCCGGCCGAACCTCCGGCGGGGCCGGTGCGCCGTCACCGCTGCTGCATGGCCGATGCCGACGTCGGCTGGCGCAGGCAAGGCATACGTATGGTCATATGGTCATGTTTTCATCTCAGCCATCAGTCATATCTTCAGATGTACATATGGACATATGATGATATCAGCATATCCCCATCTGTCCATGGGTTGGTCATGGAGCGGCCGGGGCTCGCTCGGACATCCCCGTGCCGCCTCCTGCGGCGCTCGCCATTTAGTCGGCGGGGCCGCTGTCATCTCATTCCCCCGCCTCCTGGGGACGGCCCCCGTGGCCGACCACTCCCCCTCCGGCAGCCCGAGCCAATCGACCCGGGCTGCCCTTCTGCTGTCGATGATGCTTCTTGGAGCATTGAAATCACTAGCAACCTCCCCAATGGGGGTGTGCGCTAGTGCCATTGACGAGGGGAGGGCTATGGAACTGATACGACGCCACCTGCGACCGGCTGGGGGGGGGGGGGACCTGACGGACCCGGAGACCGGCAGGACGATCGGATGCCGTGACTTCCAGTACGCCTACGGATGCGCTCCGGCCACGGGGGAGGCAGGGCTGACGGGCATCGCCGCTCGGGCCGTGCTCCTCGACGGATGCGGAAGGCCGGTGCGGAAAGGGCCCTTGCATCTCCTCAGGGACTGGCGCGCCCGGACCCTGAACGTCCGAAGACGGGAGGGGATCCTGCGGGGCGCCGACAGTCTCCGCCCGCGCACGGCCGCGGCGGCGGGGGTGCATGGCATCCCCCGGCCGCCTGAAGTGGGCGGGGGACTGATCCTCGGCAGCCGGAGAAAATGCTACAATGATACCACTCACACATAATGGGAGGCGTCGAGTAAATGCGCGACGCCGGCCGATCCAAAGCCGCCTGCAGGGGGCCCGGCCGGACGTCCGGGGAAGGCCGGGTGCGCCACGGAAGGGACCATCGACGGAGGCGACATGAGCGAACACACCGACTACGGGACCCGTCTGAAGAGGCTGCGCCGCGAGCGCGGGCTCACGGCGGCGAAGCTTGCCGCGGCTGTGAATGATCTGGCGGGCGGCGTGGTCACCAGCAGGGATGCGGTGACCCGTGCGGAGAACCATATTCGTCGTCGTGTGCCGTTAGCTGAGGCGGTTCTGGCTGCCCGTGTTCTGCGGGTGGGGTCCGAGCGGCTGTTGTTCGTGGGGGATGATCCCCGGGCGGAGTCGCCGTTCTTCGAGTATCGGGGGATGTCGAACCGGCGGGCTCGTGCTGCGTGGCGGGGCGGGGACGCTGGCCGGCCGGTCCGGGTGGGGGGCAGGATGCGGTCGGCGCATGCCAATCATGATGTGGTGCGGGTTGATCCGGACAATCATGAGATTCTGGCGAGGTACAGGAGCGTGGAGGATGCGGTGCGCTGGCTGAGGGGGCATGGCGCTCCCAGAGCGGCGCATGCCAATGTCAGTGATGCGTGTCGGGGGAAGCGCAGGTCGGCCTACGGGTATGCGTGGAAGTATTGGGCGGAGCGGACCCGGCGGGTGGATGTCGGTGGCGGGGGCGGCGTGCAGCCGGGCTGATGGGGCGTGTTTGTGGCGCCCGTTGGTCGTGGCCGGTGCGCAGCGTGGCGTCTTGGGGCATGGGGGTCGAATTCGGGGGAGTTGGGGGAGCGGGGCCGTGCTTGGTTCGAGAGGCTGGGCAGGATGGCCGGGTCTGGCGGGTGGGCTCCGCGCGGGAGGTGGCGGCCGGGGGGGGGGGGGGCGTGCACCCGGGGATCCGGACGAAGGCGCCGGGGCCCAGGCCGGGAAGGGGCGTCCCCGCACGGGTCAGCGTCCGGGCCGGCCGGAGGCCAGGTCGTGGAGCCTGCGCCCCCGGTCGGGGGGGTGCCGGCGAGGCGGGCGGGCCCCTCCCTGGCGAAGGGGTGAAGCTGCTTGCGGCGGGCGGGCGACGGACCGGGCGCCGCCGAGGATGAGGCGGCGTCGGGCGCGCTCGGGGCAGGCCCGTTCCGGGAGGACGGCGCGCTTCTCGGAGACGGTGAGGCTGCCGGCGGATGAGCCCGGCCCTCTCCATGCGCTCCACGGTGTGTCCGCCCGCGCTGCACAGGATCCGGTCCCCGCCGACGAGCTCGCGAAGGATCCGGAATTGGGCTTCGGCCAATGCGGCCATCAGCGCTCCTTTTTTGTGTGGGCAGCATCATCGTGGCATGGGCTTGCATGATCATCTGCTCATCTTCTCATATGATCATATGTGTATCTGTACAAGGTTTCATATGCATATGAGCATGAGCACAGGGCCGTGCATGTGTGTGTGCCGGCATCCGAGCGGGCCCCGATCCGTACGACCAGGACCGCGTCCAGGCGGTGCGATCCCCCCCCCCGGCAAGGCGGTCCGGGTCCGGCCATCCACGGTCCCCTCCCCCGGCTCCACCGCGCCACCCCATGAAGAGTGCTACATTGCAGACTGATGGGAGGATGCGCACATGCCCACCTACACTCCGCAGGACATCAGGAGCATCCGGAAACGACTCCGCCTCACCCAACAAGAGTTCGGCCAGCTGCTCGGATGCAGCGCCAAGACCGTCTCATCCTGGGAATCCGGCTACCGCAACCCCAGCGGCACCGCCCGAACCGCCATCACCCAACTCGCCAGACGCCGCCAGGCACCCAAAAGACGCCACCGCCCAGGAACCACCTACACCAGCATCCACCAATGGGCCAACGGCAGGCTCGTCGCCCGATACTCCAACAGCACCGAAGCCGCACAAGCCATCGCCCCCACACGCCCAGGAACCAGCACCACCACCATCAAACACGGCATCCTCACCACACTCAGAGGCCAACAACACACCGCCTACGAATACCAATGGACCACCAACAACCAACTACCACGACATCGTGGAAACAACCAATGAAACCCACCTACACCAACATCCACCAATGGACCAACATCAGAGAAAGACCTTAATCGCCAGAGCTGCAGTGAAGCACCTTGGCTGGGGACAGCAGCAAATGAGGAAATCCCCTATGAACTCTCCTTCTATCAGGGAACCTTTAACTGAGCACACATAAAAATGTGGCAGCTACACGGACGGCCCTTCGCGCGGGATTAGGCGCTCGTTCACCAGCTGCATCAGATAGTTGACGACCACGATCGTGATGGCGAGCGAATAGACGAGCGTGCCTGACTGGTCCGCCAGGTCCGGCATGACCCAATAGGCGACGATGAAGACGATGCCGATGATGGGGTAGATGACGGTCCGAAGCCACCAACGGTTCTGCCGGGCATCAAACCGATCACGGATGACGTCACAACAAAACACGGCCATGGCGAGCGCCTCGACTATGCCGAGGAGTGTGAGGCATGTGAGGGCTGTCGATGGTGTGGGATCCGGGTGGCCCAGTCGTGTCGTCAGGGCGAAGATGAGTGTTTCGATGTAGATGATGTGGGTGGCGGATACCGTGGTGGTTTTTGTGTCGGTCTGTGGTATGCCCACCAGGAGCGTGCCGAGCTCGAAGAGTCCCATCAGGATCAGCAGGACCGGGGCCGCGGCGAGGTTCTGGCGTAGATGCATGGTCAGGGCCATGCGGACGAACGCGGTCACGGCGAGGATGAAGCAGATGGTGAGTACGCACAGAAGCAGGTCGGCGAGGACGGTGAGGTATTTGTCAGCGCCGTGTTTGCCTTTGGGCGTCAGGGCGCTTCGGGTCTGGTTCCACCATGTCGGTTCCCTGTCGGTCGCGGTCTGGTCCGTTTCGAGGTTCCCTGTCTTTTCAGTCATGCGGCGATTGTCTTGTGCTGGTGCTGGGCGGCGTCACGGCTTATCAGCAGTCTGACGTACTCGCTGGCGTTCTTCAGGCCTTCCCTGCGCACGGCCGCTCCCACGTATTCGTCCATGGCCCGGGGCAGCCGGATGGAGCGTTGACGGGTTGCGGCCCGTCCTTCCTGCCTCTGGTCCATGGACGGGCGGCCTTGGATGGTGGAGACCATGCTGTCCCAGTCCGTGTCCGGGTCGGCCAGCATGCGGCCCAGCCTGTGCGCGTCCTCCCCCGTCCAGGCCGCGAGCGGCGGGCTTTGGAAGTCCCGCTCGGGGTGGGCCATGTAGTCCTTGTATTGTTCGTATTCCCTGTCCTTGGTCATGTGTCTCTCCTATCCCGTTCAGGCGGCCCCAGCGTCTCATTTTGGCCGGGGCCTGCGTGTCGTGGTCGAGCCAGTAGCGCTGCCAGATGTCGGTGAGCCGGTACACGTGGAAGACCTCGGGATGGCCGTATTCGTCCGGCCCCAGCAGGACCTCCGCCAGAAGGTGGTTCGGGGCGTCGGGCGGCAGGTGGCAGACCAGGAGCAGGATCGGGCGCCGGTGGCGCATGGGCGGCACGGCTGGGTCGCGCGGGTCGGGGATGGCCGACCATAGGATGTTCTGGTCGTCGTCCGCATCCGTCACCATTCTCCGGGCCTTGTCCTCGTCCAGGTCGAGCTCCTTGAAATGGCGCCGACCCGTGGCGCCGAACGCCGGTCCCTTGTCTTTCCTGCTCATATCCATAGTATCCCACTTTTGCATTACACTTTTGCATTACACTTTTAGCCGGGCCGCCCGGCCCTCCACGACGACAGCCAGACGTGCCCCTATCCACGGGGGTCCAGCGGACGATGGGCCATCGGGACGACATCCCCTCGATCTTCGGCTCCGTCGTCAGGGGGTGGTCGAACCCCTCGATAGGGTCCGTCCGGGAGATGCCGAAGACGCTCGGCAACGGACAGCAGGCCATCTCCCGCCATTTGCGGCAGCCGGCGACCCGCGTCGCCTTGGACGCCTGGGCGAGCATCAGCAGGACGTTGGGGGGCCGAATACGGCCGGAACCCGGCCAGGCGGTCCAGCATCCTGTCCCGTTGCCCGCTCTCTGCGAGCGCGGCTATTCCTTGGTTGGGGGTGGTGCGGGTTTGTTTGGTTTTGCTGGTTGTGTCGGTGTTGTTCTGGTGGATCGTGCTGCTCCTTTTTGTGTGGGTGGTATCTATTGTGGCATGGGTGGTTCTTTTTTCTTGTGGCGGGTCCGGTCCCGTTTTGGGGGCGGCGGTTTTTCAGGTGCGTGCTGTTGTCGAGTCTGGGTATCCGGGGTGGTGGGTTCATTGATGGTGGGTTTTGTCGTGTCGGTGTGGGGGTCTGCGGATGAAGCCGGTCATGTCCAGGCCGAGGCGGGTGGTGTCTTCGGGCATGGGGATGTAGTCGATGCTTGGGGGGCTTCCGGCGTGGATCAGGGCGGTCATTGCGGATCTGATGCGGGCGTTGACGATCTGGACCTGCGTGTCCTTGCGGATGGCGCGCACCATGAGCAGTTCGACGGGTCCGTATGCGGCTTCGGCGAGCGCGAGGCTGGTGAAGCTGTTGATCTGGGTCATGAAGCTGGTTATCAGGTTCCAGGCTTTGGCGGAGGGCATGGCTGGTATGTCGGGTGATTCCCAGCTTTTGACGGTTTTGGGGTTGATGTGCAGGAGGGTGGCGAGCATGGCCTGGGAGATGCCGACGGTTTCGCGTGCTGCTGCGAATGCCGCCTTGCTGTGTGGCAGCAGGCCCTCTGCTTCCATGGTGTCCTTCCCGGCCCCGCTGGGTTGCGGGGTGTTTGTCATTCCTCTTTTTCAAGGATACCCTGACGGGCGGGGCCGGGAGGCTGTTCGGCTATACCCGCTGCTGGCGTGTGCCGTCGGGTTTGACGATGTGGTTGTACAGGATCCTGTAGGAGGTGTCGCGGTAGCGCACCTTGGGGCTCATCTTCAGGTAGTCGAGGATGCGCGGGTCGACCTCCGTGTCGCGGAGGATCCGGTAGCCGTAGTTGAGACCGTCGGCGAGGATGGCCATGAGTTGGAAATGCATGATCTCGATGGAGAAGTTCTGTGCGGCGTCCCGCATGGATTCACGGCTCGCGTCGTCGCCGTGGATCATGATGTGCGATACCTCGTCGACCCACAGGTACTCGTATTTGCCGGTGTCAGGATTCGTGCAGTGGTAGCGGAAGGGCATGGCCGGTACCTCCTTCCCGTCCTGCGTTGGCGGTCGGGGCGGGTCTGCGCCGTGCTCTTTCCGGGATGTCTGGTCTGATGGCCATGATGCACTCCTTCGGTTTCGTGTGAGAGAGGGCGGACGCCCCCCTTCTCCTAGCGTGGGTCCGGAGGGGAATGGCCATCGCCCGGGGATGCCTGGCGCAGCACTGCCTGGGGGGAGCTGCGGCGGGGATGCCCGGCCCGGGAAGGGGTGACGGCGCAGGTCGCGGAGAAACCATGGACGCTCCTGTATGGGGGACGGTCACACTATACACCCCCAATGGGGAGGTTAGGCGGCATATCAACCCACAGGCATAAAAAAACCGCCCCGAAGAGCGGCCGGAGATAGGCGGGACAGATCAGCCGTTGAGGCTCTCGGGCTCGTCGGCCAGGACGGCGTCCACCCGCCCCTGCAACTCCTCGACGCTCAGGCCTGACGCCCGTTGCGCCACCAGCCTCCACGCCGCCAGCTCCATGCGGGCCCTGCCGTCCCCGTCCCGCCGATCCACGTCATCACGCCCAGCCATGCGGACCCCTTCCATCCGTGCCGTCACAGCCCAGCCTACCCGGACGGCCGGCACCCCGCAGGCAACGAACGACCCGGACACGACCACACGCCCCACCACAAGCCGGCACCCCCCAACCCCCTGCGCCAAAACCCCCGCCCAGCATCCCCAACCCGCATCAACCCCGTAAGAAAACAAACACCCCCCACAACAACACCCCACCAAGACAAGGCGCTTACACCCGCCACAGCATCCAGGAACACCCCCACAACAACAGCGGGACGGGAACAAGCACAAACGCATCCCGATCACCCGAACCCACCCCAACCACAACACCCAACCAGACTTGCGATGACCAGCACGAGAGCGAGGCAGGCCATCAGGCATTCGGAAAGTATGGCCCAGCCGATCTTCAACAAGAAGAAGAAAACGGACGTACCACAAATCAACAAAACCAAAAAACGAAAGCGTCAACAAAAACGCATCCGACTATACGTCTTTCTACCATCGAACGAGATGCCTCGAACACCCAACGAAACGTCTTTCAAAAACAACATGCATAGAAACGATCTTCCCGGCTGTTCAGCAAATATCCCCTAGCAAAGGAGCTAAGTTGAAGATCAATTTCAAAAAACGCCAGCTCGACGACGCCTGGAATCTGATGCATGATGCCGAGGCCATCGCGCCAAAGACGCGGGCGGATGCATGGGCCCGTCGATACCATAGGATGACGCTGCGGACACGAAATCGCCCGAGGCGTCATAATGCATTATCCAATCCATTAAGTGTGAGTATTTTGATGCACACTGTTCACACGCCGGTCAGTCGTTCTCCTCTTGGGTGAGTTCGAAAAGTTGTTCGACGGTGGGATGAGTCAGGACATCATTGCTAATGCCGTTGGAAAGCACGACGACCCGGTCAGCGGTCACGGCGATCTCTAGGTCATGGGTGACCATGATCAGGGCGCTGCCGGGTGTGACGGTCTGCCGCATGAGATGCATGACCGATCGTGCGGTCGAAGGATCGAGCGATCCTGTTGGCTCGTCTGCGAATAGGATATCGGGACGGCGTAGCAGCGCCCTTGCGATGGCGACGCGCTGACGCTGCCCTCCCGACAGATTGTCCGTCCGTTCATGTCCCATCCCGTCTAGTCCCACCTGATGCAGGATTGCATCGACTTGCCCATTAGAGGCATGGATGCCGGCCATCTTGGCAGGAAGACGCACATTGTCAGCGACGTTGAGCGCGCTGATCAGGTTGAGATCCTGGAACACGAAGCCGACGTGATCGCGTCGTAGCCGTGCGAGCTGCGCGTTGGATTGTCCCATGACGTGCTGTCCGCATATGCTGATGGACCCGGAATCTGGCTTGAGCAGCCCACACAGGCAATAAAGCAGCGTGGACTTGCCCGAACCGGACCTGCCGACGATGGCCACGAACTCGCCGGGATCCACGCTCAGGTTGATGCCACGTAGCACTTCGACACGGTCTTTTCTCGTGTGGTAGGTCTTGCGGATTCCCGAGGCTGCAAGCAATGGTGATGTCATGATCTACCTTTCGTTGAGAACTACACGGATTATCTGTCTGTGGGTTATTCCTGCAGTGGTGACGGCAAGCATCATGGCAACGACGAGCATGCCGAAAACCACGATTCCTGCGGCCTGCCAGCCTGGCAGAGTGAATGGTGCGGATGGTATCGGCCCCGAGGTGAGTGCTTGATCCATGGCCAGCTCGTTGGCCCACACGATTATGTAGGCGACGACGAGCGAAAGGGCCAGATAGATCACGGTCTCGCACGCGGCTTTCATCCAGACCAGTCCATTCGTGCCGCCGCCGGCGATCAGGATCGCGGCATCCCTTTCTCTGCTGCGCATGGTGGCGAACACGACCGACGAGGCGGCGACGCATCCGACGACGACAGCACCGCCGAACAGCAACGCCATCTGTCCCGGGGGCGCAGACACGGTCTCGCCGGATCCAGAAAGGACTGAGCCCAGCTTGCCTATCCACGCCATCATCACACCGACCGCGCCGCCGGCCAGCCCGATGGGCATTATCAGCCCGCGGGTCAGGTCAGGGTGCGAGGATGCTTCCCTCACCGCCAGAAACCACGGAGTTCCGAGTCGATCGGAGCCCAGGCCGATGAGCGCGAGCAGCCCTCGTATCAGAGGGTTGGCGCAGCATGCGACTACCAGGCACACAAGCATGCCCATACCTGCGTACACGGTCATGAAATCTCCCACGGCCCGCTTCGAGGCAAGCGGCCGCTCATGGCCTATCGCCATGTAGAGCGCCGCGGTGCCCGCGATAATGACAGCTGACAGCACGGTTCTTGAGATGCGCCTTGGCAAAGAAAATCCGCTTCGCGATGTCTGACCGCCGCCGCGCACTGCCTCAAGGACATCGCCGCGCGCGATTCTCCTGGCCGAAAGCAGCCCACCCAGAACGCAGATCACGCCTGTGGATCCGGTGCCGATCCACAGAGCAAGTGGAGTAAGAGGCCGAGCCAGCGCGCCGTCCGAGGGCAGCCCGCTGGAAGAAATAAGACGCGCGAACGGAAACCATGCCAGTCCCGCCACCAGCGCACCCAGCAGGGAGGACAGTAGACCCACCAGAAGCACCTCGCCAAGAAGCACCACGAACACCGTCCGGGGCAGAACGCCCGCCAACTGCCACAGCGCCACAGAGCGACGCTGCAATCCTAGACATACGCGAATCACCATCATCAGCGACAACAGACCCACCAGAACACAGAATCCCAACGCCACGCATCCGAACGCGACGAACGACTGCTGTGCTTCGCCAGATGTGCCAGCGCCGGCAACTACCAATCCAATGTCTAGAGTGACCACCACCGCCAGCATCGCAGAAGTAATGATCAACGCCAGCCACGACACCACGTCAATAGCCACGGAACGCACCGCAAGTTTCAGCAGAAGCATACGCACTTCTCAATCCCTAGGCGAACCATCTGATCACGGCCACCGCAATCCTTGCCGTGTAGAGAGAAACAATTATATATCCCACCACGACAATGCCTCTAATCCACAAAGGATTATCTGAAAAATGGCGCCACTCATTCTCCCCAGTAATAGCGAGCAACGCTTTGAATCCATCAGAATTGAGCACCGGAAGGCAATTATAGGACATGGCTACCGCATACCAAGCAACAACAAACCGGGCAGATTCACCCATTAAGAAAGTTTGAACGATGCCAAAACCAGCAAGACTCACAATTGCGTTTACTGTTATTCCGACAGTGTGCAGTACATATTTGTCAGGTCTTGTCAAAAGATGCACGTCGTTCATCCTCACGTAGAAGGCAGGGAATAGATAATAGTTCATTTTGAATCCAATAGAGTCCGGCCTTCTTCCGAATGAGAGGAACACCAAATAGTGGGAAGCCTCGTGGAAAAGAGTCTGCACAGTGGAATACATCGCAAGAACGATCCAAGCAACGAAAGGGATTCTGCTAATGTCAACGGACAGCGCCCACCAGACGCCAAGGACAATCATCCCTGCAATCGCACAGCTAGAAACGATGCAATACAAGACAAAGACAACGCCGGATACTTTGGGCTTGACCGAATCAAAATCCAAGTGACACGTCAGGTCGTCGGAATTCTCCACTTCCACGATTCTTCCGGTGGCTTTGTTCTTTATTACCAGCTTCGCGTCCTCGCGAAGAATCTCCATATCACTGTCGTTGTAGCGTGAATACGATGTCATCGTTGATCTTCACTGCTGTATTCCTGTTCGATGAGTGGAACCAGACCATTCACAATCTCAGGATTGGAGAAGATAATTCCGCACATTTCACAAGCATCGACATACTCGCGGCGGAGGAATGACTCGTCGAGTAAATTATTTTTTACGCAAAGTTCGAATAACCATTTGAAACCCTTATGGCGCATGACAGAAAACATCAGGTTTCTTTGGATTAAGGTGAGCGCTTTTTGTACGGATGTGTCATCGGCATCACCAAGCACTAGGGTGCTTCCGAACACTACAGGGGAACAGCATGGATAGACCTTGCCATCGAAATGGTACGTGGGTTCAAAACCGGGGCATCTCAGGTCATCGTTGATGCTGTATCTCCTGATTATGTCTTGCTCTGGAAATTGGAGCGCAGCACCCACTCGTTGAATCGGAAACCTCGTGACCTTTACTCCGATCAGGGAATCCCCGAGCTGGCTCAAAAGTCGGTCGGGGTTATGAGATCTGGAGACTGCTACGTTCATCGAAATCGGAATGCCAACGTTGGTGTTCGCATCCAATATGTTTTTTATCCGTTCCACTTTGAGGTTGTCCTGATGGAATTCATCAAAGCTAAGCGTTAATGCTCTGAGGCCTGATTCCTTCAATTGGCGAAGAGTGGAGTTCGCTCGTTTAATATTCTGACCCCAAAAACCGTTCGATACCAAACCGGCTGGCTTACCATGCTCTTTTGCCATGCGAAGACAATTTATAACTAATTGATGTCTTAATAGAGCTTCCCCGCCGCTGAGGCTTATCGTGTCGATTGCAGATGAATTGCAGGCTTGCTCAACGATGCTCATCACCTGATCATCTGTCAGCTGCTGTGGTATGATTGAGCCATTGGCATTCCAACGGTTCCGATTCAGAAACGGCTAGATTCCAACGATTTCAAGATGAACCGGTATCCAATCGGTACCCAATCATGTACCAATCGGATAGTATACATATAGTATACATTCCGGAAAATCAGGAGGTCCGATGGGCAGGAGCTCGACAGGCATCTACAGGCCGCGCGCATACAAGACGGCGTCAGGCGAAACCAGGTACAGGGCGATGGTCCCTGTCGGCTACTACCCGTCAGGGGCACCCAAGCGCAAAACCGTCACCGCCCCAACCTACAGGGCATGCCAGCAGAAGCTCACCCAGCTCCTCAAGGACATCCAGCAGCACGGCACCCCCAAGGAGATCAGCTCGACCTTCGGCGGCTACGCCCACACCTGGCTGGGCAACAAGCAGGCAGAAGTGCGCCCCAAGACCTATACCATGTACAAGACCATCGTGGACGTCCACCTGCACGAATACGCCGGCTACCCGATAGCCAAGATCAAGCCCAGCACAATCCGCAGCCTCATCAACAACGCCCAAGCGTATGACAAGCACGGCAACCCTGCCGGGCCTGCGGGCATCAGCCTCCAGAAGCAGATCCACACCTGTCTCAACCAGATCTTCATGAGCGCCCTCGCAGATGGCCTCGTGCCCAGCAACCCGGTCCTCACCGTCCCCGTCCCCCACCGGGTCGGCGCAGAGAAGGAGCGCAAGGCCTTCAGCGTGCCCGAGATGAAAGCGATGCTCCAAGCGGCCAGCAACCCCGAACAGATGGACCCCGCCACGGGTACCCGCATGTGGTTCCGTTTGCTCACCGGCATGCGGCAGGGGGAGATACTGGGCGCTGAATGGTCATCATACAATCCGCGCAAAGCCACATACACCGTGGACTGGAAACTCCAGGAGGTCCCCAAGGAGCACGGCTGCGGCAAGCCCCGTGACGGCATGTATCCTTGCGGCAAGAGGAAAGCAGGGCTCTGCCCACAGGCCATTTGGCGCATCCCAGCCAACTACGACCTCCGCCCGCTGGTGGGCACCTGCGCCCTGACACGCCCAAAAAGCCAGTCCGGCAGGATCATCCCCATCATCCCGCCGCTCAAGGCGCTCCTGGCCCGGTACCGCAAAGCCGCACCACCCACGGGCAACGACCTCATCTTCCGCAACCCTGACGGCTCCCCCATCAAAGGCAAGCAGGACACCCAGGACTTCGACACCCTCATGCGTCTTGCCGGCATCAACCCCGCCGAGCATACCGGGCATGAGACTCGGCACAGCGTCGTCACGCTCCTGGCCTCCCAAGGCGTGGACTTCCAGCTCATCCGCGAGATTGTCGGCCACTCGTCGGATGCAATGGTGGAGCACTACCGGCATGCGGATGATGCCGAGCGGCTGAAGGCGATGGAGACGCTGGACGAGAGCCTGGGCCTGGAGCAGATCGGGTGGAGCGGCGAGTAGGCCCTACTTGTATCTGTGCTCCAGGTCTCTGACAGTCTTCTCTGTGGCCCCATAACAGATGGCGGCCATGTCGGCGCGGATCTGCTGGTGGAGTCCTTTGAGTCTCTGCCTCTCCTGCGGGCTGATGCCGGGCTGCTGCTCCTGGTCGATGACCTGGTCGAGCCGCTTGTGCAGGAGGATGGTGAGACGCTCGCGGCGGTCCTCCGGCGCGGGGATGTACGAGGGGTGGTTATCGGGTATCTGGCTGATGTCATCGGGGAAGTAGGGCATATAGGGATGATGGGACAACCGACGTCGGTTGTTAGCAAATAAAACAGGGTATAACAGCATTTTTCCATTTCTTTTGACTTGACCGAGGCCACCAGAGTAAACGCAGACTGGAACAGGATAAATTTGTTAGAGTTAGTATAAGAGTGAGTCCATGTTTCTTCTTGTAGAAGAGTTCCAGTAGATAGCCCAAACGCATACTACGGGAGTGAAAGGTAATCCCCGGATTCGCAAGAACGCCATACGGTTTTCTTCACATTTGAAGAAATAAATGATATAGAGGCATGCCTGATTGTGAGCCATAGTAATTTGTCTGTGTTTGGTAACCGTCATTTGTTAATCGTCAACCAAGCCAACCTTACGACAGGGGTCCAAGTCATCACCTTAGTTTGCACTATAGTCACTGTACTTTATGCAATTCACAAGTACAATGATTCACGCAGGCCACTCCTATTTATCTACACCTCTTGCGCCGATGCACCGGAAATGGTTGACGATTCGGGCCAGAAACAAACAATGAGGACGGTCGTCTTCTCTGTCAAGAATATCGGTAAGCGACCTGCTAAGAATATTAGAATTAGAATTTACCCACCATTCTCGCAAGGAGCTACCGAGTATTACCAAGATTATGTCAGTATCCTCTTGCCGGAAGAGCAACATGACATTTTCAAAGATTACGATTCCTATTACTGTGTTGCGAATACGGACAACCCATTGTTAGAGCCCAGAAGATTCGTCATAAAGTACCGGGCTCCAGGAAAGTGGTTCCTTCCATACCTCAGCTTCCAGCGCGTTGTAGCTATTGATGCCTTATCAGTCACCTCACAGCGACGAAGGTCCGGAGCCGTATCCGTTACACTCAAGAAAAGAACTATGAAAAAAAGAAAACAAAAACGACTGTTCAAACACGTAATAACAGATTCCAAATGAAGTAATAGGGCGAAATGATAATGCTAATCACCCCCTGTCAGGAATCAGCCGAACGGCACAAGGGAGCAGACGCACGCACCGGATCACCGAATGTGAATGCCGCTTCCCCGACAGCTGCATATTAGGAATATCCCGCATTGTAACCTTGCAAATGCGGGAGCACCGGTGTATCCACCCCGGGTATTACCCATCATTACTTACTGATTGAGTCACCCTTGCTGGATAATCCAGGACTTCCCCTCACTGTTCTCGATCATTTTCCTTGCGTTGCTCCTCTCGAAGCTGAGCATGTACGCATGGTGGATAGTAAGGACAATATCTTGCAGCTCGTTGTCCTCTTCCAAGGGGATGACCTTCAGCCCGATTTCTCTTGCCTGGTCGATATTGATGTGCCGATCATGCATAGCCGAATTCTCGTGCGTCCCAAGCCAGCGAGCCGCATGATCAGCGGTTTGCTCATCGTCTTTCAGCATGTTGTCGGAAAGCCAGTCCTTAACCATTTCGGTTGAGGCTTGGACGGCGTTTCTGCATTCCCCAAGCAATGTCGGGGTGTACTTACTGATGATTTGAGCCCACATAGCCGAAGAGGACGGGTTCTTCGTAGTTTCTTTAACCGCTTGCTCGAATTCACGCTCAATTCCGCCTGCAGGGATACCGCCGAACTGCGGATCCGTTGGTCCTATCGCTGACTGTTTGCCCATATAAATTTCTTTGCAGGCGCACGCCATCATCGTCCCTGCTGACATCGCAAGTTGTGGAACAAAAGCCACGATATCGTTGTTGAACCAGGATTTGAGATATTTTACTAACTGTTCAACGGCGCTCAGTTGCCCTCCAGGGGTGTGCAAGACTAGATCCAGCCCCTTGCTTTTATCCAGCCCGTGGATATTCGCCATGAACCCTTCGGTATCAAGATCACTGATGTCATCGGCTCGGGACTGATCGTTTTTCTGAAGCCAACCGGAATAGTAGCAAATGACATTACGGTCGCGCTTTTCCGCCAATTTCCCGATATACTCATGGCGTCGAAGGTCTATAATCCCAGTCGGGCTTTTTTGTGCTTCCCCTATAAGCTCATCCAGCGAAGGCAAGAGTCACACTCCCGTTGAATTCACTGTATGCATGGCTGCGGTATTGGTACGTGGGAAAAAGGGACTTCCTGTGGGCTTGATGGTAATCAGTCGAGAGAACTCTGCAGATTTCATAATCCTGTCGTACTCATTTTGTATCTGATCTTGACGTTCATCAGTCTGCGGTCTTGTCATTGTTCCTCCCTGATACAGGTATTAATACAATTTACTACAAATAGTGTTACACGCCAAAGAAACGTAGGAATTCACCCACATCCTTGAATACGCGAAAGTCGCCCCCGCTCCGGTCTCCCGGAACAGGGGCGAAATTGATTACAGCTTACTTGCCTGTGGCTGTTTTGGCTTGGCTGACGCCGATGCAGGCTGCTATGAGCAGCCCTACGGCGTTGAGCGTGGTCACGATCGCATCCACATGGGGCAGGCCCAGGACGGGGCCGACCGTGTTGGCGAAGACTGCCAGTGCGGGCAGGAGCACCAGGGCTGCCCATTTGAGCGTCTGGTAGATCTTGTCGGGCAGCAGGTAGCCGTGATCCTGGCCCGCTGGATTCGTATCGGTCATGATTTTCACCTCCTTAATATGAAAGGACCTCACCCGGATAGATGAGGCCTGGGTTGCCGGACCGGTAGCCGTGGATCTGGCCTTGCGGTATGCCGAGCCGGGCTGCGATGCCGGAGAGCGTATCCCCCGGCCGCACGGTCACGGACCGGCCGCCGCCATGGCCTCCACCAGTGGAGAGACGCTGGCCGGGATAGATCGTGTAGGGCGGGCTGATGCCGTTGAGTCTGGCGACGGTGGGCCAGCTGCCGCCGAAGACAGCGCTCAGGCAGTCGCCGGGACGCACCACATAAATGCCGGAGCCGTTGCCTCCACCCGAACCGCCTCGCAGCCGTTCGTTGACCACAGCCATGACCTCCGAGTACCTGTTCCCCAGCAAGGCTCGCCGTTGCGGATCGTTGCCGTAGTCGCCGCGGATGACCGCAGTAGCGAGGCTGCCAACGTCACCGACAGGAGCACCCTGAGCGGGTGTGGGCGACGGGGACACCGGGTTGGGCTGGGTGCCGACCGGAGCGTTCGCATACTTGGCCCAGGTGCCCGCATCCCCGTACCACCAGTTGACATCCACCGCATTGCCCACGCCGGGCACGTGCCCCGAGGAGGAGTACTGCCAGGCGGCGGCGAACGGCCAGGGAGCCACCGAGTAGGGGGGCGCACCCGGGTCGCGCAGCCGCTCCCCCTGGTAGCCTCGCGGATAGCCGGCCACCCACAGCCCGTAGTCGGCTCCCGCCACAGCACGCCAGTCGCCTGCCGTGATGTTGGATGCCTGCATGTAGATGATGGGCTTGGTGCCCCAGTAGGAGGCCACCCGGTCCAGCCATCTCTTGGCCCAGTCCGTGTCCCGGTTGTGAGGGGCTGGCGGCTCCCAGTCCAGGAAGGGGATCACCCCCGCATGGACCAGGCCACGAGCCTGGGCTTGAGCGTTGAAGAAGTCCGCCTCGGCCTCCGGGCTGTTGCCGTATTCGGGGCGCGCGTACCCGTAGGCACCGATGCGCAGGCCCGCAGCACGGTTGGCCTGAAGCTGGCAGTCCGCGGCAGGGTTCACGTAATCCGTGCCCTCGGTGATCTTGGTGATCGAGAATGAGGCTCCCGAGTCCCTGGCGGCCTGCGCGTTGTAGCAGCCCTGCCAGGACGCGTTGTCGAAGCCCGCGTCCGCCCAGGCGACTCCAGGCGTGAGCATGGCCAGTACGGCCAGCACCCCGATGCTGATACGAGCGTACCGGGGCTTGGCCCGCGCATGACGGGCATGAGATAAACGCATGCATATCCTCCTCTTGTGTTTGGGCATGAAAAAAGCCACCCAGTATGGATGGCAGAACAAAAACAAAGCCGGGCTTGAGCGCGTCTAGCGCATATCGTCATCACGATCCGCGTACGCGTCCAGACGCATGATCTGCTCGTGCATCATGGTCCCGGTCCCGTTGCCGCCCAGCCCGTGGTAGGCGCGGTAGACGCGGTCCGCCTCGTCCTGGATGGACACGCTGATCGGCTCATGGTGGATGACATGCCTGGTATGGATCTCCAAAAGCTCGGCCCGCAGGAGCGTGCGCAGGCCCGCCTCCATGGCCTGGTCCTTGGCTTCCTCCTTGCGGTGGCTTTTCAAAAGCCAGCCGCAGACTCCGCCGATCCCGGTCAGGAGCATGGGGATCACCGTCTCCAGGAGGGTCGTCAACAGGTCAGACACTCGGCAGCCTCCTCAGTAGGGCATCAGGTCGGCGCACAGGCTGTTCGCCCCGCCGCCGATGTTGACTCCGGCGCTTGTCCGCCACATGATCACGTCGCCAGCGTCCAGCCATAGCAGGGTGGGCGGCATGGCCTGGGTGATCCAGGTGTTGGCGCTGGCGCTGAAGTCCGCGATATAGCCCTCGCCGTAGGAGGTGATGGCCTTGCTGGCCTGGTCGTACACGCCCACGCCGACGGTCGGGGTGCCCGACCCCCCGATGTTGATCGACCCGTAGACCAGCCAGTACCCTGAAACGGGTATGCGCAGGCCTGCCGCCTGCAAGGCCGGCGCGATGACGGCCGGCTGCCCGCCGTAGCGGATTTTGGCCGACCTGAGGGATATCTCCCACGCGCCGGCATGGTCGGCGTACCCGCCCCAGGCGTGGAGGCTGACAGGCAGCCTGACCCCCCGGGCCCATATCGACCCGGCATCCAGATGCAGGTCGTCGGCCGACACGGACACCATGCTCCCGCTGATCTGGCTGCCGATCTCCACGTCATGCCCGGTCAGGACCAGCGTGTCCCTGTCCGCCGCCGAAGGGGAGGATATCAAAACGTTGGGCGTGTGGCCGTTGGCGGCCAGCTGCACCTCGGTCTTCTGGGCGTCGTAGAAGCCGGTCAGCGCCCACTTGCTGTCACTGTCATGCAGGCCCTCCACCGCGCCGACGGTGCGTTTCAGCGTCGGCAGGTACTGGCGGCTGACCCGCAGACGGTCCCCGCCGCTGGAGGTCTCCAAGGAGCCGGTCATGCGCACCCCGCCGCTGCCGGCTGCGAAGACCTTGCCACCGTCCTCGCCTTTGGCCCAGAAGCCCGACGAGTCGAACCCGACCAGCCCGTCCGAGGTGGCGAAGCTGCCCGACTTGACGATGGCGGCGGCCAGCGTGCCCACGTCGATCTCGTCCGCCTTGACTTTGCGCACTAGGAGCTTTTTGAGCAGCGCTTCGCTGGCGGTGACCTTTTCGGCGGTGATCGCCCCGTCCGCCAGGCTGATGGTGCCCACGCTGCCCGCCACCAGCACCTGCTGGGCCAGCAGCACGTAATCAACGAAGGCCTTGCCGTTCCATACTTGGATGCCCGACACATGATCCGCCTGGTCCAGCTGCATCCACAGGTCCCCCAAAGCCAGGCCACCGTGCGCCGGCTCGGCAGCCGCGGCGATGATCCGGTTCTTCCCGTCCGCCGTGGCCTGCGCCTGCCTGGCCTGGTCCTTGGCATCCTGGCTGTCGGTCACGTCCCTGACGGTCAGGCCGGTGATCCACCAGCCCGTCGCCTTGTCCCCGTACCCGGCGATGTTCAGCCACACGCTCATGCTATGGTCAGTGTCCGTCCACTGGTCGGGCGTGCTGGCTACAGCCTCCCGCCACACCCAGGAGGATGCTTCCTCCTGCGTGACCGTGACCGCCTCATCCCAGTGCGTGTGCGAGTCGACATACCGCCAGCCGATCCGCAGATCCTCGCGGCCCTTGCCGTCGCAAATGCACCAAAAACCAAACCTATACCTGCGGCCCCTATCGAGGGGGAAACGCCAGCTGCTGAAATAGTCACGCTGCGTGAGCGCGCCATAAGTCGTATACGGTGACGGAGGCGCAGCCGGAGCGCCAGAAGAGCCCATGCCCAGCCCGAAGCCGTCCAGATCGCCCCAGGCTGGGTCGAAGGCCGGGTTGCGGACCAGCTCCACGCCCCGCGACAAGGCCGTGTCAGCCTTGTTTGAGGCCGCAGTGGCCGAAGCCGCAGCCGAGTCGGCCTTGCTTGAGGCTGTGCCGGCCAGCCCGGAGGCCGCGTCGGCGGCCTGCTTGGCCTGGGCCGAGGCGACTGAGGCGGCCTGCGCGTCCTTGGACGCCTGCTGCGCGTCCTTGCTCACTCCCGCGATCCTGTCCAAAGCATCCTGGGCCTTGTCCTGAGCCGCCTGCACCTGACCCTGGTCCACAACGCTTTTGACCGTCACCGAAACCGGCTTGGTCGGATCGGACCCGTTGGGCGCGGGGCTGCCGTCCTCCGCATGCGCATCATCCCACGCGCGGACAGTCACCTGGTGGACGCTGTCCGCCTCATACGGGCCCAGGGCGGCCGTCCCCCTGACCCGCAGCTGGCCGGCATCCGCGCCATCCACCAGGATCTGCACATGGTCGAAATCCGCAGGCACGCCACCCTGAAGCGTTCCGTCCCAGGAGACCAGGATCATGCCCGCCGACGAGTCCACACTGATGCCGGTCGGCATGCCAGGCGCAGTCGTATCCCCCACCCAGGGGGCGAAGCCCTGATCGCCTGCCCCCTGTCCGGCGACCAGCTTGGTGCCGCCCGCCGTGGGGATGGTGACGCTGCCGATATTGCCTGTCTGCTGCCGAGTGGCCGCGTCCAAGGCTCCCGCCGCGAGGGCGGCCAACTGCTCGGCCGGGGTGGGCGGGATGATCAGCGGATGCTGCACGATAAGCCTCCCTTTACTGGTACGGGTCTTCCATGACGTCGAAAGTGATCTTGACGTCATCGCTCTGGTCGCCGGACAGGAGCATGATGCTGGTCCGATACTCGCCGTCCGGCAGGCTCGGATAGCCCTGAACGGACAGGATGACCGGCATGCCCGGACGCAGGCTGGCCGGCGACAAGGCCACGTTGCCTGCGGTCATGTCGCCGAAATGCGCTTGGGCGGTGAGCTGGATCAGCTTGCGCCGTCCTGCCTGCAGCTGCGCCTGCGCATGGGAAAGGAGCACGGCAGGATTGTCGGTGTCCGTGTCCGAATATGCAGTCTCGCGCAGGATCTGCGGGTCGGGCCCTCCGGCGATGCCGGTCAGGTCCTCGGCCAGGGCGGTGATCACGCTCTCGTCCTGGCCTGCGCCGGTCGCGTACACCCGCTGGACGGGCGCGGCATGCGCCACCTGCAAGCCGTCCAGCAGGCCGGCTCCGGGATGATAGGACAGGCAGACCGGGGCCCGGTCGGCGAACAGGCGGCGGTCCCCGTCGCTGCCGGCCTCCAGCCTCACCCGCACATGCCCGCCGTCCTCGGTCAGGTACGGGATGAACGTGAAATCCGGGCCGTCCTTGAGGTCTGCAATATCGGACAGAAGCTTTTTCGCGCTGTTGTTCTGAATGTTCCAGGCTTTCCAGCTGGTCTTCTGCCGGGTGCCCTGCTCCCCCTGGTAGGGCCAGTCGAAGGGCAGCTGGCCGCCCTGCTTGCGGTCGGTGGCGTACAGGCCCGCCTCGCACAGGATGCCCCGGTAGGACAGGCCGTCCACGCCGATCACGTCCGGGCTCCTCCCGTACCTGAAGGCACCGTCCCTGACCACCAGCCGCTGGGAGAGCAGCTCCAAAGGCGAGGAAAGCGGGAAGCTCGTATCCTGCTGCGTGTCCTGCCGGCCCCCTACCACGCCCCAGATGACTGGCGTGCCGAAATCATCCCCCTCGTACGAGCCTGCCCAGGACAAGCACAGGGCCCGGCGCGTCGAATCCAAAAGCAGGCTCCGCTCGGCCGGAGTGGACGCGGGCAGCGCCGACCAAGGCAGAGCAAGCCCGCTCGCGGTCCGGTCCCCCGGCTCCCCCTGCGGCGGCTGCTGCGGGGCCGTGCTGAAGGACGAGTCGCGTATGCTCATCTGCCATTGGAAGGACGGCACGTCCACCGGGGCGACGATCCGCCCGTCCCGCGCATCCACGACCCACACACGCCAGCTCACCGGACGACCCCCTCATCGACGACCTCCACCGTGCGCAGGCCCCGCCACGTGAACCGGGGGCGGCCAAGATTGGGCTTGGCTTTCACGTCCACCGTATGGGAGGCCCCGCCGGACAGGACCAGGCTCCACTCCACATGCTGGCGCGCCCACACGTACGACACCTGGCACTCGTCGTTCCCGTCGCCCATCTCCACCCCGTCCACCACAGGCATGGCATAAAAGCTGCCCACCTGCTCGCCGTCCACGCTCGCCCGGAAAGTAAACCGGACCGTCACCAGACGGTCGGTCGGCATCATCAGCGTCGTCACGGGAGCCTGCGACCACCATTTAGACGTCCAGTCCTGCACGACGGTCGACGTGTTCCGCCCATACCCCAGCCGGCCCATCCTCGCCCCGTACGGGACCGCATAATCCACATCGCCCCAACGGGCGGCGGCAGCCGTGCTCGTCGCCCCGGCAGGCAGCATCATATACGCGAGCACCTGCCCGCCAGCCTCCACCCGGGGCGGCACCGGGGACGCGGACGGCTCCCCCTGCGCCGCTTTCACATGCACCAGATTGTCAGGCTGGCCAGTATGAGCGATCATATACACGGCATCGATCCTCGGATACGCCGAATCGCCCGCAGACACCTGGTCCTCCGTATAAGGGCTGCCAGCCCCATCCCACCAGGCGATGCTCATCCCGTCCGCATCCCCCATCGAACACACCGCCACGCCCGGACTCACCCCGTAGCGCAGATCCTGACGGCCCGACACCTCCAAGCCCGAGACGATCCCCGTGTTCTCCCACTGGCTGGCAATCACCCTCCGGTGGGTCATCGCATCACACCCCTGACCCGACGAGTCGGGAGCCACACCAAAAGCCGTAGACATCGCAATCCTCCTATAAATACGTATCCCTGACGCTGACCGTCACCCAGCCGGCCCCCGGGCTCATCAGCTGCACCGACAAGGACCCGCCAGGCGGCACCGAAGGAAACCCCCTGCGAGTCAGCGACCGACTCACATCCACGCCACCCATCGACGCGGTCTGCGTCCGGCAATCCAAGACCAGAGGCGTCGGACCCACCCTCCCCGACCACTGCAAAGCCCTGCCATCAGAACCCACCAGGAGCACACCCCCAGGCATCGGCCCCGTCACCGTGACCGTCGGATAAGCCGGCGCGCTCCCCGCATTGCGCAGCAGAGCCACACTCTGCGAAGAGCCCGCATCAGCCCCATAAGACAGCGGATAGGCCAAACCCAAGCCCTTGCCCCCATAAGACAAGCCGCCCGACAAGGACGCACCCGGATACAGCAGCACATCCTGCGACAGCCACGACAACCGCTCAGGACGCGGGCACACAAGCGTCAGCGTGCCTGTGAGCACCTGGTTTGACCATGTGGCACCGTATTCCGGGCGCACATACCCATCCACAAACGTGTCCTGGCCGCCGTCCACGACCCTGAGCCTGACCAGACGCCCCGCAGCCCTGGAAAGGAGCGATGCCATGTCGAGCAGCCGCTCACGGGCATTGGATACCAGGTCCAGGTGTAGGGTGACGGTCCTGGCCGCGTAGGAGATGTCCTCTGCGGCGACGTCATGCGCCCCGTTGCCCCATTTGCGTTCCACTGGTTCGGTCTTCACCTCGGGTGCTGACAGCCACCCCTCGATCCCGTCCTTGTCGAGATAGACGCATCCGTCATCCACGATGTCGGAGCCGTGCAACTTCAGCCGGTCGTCACCGTAGACCAGCTCGGCATAAAGGCTCATATCATCCCCCTTGCCCTGATGGACTGACGCGCACTCGACGCGAGCGTCCTGCCCAGGATGGTGCCCTGCGTGTATACGTCCTGCATCCCGTGGTTTTCCACATGGATGTCCTGTTGCACGACAGGAGCGGCAGAGCCGAGGCCGGTCGCAGGGGCAGTGACCTTTCCGGTGCCTACGGCTAGGCCACTGTTTATGACATTGGACAACGCCGTGACCCGTTTCTCGACCATTGGTGAGCTGTCGTCAATGCCAAGAGCCAGGCCGCGTCCGAGCATCACGCCGATCTCCTCTCGGAACACGCGTGACGGGGAGTGGATGCCGAACAGGCCCTTGACCTTGTCCACGATGCCGTTGCAGAAGCCGCTGATCTTGCCCCATATCCATGCACCGGTCGATTCGATGCCGTTCCAAAGGCCCTTGATCATGTTCTTGCCGATGTCGACGAAACCGCCGACGTAGGATTTCACGATGTCCACCGCACCCTTGACGACACCGCCGAGCCCGTTCCAGACGCGTGCCCAGTCGCCGGTGAAGATGCCGGCCACGATATTTACCACACCACGGACCACTTGGGCGATGCCCTGGATGATGCCGCTTATCGTGCTGACGACGCTCTGCACCACAGGGAGCATGCCCTGGATCGTGGGCAGGATGACCCCCTGGATGAAACTCACCACCTGGGAGACAAGCCATGCGAACACGTCGACCAGCCCCTGGATCAGGGGCGTCACCGCGCCGACCATCACAGCCACACTCGTCGCGATCTCCGCGATGATCGGGGTGAGCGAGGTTATCAGGCTCGCAACGATCCCCACCATCGAGGAGATGACCGGAGCGATCTGCTGGATCACCGGCATGAGCGCAGACATGATGATGCCCGCCACCTGCACGATCACGCCCACGATTTGCATGAGAGGAGGAACAAGCTGTTGGATAAGACTCATGATCGGCGGGAGCAGCGTAGTAATGATACTCGTGATCGGTGGGATCAGGAGCGATATGGCATTGGCGAGTGGGGTCAAGATCGCAGGGATCAGAGGCATGAAAGCCGAAACAACCTGCCCCACCACCTGTATCAGAGTGTTGAGAGCAGCAATTATCGGAGGCATGAGCTTGGAGAAAGCCGTGCTGATTGTCCCGACCATACCTGACAGAGCAGGCATCGCTTGGCCTATATCGTTCTGGATGTTCGATCCGAGACTGTTGAACGTCGCCCCGAGGGTTTTCTGGAGTTCAGGGGTTTTCGCTATAAGAGCGCCGATCAGCGTCAAAATGATACCGATAGGACCTCCAAGGAACTCCAACGGGCCCGCCAATTTGCCAAGCGGGCCAGCCAAGGCGGGGACAGCCTTCCCGAGTTTTCCGAATGCCCCGGCAAGACCCCCTGCTCCTATCGCTGCTCCCACTGCCGCGATTGGACCCATGATGGACTTCAGACCATCGAGGTTGATCCCTACGGTGCTCAAAGCTCTCTTGAGATAGGAGAAGGATGACTTTATCTGCTCGATTTTCGGCCCGATGGCGGCGTTCATCTTATCGAACCCGGTTTTGATAGCACCGGTCACACGGCCCATGGCTTCCGTGATCCCCGTATAGCCGATGGCATCAATCGTCCCCGCCATGCCTTTCCGTATGGCGGTTTTCATGTTCGTATACTGGGTTGCGATTCCATTGGTCGCGTCCTTGGCCTGCTGGCTGAATGACGCGAACCCTGATACGCCCTCCTTGTCGAGTTTCATGACCGCATTGTTGAAGTCAGAGAAGGTGACCTTCCCGCCCTTCATCGCGTTGTACAGGTCCATCTGCTTCGCGTTCGCACCCAGCAAGCTCTTGGCTAGCTGGTCCATCTGCCCGGGCATGGCGTCCACCATGCTGCGCCACGCCTGCATGTCGACCTTGCCCACGGAAAGCATCTGAGAATACTGCTCCATGGCGTTTTCCTGGAGCTGGGTGGACTTTCCGCCAGCCAGGAGCGCATCATTGAGGGCCAGGCTCACGTCCGTGGCTTCCTGAAGGCTGCCGGTGAGCGGTGCTATCTTCTGCGTCATGCCGGTCATCGCGTCGAGCGTCGTGGGCAGGCCGGTGAGCCGGTCGCTCATGGTCTGTACGGACTTGGCCGCATCCTCGGCCGAGTAGCCGAGGTTCTTCATGATCTTCGGGAAGTTGTGCAGCGTGTCGGCCCTGCTGACCGCCGCACCTATCTGCGAGGTGATCAGCCCCATTCCGGCGACCACAGCCGCCCCGCCGACAGCCATGGCCGAGGTAAGCGCCCCCTTGATGTGTTCTCCCAGGGAGCTCGCCATGCTCTTGATGGCCCCCGCGCCACGGGAGAAGACCCCGCCCATAGCGTCGATTGAGGAGCCCACAACGTTCGGGATCGAGGAAAACGCCGAGCCGACCGCTCCGGGTATGCTGCCGAGTTTCGCCGTGACCGAGCTGACGACAGGCGATACGGCGCTGCCGATCTTCGCGCCCAAGGTTGAGAAAGCCCCGCTCACTGCGGTCAATGCGGTCTGCGCGGCTCCTGGAAGCCTGCTGAAAGCGGAGGAGAATGCGGACGCGCTCTTCGAGGCCACATTGACTGCTGCCGTCCCGATCGGTGCCAGGTACCGTGAACCGAAGGAGCCGAGCACCTGCCCGATGGGGGAGTTCGCCACAGCCGACGCGACTTTCCCGATCGCGCCCGTGGCCGTGGACACCGCACTTGATGCAGCTCCCGCCACTTTGGACGCGGCGGAGGAGGCTGCACCGGACACCGCATTGCCGGCCTTCTGAGCCAAGGACGACACGGCCGCAGCCGCCGATGATGCCAGACCTGCGATCTTGGAAGTCATGGCAGAGACCGCCGCGGAAGCCTTACCCGCAGCCGCCCGTCCTGCCGCGCCGGCCGCTGAAGCCGCCGAGGTGAACCAGCCGCCCACGGTCTTCCCTGCGGAGATGAACGGGGAGGCGATCGCGGAGGCGACGTTCTTCATGCCCTCCCACACGGTGGAGGACACGCCTGTGGCCCACGTGCCCACGGCCTTGCCTGCGGTCGCCAGGGCCCTGCCGATGATGCCGCCCAGGTCCATCCAGGGTTGCGCGACGGCGCGGGCCAGTGACCCGAGCGCGCCCATGACGCCGGTGGCGCTTGACTTGCCAGCCTCTATCGACTTCCATCCTGCGGCGAAGTCCGATGCCATGCCCTTGGCCAGCCCGGACACGCTCCGCGCCACCGTCGAAACTGCCGAACCGGTCGCCTTGCCAGCGGCGACGATCCTGGAGACGACCGCCTGGAAGGACCTGCTCGTGAACGCCGCGGTGACGCTGGCGGCCTGGCGCACGGCGCTGAACGCGGACGTGAAAGACGAGCTGATCTTCTTTGGGGCTGAGCCTAGGGCTGACGCCACCTTGTCGCCGAAGCTGGGTCCGAGCGCCTTGGCCGCGCTGTCGGCCAGATGCCCGCCGATCCTGGCCCCGGCCTTGTCGACGTTGATGCCGCCGAGCTGCTTGCTGATGGCGTCCGCCGCGCCGCGTAGTGATGGGACAAGGCTCAGGTAGGCTGTCGCCAGCTCGGTTGCTCCTGCGGCCATCAGGGCCTCCTCTGTTCAGTTGTGTGTCGGTGCCGCCCGTCTGGGCATGCTCAGCAGCCGGTCGAGCCGGTCGCGGCTCATGGCCTGCACGCCGGGCTGTCTGGCTCGCCGGTGTTCGATCCCGGGCCGGTCCAGTGCGCCCTTCCAGCGGGCGTTCCTGTGCTGGGCTTCGCTGGTCTTGGTCCAGGCGATGAACCCTGTGGCGTCGGAGATGTTGGCAAGCAGTTGTTCCGTGGTCCCCCATTGGAGGCGCTTGTCGAGCCTGGGCCACACGGCCCCCTCCTCGGGGATGTTGGCCGCCAGGTCAGCGGCCCTTCTGACCCGGATCGTGTACCCGATCTCATCCATGTCAAGCCCGTACCACCGCTGCATGTCCGCCCGGAGCGCGTCCGGGCAGACGGTGAGCATGTGGACGAGCGTCAGGAGTTTGGGTTCAGTTGCCCCAGCACGTCGGGTAGGACTTCAGCCATTTTGGATACTGTGGCTGTACCTGTGTCCTTGTCCCTGATGGCATCTTTGAACTGGCCGTACTGGTCGCCGAAGAGGCCACGGAGGAACGGGACGATCTCCAGTACGTTCTTTTCAGGGTCGCTGCTCATGTCGTACAGAGACTCCAAAAAGTCCAGATCATCCAACTTTGAACCGTCGACGTTGATACTGACCCCATTGACAGTCACGGTCTGTGGCTCGTCCTTGGGCTGCTTGTGGTCCTGCGGCTTCTTGAGCGCCCGGGGTTTCGTGCTTGCATGGGTTGCCATGGTCTCTCCTATGGTTCAGCCGTGGTGCTTGGTTTAAGAGGGTTGGCGGCATGGGTAGACCACGGCAAAGGAAACCCCATGCCGCCAAGTGTCAGCGTCAGTCGGCGTCGTTCCCGTCGCCGGTCTGCTGGGAAGTGTCGCCGGAATAGTCCATGCTTTTCACGGTGGAACCCGGCGTGTCCGGTTCCGCGATCTTCGCCCCGTATGTGATGGCGGTGGCCCCGTTCAGGGCCTGGGAGGCGTTCATGGACAGGGTCACGTCGTAGCCGATGCCGTCCGACCCGTGGTACTGGGCGTCGCCGAACTCGCTGGGAGATGCGTCGGCGATGACGGTACGCTCCACGTACCCGTTGGTCTTCAGGATCTCGATGACATGCGGGCAGCCATCCCCATCCGGGATGCGGTGCTCGTACTTGTACTTGCCGGTGGTTGCGTCCCATTCGACGTTCTTGTCCCCGTAGCGCTCCTTCAGGGAGTGCTCGTTGGTTTCGATCATCACGAACTGGGCGGTCTCCGAATAGCTGGAGACCACGGTCTTGACGGCGTTGCCGCCCATCTCGTTGATGGACGTGGTGTCGGTGTCCTCGCTGAAGGTGATGCCGTCCTCACCGATGTACCCCACGCTCTTCCACGCGTCCGGGAGCGGGGTGGTCGCGTCGGTTGGCAAAACGGTGCCCTTGGGGGCCCGGAAAACGGTGCCGCTCACTCCCCCCTTGGCGAAGGCGACGTTGTCCGCGTTGTAGGTGCTTGTGCTGTCAGCCATGAAAGGCTCTCCATTCCTGCCGTGGTCTGGAGATTCTGTTGATTGCTAGTCGGTGGCCTGCATGGTCACCTGGATGACGATCTGATACCGCTGGGAGGCGGGCTGCCCGGGCTCCGGGAAGTCCGTCAGGCTCATCACCTGCACGTCCGACACCGTGGTGAGCGAGGTCAGGCCGAACAGGATGCCCTTGACCTTCTGCGCCAGGTTCCCGCATTCGGTCCTGGTGCCGCCCCACACCTGTATGGCGAGCATGGGCCGGGAGGCGAACCTGGTCTCCGTGCCGCCCGTGCGTTCCACGGTGATGAACCGTGCGGGGCGTTCGGGCGGCACGTCGGTGGACACATGCTCGTCCAGGTGCCGTTTCAGATACTGCACGATCATGGTCTCGGCGTTCACCCGGTCACCCCCTGCCCGCATCCAGTGACTTCAGGAGCGTGTTGTGTTTCGCGTTGATGTTCCTGGCCTTGGGAGTGACGGTCACCACGCCCGCCCTGGCCCTGGTGCGCCCGTCGACGGCGTTCGCGTCAATGTCCTCACCGGTCAGCCTAGGATCTGAAGCGATGGCAGCCTCCCTGATGAGCTGGGCTCGTCTAAGCAGCTCCGCCTTCACGGCCGGGTCGTTCAGTACTGCCCTGGCCCCGGCGTGGTTCATGACCACCTTCACTTTCCTACTCACCCGTCTCCTCCTCTTACCAGGACCGTCAGGTTCCACCTGGTCGGGCTGACGCCCGGACGGTAGGGCCTGGGGTTCCCGATCACCCGGTATTGGGCGTCGTCAATGCGTATGCCCGCTCCCCGGAGGCTCCTGAAAGGCCATGAGCGCGGAAAGTAGAGCGTGTAGGCGACCTCGATGCCGTCCGGCCTGATGGAGCCGGTCGGGTTCGTCTGGTCGCCTGGCGCGATGAGCACGCCGCCCACCCGCTCCGGCCGGTCATCAAGCCAGACGGGGTTGCCGCCCTCGTCCTCGCCCTGCCTGGTGCGGGTGACCAGGATGATGCTCTCGCCGGTCAGCCTGCCCATGGTTGTTCCACCGTCCCGCTCTCCATGCTGATCGCGAAGGCCCGTTGCCTGCCCTGGCCGAGGCGCTGCTTCTCCGTCCGGGTCAGATACAGGTCGCCGGTCGGGTTCGCGTAGTTCCATGTCTGGCTGAACGGGCCCGCCGTCTCCTGCGAGGAGGACAGGCCTGCATTATCCAATCCGGATATCATGGCCCGCTTGACCATGGAGCACGCGATGGCTTTCAACGTCGCTTCTGACGCCGACGCCCACCCGGGGCAGGTGTCCCGGATGAGCTGCGAGGCGTCGGCCAGCAGCGTGTCGGCCACCGTCCCGTCCGGCATTTCCGGCCATCTGGACTTCAGATCAGCGGAGGACGCGAACGGCTCATCCTTCTCGTCCCCGGCCATGTCACTTGCCTGTCTTCTTCTCGTCTTTTCCAGAACCCTGGTCGGGTTCCTCTTCCGATTGAGCCCCTGCCTGGGCCAGGGTGACGGGGATCGCCGTGCCATCGCTTAACGTGATGCTGCCCCCCGTCACTTTCCCGTTTGCGTCCACGGTCAAGGTGGCATTGGTCGGGACGACCCCGGTGAATGCCGTTCCGTCGACGTTCACCAGGCTCACAGGCGCGTCCAACGGGCCGGCCTTGTGCTTGGACTTCTTGGCTTTCTGCACAATGAGCGTCTGGATGGGGAACCCCATATCAGGCCTCCTTCAGTACAGCGATGGCCTCGGGATCCAAGACCGTGTAGGCGAACACGGCCTCCGTACGGTAGGCGACCTGGTTGTGTGCCTTCAGGTCCACGCCGGTCTGGTCGGGGTCGCCGTAGGCGATGATCTCGGAATAGATGTCACGGACCATGCCCCACTTGATGACACCGAAGTCGCCCATGAACGCAAGCACCTTGGTGGGGGTGGATGCGATGCGACCGTTCACGGTGCCGCTGGTCGACGCGGCGATCCCGTCAAGGGAGCCTGCCTTCAGGTTGAGAGGGATCTCCGGGTAGAACCGCTGCCCGGTGGAGGGGACACGGATCTTGCGCAGATTAGACGCCCACTTCTTGGAGATGGCGATCCCGTTGATGTCATACGTGTCGTTGACGGCGTCGGCCAGTTTGTCCACGTTGGCGATGTCATCGTCCCCCGCCTCCACCTGCACCGCTGTGTCCGATAGGCGCTCCCACCCGGACATGACGGTCTTCGCCTTGGGGTTGATGGCATGGTAGATGACGTAGTCCAGTGAACGGCCGATGGCCTGGGCCTGGTCATCCTGGATGCTCTGGATGATCTGGAGCCGGTTGTCCTCGTCTGCCCACTGCAGTTCCGATGTGACGCGGGTGGTGGTCTGCACCTTGAAGCGCTTGGCTTCCTTGGTGACGGTGTCCTGCTCGTACGAGTGCTTAACCTCGCCCTCTCCGACGACTTCCGCCTCCGAGTTGCCCGTGAAGATGAGGTTGTCCACGTTGGTGAACAACTGCGGGGTGCTGGGTGAAAGGGAGGCGATGGTGGATGTGTCCTTCGCCTTGTTCACTATTGCGGTCGCCACTTTAAGTGGCAGTTTGACTTTGGTTGTATCCATTGCCATGGATGTGTCTCCTTGCTGGTTACGGTTGTTTACTTCTCGGAGAACAGCTGGTTCACGAAGCCGCGCATGGGGTCCTCTGCCACCCCTGCCGGTCTCCCGGACTGGTTCGGCACGGACGGCGCTTTCGGTTTCGGTTCCAGGATCTCTTTGAGGGATTGCGCGTGCTCCTGCATCTCCTCAAGGGTCGAACCCCGCAGCACGCTGGCCGGGACACCGGTGTCTTTTGCGACTTTCTCGCGCCATTCGGCCTGCTGCTTCTCGGCCTCGTATCGTGCGAGTTTGGTTTCCATCTCCCTGGTGCGCTTGGCTGCCTTCTCCTGCTCGCTCATCTGGGCTTCCTTGAGCTTTTCCAGCTCTTCGGCCGCCTGCTTGTTGGCCTTGGCACGTTCCTCCCACTTCCGCGCCATGGCCTTCCAGTCCGTGTCCTCGGGCTTCGGGTCGCCGTGCGGCTCCCCCTCCTTGACCGGGTCGGTCTCCGGTTCGGAACCAACAGGTTCGGTGCCGTTGCCCCCTTGCCCGTCTGCATTGGGTTGCACGATGGTGCGCAGCCTGAGCTTCTGCATGAGATTGTGGTTCATGTTCTCCTCCATTTCGCCCGTGCGGGCATCAAAAAACCACCCGTGCGGGTGGGTGAAATCTGAAATCGTCAGCCTTCGGCGCTGACACCGTCCTTGTACAGTCCCGGGTAGAGGCGGCGCATCTGGTAGGCCACCTGTTTCGCGTTCGCGCCCGGCCCCCCGGCCATCTCCCAGGCACGCTGGTATCGTTCCTGCATGGCGTCCGGGTCATACCCGAGGATATGAGCTTGCCCGCGGTCCCATTCGGGAACCGCCTGGCAGTCGCACCGGTCGTGGTACAGCCGGCCCGAACCCCGGCGTTCAAGGGCGGTCCGTTCGCTGTAGTAGACGAAACCCCTGGAGCACATGATCTCGCACCAGGCGCAGGTCCTGGACCCGGTGGGCACCCTGGCGAATCGCGGACGGGCAGGGTCCCTGCCGGCGTTCATGGCGATGGTCTGCCGGCCCGAGTACATGACCCAGCGTTGCAGGGCCCCCTCCAACCATGCGGCGAACTCCACGGTCGAGGAGTCGTCGAACAGATCGGCCGCACCGTACCTGAGCCTGTCCCGTATCGCCTGGTCGGGGAAATTACCGGAGGTGACCGGCTCGTATGGTCCGGGAACCTGCTTGGACCTGGTCTTCTCATACCACTGCGCCGCCGCCGTGGCAGCGACATCACCGTACTTGGACACCAGTGCAGGGACCGCCTCCAGTAGCATGTCCCTCTGCCATTCCGGGGCAAGACCACCCATGGACCTCCACAGGGCCTTCATCTCGCGGACCGCCAGATCCACACTTTGCTGCTGCGCCTTACTGAGCGCCTGCACGTCCTGTCTGCTGGTCATCCTCTTGGTCGCCTCCGCCGGTCAGCCTGTCAAGCACGTCCAGGGCATTGCCCCGTCTGATCTGGGTCATGATCTCCGTGGTCTCATCCTGCGAGAAACCTGCGTACCTCCACCCGACTCCCGTCTGGGCGAATGCCGGTGCCACCTGGGCTATCTTCGAGAAGGCATCGGCCCTGGCCGTGTTGCTGACCTCGCGTGTAGGCGACCAGACGGCGTGAATGTCGCCGAATTCGACTGGAACCGACCGCAACCCGTCCCGCAGGCAGACGGCCATGCCCACGGCGTCCTTAAGCGCCTTGGAGAAGATGACGTTCTGCCTGTCGGCCTCCCTTGTCAGTTTGCGTTCGGAGGCAGCCATGGCCTCTGCGGAGGCGGGGTTGTCGGTGGTGATCCCCAGATCGGAGACCGGGATGTTGGTCTCGGAGGACACGAGCAGGGCGATGGTGCGCAGCATGTCGGAATGCGGTTGCATGCTGGCCTGGCTGATCTGCTTGATGTCCGGCCTGTCCCCGTCCTCGTCCTTGCTGATCGCATTGATGGCGGACACGAGGGAACTCCACGTGTCGTCGCTGAAGGCGTCCCGGTCTGCGCCAACAAACCACAGCTTCGGGACGCTGTAGAACTCGGCGCTGGCCTCCATACGGACAACGGTGCGGAAACCGATGTCCGTCAGGCTCATGAGGGTGCGCGACACCCTGCTGCGCCCGAACGGCCTGCCTATCTGCGGGTCGTAGAAGAACGGAACCACAGTGGCCCTGGGGTAGTTGGTCTCAAGCACGCTGGCGTGCCACGGGAGCACCGACCCGCTGCACACATACACCTTGCCCGGCAGCCACACGTTGAACCCGGTGATCCGTCCCTTCTCATCACCGGAAGTGATCGTTAGGGCGGCTGAAATCCGACGATGCTCACCGTCCCAGATGGCCGAGGACCAGTCCGCCGATCTTGGTACCAGCTGGATGCGTCCTGCGTCGTCCGGGTCGGCTGCGACGGTCAGGAACGAGCACGAATGCGTATAGGCGGAGGATATCAGCTGCGGCACGTCCGACAGGAGCGAGTTGTCCTCGACAATTTTCCTTATGCCGAACCTGTCGCCCTGGTCGACGTCGAACCCCTCGAACTCGCTCAGGTCGGCGAGCGAACGGACGGCCTTGGCGGGCCAGCCGATCATGGGGCTGACCCTGGTCTTGATCCTGTCCGGGATGCTGATGCCGAAGTCCTTGAACCGTTCATGTGCATCCACATACATGGACCTGATGATGTTGCCTGTGTATTTGTCCCGCCACACCTTCAGCAACCGGTTGATGATCTGCATGTCCTCCGGATCCACGCCGCTGATGTCACCAATGCCGGCTGATCCCAAGCTGAGGAATGGTGACCCTGTCCCGGTGGTGGATATGCCTGGCTGTGGAATGGTCAGATCCGTCTTGCTCATACCATCACCTTCTGTTTGCGTCCGGGGTGCCGTTTGCTTGTTTTCGCCGCCCAATAGGCGTAGGCGACGGTCTCCACGGGTGTCGTATCGATGTTCTCGGCGCTCGACTCGTAGCCGAAGCCGCCGTTGCGCCCTATGACACGGTGCTTCGCATGACCCACAGCCGAGTCGAGGGCGTCCTGGCGGATGTGCGTGAGCTCGTGCGCGTTGATGGACTGCTCGAACATGGCCGCCGCGTCGATCATCTGCCCACTGCCGGGCGTGCGCAGCACCCGTTTGCTCACCCCTGCGTCCACCAACTGGTTCACCAGGGATGCAGCCCCAGCCCTGCCGTCGATGACGACCGCGAGGCTCGACCTCCACCGCTGACCGCCGTCAGGGCCGTCACCGGTCAGCCAGTCCGCGATCCACTGCGTGCCGAAACCCAAGGGCTTGTACTCCAAGAGCTCAACATGAGGCCGAAGGCCGCTGTCCTTCCCGGGTCTGCGGCACACGGCCAGGCTCACATGCCTGCCGTCAGGGCTGAACTTCACCGCGTACGCCACCGGGCCCTCTTTTGCCGGCTCGTCGGTCAGGCAGGCACGCCAGTTCCCCATGTCGATGTCCGTGGACCGGTCCGCTTCGTCGTTCCACCAGCCAAGCCGCTCACGGGCGAACCCGTCAGGGCTCATCTTCTGAAGCTCCGACTCCACGACCGATGGGATCAGCCGCACCCCGAGCGACGGGTTGGTGTCCGCCCACCTACTGCGGTCATGCACGTCACCGATCTCCGAAACGCTCCACTCGAACCAGCACAGGCGCTTGGGCTTGCCATGGGCGTTGCGCCTCACCCGGTCGAACACCGTGCCCGGAGAACTCGGCGGGGTCGGCGTGCCCGTGTACACGGTCATGGGGTTCCCGCTCGGGGCCGAGCTGATGGCGGGCTGGATGGCCTCCATCTGCTCATCGGTCAGCTCCTGAGCCTCATCACACACCAGCACATCAGCCGTGAACCCTCGCCCCGACGACTTCGACCGGGCGATGAACTCGATGCTGCCACCGTTCTTCAACACGATGGCCTCCTGGCCGTTCGTGTTGCGGATATACGCCGCCAGTTCGGAAAGCTCCGGATACTTGGCGTTCTCGAAATACGCCTTCATACGAAGGAAGTGCTTACGACAGGTCTTCACCTCGTGCGCCGTATGCAGCACCTTCATGCCCAGTATCGCCGTCAAATACAGCTCATACACTTCCAAAACGGCATTCTTGCCGTTCTGCCTGGGGACCGCCAAACCGCAGTCGGAGGCCGACCATGAGCCCTTGCGGTCCAACCCCAACCACCCGTCAAGCACGATACGCTGCCACCGGTCGGGAACCATGCCGTACCCTGCCGCCAGGTCGCAAGCCTCGTCACCGTACGATCTCGGATGCCGGGGAACCACGCTGAAACTAGGTTCCTGAACGCCTTTGAGCCTTGCCGCCATTGACCAGCCTCAACTCTCTGCTTCTCATGGCCTTCTGCAACGGGTTCTCCCCCACCGGTTCCCCATTACGCATGACTTCCTTTGCCCCGGCACCGGACAGGAGCGACTTGCGCAAGGCGCGTATCTCGGCGCTGGCCTGCTTCATCGTCGCTATCTGCGGCATGGGCTTCAGATCGCCCTTCTCGTTCTCGTACACGACCTTCGTCGCCCCGCCGACATTGATCTCCCGCATGCACTGGTCAAGCACCGCATACCAAGAGCACAAGGTCATCAGGTCGGGAATGTCCGACTCCGAGAACTCACGGCCCGCCGTCAGCTCGTCCCACTTTCGCGACTGAAACTCGTCGGAGGCTATCTCAGCAGGCTTACCAAGCATACAGAACCTCCTCGGATACCCGGACGGTCGCAACCCTGGATAAAAACCGACCTCGGGGGGATACGGGCACTATGCCGCGGGGGTGCCAGGACCCAAGGGGTAGGGGGCTACCCCCCTATGGTGTGGTTACCAGGTCTGCGAGAGTTGGATTGATTGTGTTTGTGTTGCTTGTTTGGCTTTTTGCAATGGCCTGTTGCCTCTTGACTCGTTGCATCGCAAGTGCATGAGTCGGCAGTTGTCGAGCTTGAAGGCGCTTCCGCCTTTGCTGACTGGGATGATCTCATCGATGCTGAGTGATCTTGGGTCCGGCCATCTGATGCTGGTGTCTATGGCTTGTCCGCAGGCTGGGCAGATGGGGTGTCCGCCGCTGAGGGCGATGAGCCGCTGTCTTATCTTGGTGCGCGCTGCGCCGTTGCTGCGCCTTGGGTTTATTGTGCCTGCTGGTCTTGGCATTGGTCTGGTGTCTGGGTGATGGCGGTCCATGCGCCTTGCGGGTAGGCTGCGAGTGTCTTGTAGTGTCGGCCCCAGAGGGTGAGGGTGCCGGTCTTCTTGTCCACCCGGTAGCCTTTGGCTCCCGGCACCTGGGTGGTGGACTGGTCGGGGTGGGCGATGATGAACATGAGTCCTCCTGGGTGAAGGTTGCCCGGCTCACGTCCATGCGAAGAAGAGTAAGGTTTGGCGTGGCCGGGCAAGTATTAAATCAGTTGGTTTGCAGCGGGTGCCAGTTCACCGTCCAAGGGTCTCTGTCTGGTGAGAGTCCTCGCTTGTGTGGCATGGTGTAAGCCGGGTATATTTCCCCGTTCCGTTGGAGTGCAGGTTCGCCGTACTCGTTGTATGGCTGCCATTCCGTGGAGGCAAGTTCTTCGCCGCTTGGCACCCATAGCGTTTTCGACTTTGTGCCTGCGAGCACCAGGCTTATACCGTCTTTCGTGATTCGTAGGAAGACGAATGAGTCTGGTTTCCAAGTGGGAAGCCGCATGGAATTGACTTCCGGGTATTGGCGGAGATAATCAAGCGTTTCGCTGAATGATGCCATATCGGCTCCTTAATCGTGCATTGGCAAGTATTGGTGCCCGCAGAGAGAAAGAAAGGGAAAGACCTGCGGGCAGGCATGAGAAAGGGCCGGACATCTCTGCCCGGCCCTTACATTAAACTTCAACTATAACATATAGTAGCGGCAAAGCCGGATATGTCAAGCCGCGCTCGCTGGTGTGTCTTTCTCGATCATGGCGATGATGTCCCCAACCCGGTACACGTCGAGCCCTTGGCTGCCTTCCTGCCGGCTGATGTAGCCTTTCTGCGCCCAGTAGCGGATGGTGCGTGCGCTGACCTTGTACCCGCATTGGGTGAGCAGTTGCGCTATCTCGCCTGACGTGCCTTCCTGGTATGAGTCCATGAGCCAGTCTCGCTGGGTCTTCCGGGTTTCCGCCAGGTCGTTCAATTGGCCGCATTGCGGGCAGATGGCGTATTGGGACTTGTCGAGCACCCAGAGGATGGCGCTGCATGCCTGGCACCAGCCTCCGCGCCGCTTCTCGCTCTCCCAGTCGAAGATGCGCTTTACCGAGTCAGCGGCCTGGCGCATCTGCTTTTGGATGGCCGGAGCGGACCGGTTGCGGGCGAGCGAGGGCACGCCTTCCAGGAGCAAGGTTCGGCCTTTCACCCGGGGTGTGCCTGCCGGCACGAGGGCCGTGTAGAACTGGCGGAAGTACTGGTAATACCCCCATGCGTCCTCCCTGAGCGGGTCGGGGTTGGTGGCTCGTGGACCGATGCTTCCTTTGGCGAGCTGTTTGGGTCCGGGCTTGGCCTGCCTGGTGGCGACCTGGTAGAGGTCGTCCATCCGGTCGCACAGGTAGCCGAGGTCGGCTGCGAGGACCCGCTGGCAGTCCTTGCAGATCCGCTCCCCGTCAGCCATTGCAGCCCCGTCGTTCGGGCATTCACTTGCCACTGCCGCTCCTTTCGATGGTCATCTTGTCGGCAAACACAGTCAGCTGGAGTCTCGGGACGGGCATCTCGTTGACGGGCGGGAGTATCTTGACCGACCCATCCTCCACGCAGTTGCTCAAATCCACGCCGTTGATGGACACCCCGTCTCTTCTGACGTGGATGTCCGCACCATGCCATTCGCTCATCGTGTGGCCTCCTTGTCGTTCAAAATTCTGGTCCTTCCTGGTGTGCTGCTTCCTTGGCGATCGTCGTGCGCATGGCTTGGATGACCGCCTGCGGGTAACCGTATTGACGGCGCATCTGCTCGTCGTCTGCTCCCTCGCGGATTGCCTGCAGAGCCTTAGCCTGCCGTGTGGCGCGAGTCATGCTGCCTCCTTGGGACTATGCCGGTCCGTGACGTTGAGTATCCATTGGGCCAGCTCGCGTGCGGACTCATAGCTCATAGTGGTAAATGCGGAGCAATAATCGCCGGACACTTCCAGTGTGACAGCGTTCTGCTTTGTGACCGTGTCGCCGTAAAGACATGGGCGGTTCTCGAATTTGGCTCTTTCATCACGCCATAATTCATCGATCGGCTCCTGCTTTTTCGCTGCTTCTTCGTTCATTGGTCTCCCCTTCCTCCGATCACGTCTTGAATCTGCATGTCTCCTGCTTTCGCCTGCCCATGGCCGATGAAATGCCGGACGGGCCTGCGCTTGGGCTTCGGCTTGGGTGCCTCGATGATCAGCCGCTGTGAGGCTTCCAGCGCGATGGCGTGGGCCTGCTCTAGACTCCTGCCCTCGCCTATGGCCTTGATAAGCCTGCGCCGGTAGGTGAGCGCATGGTCCGAATCAATGCCCGCCCGGTCCATGAGCCGCTCGATCTGCGCGTTCTCCGGCATGCGGGTCTTGCGGATGGCACGGATGCCTGCGTTCACGTCGCCACTGAGCATCCACCTGCCCTGGTCGTTGGCCGCGTAGAAGCGTTTGACGGCTTCCATCGCATCGGCCAGCGTGGCGTCGGAGCGCAGCTCCTCGTGGAAGGTGCGGGCCTCCAGGTCGGTGATGGGCGCGTTCCCGTGGTGCGCCC
>NZ_JAFNMO010000004.1:0-199910 GCF_026537235.1 Bifidobacterium sp. B4111 | reverse complement strand
GAAGACCGGACTCTTTTTACCGATTCAATCGGGCACATTTCGGGCACATTGATACACTAACGTACCTGTTTCAGCTCGTACCAGTCCACACATAGAACACGCCGGCGTTGGCAGGAGTTAGGGTCAGCTGACAGCAGTTCTTCTCAACCTCCAGCCATCATCGTCCATCTGGATTATTCAGATCAGGCCCTCCTGGGCGCTTTTCCAGTTTGCCTGATGCCTGACGAACCGTAACTCAGATGGCGCTTATACTGAGTAAAGAGCACAAGCACCATCTGGGTCTTGGTGCCTTTTGAAGACAGGCTGTCTACCAGAATGTGCGTAGCAAAGACGGAATGCGCATCCGGTCAGATTTGGATATCCTGGCCGATGACTTCCGCCACTTCGCCGGTGCGGTTGGGCCACAGATCCGCGTAGGTGTCCAGGGTCTCGGTGGCCGAGGCGTGGCCCAGGACAGCCTGCAGGGTCTTCACATCCGCCCCGGCCTTGATGGCCAGCGAGGCATAGGTGTGGCGTAGGGAGTGGATGACCAGGCCCTCGATATCCTGCGTGCCAGCATCCCGCAGGGCCGGTGCCCACACCCGGTTCCTCCAGTTGGTGGTGCTCTGCCTGCCGCCGCGCGGTCCTCGCAGCAGGTAGTCCTCCGGGCCATGGTCTTCCAACAAGGTCTTGACTCTGGGCAGCAGTTGGCTGGGAATAGGCGCGACACGGGTCCTGTTGCCCTTCGGCAACGTCTCGACCAAGCGTGAACCTGCATCGACCGACTGCGTGCGCAGGACGTTGATCCTGTTCCTGCTCAGGTCCACGTCCCCGCACCGCAAGGCCAGGGCCTCGCCGATTCGCAGCCCCGTGTACGCGAGCAGGTAGACGGCCGTGGCGTTGGCCTCGTCCATCTGCCCCGCGATGACCTTGATCTCCTGCGGGGCCAGATATATCCTCCGTTGAACCGCCCTGTTGTGCGGCACCTTGGCCTTCGCCACCGGATTCGCGTCAATCCAGCGGTTCTCCACCGCCACATCCAGAATCGAGCCCAACACGATCTTGCCCACCGAACGGATCGAGGAGGCGGACAGCGCGGAGCCGCAGCCCCGTTCACCGCCGTAAGGCGCCTTACCCTCCGCCAGGCTGACATACCAGTGCTGGATCCGCACCGTGGTGATGTCCTTCAAGGCCACGTCCCCCCATTGAGGCAGGACCCAGACGCGCAGCTCACGCCTGTAACGCCCCTCGGTCGAGCCCTTGATTGTGCCTGCCAGGCCCTGCTGCCAGAGGTCGGCCGCCTGCCGTAAGGGTCTGCAGGAGTCCTTGGGGTCCATGTACCGGTTCGAGCGTATCCGGTCCTCGATCTCGGCCATGAACGCCTCCGCGTCGGACCGGTAACCGAACAGCTTGCGCCTCCCGGCGCCGTCGGCCCGCCAGCGCACCTCCCAGCGCGCCCCCTTCCCGAAGTCCTTCGATTTGAATCTTTCGGGCACTTTCGCCTTGTCGGGTTCGTCGGCGTGCATAGCCAGAGAATGCTTCGCCGACGAAGGCGGTTCGACCTTCGTGTGATGACCTTCCTTGATGGCGACCTGCGCGCTTTTCAGCCATCTATCGTGTATCCATGCCTTTGCCATATCAACCTCTATGCGTCGCATAACAACTCGTTCCGATTAGTACTGACCAGCACAGGCTCACGGCGGCCCGCGCTGACGCATAGGAGCAGGTATGAGCGAAATGACGGAGATGACGGGCGGGAATCCGGTCCCGGTGCCGGCCAAGCTGTTGACGCCGGCCGAGGCAGCGGAGATTCTGGTGATTCCGGTGAGCACCCTGAACGCCTGGAGGGCGCAGAGAATCGAGCTTCCATATGTGCGGATAGGGCGTCTGGTGAGGTACCGGCAGGAGGATGTATTGGCCCTGATCGAGACCAACATGGTGAGGCCGCAATGAGCCCGTCGGGCACATAAGACCAATACGATGTGCCCGAAATGTGCCCGATTGGGGGCATACAAAAAAATCCAAGGCCCGAAAGCCTTGGAATTGTTGCTATCTCGTCGGGCCGGCGGGATTTGAACCCGCGACCCCTTGACCCCCAGTCAAGTGCGCTACCAAACTGCGCTACGGCCCGACGGTGCATCAGCACCGAGTAGAGATAGTAGCACAGGGTAGCGGGGTCGACAACGGTCCGGCGAGTCCCGGCAGACGGGTCCAGACAAGCCAGGCCACATGATCAACTTGCTATCATGATCTTGGACGGTCGGCGCAACCCGCGTCGGCCGCAAGTCGTCCCAGCCCGGAAGGGGTTTCATGAGCACAGACGTTTTCGACCTTTCGGCCGCGAAGATGCGCGAGAGGGGCATGAGCGAAGTCTCCATCAGCCAGTTCCAGCACCTCTACGAAACCTGGGAACGGGGAGATGCCAAGGCCTGTGTGCGCGAAAAGGACGTCGCCCCGCTCAAGGACGTGCCCCGCACCAAAGATATCCACGACTCCATGGACATGGACATGGCCTTGGACGCGTTCTCCCGCACCGCTTTCATCAAGCTCAACGGTGGGTTGGGCACCTCTATGGGCCTGGAGAAGGCCAAGTCCCTGCTGCCCATCCGCCGCCACAAGGCCCGTCGGATGCGCTTCCTGGACATCATCATGGGCCAGGTGCTGACGGCCCGAAAACGCCTGGGGGTGCCGCTGCCGCTGATTTTCATGAACTCCTTCCGCACCTCGCGAGACACCATGCGCGTGGTCAAGCAGGACCGCCGCTTCGTTCAGAATGATGTGCCCATGGAGATCATTCAGCACATCGAACCCAAGATTGACGCCGACACCGGTCGTCCGGTCGACTTCCCGGCCAAGCCTGAGCTTGAATGGTGTCCTCCCGGCCACGGCGACATCTTCTCGACCATCTGGGAGACCGGACTGCTGGACATACTCAAGGAGCAGGGGATCGACTACCTGTTCATCTCCAACTCCGACAACCTGGGCGCCCGGCCTTCAAGGACCCTGGCCGGCTATTTCGCACAGTCTGGAGCGCCCTTCATGATCGAGGTAGCCAAGCGGACCGACGCCGACCGCAAAGGCGGCCACATCGTCATCGACAAGGCTACTGGGCACCTCATCCTACGGGAGATGTCCCAGGTGGATCCACATGACCGCAGCTCGGCTATGTCCATCCGCAAACACCCCTACTTCAACACCAACAGCATCTGGGTCAGGGTCGACGCCCTTCGCGACAAGCTGGCCCAATACAAGGGCGTGCTGCCCCTGCCCATCATCGAGAACCGCAAGACCGTCGATCCCACCGATCCTTCCACCCGTCCCGTGGTGCAGTTGGAAACTGCCATGGGCTCTGCCGCCTCGCTCTTCGAAGGAGCCATCTGCGTGCAGGTGGACCGCATGCGCTTCCTGCCGGTCAAGACCACTGACGACCTGTTCATCATGCGCTCCGATCGTTTCCATCTGACCGACTCCTACGAGATGGAGGACGGCAACTACGACTTCCCCAACGTCCAGCTGGATGAGCGCTATTACAAGTACATCGCCGACTTCGACGAACGATTCCCCTACGGGGTTCCCAGCCTGGCGGCTGCCAACTCGGTCACTATCGAAGGGGACTGGACCTTTGGCAGGGATGTGGCCTTGTATGCGGATGCCCATCTGCGCGACCAGGGACGCTCATCATACGTGCCCAATGGCCAGTATGTGGGACCCCAGGGTATCGAACCGGACGAGTGGGTCTAAAGCCAGGCGCAAGAGGGTTCAGCCTGTCAAGAAAAGGGACCGTATTTGAGTGTTTGGCTCCCACGTTCCTAAAAATGAATCTATGATAGACAGATGTGCGTTAGGCGCACTAACAGTCAAAATTTTAACGATACGCGAGGACTGATGGCAGAAGGTACGAACGGAAGACGGCGTTTCTCAGATAAGTGGGGCAAACACGAACTCGATGTCCTGGCCGTCTTATCGTCCGCTTTCCCTCAATGGTTGACTTCTCGGCAGATAGCGCAGCGAGTCAAGGCCTATGCCGACTCCTACGGTGAGCTGGCCGATCAGGCCGCCAAGGCCGCCTTTGCCAAGCAGTTCCAGCGTGACCGAGCCAAGCTGGCAGCCATGGGGATCGCCATCGAATCCCGCCAGCCCGAGTACTCCTCCAAGTCCGAGGGGCAGGATTTCGCCTCCTACCGCCTGCAACTGGGGGACGAGCCCCGCATCCGTATGCACTTCAACCAGGAGGACATGCCGGTGCTGGCCGCAGCCAACTATCTGGCCCGCTCCATCGCCATGTCCCAGGAGGCATGCGAAGAGCCCGTCCGCCCGGCCTCGCGCACCACTCCTCGGGTGCCGCAGGTGCCCATCCCTGGTCTGGGCCTGGATTCCATAGCTCCTGGACTGGGTACCCAGCGCATTCCCGACAATCTGGTCAAGGTCATAGACTCCCGCCGCTTCGCCGCCACCGTGGACGTGGACGGAGAGAATCTGAACGTGGCCTATGCCGATTCGGACGATCTGGCCATGTTCGTTCTGGAACACCCCGATGCATCCATCGTCAGCCCGCAGGAGGCCGCAGACGCCTTCCGGCGGCGCCTGGATTCTGCCGCCCGCTTCAAGTTAGCCGACGAGTCGATAAGCCCCGGCGCGGCAACGGTCATTTCCCCGGAGATCGCTCGCACCAGCGTCGAGCACTTCGCCACCGACCTCAGTGACGACGACACCGACCTCAGACACGCTCGCCGGGCCAGCGCATCCTCCTTCCAGACCGGGTCCGAGGTGGACCGTCGACTGCGGCTCATGCTCTTCCTGTCCGCACACCTGGGCGAGGAGTTCTCCCTGGCCGAGCTGGCCGAGCGCTTCATCGGCCACCCCAACAGCAAGGAAGAACTGCGCAAGTACGTCAACACCATCCACAAGGACATCAACACCCTGACCACGGTCTCGGACGACGGTGAGATGGCCGGCAGCCAATTCTTCGACATCGACTGGTCCCTGCTGGACGACAGCGGCATCGTCTCGGCCACCAACTCGCTGGGCCTGGAGCGGCTGGCCGGCATTTCGCCCCAGTACCTGAGCATGCTGACCGCCTCGCTCAGCTATCTGGCCCATTCACCCCTGTTGCCCGAGCAGTCCCGGACCCAGGCCGAGTCGCTCTACCAACGTCTGCGCACGCATGTTGGGCCGGGCGAGACACCCTGGCTCTCCCTCACCGGGTATGAGACCGAGCCCAAGAGCTTCTCGGTGGTCCGCCGGGCCATTAAGACCGAGTCACTTCTGGACATGGAATACACGGACGCTGCCGGCCGCACCCGCCGCAAGGTGGTGGCCCCAGCCAAGATCTTCGTGGATGAGGGCGTCTACTATGTCGCCGCCTGGACCGACATCGGCGATGCAGCAGAGGGCACTGAGGCTGCGGACGCTCCCTCGGATTCCAGCCGCCACCTCAGGCAGGGCACCGGGCGCAACCGGCAGTGGCAGGTTCTGCGAATCGCCAGAATCGAGCATGCGACCATCGTCAAGCCCAGCCACAAGGTGGAGTTCCCGGACGTGCCAGTCAGCGAACTGCGCAAGTGGTCCTTCGACAACGGCACGGCTGCGGTCTTCATCACCGACCGGCCGGACCTGCCTTACATCAAGTCGCTGCCGGGCGCCTCGGTGGAGCCCTGCGGATCCGGGCAGAAGGTCCACCTGACCGTCTCCTCGGACTCCTGGTTCGTTGCCTTCTGCATCGCCCACGCCAAGCACATCACCGCAGTGGCGCCCAAGACCCTGCGCACCATGATCCTGGCCCGTGCCCAGCGCGAGATCACCATCAGCGACGCTCACGACAAGGAGCAGGACCGGCACTAGCCCCGGTCGGAGAGGAGTTCCATGCCTGGATGGATCTGGGTCCTTCTGGTGATCTTCATGCTGGCCATGTTCATTGGGGGAGCCGTCTACGCCATCCGCCACGCCATGGCAGCCAGCCGCTCCATAGGGCAGGTCTCGGACGATCTGAACCGTCACATGCCGCAACCCCCGGCAGCAGGGCAGTCCCAAGCAACGGATAGGCCCGAGGGTCCGGCCTTCGCCCTGCCCCTGTCTCAGTCGACCGAGCGCTACAGCCAGGCCCATGCCCTGGTCCTGCAGCGCAAGGAGCAGCACAGGAGGAATCACGGCCGCATCTGGCGGCGGTGGAAGCAGTTCAATAGGTAGTTCTTGGAGGAACATGTCAGGTCATCGTCACCACGGACAGAATTCATCGACATCCGAACCGGGGCCGGCGGAACGCTACGCTCGTTTCAGCCGTCACCGCAAACGCATGACCGGGGCGCCCGCACGCTTTCAGTCCAAGCTGCCCTTCCCCTTGGATGACTTCCAGCTGGAGGCCATCACCGCCCTGGAGGATGGCGACAACGTCCTGGTGGCCGCTCCGACCGGCGCCGGCAAGACCATCGTAGCCGACTTCGCAGTATTCCTGGCCCAGGAACAGAACGTCAAGACCTTCTACACCACCCCCATCAAGGCGCTGAGCAACCAGAAATACCATGACCTGGTCGACCGGTACGGCGAGGACCGGGTGGGGCTGCTGACCGGCGACACCTCCATCAACTCCGAGGCGGACATCGTGGTCATGACCACCGAGGTCCTGCGCAACATGCTCTACGAGCAGTCCTCCACCCTGACGGCCCTGAAGTACGTAATCCTGGACGAGGTCCACTATCTGGCCGACCGCTTCCGGGGGCCCGTCTGGGAAGAGGTCATCATCCATCTTCCATCCTCCACCCGAATCGTCGGGCTGTCGGCCACCGTGTCCAACGTGGAGGAATTCTCCGACTGGATCTCCTCTGTGCGCGGTCGCACCCATCTGGTGGTGTCCGAGCGACGGCCCGTGCCGCTGGAGCAGCATGTCCTGATCCAGGCTGACAGCCACACCGAGCCCGAGATCCTGGACCTGTATCGGCACGATGGTTCAGGACGGCAGACACCAAAAATCAACCCGCGCCTGGTCTCCCGGCTGGCCCAGCTGGACAAGGCGGGGCAGGAGCGCGCCCAGGCCCGCGACAAAGGTCACCATCATCGCCATGGCCGGGGCGGCAGGCCGGAGCGACGAATGGGGGAGCGGTATCGCCCAAGCCGGGCCGATGTGGTCGATGAGCTTGACTTCATGGATATGCTGCCCGGCATCTACTTCATCTTCTCCCGCACGGGCTGCGACCAGGCCGTCCAGCAGTGCATCCGGGCAGGGCTGCAGCTGACCACCGACGAGGAAGCCCGCCGCATACGGCACATCGTGGACTCCATGGCAGCCGGCCAGCTCAGCAAGGAGGATCTCAGGGCGTTGAGATTCTCCCAGTTCCGCTTCGCTCTGGAGCAGGGCTTCGCCGCCCACCATGCCGGCGTGGTCACCCTTTTCCGGCAGATAGTCGAACACTTGTTTGAGTTGGGGCTGCTCAAGGTGGTCTTCGCCACTGAAACCCTTGCTCTGGGCATAAACATGCCCGCCCGCTGCGTGGTGGTCGAGAAGCTGGAGAAGTTCGACGGCACCGGCCATGTAGCCCTGACACCCGGTGAGTTCACCCAGCTGACCGGTCGAGCTGGCAGGCGCGGCATCGACGACATCGGCCATGTGGTGGTGGTCGATCACTGGGATTTCAGCCCCAAGACCATGGCTGCGCTGTCCAGCCGGAGGGTTTACCCGCTGCACTCCAGCTTCCGGCCCACCTTCAACATGGCCGTCAACCTGCTCAACTCATCCAGCTACACGCGTGCCCGAGACACCCTGGACCACTCCTTTGCCCAGTGGGAGGCCAACCGATCAGCCTCGGAGCTGGAGGAGCGCATCGAGACCCTGACCAACGGCCTGGAGGACTACCGGAAGGCCGCCCAGTGCAGCCGTGGCGATCTGATCGAATTCATGCGCATCCGCGCGGCCCTCTCATCGGCCCAGAAGAACAATCGCCGCCGACTGAAGCGGCAACGATTCACCAGCGAGAAGGCCCGCCACCGGGCATTCCATGACCTTGACCTGCATATCGACCAGCTGCGCGAACAGGAGCGCAACCATCCCTGCCGCCAGTGCCCGGACCTGTCCAAGCACCTGCGCTGGGGAAACCGGTGGATCCGCATGGACAAGGAGCTGCAGCGCACCCGGGAGCAGTACGAATCCAAAACAGGGTCAGTCTCACGCCAGTTCGACAGGATCTGCCAGATTCTGGCCGACCTGCGCTACACCCGGCCTGTGGATCCTGACGACTGCCGACTGACGCGGAAGGGGCAGCTGCTCCGGCGCATATATAGCGAACAGGATCTGAGCCTTGCCGAAATCCTGGATCAGGGCATCCTCGATGATCTGGAGCCCGCCGAACTGGCGGCGGCCGTCTCCGGCCTGGTCTACGAATCCCGGCGCGGGGTAGGGGAGCAGCCGGGGGAGAGGGCCGGATACCGGGCCCCCAGGCTGGTTGAGGCCATGGAGGATATGAAGCGTCAGTGGTCCCAGGTGCAGGAACGCTGCGATCAGGCCGGATTGGAACTGCCTCCGGAACTCGACTTTGGCTTGGGGCCGACCATCTACGACTGGGCCTGCGGCGACTCGCTGACCACCATCCTGCGTGACAGCGATCTGACGGCAGGGGACTTCGTGCGCAACGCCAAGCGCCTGTCCGATGTGCTCACCCAGATCGTCCAGGTGGAACCCTATCTGGGCAGGGGAGGGCATCACCTGGCCAGGACTGCCAGCATCGCCGCCGACCAGGTCAATCGCGGCATTGTGGCTTACACCGGCGTGGAGTGAACACGGACCCAATCGGGGAATAAGTTTCAGGTCAACACTGTTCTGTAGCTTGGAGGCAGTGACGGACACGAGTATGGAGGAGTCATGGCAGAGCGCAGTCTTCGGGGCATGAGTATCGGGGCAAAGTCCCTGGAATCCGATCAGAATGTGGATTTCGCGGCACGCAGCGAGGTCGCCTACATCTGCCCCAAGGGCCATCGGACCATTCTGCCGCTGGCTGAGGGCGCTGAGGTGCCGCAGGAGTGGGAGTGCCGTTGCGGGCAGATCGCTCGCCTTGAGGGGCACGACGAGCAGGAGTCCGGCAAAACCGGCAAGCCGACCAGGACCCACTGGGACATGCTGTTGGAGCGCCGGTCCGAGGACGAGCTCAAGGCTGTGCTGGACAAGCGCCTGAAAATGCACCGAGAAGGATGGTTCCCCGACTATGAGTAAATCGCCGCGCCGCCTGGTTCTGCTGGATTTGGACGGCACCCTGACTGCTTCTCATCCGGGCATTATCGCCTCTGTGGTACAAACTTTCAAAGAGCTTGGTCATCCTGTGCCCGATGAGAGCGAACTTCGACGATTCATCGGACCAGCTATCGAAGCATCCTTGCGCCACAACGGCATCAGGGAGGAAGACATCGATAAGGGCGTACAGATCTACCGGCGTTATTACAGCGAGTTAGCAGCATTCGAGGATCCGAAGCATCCTGGCCAACACATTCCTGGACGCCTGCTCGCCACTGTCTTCGACGGCATCATCGAACAGCTGAGTCGTATGCGCAAACATGGTCTGACATTGGCTGTGGCCACCTGCAAACCCGAGTACCAGGCTCTACCGGTCTGTGACCACTTCGGACTGACGCCACTGGTGGATGGCATCTATGGCGCCAGCAAGGACTCCACAAGAACCACCAAGGCCCAGGTCATCACCTACGCACTTGAGCAGACTGGCTTCAATGCAAAACTCGGCGACCGAGCCCTTATGGCCGGTGACCGCTGGACTGATGCCGATGGGGCGCTGGAAACCGGCCTGGACTGCCTGGGATGCCGCTGGGGCTATGCCGAGCCCGGAGAGCTGGAATCTCACGGCTGCTATCGAGTCATCGACCAGGTCGATCAATTGTGCCAAGCTGCCGAGGATTACTTCGACAACGATCAGACTCAGCACTGAGGATGCCACTGCAAGGTCAGCGCCAATGGATTGACCATGAATCGCTGGAAACGTCAGAATACTATCAGGATACTGATAGTGACCTAGTAAGCCGATAATGTACGTTATGTCAAATTACTTTTCGTTTTTCTCCCCTGTTTCGGCTTCCACCGCGACAATCATGCAGCCCGCTGGCGCTGCTCGTGCTGCTGCTCCAGGCGCTGGCGCAGACGCATGGCCGTCAGCTCGTCGATAGGCCGCTCAGGCAGACCCGGGGTCAGCTGTCCAGTAGTCAAATCCACATGATCACAGGTCTGCAGCTCAAGATCCATGCGATGCCAGATAGCACCCACAGAGATAGCAAAAACGGCACGCCCGGACTGCATCAGCGCAAAGACCTGATCAGGTCCTGAACATTCGGTGACCTGATCACCATCGCAGACCACCGTTACATGCTCGAGTTGACCAACAGTTCGACGCTCGAGATAGTTCACCGTATTCGTGGCATTGACCAAATTGACACCGGCATCCAAGAGACGCTTGAGGACAGCCAGGATAACCGCATCCTTGAAGGAGTAGAGCCTACGGGAGCCTGACCCGTGTGAGGCCTTGATTGACGGCTCTACAATCCTTTTGCGAGCCCAGTAATCCAGCTGCCGATAGGTGATGCCGGCCACCTTGGCTGCGACCGTTCCCCGGTAACCCCGGGTCGTGCCCTCAGCCTGCTCAGGCGAAAAGAGTTCACCCTGTACCAGCGTCGGCATCTCACCGGCCATGTCATGCCCCCCTGTCAGTTCTTGGCGATGACTGCCCGATTATCGAAGTAGACCAATCTGAACTTGCCGATCATGATCTCGTCGCCATTGTGCAGGTCGGCCTGGTCCACGCGTTCGCGGTTGACATAAGTGCCGTTGAGACTGCCAGTATCCTCGACCCGAAAACCATGGTCAGTCCGCACGAATATGGCGTGCGCCCGGGAGACTGTCGAATCGTCCAAAAGAATGTCCGCCTTCGGATCACGACCCACGCTGACCTGATCCTCGTCCAACAGATAGCGCGATCCTGACACCGCTCCCCTGGTAGAGATCAGCAGGGCTGTACCTTCAGGCAATCGTGCCATGGTCACCAAGTCGTCCTTGGTCAGTGGACGGTCACCGTTGGAGGTGACTGGAATGTTCAGGGCCGGCATGCCGATGATGGTCGTCTCGCCCGCAGTGGGAATAGGATCTGTCATAATTGACTATTCTACAGGCTTTGCATACTGGTAGTCCTGCACGCGTCGAACCTGGTCGATTCTGACACTATTCGACTGCTCCACGGATACGGTCGCATGGAACTGCACCTTGATCCGCGAACCCACTCCCCCGGCGATCTGGACGGCATTCTGCAGGCTGTCCGGATCCCCAATGGCCTTGACAACGTAGGGGCTGCGCAGCTTGGCGTGGTCACACTGCAGGCCGGTGCGGGTGTCCAACAGATAAGTACTGGTAACCACCCGGACATCGTTGAAGGATATGACCTCAGCGCCAGCATTGCGCAGCTCTTCGATCAGATTGAACATGGTAGAAGCATCCACCCGATCACTGTCTTCGGTGACTGTCACCACCACTCCCCTGCCTTGTGCAGGCAGCCGCCCGGCAAGGATGCCGCTGCTCTGCTCATTCTGCTGGGCTATGCGGGCAGCTTCCTTTTGCTTGTCGGCGGCGGACTTGATGGAGGTCAGCTGCTGGTTGAGCTGGCTCTTGCGCTCCTCCAGCTTGTCGACCTGGTTGCTGGTCTCATCCAGCACCCGTACCAGCTCCTCCTCGGACAGACTCTGGTAGGAGGACTGGTTATTATGCACCTGGACCGCATAACCAAAGCCCAACAGGGCGCACATTAGGGCCACCAGGACGCTGGTAACCAGCCTGACCCTGGTGGCGTTGGAATTAAGGGTGCGCAGAGGCCGACGGCGAACCACCGGAAAAGCACCGGTCTGCGTGTCGTCGGCCGGAGCCCTGACCCGTCCAGGCCTCCTAGGCGGAATGCTCTTGGGCATTCCCTCATCGCGCTTCTTCCTCAGGGTGTGTCTCATATGCTCACCCCTTGAAAATGAACCGTCGAATAGCGGAGACGTTGGAGAAGATGCGGATGCCCAGCACCACAATGACGGCCGTAGACAGCTGAGAGCCCACGCCCAGCTGGTTACCCAGGAAGACCAGAAGAGTTGCCGTGATCACATTGGAGATGAAGGAGACCACAAAGACCCGGTCCGAGAAGCTGCGTTCGAAGTAGGAACGGACCGCGCCCATCAGGGCATCCAGAGCGGCCACCACCATGATGGGCAAATAAGGCTGCAGGACAATGGGAATGTCGGGCTTGAGGAAGATGCCCGCCACCACGCCTAGGATCAGGCCGAGAATTGCCGACATGTCAATGACTCCTTCCGGCATAGGACAGATTGGGCAAACTCACTGCATTCAGACTCAGGCGTCGCTGTTTGACCACATTGACAGTGATGTTCGCCTTCTTCAGGTCCCGCAGACGGCCCTGCAGATCGCTACGAACCATCAGATCGGACAAGGCACCTTGATCGCCGATGGCTTCGATCTTATAGGGTGACTCGATCGAGGTGGTCCCCACCAAAATGGTCTGACCGGCCGTACGCACTGATGTCTGTGTTCCTATTCTATTGCCGTTGATGGCGATGGCTTCGGCCCCCGCAGACCAAAGCTTGGTCAGGAACCACTGCAGGTCCTGGTCGGTGAGCAATTTGATCTGATCAGCATTCTCCCGGGAATCTTTGGAGGCAATGGGGTTGGCCAAGGTGATGACGACACCCTGCCCCTGCACCTTGCTGGTGCCGTTGGTCAGATCGTCAGCGGTCTGCGTACTGCTTTGCCCCTGGCCGCCCTCCTGAGCCGAGAGCGTATCGATGTTGCCATTAAGATCCGAGATCTGACTGTTGAGATCGTTGGCACGCTTGCTGACCGCCTCCACCTGGGAGATGAGCTTCTCACGTACCTTCTGACGGGGGTCCCGGTGCAACACCTGCACTATACCCGTGCCTGCCAGGCCGACCAGTACACAAATGACGAAGACCAGTATTCGGTTGACCCATACGCTCAGCGGCGATCTACGCTCGGCGGGCAGCAGACGGGCATCCTCGAACATGGGATCCATAGGACGGTTGGTCAGGTCGTCAATCAGCCTCAGAGACTCATCAGCCATGCGCCGACGCATGGATTCCTGAGCAGGCTCCGAGCTCTCCTGGTCTACATAGTGGCGTTCCAGACCTGCACTGGAATGCGAAAAAGCCGCCCGACGGTGAATCAAGGCACGGTCAGGCGGCACGTGGAAGGATTCGGGGGTCATCTGCGGCTCAGTCATGATGGCTGTCCTGACGAAGCAATCCGATGCCCTGGCGTGCGTAGATCAGCCCTGCCAGCCAGTAAAGGCCAACCCCCCAGATGACGGCCGCAAGTGCCACCAGGTGGAAGAGACGGAAGAAGGTTGAGGTGCCCACATCCGCAAAAATCAGGGCCGGTATGGCCAGCATGAGCACGGCCGTTCCGGTCTTGCCGGCGAAGTGCACGGGCAAGGGGCCATAATCGTGCTGGGCCAGCGCCAAAACCAACAGACCCATGAGCACATCCCGGACACCTACTAGGGCCAGAAGCCACCATGGCAGTATGGAGGCGATGCTCAGGGCAAGGACGGAACAGAGAATCAGCAGCCGATCGGCAACCGGATCAAGGATCTGCCCCAGCTTGCTGACCTGGTTGAACCTACGGGCAATGATCCCATCCACACCGTCTGAAAGGGCCGAAATCAGCATGACCACCAAGGAAATGATCAGATGACGGTTGGCCACCAGATAGGCAATAAGAGGTATGGAGAGGATACGAAGCAGGCTGATGACATTGGGTACGGTGAGAATTACCGACCTTGGCTCAGGGCTGTACCTGCTGCGTGAAATTCGATCAATCAGTGCCATCCGACTACATTCTAGAAGCTTGAAGGGCAGTTACAAGGATGGCACGCGCACCGATCTCATAGAGGCGATCCATGAGGTTGTTCACCTGGTCCCTGGGAACCATGGCCCTGACTGCGGCCCACTGCTTGTCGTGCAGGGAGGAGACTGTCGGCGACTCATAGCCTGGTGTGATGCCCACGGCCATGGCCACGCGTTCAACCGGGATGTCATAATCCATCAGTACATAGCGGCGGGCTGTCAGCACACCCTCCAGCCTGCGGGACATGACCGCCAACCGCTCATCATCTGGATCCAGACGGGGTGATCTGATGAGAATCCCCTCCGATTTCAGAATCGGATCGCCGAAGACCCGTAGCCCGGCGTTACGCAGGGTGGTGCCGGTGGAGACCACATCGGCGATCAGGTCGGCTACCCCGAGCTGGACTGAGGACTCCACTGCGCCGTCCAAGTGGATCAGTTCGGCCTTGAGTCCCTTGCTGGTCAGGTAGTTCTCAAGAAGCCGGTCGAAAGTAGTGCCAATGCGCTTGCCGTCCACGTCCTGCAAGGTGTTGATGGCACTGGCTTCCGGAGCGGCGAATCTGAAGGTGGACGCACCGAATCCTAACTGCGTGACCTCGACGGCCCGGGTTCCGGAGTTGAGCAGAAGGTCACGCCCGGTGATGCCCAGATCGATGGTTCCCAAGCCGACATAGACCGCTATGTCGTTGGGCCTTAAGTAAAAGAGCTGAATGTCGTTGTCAACGTCATCCACCACCAGTTGCCGATCGTTGGAACGCAGACGATAGCCAGACTCTGACAGCAGCCTCCATGCGGGCTGGGACAACATGCCCTTATTGGGCACCGCGACCTTCAACACGGCAACCTCCTAATTGCGGAAGCGAATCTACAGCGGGATAGGATCAGGGGTCACAGATACCTGTAGACATCCTCCAGGGTGATGCCCCGATCGATCATCATGACCTGAATGTGGTACAGCAGTTGGCTCATCTCCTCGGCCGTCCGCTCCTTGCCCTCATACTCAGCGGCGATCCAGGTCTCTCCAGCCTCTTCATTGATTTTCTTGCCGATGAAATGCGTGCCCTTATCCAGCTCGCCTACGGTCAAGGATCCTTCCGGACGTTCCTTGGCCTTGGTCGTAAGCTCCTCAAACAACCCATCGAAGGTCTTCATCTGGCTATCTCCATTCTTCCTGCAAAACCTGTCAGTCCTTGTAGCTTACCTGCGCGGCTTGCCTGATCTGGTCAATGGCCTTGGCCGGGTCGTCAGCGCCGTAGACCGCGGAGCCTGCGACCAAAACGTCGGCTCCAGCTTCTGCCACTATAGGAGCCGTCGTGGGGCTTACCCCGCCATCCACCTGGATGTGGGTCTTCAGGCCGCGTGCGGTGATCTGGTCACGAAGGCGGCGGGTCTTTGGCATCTGATTGTCCAGGAACTTCTGGCCGCCGAAACCTGGCTCCACGGTCATGACCAGAATCATGTCAAACTCATCGAGAATGTCGAATATCGGCTCCACAGGTTCGGCAGGGCGCACGGCCAGGCAGGCCTTGACCCCCATGTCGTGCAGCTGGCGGGCCAGACGGACCGGGGCATGGACGGCTCCGGTATGGAAGGTGACGGAGGCAACACCCAGCTTGGCGAATTCCGGGGCCCAACGGTCGGGGTCCTCGATCATCAGATGCACGTCCACCGGTAGGTCGGTCACCTGGCAGATGCGCTCCACCACGGGCTCGCCAAGCGTCAGGTTGGGAACGAAATGGTGGTCCATCACATCCACGTGAACCATATCGGCATTGGCAATAGCCTTGAGATCCCGTTCCAAGTTGGCGAAATCGGCGGAAAGAATGCTGGGTGCTATCTGAATGCTCATGGAGATTATTCTATGTTGTACGGAAGACCGGCGGCACCGGTTTGTGGCTCAATTGCACACCTACCGACCCCCGGATAGCTGACCCCTGTCCTACTTGCTCCGGGCCTCGGATTCCTGACACACCTCAAGCTCGGTGATGGTCCGCAGCTTTTCGGACAGCAGGGAGGTCGGCTTGCCCTTGCGCGCTATGAGGACGAAGGCTGCAGCCGCCAGGAAGAAGACCGTCATGGACACCCAGACGTTGACCCTGACACCCAGGAATTCGTGGGCGAAGTCGATGCGAAGGGCCTCGATCCAGGTGCGCCCCAGGGTGTACCACATGACATAGAGGGCGAAGAGCGAGCCAGCCTTGAGCACGTTCACGGCCTTGTGGCCGATCCAGACCAGGAGGGCTGCGCCAATCAGGTTCCAGATCATCTCATACAGAAATGTGGGTTGGAAGAGGGTGCCTGTCGGACAGGTGGCCCCGTCATAGCACTGTTCGCTGCTGCCAATGGCGGAACCTGCCGCATCGATCTTCAGTCCCCAGGGCAGCGTGGTTGGGGCCCCGTAGAGTTCCTGGTTGAACCAGTTGCCCAGCCGCCCGATGGCCTGGGCCACCAAAAGGGCAGGAGCCACACTGTCGGCCAGCAGGGCGGTCGGGTAGCTCTTGTGACGGCACCAGGCCCAGGCTGCCAGTGCTCCCAGGAGGACCGCACCCCAGATGCCCAAACCGCCACGCCAGATGCGCAGAATATCGGCTGGATTGCCATCAGCTCCGAAATACCGCTCAGGTGTGGTGATGACGTGGTAGAGCCTGGCGCCGACGATGCCGGCCGGTACTGCGCAGATGGCGATGTCCAGAATCTGGTCGGTCCGGCCACCCTCCTTCTTCCAGCGCCTGGCGGTGATCCAGGCAGCCACGATGATGGCCAGAAGCATGGTCAGCGCGTAAAACCGGATGGTGACCGGCCCCAGATGGAAACTGGAGATTCCTGGCGATGGAATGTAGGCAAGCGTCATAAAGCCCCAATCTAGCCCCTGGGCCTTACAGCCCCACTCACTTCCTGGCCTGTGAGATGCCCCAACGCAGGTCGGAGCAAACCTCAGCCAGAGACTCCAGTGCCTTTCTACGGTCCTTCCGCGGCCTGCCCTCGTCATCCAGAAGGCAGTGGACCAGGGCCGAGCCGACGATGACCCCGTCCGCGTAGGCGCCGACCTGGGAGGCCTGCTGGGCGGTAGACACCCCGATGCCCACGCATACATAAGGGGCCCCAGCCTGCCTGACTCTCGCCACCAGGTTCTGCGCCGAGTTGGACATACTGGTACGTTCGCCGGTCACGCCCATCCGGGAGGTCGCGTAGACGAATCCTCTGGCTGCACGGGAGGTGATCTGCAGACGTGCATCAGTTGAGTCGGGCGAGACCAGATAGACCCGGTCAAGACCATACCGATCCGACTGCTCTATCCATTCCCCGGATTCGTCGACGATCAGATCCGGGGTGACCAGCCCGGACCCGCCGGCCTCGGCCATCCGGGCGGCAAAATCCGCTACTCCGTGATGCATGATCAGATTCCAGTAGCTCATGACCAGAGCCCTGGCACCGTCCGCCTGAACCTGGCGGACCGCGTCGAAGACACCCTCGACCTTGACGCCATTGTCGATGGCACACTTGCTGGCCGCCTGGATGACCGGGCCATCCATGACCGGGTCGCTGTAGGGCAGCCCGATCTCGACGATGTCGACCCCGCTTTTCACCATGACCCGCATGGCCTCCAAGGATGTGGGCACGTCAGGGAATCCGTAGGGGAAGTAGCCGATGAATGCTGGCCTGCCCTCTTGGCGGAGGGTCTGCAGCGTGGACGCCACCGGGCTGGCCGTGCGGCTGAACCCCTTAGGTTGGACAGGCTGGGATTGCACAGGCTTGGGTTGGACAGGCTGGACGGGCGCTTTCTGCCACTGCCATTGCTGGTTGACCATCATCGGGCCTCCTCTTCTGCTTGATCGCTTCTGCTGTGCCCGGCCTGGGCTTCCAAAGCGCTGGCCTCCTGCTCGGACAGGTAGCCGAACCATCTGCCCGCCGTGGCTACATCCTTATCGCCCCTGCCCGAGATGTTGATCAGAATGACAGGATTCCTGATTCCCTTGCGCAAAAGGTCGGTGGCCGCCTTGCTGGCTCCGGCCAAGGCGTGCGAGGACTCCAGGGCAGGGATGATGCCCTCGGTCCGGCAGAGGTCGCTGAAAGCCTGCATGGCCTCCTTATCGGTTGCGTAGTCATACTTGACCCGGCCCATGTCGTGCAGCCAGGCATGCTCGGGTCCCACCGAGGCGTAATCCAGACCGGCGGAGATGGAGTAGGTGTCCATGGTCTGACCCTGGTCGTCCTCCAAGAGATAGGACTTGGTTCCTTGGAAGACGCCGATCTGACCGGTGCCTGGCGACAGGCGGATGGCGTGCTTGCCCGACTTGGGCCCGTCCCCGCCGGCCTCATATGCGTAAAGGGAGACCCGTGGATCGTCCAGGAAGGTGTTCATGATGCCGATGGCGTTGGAACCCCCGCCGACGCAGGCCACAACCCCGTCAGGATGGTCGATGCCGTATGCGGAAAGCTGTGCGGATGCCTCTTCGCCGATGATCTTCTGGAAGTCCCTGACGATGGTTGGGAAGGGATGGGGGCCGGCAACCGTGCCCAACAGGTAGTGGGTGGACTCCACGTTGGTCACCCAGTCACGCAGGGCCTCATTGATGGCGTCCTTGAGGATCCTGGTCCCGGTGGTCACCTCGACGACTTCGGCTCCCAGCATCCGCATCCTGGCCACGTTCAGGGCCTGTCTGCGGGCATCGATCTGCCCCATGTAAATTCGGCACTTGAAGCCCAGGAGGGCACAGACCGTGGCCGTGGCCACGCCGTGCTGACCGGCACCGGTCTCCGCGATGACCCGGGTCTTGCCCATGCGCTTGACCAGGAGCCCCTGACCCAGGGCGTTGTTGATCTTGTGGGCGCCCGTGTGGTTCAGGTCCTCCCTTTTCAGGAAGACCCTGACCTGGCCGCCGACCCGATCGCCGATCAGCTTGGCGAACCGAGGCGCCGGTGTCAGGGCCGAGGGACGCCCCACATAGACACGGTTGAGTCTGTTCAGCTCCTCACGGAAGGCCGGATCGGCCTTGGCCTCCTTGTAGACACGCTCCAGCTCATCAAGGGCGCCCACCAGGGCCTCAGGGACGAAACGTCCGCCATAGGGGCCGAAATAGGGACCGCCATGGGTCGACAGGGGTCTGGTCTCGGCGGCCTTGAAGCGGTGGCCAGCCTGAACCAGCAAGCGAACCGTACCCTCCTGGTCCTGGGAGGTGACCAGACCTTCTCCTATCAGGACCGCATCGGCCCCTGCCCGCGCGTACCGCTCCAGCTCGACCGTGCCGAACACTCCGGACTCGGCCACCTTGACCACATCCTTGGGCAGGTTGGAAGCCAGGCGGGCATACTGGTCGACGTCGACGCTCAGGTCCTTCAGATTCCGGGCGTTGATGCCAATCACCTTGGCACCGGCCGCGATGGCCCGCTCGATCTCCTGACGATCATGCGTCTCGACCAGGGCGGTCATGCCCAGGCTCCCGGCCAGGTCCAGCAGGTGCTTGAGACGTGTGTCATCCAAGGCCGCCACAATCAGTAGGATCATGTCGGCCCCGTTGGCCCTGGACTCCCAGACCTGGTAGTCGGAGACGATGAAGTTCTTGTTGAGCACGGGAATGCCCACGGCCTGTCTGACCTGTCGCAGATCCTCCAAGGATCCCAGGAAGCGCCTGCCCTCGGTCAGGACCGATATGGCCGAGGCACCCCCGTTGGCATACTGCCGGGCTAGAGCGGCGGGATTTTTGATGTCGGCAAGGTACCCCTTGGAGGGCGAGGCTCGCTTGATTTCCGCGATGATCGGAATACCGACGCTCTCCCTGAGCAGTCGCGCGGCATCCAGAGGTTTGCGCTTCATGCTCCTGACCTGTTGCTTGAGACTTTCCAAGGGAATCTGTTGCACCCGGCTCCTTGCATCCTCCACGGCGCCGGCCACCAGTTCATCCAAGACGGTCATAGAGCCCTTCCCTCCAGTTTCTTGTGTATTCCCTGTCACAACCTTAGCGTCTTTCTCCACTGGATTACCCATTACCCTTCCTCGCTCTACATCTGTGTCTGAGTACGATTGCCCTGCACCGCAGGCAAGGGTCCTCCGGCTTCAAAACACGACCTGTGTCCGGTGTGGCAGGCCGCCCCCACCTGGTCGACTTCGATAAGCAAGGCGTCCCCGTCGCAGTCGATGCTGACGCCCTTGACGTATTGGACATGCCCGGAGGTTTCCCCCTTGCGCCAGTATTCCTGTCTGGAGCGGGACCAGAAGGTGACCCTTCCTGTAGTCAGGGTCCGTCTCAGGGCCTCCTCATCCATGTACCCGACCATGAGCACCTGACGGCTGTCATACTGTTGGACCACAGCGGCAACAAGTCCCTTGGAATCCTTCTTCAGCCTGGCCGCTATGCTCGGATCCAAACGTGCTTCCTGGTCCTTCGAAGACTGTGACATTGATTCTCATTCTCCTGATTTGTCCGACACATCCTTGCCGGTTGATTGTTTACGGTATGGGTATGGTTTCCCGATGACTGCCAGCATGGCCAGCAAATGCCATGCAGCATATGATGTCGAAATTATCTGCCAGATTGGGTTCAGGCCTGCCATCGAACCGGATACCCGGCCGTATGAAGCGCCTGCTTGACATCCTTGATGGACACCTGGCCGAAATGGAAGACGGAAGCCGCCAGGACCGCATCGGCCCCGGCCTTGACCGCAGGAGGAAAATCGGCGGCCTTGCCTGCGCCACCGCTAGCGATGAGCGGAAGAGAGACAGCCTTGCGCACGTCGGCGATCATCTCCAGATCGAATCCCTGACGGGTGCCGTCTGCATCCATGGAGTTGAGGAGGATCTCACCGGCTCCAAGCTTTTGAGCCTGCTTGACCCAGTCGATGGCATCGATGCCGGTGGACTGCTTGCCACCCATGGTGGTCACCTCATATCCTGAGGTAATGCCCTGGGCATTGGATCGGCGGGCATCGACCGAAAGCACCAGGACCTGACGACCGAACCGCTGGGCGATATCCCCGATGACCTGCGGATTGGCAATGGCTGCCGTGTTGATGCCGACCTTGTCGGCCCCTGACCGCAGGAGAGTGTCGACATCCTGCGGCGTCCGCACACCTCCGCCGACGGTCAATGGAATGAAGATCTGGTCGGCAGTGCTCTTGACCAGGTCCACCATGGTGGCTCGCCCGCTTCCAGAGGCAGTCACATCCAGAAAAGTCAGTTCGTCAGCGCCCTGCTGGTAGTAAGCGGAAGCCAGTTCGACCGGGTCGCCCGCATCGCGCAGATTTTTGAAGTGGACGCCTTTGACCACACGGCCCTGGTCGACATCCAGGCAGGGAATGACACGAACCGCTACCGCCATGCGACCTGCCTTCCTGCCTGAACCGATTTGTTTGAGTCAAGACCTTAGCTGCTCTGGTGTCCGAAGGCCCTGGCATGTCCACACTATGGCATGAACGCATTGTAAAAGCTGATTCAGGCCTGAAGCTTGACGGCCTTGGCTGCCAGCTGCCCGCAGGCACCGTCGATGTCCGATCCGCGAGTGTCCCTCATGGTTGCAGTGATTCCGGCCTTGTGGAGGATGTCCAGGAAGCGCTGCTCGTCCTCGGGCTTGGAGGCCGTCCAACGGGACCCCTCGATTGGATTCAAGGGTATGGGATTGACATGAGCCCAGTCGTCCCCGTAATGATTGAGGCGCTTGGCCAGAAGGCGGACATGCTCGGCCTGGTCGTTGATGCCTCGCATCAGGGCATACTCGATGCTGACCCGTCTGCCACTAGCCAGGTAGTAGTCGTGGGCCGCGTCCAGAACCTGGGTGGTGTTGAAGCGTCTGTTCATGGGAACCAGCTCGTCGCGCAACTTATCGCTGGGAGCATGGAGGGAGACGGCCAGACGGACCGGAATGCCCTCTTTGGTCAGCTTGCGGATGCCGGGGACCACACCGACCGTGGAGACGGTGATGTTCCTAGCCGAGATGCCGAATCCCTTGGGTGGCAGGGCACTGATCTGTCTGACTGCGGAAAGCACAGCCCGATAGTTGCCCATGGGCTCGCCCATCCCCATGAAGACGATGTTGCTCAGACGTCCCGGGCCTCCGGCAACCTGTCCGGACCGCATCATCCGGGAGGCGGCCCTGACCTGTTCCAGAATCTCGCCGGTCGACATGTTCCGGGTCAATCCAAGCTGACCGGTGGCGCAGAAGGGACAGCCCATACCGCAGCCGACCTGACTGGAGATGCAGAGGGTGGCTCTGGAGGGATAGCGCATAAGCACGGACTCGATCCTGGACCCGTCGAAGAGCTCCCAGAGGGTCTTGATGGTCGTCCCTTGGTCCGCCTTCTGGACAGTGACCGGGGTGATCAGTTCAGGGAAGAAGCGGTGCACGGCCTCCTGACGGCTGGCTGCGGGAAAGTCCGTGAAGTCGTCCGGATTGGTGGACAGATGGTTGAAGTAATGGTTGGCCAGCTGCGAGACCCGAAATTTCGGCAGACCCAGTTGCGCGCAGACCTCCTGACGCTCATGCTGGTCCATATCCGTAAAGTGGCGCGGTGGCTTGCCTCGACGGGCGTGGTCGGCCGCCAGAACGTCGCGGAAAGCCCCATCCTCGCCTCCTGGGGTGATGCCGGTTTCAGGCTCGGCACCGGTCAAATCGACATCTGTCATACCTCTACCTCATCCTGTATCAGCCGTCAAATACCGGTCACAGACCGGTAATCAAAAGAACCAGTGTGATGAACGGTGCGGACATGAGGATGGAATCCACCCTGTCCAGCACTCCGCCATGGCCCTTGAGCAGGTGGCCCATGTCCTTGATCCCCAGGTCACGTTTGATCAAGGATGCGCTCAGGTCCCCTAGGGTGCCTGTGGCTCCGACCATGATGCCCATGAGCAGGGCGACCCACCAGATCCGCCCCCAAACCGCCATGGGATAGGTGGCCGCGAAGATAACCAGGGCGCCAACCAGACAGCAGAGCATGGAGCCTGCCAACCCCTCCACGGATTTGCCGGGAGAGATGCGGGGCGAGATCTTGTGCTTACCGAAGAGCGAGCCAAAGAGAAGACCACCGATGTCGCTTAAGGCGGGCAGGAAAATCACCATGAATGCGTGTGCGGCAGGATGCCCGCCGAAGGTGGTGGGCAGGGTTATCAGACAGGCCAGAAGGGTGATGTAGACAACGGTCAGAAGGGTGACGCCCACATTGGCCAGGCTGCTTGATCGGTTCTCCCCATCTGAGGCGCCATAGGAGGCATCGGCCATGGTCTGCGCATCCTTGCCCGAGAGCTTGGCGTTCACCGCCTTGACCAGCCGACCGCCCAGGCGATGGTTGCGGGTGGCCGCAAGGGCCCCGACCAGAGCGGTGATCAGAACTCCGGCGGTCATGACCGCCACGTGATCAGGAGCGTAGAAGGAGGCCAGCATGGTGGCAGCCGAGCAGATCCAGAGCTCGACCACCGGTATATGCAGGCCAGCCGTGGCAAAGTCCACCCTGAGCTCCCAAAGCCCCAGGGTCATGAAGATCACGATCAGGTAGATGAATGCGTCGATGCGCACCAGGATGCAGGCCAGGATGATGACCACCAGAAGCGCGCCAGTGGCCACCGCCTGCGGCATGTTGCGTCCGGTCCGCTTGTTCAGGCTTGCGACGGCATCCTGACTGGCCTTCTCGGCCGAGCTTTCCTTAGTACTCATGAAGTGTGGACCCTCCCCAGGCGGATCAGACCTCGAGGATCTCCTTCTCCTTGGCATCCAGGAGCTGATCAATCATGTCGTTCTTCTGCTTGGTGACGGTCTCCAGCTCCTTCTGCAGCCGGTTGCCTTCATCCTCGCCCAGGTCGCCATCCTTGACCTTGGCCTCCAGCTCTTCCTTGACCTTGCGCCGGATGTTGCGGACGGCCACCTTGCCCTCCTCAGCCTTGGTCTTGGCCAGCTTGACGTAATCCCGGCGGCGCTCCTCGGTCAGCTCGGGCATGGTGACCCTGATGACGTTGCCGTCACGGCTAGGGTTGACGCCCAGGTCCGAATCGCGAATGGCCTTCTCGACCGCACCCGCCTGGGAGGAGTCGAAGGGGGTGACGGCCAGGGTGCGAGGCTCCGGGACGCCGATGGATGCCAGCGACTTGATGGGCGTGGGAGTGCCATAGTACTCCACCATGATGTCGTTGAGGAAGGAGGGGTTGGCACGCCCGGTCCTGATTCCCGAGAAGTTCTCCTTGGTCGCCTCGATGCTCTTGTCCATCTGCCTTCCGGCCTGGTCCACCACTGTGGTCATGATCTGCTCCTTGCTGTATGGACCATCCGCCTGTGCGCGCGAGGTCCGTCATTCTTATACTCTACGGCCATGGGGCCACAGGGGCCAAGCGGCGCGGGGTGTGCCCGCAACCGGTCACAGGGTACGATCAGGACCACCGTGGACCAGGGTGCCCAGACGCTGGCCCTCGAGCGCTCCGGTCACGTTGCCATCACCCTCCAGTCCGAAGACACGGATAGGCATATCGTTGTCCCGGGCCATGGACAGGGCTGCCGCATCCATGACGGCCAAGTTGTCCACCAGAGCCCGCTGATAGCTCAGATTGGTGAACATGCGCGCAGAAGCCTGCTTGTGCGGATCAGCCGTATACACGCCATCCACACCGTTCTTGCCCATGAGGACCTCGACGCAATGAATCTCCAGAGCCCGCTGGATGGAGACGGTGTCGGTGGAGAAGTAAGGCATGCCTGATCCGGCACCGAAGATGACCACACGACCCTTTTCCAGATGACGGATGGCCTTGAGCGGGATATAGGGCTCGGCCACCTGGCCCATAGTGATGGCTGTCTGCACCCTGGTGGCCTGACCATCCTGCTCCAGGAAGTCCTGCAGGGCCAGGCAGTTCATGACCGTACCCAGCATGCCCATGTAGTCGCCGCGCGAACGCTCGATTCCGGCCTGGCTGAGCTCGGCTCCGCGGAAGAAGTTGCCGCCGCCCACCACGATGGCCACCTGCACGCCGCCCTGTACCGCCTGGACGATCTCCTTGGCCACCCGCATGACCACCTGCACGTCGATGCCGACCTCGCCTCCCCCGAAGGCCTCTCCGGAGAGCTTGAGCAGCACACGACGAGGCGATGCTGGGTTTTGCGCTGAATCGGATCCAGTCATAAAAGCCCTTTCTCCAAACATGATGACGGGCGGAATACGCCGGTAATTAGGGTATCGGGGCTGGACGACAACCCCTTCTTGGTCAGGCTCGGGACAAAAGAAGGGGAGCAGCCACGAAAGCCACTCCCCTATCGTCAATTACCATCAATGCCGGTCATCTGCCTATCCCTCAGCTCAGGATCAGGCCAGGCAACTCAGTACATTGCTGGGCTACTCCTCTTCGTCGCCTTTGCCGACCTCGAGACGGGCGAAGGCCAGAGCCTTGCCGCCAGCCTGCTTGAAGAGGTCGCCAATGGTCTTGGAAGTGTCCTTGACATACTGCTGCTCCAGCAGGACGGTCTCCTTGAAGAAGGCGTTCAGACGCCCCTCGACGATCTTGGGGATAATCTTCTCGGGCTTGCCTTCGGCCTGGGACTTCTCAGTGGCCACGCGACGCTCGGACTCCACCACGTCGGCAGGCACATCCTCGCGGCTGAGCCACTTGGGGCTCATGGCGGAGATCTGCAGGGCCACCTCATGGGCCACCTGGGCGCCGGCCTCATCAGTGGCGATCATGGCCACAATAGAGGGGGGCATTTCCACGGACTTGCGGTGGGCGTAAATCTCCACACGGGGGCCCTCGACCCGGGCCACCTGGCCGACCTTGACGTGCTCATGGAAGAGCGCGCCGGCCTCCTCTACGGTCTCCTTGACGGTGCCGGACTTGGATGGAGCGGCATCGACCTGCTCGACGTTGGAGGCATCAGCCTTGGCCACGTCGTCGATGACCTCTTGGCCGAACTCGACGAACTGAGGGGTCTTGGCCACGAAGTCGGTCTCGGAGTTGAGCTCGACGGCGTAGCCGATCTGACCCTGTCCGCCCTCGACGACGGTGGAGGCGATCAAGCCCTCCTGAGCCTTGCGACCCTCGCGGGCGCCTGCGGCCTGGATACCGGTGGCGCGGATGATCTCCTTGGCGCGGGCCATGTCGCCCTCGGCCTCGGTCAGGGCCTTCTTGACGTCCATCATGCCGGCGCCGGTCTGATCGCGCAGCTCCTTGATCAGTGCAGCGGTGATTTTTGCCATGAAACTCTCCTATCTAGACGTCAGATTTCAGGCAGCCTGATCGGCAGCGGGGGTCTCCTTCTGCTCTTGCGCAGGCTGCTCGGCCTGGGGAGCCTGGGCAGTCTCCTGGGCCTGCTCCTGCGGCTGTCCGTCCTTGTTCTCCAGCAGGTTCTTCTCCCACTCGGCCATGGGCTGGTCGGAGGCCTCCTCGGTCTTGGCGGCCTTGCCGGAACGCTCCAACAGACCGTCAGCCACGGCATCGGCCATCAGCCTGGTCAGCAGCTCGACGCCACGGATGGCATCATCGTTGGCGGGAATGGGGTAGGTGACAAGTTCGGGATCCGTGTTGGTGTCCACCAGGGCCACGACCGGGATACCCAGCTTGTTGGCCTCGGAGACCGCCAGGGCCTCCTTGTTGATGTCGACCACGAACAGGGCCGAAGGGGTGCGGTTCATGTTGCGGATGCCGCCCAGCTGACGCTCCAGCTTGTCCTTCTCGCGACGCAGCAGCAGGAGCTCCTTCTTGGTCAGCCCCGAGCCGTGCACGTCGTCGAAGTCCATCTCCTCCAGCTCCTTCAAGCGGCCGACCCGCTTGGTCACGGTCTGGAAGTTGGTCAGCATGCCACCCAGCCAACGCTCGGAGACGTAGGGCATGTTCACCCGGGTGGCCTGGGCCTTGATGGCCTCCTGGGCCTGCTTCTTGGTCCCCACGAAGAGCACGGTGCCGTTGTGGGCGACTGTCTGCTTGATGAAGTCATAGGCCTGGTCGATCAGACCGAGCGACTTGAAGAGGTTGATGATGTGGATGCCGTTGCGCTCCATCAGGATGTACTGCTTCATCTTGGGGTTCCAACGACGGGTCTGGTGTCCGAAGTGGACGCCGGCCTTCAGCATTTCGCTCATGGTGATCTGTGCCATGTCTATACCTTTCATTGTCGGTTATTGCCTGGCCATGTGCACCTGCGTGCAACTCCGAGGAGCCGACCGACACAGGACGTCGCGGACATGGCGCGAATTTGCGGCGTGTGTTCGGGAATACGCTTGGCGCGCCTGCCCGCCCGTGACAGCAGACCTGCGCAGTGACACGCCGAATTACCATGATACCCGAGGCCAATGACCTCGGGTATCATGTTCGCCCTCTGCCTACCTAGCTGATCTCAGCTGCTGCATGGCCTTGCGACGGACGTCGCTCTCCAGCCGATCCACATAGACATGGCCGTCCAGGTGATCGCACTCGTGCTGGATCATCCGCCCCATGATGCCATGGCCCTCAAGAGTCACCGTCTTGCCATCCAGGTCGATGCCGTGTGCTCGGGCGTAGTCGGCACGCCTGGTCGGATACCAGAGGTTGGGCAGGGACAGGCATCCCTCCTCGCCATACTGCTCGCCGGAGGCCTTGTCGATGACCGGATTGATGATGTAGCCCACCTTGCCACCAATGTTGTAGGAGAAGACGCGCAGGCCCACCCCGATCTGATTGGCCGACAGGCCTGCCCTGCCCGGGTCGTCCACGGTGTCCACCAGGTCACGGACCAGACTGCGCACAGCCGGGGTGATGCTGGTCACTGGATCGCAGGGGGTTCGCAAAACCGGATCGGGAACCACTCTGATTGTACGAATCGCCACTGCTTACTCCTCGTCCTCCGGGGCCGCTTCCTCCTCCTGGCGGCCATCACGCTTGCGTCCGGTCATGCTTGCCAGGGAATCGCTCATGGTGGTCCGTGCCCTGCTGACAATGTCGTTCTCCTTGGCAGCAGGCTTGGCTGGCGTCCTAGGCGCATAGAGGACCTTATCCACGAGTTCAGCGTACTGGCGGAGCACCTCGGGGCGCACCACCTTCAGGCTGGGGGTCAGGGTGCCGTCCTCCTGACTGAAGTCCTTGTCCAGCACCAGGAACTTACGCACCGACTCGGCCCGCGAGACGTTGCAGTTGGCCTTGTCCACATACTGCTGGATGAAGGCATGGATGGCCTCGTTGTGGCTGGCCTGCTCCATGCTCATGTCAGCGTCCAGACCCTGGGAGGTCAGCCAGGACTTCAGCATCCCGGCGTCCAGGGTGACCAGGGCACCTACGAAGGGCCTGCCGTCGCCCACGACCACGGCCTGGGAGACTACGGGGCAGGTGCTGATGACATCCTCCAGGGGAGCCGGGCTCACGTTCTTGCCGCCGGCGGTGATGATGACGTCCTTTTTGCGGCCGGTGATGAAGACGAAGCCCTGGTCGTCGATCTGGGCCAGATCACCGGTGTGGAGCCAGCCATCCTTATCGAGCACGGTGGAATCAAGCTCAGGCTGGTGGTAGTAGCCCATGAAGACGCTGGGACCCTTGACCAGGAGCTCATCGTCGTCGCTCAGCCTGACCGTGATGCCCGAGCCAGGGCGGCCGACAGATCCCACCTCGTTGGCATCCTCGAAGTTGACGATGCAGGGCGCTGCCGTCTCGGTCATCCCGTAGCCCTGAATGAAGGTGATCCCGTCGATCCCGTTGAAGAAATGGGCCAGGTCGGCGTTCATGGGCGCGCCGCCGCAGGCCAGGTAACTCAGGTTGGAGCCCAGGGCGGACTCGATCGTATTGCCGACGGTCTTGGTGTAGAAGGCGTGGGCGAGGCGGGTAAACAGCGAATGACCGTTCCCCTCCTGCTCGTCCTTGGACCACTTGATGAAGTGCTTGGTGGCCTTAGCGAAGACCTTGCCGGCCATGCCGGTGCCGGCCTTTTGCGAGGCAGCGTTGTAGACCTTCTCGAAGACGCGTGGCACGCCCAGCAGATATGTGGGCCGGAAGGTGCGCAGATCGGTCAGCAGGTGCTTGGCGTTGGAGACGTATCCGACCACGCCCTGGGCGCCGATAGCCACATACTGGATGTAGCGGGCGAAGCAGTGGGCAAGGGGCAGGAAGAGCATCAGGCGGGAGGGCGCTGCCAGCATGTGGTAGAGCACATCCCAGCCCACAAAGACGATGTGGACGAAGTTCCGGTTGGAGAGCATGGCGCCCTTGGGCTCCCCAGTTGAGCCCGAAGTGTAGACGATGGTGGCCAGATCGTCGGCCTTGACTTGGGCAATGGCCTGATCCAGGCGCTCATCTTCGATCCCCTGGCCGAATTCGCTGACTGCGTTCAGGCCCCCGGCTTCGAAATTGAAGACGTACTTGAGCTTGGGCGAGGATCCCCGGACCTGCTCCAGGATCTGTGCATGCTCTGAGTCACCGGCAAAGGCCAGGATGCAGTCCACATCCTGAACGATCTTCTGGGCCTGGCTGGGCGAGTCGGTCTCGTAGATGGGCACAGAGACCGCCCCGATGGCAGCGCAGGCAAAGTCCGTAACCCCCCAGTCATAACTGGTGGAGGCGTAGATGACCACAGTGCTGCCCTTTTCCACGCCCAAAGCCATCATGCCCTTGGCCACGGCGCGGACCCGTGCGGACATCTGCCCGGCCTTGACATTGTGCCAGTTTCTGGTCATGGGATCCTGCCACTGGGCAACCAGCTCTTCAGGGTCACGGGCGGTGCGTTTTGCCAGGAGTGAATAGATGGTGTCCTTGTCCGTCGTCGGGTGTTGAAGCTCGACCGTATATTCACGCAACATACCCACCATCATATGGGTCAACCCGCCAAAGCCGCCGCCTAGCCCATGTCGAAGCGCACACAGACCCAGCGCGAACCGCTTCTGGCGACGATCAGGTTGGTCAGCACAGTGCGCTCACCGACCAGAAATCCGATGGTGGTTTCGTACCGGTCACGGTCTACACGGTAGATCTCAACCAGTTTAGGGATCAGCGGCAGATAAGTCATGCCGGCGTGGTCCGCTGTTCGGACCATGCCCAGATGCCGATCCCGTAGCAACTGGGCCAGCAGGGCCAATCGTTCCATGCAGACGCGGTTGAGCACACGATCCAGGCTCTTCATAGGTAAACGACCCCGCAACACATCGAAGACCCTGGATGCCAAGGCGCACAGATTGACAAGAATACGCTTGAGATCCGCAGACAGGCCCTCATGCCCGGCAGCATCCCCCGGCCGGATGAAGTTGACCGTTCGCACTGTCAGGTTGATGTCGCCAAATCCCAAGGGGACCTGCGTACAGGTAGACGGCCACCAGCCGCCGACCTCCTGTCCTGTCGACTCCTCGGTTGCTTGATCTTGGTCCCAGACCGGTGCCAGATCCATATACTCCGTCATACTTCTCCCCTCGCACTACTATGTGCTTGTTCTCCCTCCCATGCCGGCGAGGTGCACTGGGCAACCGACGCAACGACAGCGAATACGTCCAGAGTAAGAATGCACTGAGGGATTGTAAAGGCCGGTTCAGGAATGTGGTCAACCTGGACCGGCCTTTAGACAGATTGTGGATAAATGGACCGTGAATGTCCTGTTCTACTCAGCAGCGGGGGGCGGGGGTCACTGCCACACGGCACTTCTGGAAGTTTTTGACATCCACATAACCGGTGGAAGCCATGGCCCGGCGCAGGGCCCCGATCAGATTCAGACTGCCGTCGGTGCGATCGCTGGGACCGAAGAGTATGCGCTCCAGGCTGCCCACCTGCCCGACCTGGACCCTGCGGCCCCTCGGCAGTTCAGGATGATGAGCTTCGGCCCCCCAGTGCATGCCCTGGCCGGGAGCCTCCGTAGCCTTGGCTAAGGGCGTGCCCAGCATGACCGCGTCGGCCCCCATGGCCAAGGCCTTGACAAAGGAACCCGAGGTACCGGTCTCCCCATCAGCGATAACCTGAACGTAACGTCCGCCCGACTCGTCCAGGTAGTCGCGACGCGCCTCGGCCACATCCGAGATGGCCGTGGCCATAGGCGCTTGGATTCCGACGGTGGCGGAATCAGTGGATGACGCTCCCCCGCCGAACCCGACCAGCACCCCGGCGGCTCCGGTGCGCATCAGATGCAGGGCAGCCTGATAGGTGGCGGCCCCGCCGACGATGACCGGAACGTCCAGGTCATAGATGAACTTCTTTAAATTCAGGGGCTCATGGCTGGTGGAGACGTGTTCGGCCGAGACCGCTGTTCCTCGGATCACGAAGAGGTCCACGCCCGCATCGACCACCGTGGCATAGAACTCCTGGGCGCGCTGAGGGGACAGGGCTCCGGCCACCGTGACCCCGGCCTTGCGAATCTCCTGCAGACGGCGGGTGATCAGCTCCGCCTTGACCGGCTCCCGGTAGGCTTCCTGAATGACCCCGGTCGCCTGCTCCGGCGAAGCATGGGCTATCCGGTCCAGCTGCGGACGCGGATCCTCATACCGGGTCCACAGTCCCTCCAGGTCCAGCACGCCCAGTCCGCCCATCCGTCCCAGGGCGATGGCCGTCTCCGGGCTGGTGACCGAATCCATGGGCGCTGCCAAAAGTGGCAGGTTGAACTCGTAGGCATCCACCTGCCAGGCCGTGGAGACATCCTGGGGATCCCGGGTCCTTCTTGAGGGGAGTATGGAGACATCATCGAGCATGTAGGCCACCGTGGCCTTCTTGCCGAGACCGATTTCGATTTCCTGTGTCATGTCTGCCAGCCTAGCGCCTCACAATGACGCTCCGACGTGCTACGAACGGGTTACGAGCATGGGAACAGAGGGTAACAAACTTGGGATAAAACAGTTCGCGAGCGCAACTGAGGCATCGGGAGCAGGATCCGGCCCCCGACCCGCCGATCGATAGGAGGCCGCCATGGACAAGATCGCCGTGAAAGGACGTATCGTCGAGCTCGACGGTGACGAAATGACCCGGGTCATCTGGAAAATGATCAAGGAACGGCTGATTCTGCCCTACCTGGACGTGGACCTGGACTATTACGACCTGGGCATCCGCAACAGGGACGCCACCGACGACAAGGTCACCGTGCAGGCGGCACAGGCCATTCAGCGCGAGCACGTGGGCGTCAAGTGCGCCACCATTACCCCGGACGAGGCCCGGGTAAAGGAATTCGGTCTCAAGCGCATGTGGAAGTCGCCCAACGGTACCATCCGCAACATTCTTGGCGGAACCATCTTCCGCGAGCCCATCGTCATCGACAACATTCCCCGGCTGGTTCCCGGATGGTCCAAGCCCATCGTGGTGGCCCGCCATGCCTTCGGCGACCAATACCAGGCAACTGATTTCACTGTGCCCGGGCCGGGAAAGCTCAGCGTCGTCTTCACTCCTGAAGACGGGAGCGACCCGGTGACCCGAGAGGTGACCGTCTACCCAGGTCCGGGTGTGGCACAGGTACAGTTCAACCTGGACGACTCCATCCGCGACTTCGCGCGTTCCTGCTTCAACTACGCCCTGCAGAGGCACTATCCGGTCTACCTGAGCACCAAGAACACCATCCTCAAGGCCTACGACGGCCGGTTCAAGGACATTTTCGCCCAAGTCTACGAGCAGGAGTACCAGAGTCGGTTCGAACAAGAGGGGCTGACCTACCAGCATCGGCTGATCGACGACATGGTGGCCTCCTCGCTCAAATGGCAGGGCGGCTATGTCTGGGCCTGCAAGAACTACGACGGCGACGTCCAGTCCGATGCAATTGCTCAGGGGTTCGGATCCCTTGGTCTCATGACCTCCATGCTGATGACGGCCGATGGACAGACCGTAGAGGCCGAGGCCGCCCATGGGACCGTGACCAGGCATTACCGGCGCTGGCTCAAGGGGGAAACCACTTCCACCAACCCAATCGCCTCCATTTTCGCCTGGACCGGCGGGCTCAAGCAGCGGGCGCGGCTGGATGACACCCCCAAGGTGGCCGAGTTCGCGCAAACACTGGAATCCGTGGTCATCGAGACCGTACGCTCCGGTCGCATGACCAAGGATCTTGCCAGCCTGGTGGGTCCTGATCAGCCTTGGCTGGACACCGAAGGGTTCATGGACGCCTTGGACCATGCTCTTGCCGAGCGTATGTCTTCAGGTGCTGCAGAAGCCACCGAACGCAAGGCGGCCAAGGCAGACTAGCAGATAAGACACCAGCACCCTCTTCTTGCCATTGCAGACGGTTATTGCAGGCGGTTACTCTCCGCAGAACAGCCTTCACTATCAGTTCCACCGGCGAGGACCGTCTACGCGAAACATCGGCCTTTCATACGCTCCTGCCCGAGAGCCCATAGAATGGTTGCTCGGGACCCGGCCAGAGTCGGGCTCTGTCGGAACGAAGGAGCGAACGTGAAGAAGACCGGCTTTGCACGGCATTTGTCCGGCTTGCTGGCCCTGCTGGCGAGTTTGGTCATGGTGGCATCGGCTGGTGCTTGCGGTGGTCCGGCCTTGGGCAGTGCACAACAGTCTCCGAGCGCCCCACAGAGCCAAGGGGCTACTGCGGCCGCTGAGGTCCCCGGTCGGGTGGCTATTTTCACTCCCTCCGACGGCATCACCCTCTCCCAGCACACGCCCATCAACAAGTGGGCCGCGCTGGTTCCTGAGCTCAAGGCAGCACTGGCCAAGGAGCATCTTCCCAATAAACACATCGATGCCTACACCAGCGGGAACCTGGAGGATCAAAGCAAGGAGCTGCAGGATTACCTGGTCAACCGCCTTTCGGAGCGCAAGGCCGGGAAGACTTCAGAGCCGACCACACTGGTGGTGGCACCCATGACCTCGCCAGATTCCATTACCCGCCAGTATGGCGACTATATCAGCCAGTCATTGGATGCCGATGCCAAAGACAAGGCGCGCGCACGTCTGGTCTCTTCTCTGCGTCTTGCTGCGGGCGCGGGCATGCATGTGGTCCTGCTGGCCAACCAGGTGCCGGGCATCCAACCGGATCTGTTCGTGCAATTATCTGATGCACGGGCCATCGGTCAGATGCAGGCGGACAAGCTGGCCAGCAAACTGGAACTGGACAAGGCCAGCAAGGACAACCCCTGCCGCATCGAAATTCTGCTGCCGAACCGGACAGCTGACGCATCATCTGATGCATCCCCTGCTGACAAGGGTGTTGAAACCGTCCAGGCTGAGCAGAATTCCTTCCCCGCCCAGGCTTTCGCAGGAATCTGGCAGGTGTTGGGGCCCTACTTCAAGGATGGACGGGCTATCAGCCCCTCTGGGCTCCTGAAGACAGACAGCACCGAGAAGGACTGGCAGGCGATCGCCTTTGATCCAGGCAAGGACGCTTCGGCTACGGGCAAAGAGCTGGCGACCCGCCTGGCCACAAACGATGATGCCAAGACCCATATCGAGGTGGACGGCATTCTGGCCATGAACGACTTCATTGTTTCCGGCGTGGTCTCTGAGCTCGGAGATCTGGGTTATCGGGGTTCTTCGGCGGACGTCAACCCGGAGATCTCAATATCAGGCATTGTGGGATCCATGGTCGGTCATCAGGATCTGCACCGGCAGCGCGTGCCCAAGCCAGCTCAGAGCCCTGCAGCCCAGAATCCGACGGCGTCGCAGGCTGATCCTTCACAGACCACGGGCAGGACTCAGGATTCCACGCCCTCGGACGACCACGCTGCCTGGCCCGTCATCAGTGGATACGGCGCCTATGTGGACAACATCCCTCAAATCGTGGACGGACGGCAGTGGATGACTGGTCTGGAGGACAGACTGGGTCTTGCGGCTGATATGGCCAAGGCCTGTGTCGGGCTCAACAGCCAGGGCAAGGTGCCAGCCATGGATACGATCCACACCGTCAACCAGGACGGCAAGCAACAGCGCCGCCTGTCAAGACCCTTGGTTGCGGTTTCGGCCTCCAACCTCAAGGCGGCTCTGATTGATACAGGCTACATCAAGCCAGCCGACGCAGGTCTCTGAGCATAGATCTTCTGCTCGATGTGGTCTTCATACCGCTTGAGAACCTCCTGGCGACGGGGCTTGTATGATGCGGTGAGCAGTCCATTTTCACGAGTGAAGTCCTGGTCCAGAACTAGATAGCGGCGGATTCCCTCGGCCCGGGAGACCTGCGCATTGGCCGCATCTACCGCACGATCGATCTCCGTGCGGATGATAGGGTTCTCCCCAGCCGAAGCGGCATCGTCCAAGGGTTCAGCGCCCTGGTCCCGCAACCACTTGTTGACCTCCTCGAGATTGAGGGTGATCAGGGCCGAAATGAAAGGCCTGCGGTCTCCGATGACCATGCAATGGCTGATGATGGGCGAACGCTCAACGGCTGTTTCCAGCAGCGAAGGCGAGATGTTCTTACCCCCTGCAGTGATGATGATCTCCTTGCGCCGACCGGTCAACCGAACGAACCCGTCTTCGTCCAGACTGCCCAGATCACCGGTCAGCAGCCAACCGTCGCGAATCTGCCTGGTGGTGATTTCCGGATGGTTATGGTAGCCCATGCAGACATCGGGGCCCTTGACACACAGCTGGCCCTCCTGGTCGATGCCCACGGTGATGCCGGGCATGGGCAAGCCGATGGTGCCCAGTCTGTAGCCTTCGGTGGGGTTGACCGTCACTGGACCCATGGTCTCGGTCATACCGTAGCCCTCCAGCAGAGGCAAACCTATGCCGTTGAAGAAGTCCGCAATGTCCCTGTCCAAGGGAGCTCCGCCCGAAATGGCATACCGGACCCGGCCGCCCAAGGCCTCCAGGATGGGGTCGTAAACGGTGCCTGTGTACATGAGATGCTTGGTCTTCAGCGACATGGGAACCCGGCTTCCGGTCTGCTGATGACGAGACCACTGCCTGGCCACTCCTGCAGCATCCAGGAAAATCCTGCCCCTGGCGCCTGTTCCGGCCCGCTGGGAGGCAGCGTTGTAAATCTTCTCGAAGATTCGCGGCACAGCCAGGATGAAAGTGGGCTTGAAGGTCTGCATGTCCTGCAACAGATTGCGGATGGACCCGGTAAGCCCCAGGGTGAGATCCGTGGCAATGGCGAAGAACTGCAGGCAGCGGGCGAAAGCGTGGGCCAGGGGCAGGCAGAGCAGAAGCCGCTTGCCCTCACCCAGGCAGATGTCAGGGACTGCCTGAGTACCTGAACGGACAGTGAAGACGATGTTGCTATGGCTGAGTTCTATACCCTTGGGCTTACCCGTGGAGCCTGAGGTATAGACGATGGTGGCCAAGTCGGAACCCTGCACCGAGTCGGCACGGGCTTGGAAGTCTGCCTGGTCCACCGCCCGCCCATAGGCGGTCATGGTGGTCAGCGCTCCCCTGGTAATCACATACAAGTCGTTCAGATAGGCACACTGGGAGCGAACCGCATCCACTCGGGCCCTCATGTCGTCATCCTCCAGAAAGGCCATGCCGACATGGGAATCGTTGAAGATGCGCCGAATCTGATCGGGAGAGTCGGTCTCGTAGACCGGCACCGTCACGGCTCCGATGGACAGGATGGCCATGTCCAGGGCAGTCCATTCCCATCGGGTGTGCGAGACGATAGCCACCGAATCTCCCCGGCCTACCCCCCGGGCCATAAGCCCTTTGGCCAGCGCGATCACACGGTCGCGAAACTCACGGGCCGTTATCGTGCTCCACTCGCGTCCGCTCCGGTATTCGATCAAAGGATCGTCACCCAGGCGCTCCACCCTGTCCTCAAGCAGGGAGAAGACACCGGCATCGGCGTCTATGGGCTTCTCAAGCGGACGCGTAAATTCTTCCTGCATGTTCTGCATGACCACTCCCTGCTGAAACGGCGTTATGCTTTACGATTCTAACCGCTCCCCCGGGCCGGCGATATACCTGGTCTGCAGACGCGCGAGTCTCGCAGGCGGACCGCGCACTCCTATAGAGGCTTGAGACGAATGCGGTGCCGTCCGACTTTAGCGCCTGGATCCAGATAGTGATCATGACCATCTTTCAGCCCCCAGTGCAGACAATCTTGATCACAGTGGTCAGAGACCCCCTCTACTTCTCCCCAGACTGTGCCGGCCTGCAGCCGGGTTCCCTCCGGCAATGAGCTCTTCGCCGGCTCATAGGTGGAGGTCAGTTTGCCGTGACGAATGGAGACCACGTCCTTGCCTGCTACAGAACCGACAAAATTGATGACACCATCTGCCGGGGCCCGGATGTGCCTGCCTTGTTGCACTGCCAGATCGATCCCGCGATGACCGCTCAGCCATGGATGATCCGGAGGATCGAAGGGACGCATAATCTCTGGGTCGGCCTTATCACCAGGCAAAGGTTCAAGGGGCCACAGCCAGCCCCGGCGACAGGCTGAGGTCGATGAGGTAACTCGACCATTCTGCGCCGGAGCTGCAGCCGAAGGCAGGGTCGGCGCAGGCTGAGACGCGACGGTTGCCGTAGGCCCCGCGGTCGACAGGACCAGTGCCAGCGTCAGTGCCAGCAGGGTCCTGGGAAACCAGGGGGGCCGACAGCCGGAAGGCATGTCAGGCATCCGGCCGGTAACCCTCCGGATACCCTTGTTCTTATGGTCACGCGCACAGGCCATAGTCGCACCTTCATTCCGTCATCGTGGGTACCCGATTGGGCGCCCACCATCATGATGGACTGGATGCCAAAGCCATGTGAACCAGAAAGAGGCATGTGGTCAAATATGTAGTCTTCCACAGCTCGTCCGGCGAAAACCTAATGGTAATTGTTCCTACAAGAGCGCAAGGAATGAGGAAAAGACTCGTCAAAAGTGTTGACCGAACTTATACTTTGTAAACTGAGAAACCTTCTAACATAATTAGGTAAAGGTTACACTAACTGCTATTGAATGCAGATGGGTTCTTACATATATCTCGTCTAATGTAAATATGCGAATAAGAAACTAGTGCCAAGCTATTAAAAAGTTGGAGAACTAGAATCAGCAAAGCTCACAGACGACCAGGCCCAAAACGAATTCATCAGAAATTACTTCAACAAACAATCACATTTCTTGCAATTGTTGAACCATAATTAAAGGTCAAGCCGCTTCTGCCTAGTTTGTTGCGGATATTGCTTTAGTATGTTTTTCTGTGGGGAAAGCCAGGGTTGAATCTCTCTCAACGAGTCGGAAATCAGTCACAAAAGTCCTAGATTTGCCCTTGTACCCATTAATGCGCTCAATCAACATATCAATAGCATGCTCAACGTAATCATTTAGGTATGGATCGATGGTAGTCAGTGATGGAGTCGAGTAGGACGACTCCGGTACATCGTCGAATCCCACGACTTGAACATCTTCGGGAATGCGAATTCCCTCGTTCTGCAAACCATGCAAGGCACCCAGCGCCATGGCATCAGTCAGGCAAATAATCGCATCCGGGCGTATACCTTTGGACAACATTTGTGTCACAGCCTGTACGCCGCTAACTCCTTCCATCCAATCCTTGGGCAGAAGCATCTGCCAATCCACCGATAGCCCCCGCTCTTCGAAGGCCTCGATATATCCCCTAATTCTCAGTTCTTGCAGGCCTTCGGTAGCGCACATGTATTCATTGCGCGTCTTTGGCTTTTCCGGTGCACCGAAGACTGCTATATGACGACATCCCATATCGAGCAACCTGCCTGTGACATACCGAATGGCTCTCGTATTAGGCATAGTCACCCAGTCAACACGATCATAGGAGTTGTAGTCACCGGCTAGAACAATCGGATAGGGCTGATCAAGGATGATGCCTTCGTTCTTTAAAGGTTGGTCCGAAAAAAGCAGCCACCCATCTGCTGACAGCTTTGTAATTTCGTCCATGATGACAGGCAGACCTGATCTGTCCGACCCGTAAGTGCTAATCACTGTTCCATAACCGTGTTTTCGTGATATGTCTATGACTTTATCTGCCAAATAAGGGGCGAATGGCTGCGAAAAATCAAAAATTCCCAGACCTATGAGCTTGGTGGCACCCGTTTTTAATGAACGGGCCGATACATTGACCATGTATCCAAGTTCACGAATAGAGTTCTGCACGCGTTGTCTGGTGGAATCACGCATACTGCCAGTACCGTTGATAACATTGGACACTGTTTTGATGGAAACACCAGAATGCCTGGCTACATCCTTGATAGTCACTCTGGTTGTCAATAGAGCCCCTTACCAATCGGTAATTACATATATTCCGAATTCGCGCAACTCCACATAGTGGACTTATGCGAATTCGGAATATGTAACAACAATTCTGTTTTCAGTTTATCTCAACAAAGAACATACAGCCTAAATACCAGGTCCTTCCTTGAATCATGATTTAACAGATCCGGCCGTCAATCCTCCTACCCAGTACCTTTGCAGGAAGAGGAAAGCCAAGACCATGGGGATAATTGAGATGAAGGCTCCTGAAGTCACCAGATTCCAGACCTGTTCTGATGCTGCTCCGGCCTGGGATTTTGTCTGCCATTGGGTCAGCCCGACCGTAATCGGGAACAACTTTGGATTAGTGAGAACAACCTGAGGCAGGAAGAAGTTGTTCCAAGCACCGACCACGGAAAGCAGAAAGACTGTAGTAATTGCTGGGGTCATAATTGGCAGAGAAACTTGTGTGAAAGTTCTCAACTCACCTGCCCCATCAACTCGAGCCGCCTCGATCATCTCATCGGGTAGGGATTGCATGCAGTAAATTCTCATCAAGTAAACACCCATTGGATTAAGCAGAGATGGCAAAAGCACAGCCCAAATGGTGTTGGTCATACCGATGTCAGACATCAGCAGGAACGTGGGTATCACCAAGGCCGTCGAAGGAATCATCAAAGCGCCGAGAACAATGTTGAAATATAGATTTCGTCCACGGAATCTGAACTTGGAAAAACCATACCCGGCCATAACCGCCACTACTGTGGCACCAAATCCTCCTACAAGAGCGTAAAGGAAGGAGTTGAAAATCCAGCGCCAGTAAATGCCATCCTGATAGGTCGTAAGTTGACCGATGTTCTTCCACAGGTCGAAATCCTTATCGAACCACATAGAGCCGTGGGCGCCGAAGAACAATCCCGAATTCGACTTTGTGGAGGCAACAATCAACCACCATACAGGCAGGAGGAAATAGACCATGGCCAATATCAGTACTACATACACGAAAACGCTGGTATTACCCTGGATGCGCTTGACACTTCTGCGAGTACCACTTGTTCTTGTGGCTGACATGTCAGTCCTCCAATCCAGACTGATGACGAGTCAGTCTCATGAACAAAACGCTGAATATCACCACGACCAATCCCAGAGCAAACGAAACCGTGGCAGAGTAGTTGGTCTGGTTGTAGTTGAAAGCGAGAGCTTGCGCATACATATTGGGCGTATACTCGGGCGGTATGACCGTTGGCGCCTGATTGCGCAAAATGGTGGGTTCTGTATAGAACTGCAGAGTTCCGATAAGGGAGAAGATGGTCACCATGACCAATGATCCTGACACCATCGGCACCTTGATTCTTGTAGCAATCTTCAGTTCTGAAGCCCCATCTATTCTGGCTGACTCGTAGAGTTCATGCGGAATGGACTGCAAGGCCGAATACAAAATCACCATGTAGTACCCCGTCCATTGCCAAGTCACGACATTGACCAATGAACCGAAGATGCCGTTGGCGGTGAGGAAACCGGGAGTCTGCATTCCAAACAGCCCAAATATTGTAGTGAACGGACCCATATTCTTGGAGTACATAAATCCCCACATCAAGGCACCGATAACACCAGGAATTGCATAGGGCAGGAAAATAACCAGGCGAGAGACCGAGGCAAACTTGTTTTTAAAAGAGTCCAGGAGCAGAGCGAATATCAGGGCCAGACCCAATTGGATCGGAACCATGACGACGGTGTAGAGAATGACGCGCCCCATGCCGACCAGAAATATCGAGTCAGTAAAAACGCGCTGATAATTGGCGAACCCCGAGAAGGACTCCCCTTTGACTTGAGTATAAGTAAACAACGATACATAGAATGCGTAAGCAAGCGGTATCACAAGAAACAGCAGAAAGATGACCCCAAAAGGAGCCGTGAAGAACCATCCCCACATTGCTCTACGACTGCTGCCGACATTGGCTTTCGTCTTTCTCGGCTTAACTATTGCGTTCGAAGCCATTTCAGAACCTCCTAAAAAGGAGGGATACCGATCACGACATCCCTCCAATTAAAATGAGCAGTCACTCTATAGTGAAACCTTGCTGCTTGGCATAATTGTTCAGCTTGGTTTCCAGAGCTTTCAGGGTCTCCTTGCAATCATTACCTTTCTTGACAATTGCAGAGAAGGACTTGGTCTGTTCGTCATAGGCATAAGTCTGGAAGGGCAGGAACTCGTCACCTTTCCAAGCATTAGCCACTGGAATGGTGACTTCATTAGGCTTTTGGTTGCCCAAAAATGGCTCTTGCATGTTCTTGAAAGCGTCCGATGCGAGCTGCTTCTTCCAAGATGGGAACAATGCACCATCGGTGACACCGATATGCTGTGCTGTATCTGAATCGAACAGATCGTGAGCAACGCTGGCCGCTGCTTTGGTGTCTTTTGCTTGATCAGTTACAGCCCAAGCGGATCCTCCCTGGTTGACCTGAGGCGTGGAGTCATCCCAAACCGGTGCCTTATAGATCCTGAAATTGCCGCTTGAAGAATTGTCCAAGCCCTTGATGTAACCAGTCAGCCAGGAAGCCTGAACATAGGCAGCATACTTGCCGGAAATCATATTGTTGTTCCAGTCAGTCGTATTGGCGTCCGTCGTGTCGACCAGGCCTTCCTTGACCAGGTTCTGCCAGTACTCTAGAACCTTCTGCACACCTGGGGTATCCAACTTAATGCCTACCTTGTCAGGCATCTTTGACGAATACTTGTAGACTTTCTCTCCCGCCTGAGCAAAGAGCGCAGGATTGACAGCGGTGCCGTTAGGAGCCCAATCGCTCAGGAACCCGTCGAAGCCGGCAGCTTTAAGTTCCTTGCCTGCCTGCTCGAATTCCTTCCAAGTGGTTGGAACCTTGACATGGTATTTATCGAAGATGTCCTGACGCACGTACATGACGAAAGGACCAAGATCGACAGGAACGCCATAAACGGAGTTGCCGCCGCCCATGCTGACGCTCTTCCAGGCGCCTTCCGTGTACTCCTGCTTGTGATCATTCATTCCGTACTTGCTAAGGTCAACCAGATGCTTCTGAGCCCCCGCGACGAATTGCGGCATCGCTTCATACTCAAGCTGGATGATGTCAGGACCGCCGGACTTGGCTTTTATAGCATTATTGAATTTGGTGTATTCAGGACTTCCCTGACCAGCGTTCGTCCAGCACACCTGGATGTCATCATGGTTCTCGTTGTACTCATCGACTACTTTCTGAATGGCTGGATACCAGGCCCACACGGTGACCTTTTCCGCATTCGGCTTTTTAACCTTGTTCTGGCATTGTGCATTGGCATTCGCAGTTTTATCACTGTGCTCAGCCTGACTTTCACTCTTGGCGCCTCCACCGCCGCCACAGGCAGCCATGGAAATTGCTAAGACTCCCGAGAGTGCCGCTGCAATGATTCTCACAGTTCTCCTCATTATTTCTCCTTTGAATATATGTGGAAACCAACAATTTGTAATTATCAATCTATGTGGATAGCCGTCCACGAAACCGGAGGAAGCATGATACTCAATTTGCCGTTCTCAAAGGTAAAGTCCTTACGCGTCTGCAAACTGACACGCTCTGGATCCTCAAGCGTATTACGAGCAGCAATATCTTCGTCATGGAGGCTCCGAACAACCACTTTGCCAGTTCTGTAGAGTCCGGAAAGATCGGAACGATACTCTACACTCCGATCAAGGCTGCGGTTGACAACGAAAACAGTCAGCGAGCCATCGGCTCCTCTTACCACAACAGAGTCCGTCATCGGCACATCGCCATATTGGCTGGTTTCGCATCTGTCGGCATCTTCCTGAGAGGGCAGCACACTGCCACCCTTGGCATATTTGGCAATCAGAGCAAACGGGAAGAAAATGGTTTGTCTCCAAGCAGGACCACCAGGTTCTGTCATGATTGGAGCAATGACATTGACCAATTGAGCCAGGCTGGCGGAATGCACGACATCAGCATTTCTGAGCAGGGTGATGAGCAGATCGCCAAACACCACTGCGTCAGCAACCGAATAGATATCTTCCAGAAGTCTCGAACCCTGAGGCCAGTTACCTATACCTACTGGAGGCTTACTCGGCTCTGCATCCTGATACCAGACATTCCATTCATCGAAAGATATATAGACCTTGTGCTTACTCTTGAGTCTGCCACGAACCGCCGCTATGACTGATGCCACATCGCTGATGAACCCATCCATATCGACACCGGAAGCCAAGAAGCTGGCCATATCGCGATTGTGCGGTTCATAATACGCGTGGCAGGAAATGAAATTAATCTGATCGTAGGCTTCCTCCAGTACAGTACGTTCCCATTCACCGAAAGTAGGCATGCTGTGCGAAGAAGAGCCGCAGGCCACCAACTCTAGATCGGGGTCGACCATACGCATCGCCGTTGCAGTCTGAGTGACCAGTCTGGCGTATTCATGGGCGGTCTTGTGACCGATCTGCCAAGTACCATCCATCTCATTGCCTAAGCACCACATTCGAATTCCGAACGGCTGCTCACGACCATTGCGTCGGCGCATGTCAGACAAAGCCGTACCAGAAGGAATATTGGCGTATTCAAGTAGATCAAGGGCCTCTTGAATACCCCGTGTACCGAGATTGACAGCTTCCATGAGTTCGTTGCCGCCCAATTCATCCAGCCAATCCGCCATCTCATGAAGACCGAATTCATTGCTTTCGCCCGAATGCCAGGCCAGATCGATGCGCTTTGGACGTTCAGAGCGCGGCCCGACACCATCCTCCCAGCGATAGCCGGATACAAAGTTCCCGCCGGGATAGCGGATAGCAGTGACGCCAAGCTCCTTTACCAAATCAATGACGTCCTGTCTAAATCCCGCCTTGTTTGCAGTCGGATGATCTGGTTCGTAGATGCCTGTATAGATACCACGACCCAAATGCTCAACAAACGAGCCGAAAACGCGTTCATTGATGGGGATGGACCTTGTCTGCGTGTCCAGAATCAGATGCGCTTTTCCAGGCTTTGATTGTTGCCGTTCTTCCATGGATCTGGTCTCCTTTCCCCTGCCTTTTATGTCCATCAACAGTGCAGGGTTCTCTCTTTTGAGTACAACGTTGTTTTACTACGAAATATGCAGAAGAATCATTTCTTTGCCTCGCTTTTCTCAGTGCAACCCTGCACATCACTAAATACACTATACAACAAAAAGAAAGTGCAGAACCAACAAGACATACAACGTTGTTCTAATTCGCCTGAGAATACACGCGACACGCCATCCGATGCAACACGATGCCTAAGGGTCTGTTGGGTCTTTTGACTGCTATATCTATAGGTAAATCTCAAAGCCGACTATCTACACATTGGGTTAAAGGAAACACGCAGAGAGGCAGAGCCTTGACAATTTCCCATCAGTCACTAAGTAGAAAACAATAAGCTAGCCCATTGCAATGACAGGCCAGTTCATTGCAGCTAGAACCAAACCAATATGGCTCACATAAAAAAAAAAAACCGCCGGGGAACCGGCGGTTGAGAGCTCCCGCAGCTGGGCTTGAACCAGCGACATTTCGATTAACAGTCGAACGCTCTGCCAACTGAGCTATGCGGGAATATCCCGTTCAACTCTCGCTGAACACAATTACCATACTATAGTCAGGACCCTCGCATCCGACAACTTGGCGTGTCGATTACATGAGAATCCTGTCCATGGGCATGGCCGAATCGATGGAGAAGTCAGGAGCGGAGGGGGACAGTCCGGCCTGGACCAGATTGACGCCCAGCATGGCCACCATGGCACCATTGTCCGTGCACAGGTTGATCTTGGGAATGCGGACCTTGATGCCCTCCTGCTCGCCGAATTCCTGAAGCTTGCCACGCAGCTGCGAGTTGGCCGAAAACCCGCCGCCGACAATCAGAGTATCCGTGTCGAACCTGTGGCATGCGGCCATAGCCTTGCGGGACAGGACGGTGGCCACGGAATCAGCCAGGGAGGCACAGACATCGTCCACGGGAATGTCGAGCCCGGCCTGCTGTCTGCGTTCGACCCATCGAGCCACGGCGGTCTTGACCCCCGAAAAGCTGAAGTCATAAGGATGCTCGGCCCCGGCCCGGCCCTTGGTCAATCCCTGGGGCACGGCGATGGCGTGGGGGTCGCCCAGACGGGCATGGCGGTCGATGTGGGGGCCGCCCGGATAGGGGAAGCCAAGCAGGCGTGCGATCTTGTCGAAGCACTCCCCTGCCGCGTCGTCCAGGGTGGTGCCCACCACCTGGACCGATCGCGCCAGATCATCCACATGCAGCAACGAGGTGTGACCGCCGGAGACTATCAGGGCCAGGGCATTCCGAGGGAAGGGTCCGAATTGGAGCTGGGTGACCGCTATGTGTCCGATGACATGGTTGATGCCATACAAGGGCTTCTTCGCCGCCCAAGCCAACGCCTTGGCACCGGAAACGCCTACAGCCAGGCATCCAGCCAATCCAGGACCAGCCGAGACCGCTATGGCATCCACTTGGGACAGGTCCATATCCGCATCCTTCAGGGCCTTGGAGACGACCGGCACAAAGGACTCAGCATGTGCCCGCGAGGCGATCTCGGGGATGACGCCACCATAGCGGGCATGCTCGTTCATGGAGGATGCCACCACGTTGGACAGCAGCCGGTTGCCCTGAACCAGGGCGGCAGCGGTCTCGTCGCAGGTGGATTCGATGCCAAGCACCAGTGGCTCACTCATGGTCAATGATCCTTTCCTGTCCTTCCGAAGGCTTGTTGCTGACAAAACCCACCGGTCCCGGTCCAATCGAGCTCAAAGGTCTGGTCATAGCCCAGGCATCCACGTCTTCAGGCTGATAGTAACCCTTGCATAGACCGGCCTGTGAGAAGCCAAAGTTCTTGTAGAGGTCAATGGCCACAGGGTTATCTACGCGGACCTTCAGATTCATGCGTTGCAGACCCTCGCGATCGGCTCCCGTAATTATCCTGGCCAGCAGAGATCCTGCAATACCCCGATGCCGGGCTTCCGGCAAGACCCCGAGGATCATCAGCTCGGCATCCCTTTCGCCTGACCAATAACCTCCGTAGCCCAGGATGGCACCCTGGTCTTCCCAGACCAAGTAGGTGCGTGAAGGCGCAGACAACTCGAACCGCAGCTCCTGCCGGCTCCAGGCCTGGTCACCGAAGACGCGCGACTCCAGATCGACCAGCCGGTCCAGGTCCTTAAAGACCGCCCTGCGAATCATGATTGGATTGCCACGTGCTTAAGCGGATTGGGCACGGAGACGTCAGGTCGGCGAAGATAGAGGGGCTCCACCGGGTCGATCAGCCCATGCTGGGCACGTCTGCTAGCGCAAGCAGCCATCAGGCCTGTCCCCCGTGTCCGATCCGCCAGGAAGGATCCTTCATCCAGCACCACCCGTATATCGGAATGCTTATCCAGACGCTCCCATTGGTCGGCATAGCGGCCGGCTCCATGACCGCTAATGACCAGAGTGACAGGACCCTGGTCCACAGACTCCCGCTCTTCCACAATGGCCGCGATCTTCTCACAGATCACCGTTGGATAGTCGATACTCATGTCGGTCAGCGGCTGGGCCGGGGCCTCCGCGCCATCGAAGTCGTCAAAAAGACGGTAGTAGAGCTGCCGCCGACGTGCATCGTTGACAGCCAGGACCAGAAGCCGTGAATGGTCCTGACCCTGCCGCTTGAACCGGCTGTAGGCATAGCGGGCCTGCGGCTCCAGGATGTCCTGTCCCAGCAGACGGGCACCCGTGGCAAACGCCAAGGCTTTGGCGGTGACGATGCCTGCCCGCAGACCGGTGAAGGGTGCAGGCCCCAGTCCCACCACGATGGTCCGCAGATCGTCTGCAGACAGCCCAGCCTGATCCATGACCTTGGCGATATTGACCTGGAGGCGTTCTACGTGCGAGCGCGAGTCGGTCTCGATGCACGGCTCCCACCCCGGCAGCCCCACAGTCGAGCCATATGAGGTATCGATCACCAAAAGGGACGTGTCGGTCCCGCTCATGCCGTCATCGCCTTTCTCAGCTGATCCATTCTATTGGCCCAAGACGGACCCACTCCACGCAGACGTACCATACGCTGACCCTGGGAGCTGGGTGGCGCCTCAGGATCTTCCCGGGGACCCACGGGTCGGGCGATGCTCACTTCCAGACGTTGATCGGCCAGAGCAGAGGCCATCTGCTCGCCCCATTCCATCAGAATGATGGTCCTTTGGCCCGGGTCTTCCAATTCCTCATCCAGACCAAGGGACTCCAGCTCGTCCAGGAGCCGATCCACGGCATCCTCGCCAGGCAGATAGCCCTGTCCACCCAGCCGGTAGGCATCCACGTGGATCAGGGTAACCGGCGAGCCGTCTGACAGGCGGCCATGCAGCTCCCTTGCGATGGTGAACGTGGGCGAAACCACAGGGCCGTCTACTCCAAGTCCGTGGCCCAGCCCCTGGGCCAGGGTGGTCTTACCCGCCCCCAGAGGCCCGGACAGGAGGATCACGTCCCCGCCTTGCAGACACGAGGCCAGGTTTCTGCCCAGGCGTTGCATGTCCTCGCCTGTAGGCACCGCCAGTTCCAATCCATCCTGCTGGCTCATGCCATTGTCCTTCCCTTGGCGGCGATCAGCTCCACTGCCCGTTCCAGAGCATAGCGGGCGTCGCCGCTGCTGGTCTTGCTGATCTCATCAGCCTGGGCCAAGGCCTCGATGCAGGCCGCCAGGCCGGAGGAGGTCCATCCATGCAGCTGTCTCTTGGCCTCCCGCAACTGCCAGTAGGCGGCCTTGGCCTCAGCTGTGGTAATGGATCCCGACTCGATGGCCGCCTCCTTGGCTAGCGTCCGCAGCTTCAGGGCCAGTACGCCAATCAAGGAGACTGGTTCGTTGCCCTGCTCCAGAGCCGTACGCAGAGCGACGACGGCCTGGGCCGGCCTGCCAGCAAGGGCCCTGTCCGCCACCGCGAATCCGGATACAGCCGGGTTGTCGGTCAGATAACAGTTGACGATCTCCAAGGTCATGGGATCCTGGGCAAAATCGAAGCAGAGCTGGGAGCACATGGCAGCCAGTTCCGGAGTGCGCTCGCCCAGAACATCCACCAAGCGCTGGGCAGCCCGTGGCTGGATACGGCGCTGATGGGCTTTGAAACGCCCATAGACGAAGTCGACCTTGTCGTCGAACTTCTTCAGATCCGGCATCCGCTCCGTGACAGCTCCGACCCGTGTCATTTGGTCCAGGAGCCTGCGGCCCCGGTTGCCCCCGTCATGACGTGCGATGACGATACTGGATTCGTCCCCTGCGCTCTCGCGGCAGAAATCAATCAAGGCCTGGCTCAGGGCTTCATCAGCCGCCTGCAGATCATCCAGACAAACCACAGCCGTCTGACTGAGCAGGGAGGGTCCGACCCCCTCCTGAAAGGCGTAAGCGTCGCAGTCCGCCGCGTCCAACTCAATGTATTCGCTGTCCGGATGAGCGGCACACGCCTGCGCGCACAGCTCCTTGAAACGCTGAGCGTTGAGGAAGGGATCGCCGCCGACCACCAGATGGACGGAAGGGTTCTCCTGCTGAGCTTCGGTCATGACTCAAATCTCCCTTCATCGCTGGACATTACCCTCGGTCATCTTTGAAGACCAGTTGGGCTAGAAGGCCATAGGTCTGCTGTAGCCAGCCCTTGATTGACACCCAAGCCGACGGCCGGAAGGGAACCCCGGAATTCACCCCTGTCACAGCCGGCCATGAGTGATCGAGCCCACGAGCACGGATGAATCGAATCAGCCGATGATCGATCACGGCCATGAGACCCAGACCAACCAGGCAGGCGCTACCGACCGGTCCCGGTGGCCAGGCCGCCGGAGCAGCCGCTTCGCCCAGCCACCTGGCGGCAAAAGCCATGACTCCGGTACCCAGGGAGGTCAGTCGGGCCAGGAACAGACCCACTGGAGGCCAGAGCCAGGAGGTGAGCAGAGCCAGCAGGCCAGTCACTGTTGCAGCGTCGACCACAGGAGTGACCAGCAGGTTGGCCAGTGGAGCCAGTAGAGGCAACCCGGGACACATCAACACCTGCACGGGCAGGGTTCCGGCCTGGGCGCACAGGGTCGTGGCCAATGGACGTGCCAAAAATGTCGGTAGATGATCTTCAAGGAGGGCCGCCAACCGCCGGTTACCCAGGCCGATGCCCAGCACGGCTCCACAGGAGAGTGCGAAGCCGAAGCTTGCAGCCATGGAAGGTCGCAGGATCAGCACCAGCAGGACACACCAGGACAGCGTGTTCAATGACTGGGCAGGCCGGCAGGCAGCCAGAGCCAAGGCCGAAAGAAGCCCCATGGCCTGAGCTCGCAGAACTGAATCACCTGGGACCATCAGCATACCCAAACCCAGATAGGCGGTAGACAAAACCAAGGCCATCAGCAAAGGCGGCGAGCGCAGGGCTCGCATAATCCTGACCAACAGCGAGGCCAGAATCATGAAGTGCCCGCCAGAGACCGCCATCAGGTGCAGGATGCCCGATGTCCGGAAGTCCTGGGTCAGACGGGTGGCATAGGCAGGCTCCACTGCCGGCCTGCCCAGGGAGCCATCCGACCCGGGCAGGGCCTGATTGCCCAGAATGCCCATGGTCAAACCCGGCACCAGGATCCGTCCCTGATCGTCCAGTCTGCTGGTCTGCTCGAGAAAGGCCCTTTGCATACGGGCGATCAATCGTCTACAGGGGCCTGGCGGCTCGACCTCTTTCGCCCCGTCTTCCACAGCCAGCCAGGGAATAGGACGGCCGTAAGCAGAGGGCTCCAAGAGGCCTCGCGCACGATACTGCCCGCCCTGTTGCAGCAGGCATGACCGGCTTCGGGCGAAGAGGATGATCCGTTCATCGGAAGGCATGCGCACCCCGGCCACAGTAACCCATGCCAGCCTGACCTCCGCCTGACAGTCCCAGCCTCGCCGAGAGGATGCACTCATGGGGTCCACAGCCCAGCCACGAACCTCAGCCAGCGCTTTTCCCTGACGAATCTGCCGAGCTGCCGGCCCGCTGCGCACTGACTCATGACCGACTGCGGCGGCCAATGCCACAGTCAGAGCCACAGCAGCCAAGACAGCCAATGTCGGCAGCTTCCGAGGACCAAGCCAGGTGGAAATACACGGAGACTGACAAACTTGGTGCAGCCGGATCCGCCGGCATGGGCGATAGGGTGGGCGCGATACCTGACCCTTGCAATCAGCGTCCCCTGCAACAAGCAAGCAAACGAGTTTGAAGGCAAGCAGGACCATGGCTATCAGCAATGGAAGCGCCAAGACAAGCGGCATCAACCAGACCGACATACCCATGCCGCCTCTGGACTCCCCTGCCGTCTTGGACCAGTCGCCGCTCTTGGATGTTCCGGCCACGGATCCGCCCACGCTCCGGCCCAGAAGCCATGGGACCAGCAGGGCGATAGCCCAGGCCAGACAAGCAGCGGGAAGCATGCGAAGATTGCGATTGCCATTGTCTCGATCAGCAGCAAGACGATCTTCTGCCCGGCAGACCATCATTGCGCCACCAGATATGGGCGTAATCGGGCCAGTGTCTTGGCACCGATGCCGGGAACATCCAGAAGCTGATCGACCGAGGCGTAACGACCGCCGAGAGCACGCCGATGCTCCAGTATTTTTGCTGCCGTGACCGGACCGATCCCCTTGACATTCTCCAGATCCTTTTGACTGGCACTATTGAGATTCACCCGTCCGGTCTGATCCGCTGTTCCCGCGGAGGCACTGGAGGCCGGAGCAGCAGAGGCATTGCCTGCCCCTTCACCATGTTGAGCGGAATCCGAGGCCGATTCGGTATGCCCGCTGCCTTCGTCACCATGGGTGTTCCGTCTACCATCGCTTCCTGAAACATGCTTGCTTCGGTGTGCAGCACCGTTGGCATCGCCCTTTGCCAGGACCGATGACTTGCCCCCGGACCCGTCGACTGCCACTCCTGCGGCCAGCGCCCGTTCCTGCTGGGCCAGCAGGGTCAGACTGATCGCAAGGGCAACCACCAAAATAAGAATGGCTATCAAGGCCTGAAGCGGCGTAAACGACCAGACAGGCCGATCACGCCGAGTCTGGGATTCGGCCATATCTTCGGCCGACCCCCTTGACCTGGCGGATTGATTCAGAGCCAGAGCCTGCAGAGGCGGCGCCGGCGGCTGGGTGATGTTGATGCTCATGGACCCAGCCTGACATGAAAAAGCCCCCCGATATGAGGTCGGGAGGCTATGTGGTCGAAGGTCATCGCCTGTCCACAGCCTGGCTGCGGGCAGTGCAGGATCAGGCCGGCACGACCGAAACGATCTTGGGTGCCTTGACGATGACCTTACGCGGCTCCTTGCCACCCAGCCGCTCCTGGACGGCGGGCAGTGCCAGGGCCATGGCCTCGAGTTGATCAGGCGCGATGTCGGGGCTGACCTGCAGCTTGCCACGGACCTTGCCCTTGACTTGGACCACGGCGGTGACCGTGTCCTCGCCGAGATAGCGATCATCCCAGGTCGGCCACTGGGCATGCGCCAGGGACTCCTTGTGACCCAGCCGGCTCCAAAGCTCCTCGCAGATGTGGGGGGCGATGGGCGAGAGCATGAGCACCAGGGGCTCGATGGCTGCCCTGGGTGTCGGATTCAGGCCGGTCAGATGGTTGTTGAGCACGATCATCCTGGCGATGGCCGTGTTGGGCCGCATGGCCTCCATCTCCACCGTCACGTCGTGGATGGTGGTGTTGAGCAGCTTCAGGGTCTTCTGGTCGGGCTCTCCCTCGTCCAGGACCACCTCGCCGGTCTGCTCGTTCACCACGTTGCGCCAGAGCCGCTGCAGGAAGCGCATGCCGCCCACCACATTGCGCGTGTTCCAGGGCCTGGACTCATCCAGGGGGCCCATGCTCATCTCGTAGAGGCGGAAGGTGTCGGCCCCGTAGGTGCTGTACATATCGTCCGGGGTGATGATGTTCTTAAGGCTCTTGCCCATCTTACCGAACTCGCGGTTGACCGGCTGTCCCTGCCAGGTGTAGCTGACCTTGCCGCCCTCATCATGCTCCTCCACCTCGGCGGCAGGCACGTACTGTCCGCGTTGGTCCGTGTAGGCGTAGGCCTGGATCATTCCTTGGTTGAAGAGCTTGTGGAAGGGCTCCTTGGACGAGACGTATCCCAAATCGTAGAGGACCTTGTGCCAGAAGCGGGCATAGAGCAGGTGCAGCACCGCATGCTCCACACCGCCCACGTAGAGATCGACGCCGCCCGACTCCCCGGCAGTGGCATTGTGCTTGGGACCCAGCCAGTAGTCGTACTCCTCCGGATCAACCATGTGCTGGTCGTCCTTGGGGTCGATGTAGCGCATGTAGTACCAGCAGGAGCCGGCCCAGTTGGGCATGGTGTTGGTGTCCCTGTGGTAGACCTTGGGGCCGTCGCCCAGATCCAAGGTCACGTTCACCCAGTCCTGGTTGCGGCTCAGCGGTGCCTCGGGGCTGGATTGGGCATCCTCGGGGTCGAAGGCCTTGGGCGAATAGTCGGGCACGTCAGGCAGGGCCACCGGCAGCTGGTCGTCGGGCAGCAGGTGGGGCAGGCCCTGGTCGTCATAGACCACCGGGAAAGGCTCGCCCCAGTAGCGCTGACGGGAGAAGAGCCAGTCGCGCAGCCGGTAGGAGACCGTTCCATGGCCCACCCCGGCCGACTCCAGCCATGCGGTCACTTTCTCGATGGCCTGGTCAACACGCATACCGTCCAGGCTGAGCGAATCGCCAACGGCCTGGGTGGCCTGGACCGAAGAGTTGACCACAATCCCGTCGTGGGATATGAAAGGTGCCTTGCCCCGGTAATCGTCCAAGGTCTGTCCGGAATCATCCAGCGGGCTGACCGTGTAGACAACGGGCAGACCATACTTGACAGCGAAATCGTAATCGCGCTGATCACCGCCTGGCACAGCCATGATGGCTCCAGTGCCGTAGTCCATCAGCACGTAATCGGCGGTGAAAATGGGCAGCTTGGCCCCGGTGATGGGGTTGAGAGCATACAGCCCGGTAAACAGGCCGGTCTTGGCCCCGCCTTCGTCCACGCGATCCTTGGCGGTCTTGGCCTCGGCGGCCCGTCGATAGGCCTGAACGCCCTCCGTGGGATTGGCATAACCGCCCTTCCACTGTTCAGGCACATCCTCAGGCCACTCCTGGGGCAGGTGTTGCAGCAGGTCGTGCTCAGGAGAGACCACGGCAAAGGTGGCACCGAAAAGCGTATCGGGACGGGTGGTGTAGACCTCCATGGTCTGATCGCCGTCAGGGCTGGGCACGGTGAAGTCCACCGAAGCCCCGTGCGACTCCCCGATCCAGTTGCGCTGCATGAGCTTGACCTTTTCGGGCCAGTCCAGAATGTCCAGATCCTCCAGAAGCCGGTGACCGTAGGCGGTGATGCGCATGGACCACTGCTTGAGTTCGCGCTGGTAGACCGGGTAGTTGCCGCGCTCGGAGCGGCCCTCAGCGGTCACTTCCTCGTTGGCCAGGACCGTGCCCAGTCCGGGGCACCAGTTGACCGGCGAGCGCGAGATGTAGGCCAGACGGAAGTCGTTGAGCACCTCGGAGCGCTCGGCCTCGTCCAGGTCCTCCCAGGAGGTATCGGGATGACCGGGGATGGGCCTGCTTCCGGACTTGAAAGCCTCGACCAGTTCGCTGATAGGCCTGGCCGAGCCCGTCCCCCCGTCGGCACGGCGGTAGTCGGGGTCGTACCAGGACTCGTAGATGCGCGAGAAGATCCACTGGGTCCAGCGCACGTAGTCCGTATCGATGGTGGCGAAGGAGCGGCGGTCGTCGAAGCTGAGCCCCAGCCTGTGCAGCTGCCAGCGCATGTTGTCGATGTTCTGTTCGGTAGTGGCCCGGGGATGCTGGCCGGTCTGGACTGCATACTGCTCGGCGGGCAGGCCGAAGGCATCGTAGCCCATGGCGTGCAGGACGTTTTCGCCCTTCATCCGGTGGTAGCGACTGACCACGTCGGTGGCGATGTAGCCCAAGGGGTGGCCCACATGCAGGCCCTTGCCCGAGGGGTAGGGGAACATGTCGATGACGAAGTAGGGACTGCGGCCTCCGGCGTGATCTCCCTGGGCATCGGTCAAATCACCCTTGGTGTTGGCTGCCCAGAAGGTGCCCTCCTTGTCCCAGCGCTTCTGCCAGTGCTCCTCGATGGTCTGCGCCATGGCGGCATCGTAGCGGAACTTGGGCTGATCGGATTCCTGGGTCTGCTGATGATCCCTGTCTTCATTCGCGTTCATATGGTGAATTATCGCCATTCACATGGACACGGCCGAGCCAATGTCCAGCATCCGTCATCCTGGCGGAAGCCTTGCTCAGCGATCGCCGGGCCGCAGAGTGCGGGCGGCGGCATCAATGGAATAGCCGATGGACTTGGAGGCCCGGCCCAGGGCGGCCTTGAAGGACCCGTCCCGCATCATCCTCTTCAAGGCCTGGTCGATGACGTCCACCAACTCCGGATCACCGTGGGGCACGCCGATACCGTAATGTTCGTTGGAGAAGGGCTTGCCGACCAGGCGCAGTTGGCCACCGCCACGAACATGAGCCAGTCCGGCCAGGGCAAAGTCGTCACCGCTGGCGGCATCCGTATCCCCGCTGAGCAGGGCCGTGATGCACTCGGGGAACTCCTCCCGCTCCTGGACCTGGGCCTGGGGTGCCAGCGAACGCACCAGAGCCCCGGAGGTGGATCCCGCTGCCACACAAACCCGCTTTTGGGCCAGGTCCTCCACCCCGGCGATGTCGCTCTGAGTGCGGCGAACCAGCAGGTCCTGCCCCGCAGCCAGGTAAGGCCCGGCGAAATCCACCAGCTTCTGACGATCCTGGGTGATGGAGTAGCCGGCCACGACCATGTCCACCTGGCCCTGTTCGAGCATGCGCTCGCGGTCCGCAGGCTTCACCTGGCGGAAGACGATCTGCGACTCGGCGTATCCCAGCTCGTGGACCACGTACTGGGCCACATCCACATCCAGACCCCGGTACTGGCCGGACTGGGCGAATCCAAGCCCGGGCTGGTCGAAGGAGATGCCCACGCTGATCTTGGGCCCGATGGAACCCGCCCGGTAGCGATCCTCCTGGCGGCCGCACCCGCTTAGGGGCACCGCCAGAACCAGCGCCAACAGAGCCGCCGCAATCCTGCGTGCAAACATGATCGGCCCCTACTTGAACATTCTCGAACGCGTCAGGAACCAAGTCACCAGGGCGGTGACCAGACCTGAAAGAATCACCACAACCGCGAATCCCCAAGGCTTGTCAGTGAAGGGCATGCCGAACATTCCCTGGTTGAAGTTCATGCCATACATGGAGAAGATCAGCGTAGGCACCGACAGGCTGATGGAGATGATGGTGAAGATCCTCATGACGTTGTTGACGTTGTTGGAGACGATGGAGGCGAAGGCGTCGGTCATGTTCGAAAGCACGCTTGAGTAGATGTTGGCCATCTCAATGGCCTGCTTGTTCTCGGTGATCACGTCGCCCAGAAGATCCTCGTCGTCCGGGTAGCGCTTGATCCGCTCCAGCCCGGTCAGCTTCTCCAGGACGATCTCGTTGGACTTGAGGCTGGTGGCGAAGTAGACCAAGGTCTTGTTGAGCTCCAGCAGCATGAGGATCTCTCGGTTCTGCATGGAGTGACGCAGCTTGAGCTCCAGCCGGTCCGACTCGCGGTCAATGATGCGCAGGTAGCGCAAGTAGAGGGTAGCGTTGCGGTAGAGGATCTGCAGGATGAAGCGGGACTTCATGAAAGTGTTGAAACCCCGGATGGTGCCTTCCATAAAGGGGTGGAGCAGGACGGTGTCCTGCATGCAGACGGTGACGATCAGATCCTCGGTGACGATGATGGACAAAGGGATGGTCTCGTAGTAGTCCCGGCCGTCGCGCTCCTCGGCCCGGGGAATGTCGACGATGACCATGGTGTACTCGTCCTCCACATCCACACGCGAGCGCTCCTCATCGTCCAAGGGGGCGCGCAGATCAGCCAGGTCTATGCCAGTGGTCTGGGAGACGTTGGCCAGCTCGACATCGGTAGGCGCCGATAAGCATATCCATGAGCCCTTGGAAGCCTTGCCGATCTGCTCGATCTGCCCGTTCATGGTGCTGAATACTCTCATCATCGCCATCACCACCTCTCGTGCTCGAACCCGGCCGACGTGCCTGGCCGAACCGATAGTAGCAGACAACCAGTTACCGCCGTGTCCAATTCCGCAGGATAGTCCCCGGTCATCCCCGCCATGGCTTCAGGACGGCGGGTTGGATTTTGGAAGCGTCGAAGCGAAAATGCCCGGTGATGGGACGGTGGCCCGGCGAGCCCAGGTAGTCGTTCTCCCTGTCGCGCTGGCCCATGTTGTGCAGAAGCAGGGGAATACCCCGGCTGTCCCTTCTATCGGAGGCCATGCCGATGTGCCAGGAGGTGTCGAAGATGACGATGTCGCCCTGCTGCCACTGGTCGGTGGCCGCAGTGTCGTTGGTCAGACGCTGGGCATGCCGGGACAGGAATACGCCGAGGACGTTGGTGCGCCTGAAGTCGATGTTCGGATCCGGGCTGTTGATCACGCCGGCGTAGGCCCCAGGAGACGAGGCGATGTCGGCGTCGACCATGGTCTTCAGATCGTAGCCGGCCTGCCGGAAGGCCCTCCAGATCTCGTCGGTGCAGGCGCCGCGGTCATCGGGCGGATAGCCGCCCTGGTAGTAGCCGCTGTCGTAATGAGGATGGCGGCGGGCCTCCTGATGGGCTCCACGCACCATGGCCGTGTAGTCATCCACGCCGTCATGGTTGTAGTCCACAGGCGAGGTCAGAGGCGAATGGGCCGCGGTCTGCTCTGGAGAATACCCGGGCGGGCCGTGAGAAGCGGTCCTGGGGCCGTTTGCGGAGGAGTTTTGATTGTCTGAATGGCGAGCAGGCCCGACGCCCACCAGCCTGCCAGCCAGGGCCAAGGAGCCCGCCACAACCAACGCGAGCGCCAGCAGGACAGCCGCCCACCGCAGAACCATTGTCCGCCGATGGCTGCGGCCGCTGCGGTTTCGCTCTGTAGGCACAGTGGTCACCTCATCCGGTTGCGCAGGGGCCTGCCATCCATGAATCGATGAAGGTTATCCAGGCAGATTTCCCGAACCTTGTCCATGTTGGAGGGTAGATGGGCTCCCCCGGCCACATGCGGGGTGAGCAGGCAGCGTGGTTGCCTCCAGAGTGGGTGATCTTCAGGCAGGGGCTCCGGTTCGGTCACATCCAGACCTGCACCGAAAATGCCATCCTTATCCAGGGCTTGGGCCAGAGCCATGCAGTCCACGGCATCTCCCCTGCCCGCGTTGATCAGCACGGCGGTGGACTTCATCAATGCAAGACGATGGTCATCGATGATGTGCCGGGTCAGCGGCGTTGAAGGCAGGGCAAGAGCCACTACGTCCACCTCAGGCAGCAGGGCATCCAGGTCGTCAAAACCAGCCAGACGGTCGAACCCCTCCACCGGCTGGTCGGGATGGCGCCTGATACCGATGGTCCGAGCGCCTACGGCCTTGGCCAGACGAGCGAAGGAGGCTCCGATATCCCCTGTGCCTAAAACCAGGACCTGGCAGCCACACGGCGAAAGGACGGCCCCGCGAGGCTCCCAACGGCCCAAACGCTGATTGTCCCGGTAGGCCGGCAGGTCCTTCATCAGAGCCCACATCATGGCGAACATGTGCTCGGAGACCGACTGCCCGTAAGCGCCCTGAGGCACTGGTTAACATGGCGTCCGGAGGCAGAACCCCCGGTTTCAGGTAGGCATCCACACCCGCGCTGCTGGTCTGCAGCCAGACCAGGTTATGGCAGGCAACCACCTGCTCGGCCGGCGGATTACCCAAAATGATCGTGGCCTCCGATCGGAGGGATTGAGGGACATCGATGAGCCAATGCATGCTCTGCCGCATGTCCGTGTCGACAATGAACTCCTGACGAACGCCTGGAGCCGCCTGAAGGAATTCCTGTCGTTCACTCTGGTCCAAGGGCAGGCAGTTGATGATGAGCTGGTCCCCAGGATGGTTCTCGTTCCGATTTTCAACCCGCACTTCGGCATCGTTTTTACCGGTCATGGTCCGCCGCCTTTCCGTTGCTGCCGACCCCCTTGGTCGCCCCTTGTTCATCATGCTAGCGCACTTGCAAGCTCAGGAATGACTCAAGACCATTCGAGGATAAAATCCATCAATTAGCTCACAATCCCTGCAATTCCAGGGCAACACACTGAGTTGCTCCATTCACCAATCCCGGTGTACTATAGGCAAGGCTTCACCAAGCAAGGCAAGCACGGGGCTATGGCGCAGCTGGTAGCGCGTCTCCATGGCATGGAGAAGGTCGGGGGTTCGAATCCCCCTAGCTCCACAGATAGGATCCCGAGGTCACCTCGGGATCCTTTTTCATATCAGGATGCTGATCCATGCCGAAGCCCAGATTAGGACACCCTTACAAACTCCGTTACGGCATCAAGGGATAATCTTCGCCAATCGCTGTCAGCAATCTATAGAACCCATACCTCGATCAAATCTTTAACCTCGACTAACGTGCATTGTTTTTATCTCCCACCTAGCACGGTGGAGCTCCTTCGGATTCCCATTCTTCATTGTGAATCATGCCTGCCACAACCCTTGTGCCGACAAACCTCCAAGGGCCTTACAATTATTCTGATTAAAAATGTCGCAGTCTATCTGCAAACAGATTCATGGGCTCATCACAACAACTCCGGAGGCTTGCACAACAATGACCAGAACTGAAAAGGGCGCACTTGGCGCACTTACTGGGCTGTCCTTGGGAGATGCATTGGGCATGCCCACGCAGAGCATGAGTCCAGCAGCCATCCATGAGGCCTACGGCAGGGTTGACACCCTTCGTGATGCTGTTGCGGATCAACCGATCGCTCCCAGTATGCCTGCGGGATCTGTGACCGATGACACCGAGCAGGCACTGATTGTCGCAGAACTGGTCATCGAGGGCAGAGGACACATCGATCCGAAAGAGTTCGCTAAGCGCCTTCTGGCCTGGGAGGACGACGTGAAGTCACGCGGATCACTCGACCTGCTCGGGCCATCCACCAAGCTGGCTCTGGAACAGGTTCGCCAGGGCGCGGACATCATGACCACGGGAAGGACCGGCACCACCAATGGGGCAGCCATGCGAGTCACCCCGGTAGGGATAGCCAACAGGCCTGAAGACACCAGACGGCTGGCCAATCGCATCTACGAGTCCTGTCAGGTCACCCACGACACGGTCGCAGGCTTTCAAAGCGCAGCGCTGATCGCTACGACAGTCAGTCTGGGGCTTGAAGGAATGAGCCTTCGCCAGGCACTGGACGAGTCCTTGCGCCTGGTACCCGCCATGGAAACCTCCGGAGCCTGGACCCCTAAGGCTTCGGTTCCCGCACGCGCTCGCCAGGCAATACAAGTGTCCGAAGAATTCAGCGATGAGGACGACTTCGAACGCCACCTCATCGAAGACTGCGGCACTTCGGTGGAGGCCAATGAGTCTGTGGCAGTCGCCTTTGCCCTGGCCTGGAGATTCGCCGACGATCCCCAATCGGCTCTATTCGTCGCAGTCAACCTGGGCGGCGATACGGACACCATCGCTGCCATGACCGGCGCAATGACCGGCGCATGCACCGGCCCCGAGGTCTTCGACCCTGCACTCTGCTCCCAGGTGGCTTCGGTATCTCACCTTGACCTGCAGAAAACTGCCCGTGGCCTGATTGCCCTAAGGTAGCAAAGGGCAAAACGGATACGGCAGAATTCTTCAGGAATACGACAATGTAAAATCCAATCAACCCCGAGATCATGGGGTCCACCCGGCCACACCACAGGCCTGACCAGACAATCCATCGCTGCATTCAGTACATCGTGAGTCAAAGGAGACAATCCATGTCAACTGCACCAAAAGAGGGCACCATCCTCTCCAGAGTTGAGCAAAGGGGCATCGAACCCGTGCCCGAGGATCAGAGGAACGGGTCGCCCGGTCAGCTCTTCTGGGTCTGGTTCGCCGCCAACATCTCGATTCTGGGAATCCCTCTGGGAGCAACCCTGATTGCCCAGGGCCTCAACCTCTGGCAGGCCGTGCTCGCCACGACCATCGGAGCCTTCGGATCCTTCGCACTGGTCGGCATCATTTCCATAGCCGGTAGAAGAGGCGGCGCCCCCACGCTGACCCTGTCCAGGGCTATTTTCGGCGTCAGAGGCAATGCAGGCCCCACACTGGTGGCTCTGCTGTCCAGATTGGGCTGGGAGACGGTGAACACGATGACCGGCGCCTTTGCACTACTTTCCCTGATCGCCATCATCTTCGGCACCTCAGCCGATGCCAAGCGCTCCCCCTTCCTGACTTTTGTCTGCATTGCCGTCTTCGTAGCCTTGACCGTGGTGGTCTCGGCCGCCGGCCACGCCTTCATTCTCACTGTGCAGAAATGGGCCACCTGGATATTCGGAGCCCTCACTCTACTGGTGGCCATCTATCTGGCCACGACCGTCGACTGGTCTTCCTTCATCGGCAATGCACCCGGACCAGCCAGCGCCTTCCTGATCGGCGTCGGCACCATAGCCGCGGGGACGGGCATCGGCTGGGTCAACTCCGGCGCAGACATGGCCCGCTACCAGAAGACCTCGGTGAAATCGGGCTCTCTGATCCTGACTGCAGCAGCCGGCGCCGGCATCCCCCTGGTCGTGGTTATCGGTCTGGGATCGGTCCTGACAGCAGGCAACTCCACCATTGCCTCCGCCGCTGATCCGGTCGCCGCGGTTCGAAGCGCCCTGCCCGCCTGGGTTTCGATCCCCTATCTGATTGCCGCCTTCGCTGGGTTGCTCATGTCAAACAACCTGTCCGTATATTCGGCCGGCCTGACCACCATCACCCTGGGCATCAGAATTCCCCGCGTCTATGCGGTCGTCGTCGATGTGGTGGTGACCACCTGCGGAGCCCTGTACTTCACGCTGGGCTCCGACGGATTCTACGGCCCCTTCGTCACCTTCATCTCCCTCTTGGCAGTACCGCTGAGCACCTGGGCAGGCATCTTCCTGTCAGATATGATCTTCCGCAAGCGCTACGATTCGGACGGCCTTCTGAATTTGCGAGCCGACTCCCCATACTGGTACTGGCACGGCATCAACCTCCCGGCCATCGTCAGCTGGTTGGTGGGGATAGTCGTCGGCTTCCTGTTCGTGACGGCCCAAATCTCCAAAAACGAGGTCTGGTTCTCAGGACCGCTGGCCGGCAGCTTCCTGGGCAGGAACGGTCTGGCATGGCTGGTATCCCTCCTCTTGGGAGGAATCCTCTATGCCATTTTGCACCTCCTCTCCAAGGACTCAGTGGCGGTGAGGAGCAGCAGTAATGACTGAACCCAGCATCCTTCATCTCGGTCAGGTGGTGATTGACCTCAGCATGGACATCGACCACCTCCCGGAACGCGGAGGGGACATTTTCGCCAGGCAAACTGCCATAAAGGTCGGCGGCGGATACAACGTGATCCAGGCAGCCAGGCGGATGGGAGCGCCCGTAGCCTACATGGGGGCGATCGGCACAGGTCCGATGGCGGACATGGTCCGTGGAGCCCTTGCCGCCCTGCAGGTTCCCGCACAAGGGCCTGTGCTGGATGACTGTGATACCGGATATTCGGTAGCCATGATCGAGCCCTCGGGTGAACGCACCTTTGTATCGGCGAGGGGCGCTGAGACCCAGGTACCGAAGGGCACCTACGAAAGCATGAATCTGGTTCCCGGTGATGTCATCTACCTGAGCGGGTATTCCTTCTGCCACAAGGACAACACCCGAAGCCTGCTCGGTTTTGCTGAGAAACACCAGGGCGAAGGATTTCCGGTGCTCTTCGATCTGGGACCCATGGTGGCCGATATTGCATTGGATGTGCTTGATGCGGTCAACAGTCTGCATCCTATCTGGTCCCTCAACGAACGCGAGGGACCAATCCTGGCGAAACGTCTAGGGTGCCAACCCGAAACTGGCGACGTTACTGAGTTGGAATCCCTCTGCCGCTCGCTTTCGTTGAGACTGGACAGTCCTGTGGTTCTCAGGGCCGGCGCCCGCGGTGCCTGGTACTGCCAGCCCAAGGATGCAATGCAGAGCCAGTACATTCCCACCCCGCAGGTCCATGCCATAGACACCAACGGTGCAGGCGATGCACACTCGGGCGTCCTCTGCGCGGGCATCTTCCAAGGTCTGCCCATTGAGGAGGCCCTGGTGCTGGCCAACTGTGCAGGAGCACTTTCCACTACCCAGCGGGGTCCAGCCACATGCCCAAGTGAAGAAGCCATACGAAAGGCCGCCAGCTCCCTGCAATGGTGACCGGAGCAAAACCGGAGGAAACAAAGGCGGCCGCCGACTTCATGCCGACGGCCGCTTGGTCTCTCAACGAGGGACCAGGGAATGACGTATCAGAGCTGCTTTCCCAGCTGATCGGCTGCGCGCAGGGCGTGGGCCACATCGGTGGGGGTGACCTCGAATGGCATGTTGCCCATGGTCTCGTCAGGGCCGCAGGCATGCTCGCCGACCTTGAGCAGATCCTCCTCGCTGGCCTGGCCGATGCCGATCTGCTCCAGGGAGGTGGGCAGACCCACACTGCGGAAGAAGTCATAGACCCCGCGGGTCTCCTTCAGGGGCCAATCCTCAAGGACCAGCTGGGCCAAGGTGCCGAAGGCCACCTTTTCGCCGTGCAGCATGGAGTGGGTGCCCTCCAGGGCGGTCATCCCATCATGGATGGCGTGGGCTGCAGCCAGGCCGGAGCTCTCGAAGCCCAGACCGCTCAGCAGCGTATTGGCCTCGATGATCTTCTCCAAGGCGGCTGTGCGGACACCGGCCTTGGCAGCGGCCACGGCCTTGACCCCATCCTCCAGCAGGGTGTCGCGGCAGAGACGGGCCAGGGCGAAGGCAGCCATGGTGGCGTGTCCCCCGGTCATGGTCACCGCGTTCGACTGCACACAGGCGGCTGCCTCGTAATAGGTGGCGAAGGCATCGCCCAGTCCTGACACCAGGAAACGCACCGGAGCCTTGGCAATGACGTCGGTATCCATCAGGACCACGTTGGGGTTGGCAGGCAGGGGCAGGTAACGGTCAAAGACGCCCTCGGGCGTGTAGAGCACGGACAGCCTTGAGCAGGGCGCATCCGAGGAGGCCGCCGTGGGAACAATCATGACCGGCAGGTGGGCGAAGTGGGCCACAGCCTTGGCGGTATCCAAGGTCTTGCCGCCGCCGATGCCGATCACCGCGTCGCTGCTGCCCAAATGAGCACGATGACGGTCGATCTCCTCCATGGAGCACTCGCCGCCGAATTTCATCAGTTCGTAGGGGATCCCATCGTGCTCAAAGGAGGCGACAATGTCGTCGTGGTAGAGCCCGTCGATGACCGGATCGACGATCAGATGGGCGCCCTTGGTGCCCAGAGCCGCGTATTCTCCAGCCAGCTTTCCCATGGCGCCCTCCTGCTGAACATAGGAGCCGGGAGAGCACAGAACCTTGCGCATATATACACCTTTCTCATCGCTGATCCCGCCTTCGGGACCAGGTCCTTAAGGACGGGCCTCTTGGCCCGCCTGAAAGTGACCCTAGTCACATTATATGGTGGGATGGGTGTGCCGCGCCGACAGGCAGGTCAGTTATGAGGCAAGGAATTGGTCGTACTCGTCGGTGACGACTGAGGTGTGGAAGCCGTATTTGAGGGACTGGGCGTGGAGCCGGTCGCATCCGCAGACGGCGATGGCGAGCTCATGGAGTTTCCTCCCTGCTGCTGACCCTGTCCCGTTCCCTGTTCAGTGCCTGGGTTTTGATTCGCTCCCGATGGCTGATTCTGGGGGACACCCGAGGTTGACTGATCCTCTGGCTGCTCAGTACGCTGTGCAGGCTTAGAAGGGGTCTCTTCCTCATGGCTGGGGGTTACCTGGCTGGTAGAAGGGCTGACCACGTTACGAACCACCTTGTCGGTGCCTTCGCCTTTGGTCAGGGCATTGATGGCCAGAGCAGACAGCAGCACGGCCACCAGAGCGCTGACCACAGAGACAATGATGACGTTACGGCGTCGCTGATCCAGCTTCTTCTTGCTGTTTGCCGCAGTGGGAGCCGCATGGGCCCGAGGACCGTTGCTGGACGAAACGGTCCGACCCGTCTTGGCCGCCGACTGTTCATCACCGACAGGAGGCATGACCTGGGTGGACCCATCAACCGGGGCCATGACCTGGGTGGATCCGTCTGCAGCACCGCTGGAATCGTCCGAAGCGCCCTTCCCCTGTGCCGGCAAGACCGTGGTCTGTCCATCCGCGGTTGAATCGGAATTCGAATCCGTCTTGGAATTGTCATCATCCTGGTCAGCACTGCCAACCACGGACTCCTGCAGCTTCTGACCGGAGGCTTCCAAGACATTCTTGTAGATCTGCGAGGCCACAGCAGAAACGATGGAACCGATTGCTACACCAATGATGGATCCCGCCACGCCGATCTTGGCTGCCAGCCAGAAGGAGGTCATGGCTGCAAGAGCGCCGGCGACGATCTGCGCCCAGGAAATGTCATGAAAGAACTGCTTCACTCCGACCCCTTTTGATCCAACGGCTGGTTGCTGCGCTCTTATGGTAGCTGGTGGTCATGGCGATCCTGTGATGGTCGGCCGACCGCCCAAGCACCTCAATCGGTCTGGACCAGCCCTCGGGGATTGTCCCAGTCCCCACGCATGGCGATGGAAGGACCGCGATTGTAGTCGATCATGGACCAGCGCAGACCGCCGTCCGGCAGGTCTCGTGGCATCAATCGCGCCCAGTGGGCATTGCGCATGGTGACCAGACCCAGGTATTCGGGATATTCACTGGCCATGCCCAGCAGAGCCTGGAGGGCCTGGGCTATGAAGGACCCATGGGAGAAGACCATGAGATCCGTGTCTGGACCAGCCCGGTGGATCCAACGGTTCAGGGTTTCCAGACCGCGCTTACCTACCTGGGCCTTGGTCTCGGCACCGTGCAGCAGCTCTCCCCCGGCACCCCGGGACCAGGATTCATAGTCCTCGGGCCAACGTTGACGAACCTCCTCAGCGCTGGCCCCCTCCCACTCGCCAAAGCTGCGCTCGCGCAACCCGGGATCAAGATGGACCGTCTGGCCCAAGGGGTCGGCAAAGGCATGAGCGGTGGCGGCAGCCCGACCCAGGTCAGAGGAGACCACCAGCAGGTGACGGTCTTGAGGAGCGCCATCCACGTACTCAGCCCGGAGCTCCTCGGCAGCCCTCTCCACCTGCCAGCGGCCAACGCTGTTAAGGGGAATGTCGATCTGGCCCTGCATCCGGTGCTTTGCATTATATGAGGTCTGCCCATGACGGACCACGGTCATGGAGCGCACATGCCGTCCATCCTCGACGGTGGCAACCGAGTCAGTCATGGCTTTCCTGCGGATCGACGAAACGGCTGCGCAGATCATCCCCATTCAGATCGTCCGCCTTGGAGGCCAGCTGGCTATCCGGGTCATCATCGGCGAGGGTGAAGGGGTGCTCCAGCTGCAGGTCCACCTGTGGGCAGTCCTTCCAAAGCCGTTCCAGATCGTAGTAGGCCCGGGCCTGCTTGTGCATGATGTGGATGACGAAATCACCGTAGTCCAGCAGAACCCACTGGGCCTCCTGGACGCCCTCCCGCGAGCGGGGATCCAGGTTCTTCTGCAGATGGAGCTGCTTCTCCACCTCCTCGGCGATGGCCAGGACCTGACGTTCGTTGCTGCCGGTGGCCACCATGAAGATATCGGTGATGGCGATGGGCCGGGAGACGTCGAAGGCCACGATGTCCATGGCCTTGACATCGTTGGCAGCCCGAGCGGCCACCCGGACCGCGTCGATGGATTCCTGCAATGCTGGCACTTGTCACGCCTTTCCTTGTTGTGAAGCCGATGCTCTCATGGTTACCGCTCCCAGGCAGGCTTCCAGTCCGGAACCTGATGCTGGTCATTGGTGGAGTAGACCATGGCTCCGTCCTCGACCGGATGGCGGATGACCGATCCGGCCCCGGTCGTGACCCCGTCGCCCACCTGGACGGGTGCCACGAAGAGGTTTCCTGCGCCCACATGCACCTCCGACCCGATCTCGGTGCGGTTCTTGTGCACGCCGTCGTAATTGGCCGTGATGGACCCACCGCCCACATTGCTGTCGTGGCCTATGTGGGCATCGCCCACATAGGAAAGGTGGGGCACCTTGGTCCCGTGGTCGATGGTGGCCTTCTTCATCTCCACGAAGGCCCCGGCCTTGGTGTCCTCGGCAAGGACGTTGCCGGCCCTCAAATAGGTCCATGGGCCGATGTTGGCCCTGGCCCCAATCCGGGTCTCCTGCACGCGGGAACGCTCCACCCTGGCCTGCGGCTCGACGATGGCATCGATCAGGGTGGTATAGGGCCCGATGACCGCGTCCGAGGCGATCTCGGTATGACCCTGCAGGAAGCATCCGGGCAGAATGACGGCATCCTGCTGGACGACCACGTCGTCCTCGATCCAGGTGGTGGATGGATCCAGGATTGTCACCCCCTGGCGCATGAACTTGTGGCAGACCCGCAGGTTATGGGCCTTGGCCAGATCAGCCAACTGGATTCTGTCGTTGACGCCTTCGACCTTGAGCGGATCAGGAGCGGCGAAGGCTCCCACCCGGCCCAAGCGACGGGCTGTCTCCAGGGCATCGGTCAGATAGAACTCCCCCTGGGCGTTGCTGTCGTCCAGGCCACGGACCGCCTGTCGAAGCAGATCAGCCTCGAAGACGTAAACGGAAGTGTTGACCTCCTTGACGGCCAGCTCGGTGCCGGTGGCATCCCGTTGTTCGACGATGCGCAGGACCCGTCCATCCTGGTCACGAATGATGCGACCGTAACCGGTAGGGTCGTCCAGATTGACCGTCAGCACGGTGGCCCCATCACCGGAATTGACATGATAGTCGAGCAGGCTTTGCAGCGTGTCCGCGTCCAGCAGGGGCATGTCCGAGGCCACGATCAGCACCTGACCGTCATGCCGAAGCTCCCCATCCAGCTGGTCTACGGCGCACTGAACCGCACGCCCTGTACCCGGTCTGCTGTCTTGACGGACGATACGCACCTGGGGATCGTAGGACCGTGCGGCCTGCGCCACCAGGTCGGCCTGATGATGAACCACCACGGCAGTCAGCTCCGGATTCAGGGCGGTCACCGAAGTCATGACTCTCTGCAGGAAGGTCTTGCCAGCCAAGGTATGCAGAACCTTGGGGTGGGCCGAGTGCATGCGAGTGCCCTCGCCTGCGGCCAGGATGATGCCAGCGGTCAGCGTCTGCCCGCCGCTCAAAACTCCACCACCCCGCTCTCGGCGATGTCGATCAAATCCTGAATGGAATCCACCACCTGGTCAGGGCGGTAGGGAAAGGTCTCCACCTCGGATCGTGTGGTGATGCCAGTCAGCACCAGGAAGGTGTTCAGGCCAGCCTCGACTCCGGCCACCACGTCGGTGTCCATTCGGTCACCGATCATGGCCGTGGTCTCTGAGTGGCCGCCAACCCTGTTCAGGGCCGTGCGGAACATGATGGGATTGGGCTTGCCCACGAAGTAGGGCTCCCGGTTGGTGGCCTTAGTCACCAGGGCCGCCACAGCGCCGGCTGCCGGCAGAACGCCGTTCTCACTGGGGCCGGTGGCGTCAGGGTTGGTGCAGATGAAGCGGGCGCCGCCCAGGATCAGACGGATTGCTGTGGTGATGGACTCAAAGGAGTATGTCCGGGTCTCGCCCAGGATTACATAGTCCGGATTGATGTCGGAAAGAATGAACCCGGCCTCGTGCAGGGCCGTAGTCAGCCCAGCCTCGCCAATCACATAGGCCGATCCCTGCGGCATGGTCCGAGACACGAAGTCGGCGGTGGCCAAGGCTGAAGTCCAGATCCGATCCTCGGGCACGTCGATGCCCGAACGACCAAGGCGGGCCGAAAGGTCACGTGGGGTGTAGATGGGATTGTTGGTCAGCACCAGATATTGGCGGTTGTTGCGCTTGAGGGTGTCGATGAATTCGGCAGCTCCGGGCAGGGCCGTGTTCTCGTGCACCAGCACGCCGTCCATGTCGGTGAGCCAGGTTTCGATCTTCTTGACTGCCAAGACAGTTCCTTTCGGTTGGTCACCGACCCCAAGGAGGCCGTCTCCGACCGGAATCGGCGAGCGTAAGCTCCCCCACCTGGATTCGAACCAAGACTAAGGGTTCCAAAGACCCGTGTGCTGCCTTTACACCATGGGGGAAGGGCGGAACTCTTGAGGCCCCGCCAGGCTTATTATGCCACAGCCGGACGATTACGCCACGCCATGCCGGGCAGGCAAGGCTTTAAGCGAAGAGGAAGCCCTGGCCGTGATGAGCTGGATACGTATCGAAGAGCCGGGCCACTGAGCCATCCTCAAAGACCGCCTTGATGGCCGAAGCCAGCAGGGGGGCGATGGACAGCACAGTCAACCCATCCCAACGCTTCTCCTGGGGGATGGGAACCGTGTCGGTCAGAATGACCTCCTTGGCCTGGCAGGACTTGAGACGTTCCACGGCGGGTCCGGACATGACGCCATGGGTGGCCACGATGGTGATGGAATTGGCGCCAGCCTCATCCAGCACATTGCAGGCCTCAGCGATGGTGCCGCCGGTGTCGATCAGGTCGTCCACCAGCACGCAGTCCAAGCCGCGCACGTCGCCCACCACCCGATGGGCCACAGCCTTGTTGGGCTGGGTGATGTCACGGGTCTTGTGGATGAAGGCCAGGGGCACGCCACCCAGGCGTTGGGCCCACTGCTCGGCCACCCGGATGCGGCCGGCATCTGGCGAGACCACGGCCACCTTGGACAGATCCATCCGGTCGCGCACATAGTCCACCAGCACAGGCATGGCAATCAGGTGATCCACAGGCCCGTCGAAGAAGCCCTGTGACTGGGCAGCGTGCAGGTCGACCGACATGATTCGATCCGCACCGGCCGCCTTGAGCAGGTCGAACATGAGCCTGCAGGAAATGGGCTCGCGCCCCAGGTGCTTCTTATCCTGACGGGAGTAACCCAGGAGCGGGCAGACTGCGGTGATGGATCGCGCCGAGGCCCTCTTGAGGGCATCGATCATGATCAGCTGCTCCATGATGGACTTGTTGACCGGGTCGGAATGGGTCTGCAGGACGAAGACATCCGCACCACGCACCGACTCCGTATAACGCACATACATCTCGCCGTTGGCAAAGTCGTAGGCTGTCGTCTCCAGGACGTCGATGCCGAGCTGATCGGCCACGTCCGCCGCGAGTCTGGGATGGGTCCGGCCTGTGACAAGTATGAGATTTTTCCCTGGTCTGCCTTTGAGTATCGCGCTCACCATATCTCCAAACGTTGTTTTCGCTGAAGCGGACAGCCTCCATAATAATGGCGCGCGCTGACACAGCCGAGCAGTCCGTGTTGACGAGTCAGGCGGAATGCAAAGCTCAGGAAGCTGAGCGGTAGAGCCCGTGCTTGTTGATGTACTGCACCACCCCGTCCGGAACCAGGTACCAGACGGGCATGCCCCGGGCCGAGCGACGGCGCACATCCGTGGACGAGATGGACAGGGCCGGAATCTCCAACGTATCCACCCGCTGGGCAGGCACCTGAAGGTCGTCCAGGCTTGAGGAATAGCCGGGCCGGGAGACAGCCACGAACTTGGCCAGATCCCACATCCGGTTGGCATCCTTCCAGCGCATGATCTCGGCCACGGCGTCCGCCCCGGTGATGAAGAAGAGGTCACTGTCGGGGCGCATTCGCTTGATGTCGCGCAGAGTGTCCACCGTGTAGGTGATGCCAGGACGCTCAATATCCACCCGGGAGACCGTGAACTTGGGGTTGGAGGCCGTGGCTATCACGGTCATCAGATAGCGATCCTCAGCATTGGTCACCGTCTTGTTCAGCTTGAAAGCCGGGCGGCCGGTGGGCACAAAGATGACCTCATCCAGGTCGTAGACCCAGGCCACCTCCGAGGCAGCCACCAAGTGGCCATTATGAATGGGGTCGAATGTGCCGCCCATAATCCCCACACGGGGACGATGGTTATGGTGGGCCGACCCAGCGGTCCGATCAATATCTGATGGCTCCTGCCCGGATTCCCCCTCCTTGGACAGCTCAGACATCATCCGGTTCACGCCTGCTCGCCCTCCCGTCTGGCTTCCGAGGCGTTCTCCTCGTTCTCCGACTTGGCCTCCTGACGCATCTGCTCGGCGCTGGGGTTGACCCGGTCAGGATCGATCCGCTCCATATCGGCATTCCACTCCTCCTGGACCACCCGGCGGATCTCGGAATAGGTGGGCAGGGGGAAGCCCGGCTGGTAGGCCCGACGAACCTGAGCCACGCATCCGGTGATAGCTACCAATGAATCGGACAGGTCAGCGATGCGCCCCTCCTGCTCCTGCTTGCGGAAGACCGGCACCCGCTCCTCCATGACGGTGATGTTATGCCTGACCTGATTGAGCTGGTCCTGGTCCAGGTCGTATACATCATCGGCATGCTCGTCAGGCCAGCCAATCAGGACAGCGTCGGCGTACTCCAGGCAGGAGCGCTGGTCTGCATCCGGGATGCCATCCTCGATTTGCACCAGAAAGACGTACCGCAGCAGGCTCAGCCGTTCGGAAGCCACCCTTAGCCAGATGCGGGGATTGTCGTGCTCGCGCTGGAAGAGCTCTTCGATCTTCTCATTCACGGCCGTACCTGTCCCCTGCCGTAGCCGATCCACTTGGTGGTCGTCAGCTCCTGCAGACCCATGGGTCCTCGGGCATGCAGCTTTTGGGTGGAGATGCCCAGCTCGGCGCCCATGCCGAACATGCCGCCATCGGTGAATCTCGTTGAGGCATTGACCATGATCACGGCCGAATCCACACGACGGGAGAACTCCTCCACAGCCTCATAGTCCCGGGCCAGGATGGCCTCGGTATGTCCGGTGGAGTGACGGTTGATGTGTTCGATGGCCTGATCCAGGGAGTCGACCACACGCACCCCCATCTTCAGATCCAGATACTCACGATCCCAGTCGGCTTCCTCTGCGCGGACCAGCAGTTCTTCAGGCAAACCATGCCCGGCGAGGATGTCCATGGAGACCGCATCCAGGTGCAGCTCGACCTGGGCCTGCGTCAGCGCTTGGGCCACGCGGGGCAGGAATTCAGCGGCCACATCCCTGTGGACGATCAGCTTCTCAGCAGCGTTGCAGACGCCCACCCGCTGGGTCTTGGCGTTGACGATGATGGGGATGGCCTGATCCATATCCACCGAACGGTCCACGTAAATATGGACATTGCCAGCCCCGGTCTCGATGGTGGGCACAGTGGCCTGCTCAATTACGCTGCGGATCAGCCCCCGGCCACCCCTGGGCACCAACAGATCAATATGACCGCGCGCCTTCATCAGAGCCTGGGCCCCCTCGCGACCGTATCGATCCACGGAAGCCACCAGAGCCGGATCCAACCCCTGCTCACGAAGCACCCCGCCTATCAGCTCCACCAGCGCGCGATTGGTGCGCTGGGCCGCGTGCCCCCCTCGCAGGAGGGCCGCATTGCCGGACTTGAGGCAGAGGGCCACCACATCGATGGTGACATTGGGCCGGGCCTCGTAGATTATGGCCACCACGCCGAGGGGAACCCGCACCTGATTGAGCCGCATGCCGTTGGGCATGTCATGGCCGCGAACCACCTCGCCAAGCGGATCGGTCAGTCCCGCCACCATGCGCACGCCACGGGCGGCGTCCGCAATACGAACCTTATCCAAGCGCAGACGGTCAATCAGACCGGCGCTCATTCCTTCTTCGAAAGCCTGAGCGCAGTCCTGCTCATTGACTGCGGCAATCTGCTCAGCCTGATCGATCAGCGCATCGGCCAAGGCCAGCAAGAGGGCGTTCCTTGCCTGGCCGGTCATACCTGCCAGACCTGCCTGTGCAGCCGCCGCAGCATCGGCCATGGCGCAGACCCGATCAAACACATCCTGGCGATCGGAGTCGTCGTTTTCACTCATGTTCGTCAGATCCTTTCGCCCTCACGGGCCTGCCAGACCCATATTCTGTACCGATTGTAACCCTCAGCGGAGGCAATGACGACAGGAGGAGGGAAGGCATTGCTGCACCTCCCTCCTCCAAGTGCCGATCAGTGGGTCTGATCCAGCTCGGGATAGAGCGGGAAGGCCTCGACCAACCGGTCCACCCGGGCCTTGAGGGCATCCAGATCAGCCTGGGGACCCTGGGCCAACGCAGTGCCGATCACGTCGGCCACCTCCTCGTACTGGGCCGGGCCGAATCCACGCGTGGCCAGGGCGGAGGTTCCGATGCGCAGACCGGAGGCCACGGATGCCGGGCGGGGATCGAAGGGCACCGTATTGCGGTTGACGGTGATGCCGATCTTGGCCAGCAGATCCTCCCCCTGGCGGCCGTCCATCTCGCTGTTGCGCAGATCCACCATGACCAGGTGGACGTCCGTCCCTCCAGTGAGCACGGTGATGCCGTTGTCGGCCACATCCTTGGCCATCAGGCGCTCAGCCAGGATCTTGGCGCCCTCCAGTGTGCGCTCCATCCGCTCCTTGAATTCAGGCGTGCCGGCCAGCTTGAAGGCCACAGCCTTGGCGGCGACCACATGCATGAGCGGGCCGCCCTGGTTGCCGGGGAAGACCGAGGAGTTGAGCTTCTTGGCATACTCCTTACGGGCCAAGATGAATCCGGATCGGGGTCCTCCCAGGGTCTTGTGGGCCGTGGAGGAGACCACATCGGCATAGGGCACCGGGCTGGGGTGCAGGCCGGCTGCCACCATACCCGCGAAGTGCGCCATATCCACCCAGAACTTGGCTCCCACCTCATCGGCGATTTCCTTCATGGCTGCGAAGTCCTCGATGCGCGGATATGCGCTCCACCCGCCGATGATCAGGGCTGGATGGGTCTCCAGAGCCCGCTGGCGGATGATCTCGGGCTCAATGCGGAAGGTGTCCGGATCGACCCCGTAGGATTCGGCATGGTAAAAGCGCCCGGAAAAGTTGATCTTCATGCCGTGGGTCAGGTGACCGCCATGATCCAGGGCCAGACCCAGCACGGTGTCGCCGGGCTTGATCAGTGCCTGGTAAACGGCGGCGTTGGCCTGGGCGCCCGAATGTGGCTGGACGTTGGCGTACTCGGCGCCGAACAGGGCCTTGGCGCGGTCCCGGGCCAGGTTCTCGACCTGATCCACCCACTCGCAACCCCCGTAGTAGCGTCTGCCAGGATAGCCCTCGGCGTACTTGTTGGTCAGTACGGATCCCTGAGCCTGCAGGACGGCTTTGGGCACGAAGTTCTCTGAGGCGATCATCTCCAGACCACCGCGTTGACGCTCCAACTCTCCATCCAGCAGTGCAGCGATCTCCGGATCCACCTGCGAGATCGAAGAGTTCAGGACATCGTAGGATTGCTGTACCGGGTTCTCTTCGACCATGGGTCACTCCTTTGTCTATAAGGTCCAGCCTCGGATACAGGGCTGGTGGGCAATACTGTACGCTATGCCGGCCCCTGGCAGGCCCTGACGTCCATAGACGGTTTCCTCCGCGAGCCGAGCAAGGCCATGGTTCGGACCCCTGCACGGGGTAGAATGCCCTGGTAATGATCTGTTCAGCGACATGGCGGAGGGGCAGGCAACCATGAGCACATACCACAGCACCCGAGGCGGCAAGGAGCAGCTGCCGTCCAAGCAGGCCATCAGACGAGGCCTGGCTCCTGACGGCGGACTCTACGTTAGCGATGAACTGGACGCCGAGATCATCGACCCTGCCTCGGTAGCCGGCCTGGACTACAAGAGCACGGCCAAACTGGTCCTTTCGAGTCTGCTGAGTGATTACTCTTCCCCAGAACTGGACTCCTGCCTGGACGCAGCCTACGGAGAACAGTGGTCCGATCCGGCAATCACCCCTCTGGTGGATCTGGGCGGCAACGACTTCGTACTGGAGCTCTTCTGCGGACCCACATCGGCCTTCAAGGACGTGGCCCTGCAGCTTCTGCCAAGACTGATGGCATTGGCCGGGGACGATGGCGAGCGGATCATGGTGCTCACCGCCACCTCCGGTGATACGGGCAAGGCGGCGCTGGCCGGATTCGCAGATGCGCCGGGCACAGGCATCACCGTCTTCTACCCGCAAGGCAAGGTGAGCCAGATTCAGCGTCTGCAGATGGTCACCCAGCAGGGCGGCAACCTGCGGGTCTGTGCGGTTCGGGGCAATTTCGACGATGCCCAGTCCACAGTCAAGTCCATCTTTGCCGACGCTGACCTGGCTCGCGAGCTGGACGAGAAGGCCTCGACCGTTCTCTCATCGGCCAACTCCATCAACGTAGGCCGCCTGGCCCCGCAGGTCGTCTACTACTTCCGGGCCTACGGGTCGCTGATGGAACGGGGAGTGATCAGACCTGGGGATCCGTGCGAGTTCTGCGTGCCCACCGGCAACTTCGGCGATGTGCTGGCTGGATACTATGCCAAGATGATGGGCCTTCCAGTGGCTCGCCTGACCGTGGCCTCGGACCGCAACCGTGTCCTCAACGACTTCCTGACCACAGGCGTCTATGACCGCAACCGCCCCTTCTACACCACCACCTCCCCCAGCATGGACATTCTGATATCCTCCAACCTGGAACGGATGCTCTACTACATGGCCGACGGCGACACCAAACTGATTGCCTCGCTTATGAGCGATTTGGAATCTACGGGACGCTACCAGGTGCCTGATGCCCTGATGACCAGAATCCGCGGGCTCTTCTCCTGCGGCTGGGCCGACGAGGACCAGGTGGCATCAGCCATCGGCAACTGCTGGGAGAACCGGGGATACCTGATCGATCCGCACACGGCCTGCGGTTACCAGGTCATGACCGGGCAGACCGACCGGGATTCTGCCGTGCCCCGGGTACTGCTGTCCACGGCCAGTCCTTACAAGTTCCCCAGGGTGGTCTGTCAATCCCTGGGTCTGGAGACCCCGGACAGCGATTTCGACTGCATGGACATCCTGGCCGAGGCCACCAACACCAGGCCCCCCAAGGCTCTGCGCACCCTGGAAAACGCACCTGTGCGCTTCCAGGACTGCATCGATCCAGGGGACATGTCCGACTACGTCCGCCACGCGGTCATGCAGTCCTGAAGCCTGAGCGAATCGGCTCAGATCTCCTTCCTGACATAGACCTTGCGAGATAAGACTATCGAAACCATTTCAACCGCCAGAATCAAGGCCAGCCCGAGGAGCACTGGCCGCCACAGGTCGGATGTCAAAAATTGCATGATTGAATTCCAGAAGGTCCCCCAGTCCACGGGCAGCAAACTGCCGATAAGGACCATGATGGGTACCAAACCAAGAAGCGCCAGGAAGACTATCATTGCCTTAACTGGTTCCAGCCAATAAAACAAGGGCGTAGCTACTGCAAAGAGCAAAGATTCCAACAGGAACAACCCCAGAGCAAACAAGACAGTATCGTGCCAATGGTCCCGACCATGCAAAAATGAATCAGTAGTGTAGAAGAAGAATACTGCATAGCCGCAAGACTGAACCAGAACCAGCAGAATTACAGCGGCATAGCGTCCGAATACCTGGTGATCACGTGTTATGGGCAGCAGACCGTTCAACCGAATTGCCATATTGTTGAAATCGGCGAACAAGCCGAATACTTGGCCCACAATCAGTCCGATTCCCATGCCGGCCACTGCTCCCGTCAAGGCGGTCCTTGCATCTTCCCCATCATTGCCTGTCAGGGCCATGACTAGGTTCAGCAGGATTCCGATGCAGGGCACGGACATGTAAATCAGCACACCAACCCAAGGTCTCCCTGTTCCTGAGAAACGTTGCATGTCCAACCTGATCTGCTTGGCTATCGCCTTCATGACTCCATCTCCTTATTCCTGTCGGTCGCGGAAGGTGAGCCCGCGGTCAGTCTGATGATGTTGTCGAAGTCGGCCCGCTCTACCAGGTAGCGGCCATCCGAAGGCTCCACGGCGGCAGGAGAAGCCGATGCCAGAAAATCCTTCAAGCGTTCAGTAGGAACCAAAGCCTCGAAACCCGTGGCGGAACACTGCAAGCCCATCAGATGCGGCATTTGTGCTCTAGCCAAATCGTCCGGCCCTCCTCTCACTATCTGGAAAGCCTCCATCAACTCGTCCTTGGGGCCGGTGTAGAAGACAGACCCTCGATTGATGTAGGTAACGAAATCAGCCACCCGTTCAAGATCCGCAGTGATGTGCGTGGAGAACAGCACGGAATGACGACCGTCACCGATGTAGTCCAGCAGAATATCCATAAGCTCGTCCCTGGCCAGGACATCCAGACCACTGGTGGGCTCATCCAGAATCAAGAGCCTTGCGTCGTGGCTGAGGGCGACAGCCAGCATCAGTTTCATCTGCATGCCGCGGGAGAGCTTGCCGATTTTGCGGTTTTCTTGCAGACCGAACCGACGCAGATAGTCCTGATAGCGATCACTGTTCCAAGATGGATACATGGGTGCCATCACTGGCTCGACGGCCTTGACCTTCCACGCCTCAAGGAAATAGATGGAATCGAAGACCACGCCCAGATCCGCTTTGACCTCCTCCTCCTGACTCGAGGGATCGCGGCCCAGAATGCTGATTGCTCCGCTGTCTCGGCGGGTCATGTTCAGCAAGAGCCGGATCAGGGTGGATTTGCCTGCACCATTGGGGCCTATCAATCCCATGATGTAGCCCATGGGCAGGTCCATGGTGACCTGCTGCAGGCGGAATCCCGTGCCGTCAGCCTTGACGTAGCTTTTCCCCAGGTCACTGACGCGCAGGGCATAGTCGACCTCTTCACCGGAAGTTGTCATCGGCGGTGATGCACGCATACTCCTATTCCTTTCCTTCTTCGGACGCGGGTGCAGAACCCCTGTTGCCGAGTAGGCCGTCGAGCAGGCCGCGAATCCGGTCCGGCTCCATGCCGGCCCGACGAGCCGTATCGACTGCCTCCCCCAGCAGGGACTGCACTCGGTTCTCCAGATGCTGCCGCATGACCTTGTCGCCGCTGTCGGCCACGAAGGTCCCCTTGCCTTGGATGTTCTCCACCAAGCCCTCTTGGGCGAGTTCGGTATAGGCGCGGGTCACGGTCAGCACGGACACCCTGAGCTCCTGCGAGAGATGTCGCAGAGAAGGCAGTCCCTCCCCCGCTTTCAGGTCTCCGGTCAGGATGGCCGAACGTATCTGGTCCTCGATCTGCCGATAAATCGGCTGTCCGGACAGGGATGAGATGATCAGCTTCATCCAAGCCCCTTTCATTGATTGTCAGCACGACCCTGGCTGAGCTGTGTCGGTGTTCATATATACACTATAACAGTTTAGCCATGAAGACAAACGCTCCAATGATCTGCTGAGGTCATGATTCACAGATTCGGTGGAACAGCGCTGTGGTACAGAAATCCCGGCCGACCACAACTTCGAACAAAATCCATTTTGAACAGGTCAACGCCGTATTGCTCATACCGAGGGCGGATACGGTGTCATCAACGAAAATCCAGCATAATCGTTGCCGCACGGCCATCAGCTGCCGATTGCCTACAGCTATGGCATCAGGATGAAAAGCAAAGGAATGATGGATATGGAGCACACAGCAGAACGGTTGCAACAGACAACAAAGTCGCTGAAACTTGTCACAGCCGTCAAATCGACGGACTTTGGCACGACAAAGTGCAGGTGGCAACCAGACTTATCGGTGCTGGAGTCTGCTGGAGGACAGAAGCTCTCGGGCGTGCTTTAAGGAGGTTGCGGACTCGCTGCCGGCCAGCATCCGGGCGATCTCCCGCTCTCGGTCTTTGCCTTCTACCTGGTGGACCAGGGTCTCTACGGCATCGCCACCCTCCCGGCCCTTGGCTACGACGAACTGGCGATCGGCCCAGGAAGCCACCTGCGGCAGGTGGGTGACCACGATCACCTGGGCAGTGACCGCCAACCGGGACAGACGGCGACCCAGCTCGACGGCAGCCCGACCACCGACTCCGGCGTCCACCTCGTCGAAGATGAAGGTCATCGCCGGCTCGACGACCTGGGTATCAAGGCCAGTACGCCCATCGCCAGGTCTGTCAGGTCCCGGTGATGTCCGACTTTCAGCGGCCACCAGCTCCAGGGCCAGCATGAGTCGGCTGAGTTCGCCGCCCGAGGCGCTCTTGCCCATGGGCAGAAGGTCCGAACCTGGATATGGTCTGAAGAGAAAGTCGATCTGATCCAGACCATGCGCGTCCATAGCCTGGTCCTGGCGTGGTCTGACACGGATCTCCAGCCCAGCGCCCGCCATGGCCAGGGAGCGCAATTCGCCGTCGACAAGATCGCTCAGCCTTCGTGCAGCCATGGCCCGTGACGCAGACAGAGCCCGGGCAGCCTTCAAGGCGGTTCCGCGAAGCTGCTCAACCTGACCTTGGAGCTCATCCAGCTTCTCGGGTGAGGCATCCATGTCCTCAAGCTCAAATGCAGCCTTCTTGCGCCAGGCCAGAACATCGTCGATGTCCGGTCCCCAGCGTCGGGTCAGCTCATCCAGATCGTGAATGCGAGCATTGATCTTGTCCAGATCGCTCTCCTGGCCTTCGTCGTCCAGCTGACTGCTCAGGGTGAAGACCAGGTCAGACAGGTCGGCATTGAGCGCGCGCAGCCGCTGGGCCGACTCCTGAAAGACCCCCTCCACACCGATGCCCTCCAGGGCAGCAATGGCCCGCTCAACCAGAGCCGTGGCCGATGGCGCGTCGGCGTCAGGGTCGATCTGGCCGGAGTCCAGGGCAGACAGTGCAGCCATGACGCCCTGACTGATCTGGGCAGCGTGCTCGATCCTGTCCCGCTGAGCCTTGAGTTCACGATCCTCGCCGGAATGGGGGTCGACCCGGTCGATCCGGGCGATGGATTCGCGAAGATAATCAGCCTGAGCCATAGCACCGGACTGCTGATTGCGCAGCTCCTCCAGATGGTCCTGGGCCTGTCGGTACTGCCGGAAGGCCTTGGAAAAGGCCTCCAGCTGCGGGCCGTCACCGGCATAGGCATCCAAAAATTCGCGCTGCCGGGCCGGACTGGCCATACGCATCTGATCCGCCTGGCCATGGACGGTGACCAGCATGCCAGCCACCTCCTCCAGCAGACCACGAGGTGCCGTCCTGCCGTTCAGGGCGGCACGGGAACGCCCCTTGACAGGCATGGTCCTCGCCAGAAAGATCTGCCCCTCATCCTCCAAGGGCAGACCAGCCTCGGTGATGGCAGCGGTCACTGGATTCTCAGCCCCCGCTGTTCCGGCATCAAAAATCCCCTGCACCCAGGACTCACGGGCTCCAGGTGACACCAGTTGGGGGCGGGCAGTGGACCCCGAGATCAGCCTGATGGCGTTGAGCAGCATGGACTTGCCAGCCCCGGTCTCCCCCGTGATGGCCGTCATGCCAGCAGCAGGCCGCAGCAGGGCATGATGGATGGGACCCAAGTCTCGTACTTCCAGCTCTTCCAGCATCAGTGCTCCTTGTTCAACTCCTGCGACTCCCCCTGGCCCTGTCCATTCGCAGCTGCCGAGGGGCGATGCTGCTCCCTCCAGCCGACCACCGGCAGATCGAACTTGGAAACCAGCCGTCTGGTGAAGGGCACCCCGGACAGCCTGGCCAGCCGCAGAATATCGTGGGACTGCCGCACCACGATGCGGGACCGCTTGGGCACTGGCCGCTGACGGCGCCCGTCATTGCAGATCCAGCCGGCCGACTGGGAATCACCCAGAATATCCAGGGTGAACTGCGACTTTGGACCGATGATCAGAGATCGGGCGAAGAGGGCATGGGCAGCTATGGGCACCATCTGCAGCGACTGCGCATCCGGCCAGACGATGGGCCCGCCCACCGAAAAGGCATAGGCCGTCGATCCGGTCGGGGTGGCCACAATCATGCCGTCGCAGCCGAAGGAGCTCATCTCCACATCGTCCACTCGGACCGATACCTCGATCATCTTGCCCCGATCATATCGTTCCAGGGTCATGTCGTTGAGGGCCCAGTCGCTCAGCGGTCGATCGGCCCCGGGTATCCACAAGTCCACATGGGCCACCATGCGCTCGTCGATGGAGTAGTCATGATCAGCCACCCGGCGAATGGCCTCCCCTATCTGGAAGCTCTCGAACTCCGCCAGGAACCCCACATGACCCAGATTGACCCCCAGGATGGGGACCTCGGTGCCCTTGACCAACTCTGCAGCCCGCAGAATGGTTCCATCGCCGCCTAGGACGATGACGATCTCGGTGTCGTCAGCCACCTGCTGGCTGGGACTGCCAAATTCCGGGGCGGCGATGTTGTCGACAATCGAGACACGGAATCCGTCCCGGCGCAGCTGCTCCTCGACCTCATCCACCAGGTGGCCGCTTGCCCGGACCCGGCTGTGCGTGACCACGACAGCGCTACGAGCACCCATGGGCCCTCCTTCCGGCATCAATGATCATCCTATCGGGCGCGGCCAACAGCGGCGCTCATCGTGGCGGGGTCAGGCCAAACGGCGACCAGCGGCTGCGGCCATCCCCTGCCCGGTCTCATACCGGGGCGATCCCGTTCCGTCCACGGCGTCGGCATCCACCACGACACGGGAGACATCCGTCCTGTCGGGCAGCTCAAACATGGTCGCCTCAAGGGTGTGCTCGATGATTCCGCGCAGCCCGCGGGCGCCCACCTTACGCTCCAGGGCGATGGCAGCAACACGGTCCAGAGCGGCATCAGTGAAGACCAGATCGGCCCCGTCATCCAGGAACATGCGCCGGTACTGGTTAACCAGGGCATTGTCCGGTTCGGTCAGCACCCGCCGCAGCTCATCGGCACCCAGCGGCTCCAGAGTGGATATGACCGGCAGACGCCCCACGAACTCAGGAAGCAGGCCAAACTGTTCCAGATCCTCGGCCCTGACCTGGCTCATGACCCGGTCGTCGGGCACTTTGTCATTCCCTTGAGTAGCCGAGAATCCGCTCTCCCGCAGGCCCAGCCGCCGACGGACGATCTCCTCAAGACCGACAAAGGCGCCACCGCAGATGAAGAGGATGTTGGCTGTGTCCATGACGACCGTGCGGACATCCCCATGCCGCCGGGAACCCTGGACCGGCACTCGGGCCTGGGTGCCCTCGATGATCTTGAGCAGAGCCTGCTGGACCCCCTCGCCGGACACGTCCCGGGTAATGGAGGTGTTCTCGCCAGACTTCCTGGCGATCTTATCGATCTCGTCGATGTAGATGATCCCCCGCTGGGCCAGGTCCATGTTGCCGTCGGCAGCCTGGAGCAGCCCCTGCAGGACGGACTCCACATCCTCGCCCACATACCCCGCCTCGGTCAGGCTGGTGGCATCCATAATGACGAAGGGGACGTTCATGATGGTGGACAGGGTTCTCGCCAGGTAGGTCTTGCCCACGCCGGTGGGCCCCATGAGCAGGATGTTGGACTTGTCCACCTGGACGCGTGGGACCGCATCCTTGCCTTCCAATGCGATGTCAGCAGCACGGCCACGGTCGCCCAGGTCCATATTGACGCGCTTGTAGTGGTTATAGACCGCCACCGACAGGGTGCGCTTGGCGGCCTCCTGGCCTATGACATACCTGTTCAGATAGGCGAATATCTTCGAGGGTGCAGGCAGGGTCACCCGCTGGTCGGCAGCATCCTTGGCCATATCCTCCTGGATGATCTGGGCGCAGAGACGTATGCATTCGTCGCAGATGGCGCAGGAAGGCCCCTTGACCAGGCGGCGCACCTGATGCTCGTCCTTGCCGCAGAACTCGCAGCGATTCAGTCCGTCATTGTAGCTGACCACACGGCCCATGGCTCTCCCTTCCCGGAGCATCCGCAAGGATCGGCGAAATCATATATGACCGGCATCGTCCATGATGCCAAAAACGTCCGGAGGCCGTGGGTCCCAGGGGCCCGCCGCCATCCGGACGATCAATCATGCGTGCAGTCACCAGAGCTAATTGCGGTGCTCCAGGACCTCGTCCACCATCCCGTATTCCTTGGCCTGCTGGGCGGTCAGAATGGTGTCCACCTCGATGTCCTTGCGGATCTTCTCCACATCCTGGCCGGTGTGCTTGGCCAGGGTCTCCTCCAGCCAGGTGCGCATGCGAAGCATCTCCTTGGCCTGGATCTCGATCTCGGTGGCCTTGCCGAAGTCCTGCTCCATGGCCGGCTGGTGAATCAGCACACGGGCGTTGGGCAGGATCAGACGCTTGCCCTTGGTCCCAGCGGCCAGAAGAACGGCAGCAGCCGAGGCGGCCTGGCCCAGGCAGACGGTCTGCACATCGGGCTTGATGTACTGCATGGTGTCATAGATGGCGGTCATGGCCGTCATGGATCCCCCCGGCGAATTGATGTAGATGATCACATCGCGGTTGGGATCCTGGCTCTCCAGAACCAGGAGCTGGGCCATGATGTCGTCCGAGGAGGTGTCATCCACCTGGACGCCCATGAAGATGATCCTGTCGTCGAAGAGCCTGGTGTAGGGGTCCTGACGCTTGTAGCCGTATGGGGTGCGCTCCTCGAACTGCGGCAGCACATAGCGGTCGGTGGGCATGGCGGCCAGGCCACGAGGGCCGGCCAGTCGACGGGCCCGTGCTACGAATTGCGCTTCTTCAGATGCCATGTGGAGTGCTCACTTCCCTTGATCCGCGGTCATAGTGCCGTGGGTGGTCACGATCCGGTCGACGAAGCCGTACTCCAGGGCCTGCTGGGCCGTGAACCAGTGATCGTATTCGTTGTCCCGGTAGATCTCTTCCAGGGTGTGGCCGGTCTGCTCGGCCGTCAGCTGGGAGAGCGTGCGCTTCATGTCCATGATCAGCTCGGCGTTGATCCTGACATCAGTGGCCGTGCCTCCGACGCCGCCCGAGGGCTGATGCATAAGCACCCGCGCATGAGAGGTGACGAAGCGCTTGCCCTTGGCCCCGCTGGAAAGCAGGAACTGGCCCATGGAGGCCGCCATGCCAACCGCAACCGTGGCCACGTCAGGCTCGATCAGCTGCATGGTGTCGTAGATGGCCATGCCGGCCGTAATGGAGCCGCCAGGCGAGTTGATATAGAGCCAGATATCCTTCTTTGGATCCTCGGCCGCCAGCATCAGCATCTGTGCGCAGATGACGTTGGCGTTGGCGTCCTTGACCTCGTCCCCCAGCCAGATGATCCTGTCCTTGAGCAGTCGGTTGAAGATGGGATCGGTCGGCGCAGGGGCCTCCCCCTCCTCCATCACGGGACTGGTTGCCAATGAGTTGTTCACCCTGTCTCCTTCGATAAACGTATCTGTATTGAGAGTAGCCCCCGCAATCGACGCAGCCACAGCCTTTCCGCTCTTTGCGCAACCGCTACGACAGGGCCGCACCCAGGCTGTTTCGCCACTGGGTGCGGCCCTGTTCGCTACTTTGTAAGCTACTCCTGATCCTGGGAGAGCTGGTCAGCCACTTCAGCTGCGGCGGAGGCAGCCTGGACGCTCTCGTCCTGCTCCTCATGGGCCTCGGGCTCATCCTCGCCCAGGAAGCGGCTCAGGTCCACCTCTTGGCCATCGGGATCCTTGAAGGTGACGGCCCGCATGCCGGCCAGCATGCCCTTGGAGCGGCCGACCTCCTGCACAGCAGAACCCAGCTGTCCGTTGCGGACGATGCCGTTGATGAAGGCGCTGGGATCCATACCATACTGCTGGGCTATGGAGGCCAGGAAGTTGGTCACGTCGGCCTGGCTGACCGTGATACCCAGCTTCTCAGCCAGAGCGTCCAGGGTCATCTGGTCGCGCAACTCCTTCTCCACACTCTTCTCGGCCTCGGCCTTCTCGTCCTTGCTGGCCTTGTCGGGATCCTTACCGGTGTTCTTGAGCTGATCGGTTACCATGGACTGCTTGATGCCCTTGGGCACCGGGATGTCCAGGCCGTCCTGGAGCTTGGCAATGAAAGCGTCGCGGGCGTCAGTGGCCTGCCGACCCTCGGCATCCACCTGGCACTGCTTGCGCACGTCCTCGCGCAGCTCCTTCAGGGTCTCGAACTCCGAGGCCTCCTTGGCGAACTCGTCGTCCAGGTCGGGCAGCTCCTCAGCCTTGACCGAGTTGACCTTGACCTTGATCTGGGCCTTCTCGCCTTGGTGCTCACCGGCCTCCAGAGTGCCCTCGAAGGTGGTCTCTTCTCCGGCGGACAGCCCATCCAGGGCCTCATCTAGGCCATCCAGCATGGTGTTGGAGCCCAACTCGTAGCTGACCCCCTGCTGGGAGTCCACGGACTCGCCGTCGATGACGGCATCCAGGTCGATGTTGGCGTAATCGCCTTTGGAAGCGGGACGATCCACACTGACCAGGGTGCCGAAACGCTGACGCAGATTGTCCAGGCGCTTGTCCACGTCCTCGTCGGTGACGGCGGGCTTGGGAACCTCGATCTCCATGCCCTCGATGTCGGGCAGCTCGAACTTGGGACGAATCTCCACCTCGGCGGTGAACTTGAGCTTGGTGTCGTCCTTGGCGGAGGAGGGGATGTCCTTGACGTCGATCTGCGGCTGCGCCATGGCGTGCAGCTGCTTCTCCTCCAGGGCATTGGAGTAGAGCTCGGGCACGCCGGCGTTGACGGCCTCGCCCGCCACGCTGGCAAAGCCCACGCGCTGATCGATGATGGGTCCGGGTACATGCCCCTTGCGGAAGCCTGGGATGGTCACCTGCTTGCCGATCTCCTTACGGGCCTGATCCAGGTAGGGGTTCAGCTCATCGGGATCGACGGTGATGGTGAGCCTGACCTTGGTGGGCTCGAGGTTTCTGACGCTGATTTTCACGCTGCGCTCCAATTCATCCAAACCGTTTGATCTGCCAGTAAGGCAACCGTTACATAATAGCGCGAGTCAGGGACTCTGACAGGAGCGAAACCTGCCAGGGACGGGCACCCTCCTGACGCAGGAAGTCGGCTACATCACGCTTCTCCGGTTGATCGGTCCAGCAGAGGTTGCGCAGGTAGCGGGGTTTGATCAGAATATCGTCGGGGGTGTTGGTCTGGCGTCCCACTGCAGTCACCGCCTTGCGCGCCGCCTCCAGCCTGGTAAACCGATCCGGGTGGCGGTGCCGCCAGACTTGCATGGACTTGGGAGCGTTGGTCTCCTCCACCCGTGGCTTGGGAGGCACCGGCAGTTCCTCGGTGGGCAGATGCAAGGCATCCAGAATGGCCTGCTTCCAGACCGAGGGCCTGACCCGGCGCTGGATGGGTGCATAGCGCTCGAACATGCGGTCCTGCTCGCCGCCGGTATGGATTCTGACCCGCTCGTTCAAGGATCGTATGGCTCGGAACTGGGCGTTGTTGCGTGGCTTGAGCCTGCCTGCCTCGATGATGGCCTTGTCAGGCAGGAGGAGTGTCGGTGCTATGTCGTTGCGTCTGGCCAGCTGGTCTCGGGTGGTCCACAGGGAACGGGCCACAGCCAGTCCTCGGCGGTCATTGTGCAGGGAGTTGATATGCGAGATATGCCGCCAGGGCTGCTCAGGCTCCGGCTTGGGGATTTTGCCCTGCTCCAGCAGCCAGGTGAATTCCTGCCTGGCCCACTCGTCCTTGCCGTGACGACGCAGGTCCTCCAGCTCTCGCGTTCGCACCTGATCCAGCAGCTCCACATCCAAGGCGGCGTAATTACGCCAATCACGGGGCAGAGGGCGGTAGGACCAGTCAGCGGCAGAGTGCTCCTTGGCCAGCGTCAGTCCCAGATAGTGCGCAGTCACTGCAGACAGGCCGTAATGACCCAGGTTGAGCATCCTGGCCGCCAGCTCGGTGTCGAAGAGCGATGAGGGCCTCATGCACAATGCATAGAAGCCAGGCAGATCCTGAGGGGAGTCATGAATGATCCACTGGGCCCCATCGACAGCCTTATTGAATTCCGACCAGTCGCAGCCCGCCTGCATCAAAGCTGGTGGGTCCAGCAGGAATATCCCCGCCCCCTGGCGCTTGAACTGGACCAGGTAGTCGTCGTGGCCATAGCGGAAGCCCGAGGCCCGTTCAGCATCCGCGGCCAGTGCACCGCTCCCCTGAGACAGCAACCGACAGGCCCGGTGGTATCCGTCCATATCGTCGATGAGCGACGGTACACCCTGGGCGGGCTCTGAAAGCAGCTGCGTCTTAGGTTCCGTGGTCACCTGCGCTCAACCTCTTTTGTAGTTTGTCTTCCATCACGCCACCGGGCCGATCGGCCCGGAAAACACACGCCTGAAAGCATAGTCCATGGCCTCAACCCACCGATAATCATTTACTGAGCAGACCTGGTCGACAATTTATCGATTTACAGGGTCGGCCATTCCCCAAACCGGCTATTCATCGAGCCAGCCATTCATCGTGCCGGACATTCAGTGAGTCTGACATTCGCTGATTGGCCGGCGGGCCTTCACCCAGGCAAACAAAACTCCCCACGACATCTGCCATGGGGAGTCACAAGCAATTATTCTGGTTCTTCCTGGGTCCCGAGGCTCAGTAGACCACGAAGCCGTGGGCCTCCAGCTGCTTCTTGGCCCGATCCTTCAGAGCCGCAGAGGGACCTTTGGCATCCTCGAGCGGGTAGGGAATGCGCAACTCGTGCCACTTGGGCCGTCCAAGCTGATGGAAGGGAAGCACATCAATGTGCTCAATCGCATCCTTGAACTGTTCACATACCCGCGCAACATTCTCGACGTTCTCCTCTGAGTCGGTCAGCCCCGGCACCAAAACGAAGCGAACCCAGATCTTGCTGCCACGAGCAGCCAAGCGCTTGCCGAACTCGATCGTAGGGGCCAGCGTGCCGCCGGTCACCTTCTTGTAGGTGGCCTCATCGCCGGATTTGACATCCAGCAGGCACAGGTCGATGTCGTCAATCATGGCATCGGTGTAGTTGCGGTTGAGAAAGCCCGAGGTGTCCAGGCAGGTGTGGACGCCCATTTCCTTGGCGGCTCTGAAGACCCTTGAAACGAAAGCGGCCTGCATCATGGATTCGCCGCCGCTGAAGGTGATTCCTCCGCCCGTGCTCTTGAAAAGATCCTGGTAGCGGGCCACCTTATCGATCATGGCCTGCAGGTATACGGGCTGGCCATCCCGCATCTTCCAGGTGTCCGGATTCTGGCAGTACTGGCAACGCAGGGGGCATCCGCTCATGAAGACGGTCATCCTTGTGCCCGGCCCGTCCACTGAGGTGTTGATGTCCCAGGAGTGAACAAAACCAATGTCACCCGTGCGCAGGGCATTCATTCGGTCGTGGCGATCCAGCCCTATGGGCGATTCGAACCCCGAAAGGCCGCCCATCAGGGTCTGGCTCTGGTAGACCTTGGATTCCTTCAGCATGTGCGGCTGTGTGGTACGGAAGGTGGTGGTCTCCGTCATCGGATCCTCCTGAAAAAGACGAAAAGGGGGCGGGGCCTTGGTGCGCCCCGCCCCATGATTCACCGTCTCATCAACGGTTGACTATCGCACAAGTGCGATCAGTCGGTCACCGCGCCCTGGTGGAAGGTGCGGGAGATCACGTCGAGCTGCTGCTCGCGGGTCAGCTTGACGAAGTTGACGGCATAGCCCGAGACGCGCACAGTCAGGTGCGGGTACTTCTCGGGGTGCTCGACGGCATCCTCCAACTGCTCCTTGCGCAGGACGTTGATGTTGGCGTGGTAGAGCCCGTGGCCGTTGCCGGCGTCCAGGATGCCCACCAGGTTGTTGATGCGCTCATCCTCGTCGCGGCCCAGGCCGTCAGGGGTGATCGTGTTGGTCAGCGAGATGCCGTCCAGGGCGTCGTCGTAGTCGATCTTGCCAACGGAGAACATGGAGGGCAGCATGCCGTGCGAATCCATGCCGTTCTCGGGGTTGGCGCCGGGAGCATACGGGGTGCCCTTCTTGTGGCCGGAGGGGAAGGACCCGGTGTTCTTGCCATACTCCACGTTGGAGGTGATGGTCAGGATGGACTGGGTCGGCACAGCGCCACGGTAGACGGGCAGGCGCTTGATCTGGCCCATAACGGTGGACACAGTCCACTTGGCCAGGTCGTCGGCGCGATCATCATCGTTGCCGTAGATCGGGAACTCGCCAACAGTCTTGTAGTTGACGATCAGGTCGTCGTCAGCGCCCTCGACATACTCAGGAGTGCCCTTGGCATCCTTGTTGTAGATCGGGTAGACCTTGGCGTACTTGATAGCCGACAGGGAGTCAGCAGCGATGGACAGGCCGGACATGCCGCAACCCAGGGTGCGGTAGACCTCCTTGTCGTGCAGGGCCATCTCAATGGACTCGTAGTCGTACTTATCGTGCATGTAGTGGATGATGTTCAGGGCCTCGACGTAGGTCTCGCTCAGCCACTCCAGGGCCTTCTCGTAGTTGTCCTTGACCTCCTGGAAGTCCAGAGATCCGTCTTCCTTGGGGGTGACAGGCTTGATTACGTCCTTGTCGATGACCTGCATGCCGGTCATCTCGTCACGGCCGCCGTTCATGGCATAGAGCAGAGCCTTGGCGGAGTTGACACGGGCGCCGAAGAACTGCATCTGCTTGCCGACCCTCATAGGAGACACGCAGCAGGCGATGGCAGCGTCATCGCCCCAGTGGGCGCGAATGTCCTTGTCGGACTCGTACTGGATGGCGGAGGTGTCGATGGAGATACGGGCGCAGAAGCGCTTGTAGCCCTCGGGCAGCTTCGGATCCCAGAAGATGGTGATGTTGGGCTCAGGGCCGGGTCCAAGGTGCTCCAGGGTCAGGGTGGCCAGCAGACGGAAGGAGGTCTTGGTGACCATGGGCCTGCCGTCGTCGCCGAAGCCAGCGTCGGACCAGGTGGCCCAGTAGGGGTCGCCGGAGAAGATGTTGTCGTAGTCCTTGGTCCGCAGGAAGCGCACGATGCGCAGCTTCATCACGATGTTGTCGATGATCTCCTGGGCATCGGTCTCGTCGATCAGACCAGCGGCCAGATCACGCTCAAAGTAGACGTCGAAGAAGGCGGACAGACGGCCGATGGACATGGCGGCGCCGTCCTGGCTCTTGACCGAGGCCAGGTAGGCCATGTAGGTCCACTGGACAGCTTCCTTGGCGTTCATGGCAGGACGGCTCAGATCCAGGCCGTACTCCTTGCCCAGGGTCAGCAGCTGCTTCAGAGCCTTGATCTGCTCTGCGTGCTCCTCGCGGAAGCGGATCCAGTGCTCGATCTCTTCCTCGGTGAAGTCGTTGCGGTAAGGAATCGAATCCTTGTCGGCCTTCTTGCGGGCAATCAGCTCGTCAATGCCGTAGAGGGCCACACGACGGTAGTCGCCAATGATACGGCCGCGGCCGTAAGCATCGGGCAGACCGGTCAGAATCTTGTTGTGGCGGGCCAGCTTGATCCTCTTGGTGTAGACGTCGAAGACGCCATCGTTGTGGGTCTTGCGATACCGGGTGAAGATCTTCTTGACCTCGGGGTCGGGCTCCTTGCCGGCCTCCTTGAGGGCCTGCTCAACCATGCGCCAGCCGCCGTAGGGCATCATCGCACGCTTGCAGGGAACGTCGGTCTGCATGCCGACAATCACGTCGTCTTGAGTCTCGCCGGCAGGCTTGCCGTCGATGTATCCGGCCGGGAAGGCGTCAATGCCCGCCGGAGTGTGGGTGTCCACGTCGTAGACGCGCTGCTTGCGCTCCACGGCAAGGAAGTTATCGTCCAGGTAATTCCACAGGAACTTGGTCTTCTCCGTGGCCGGTGCCAGGAAGGATTCGTCACCGGTGTACGGCGTGTAGTTCTTTTGAATGAAGTCGCGAACGTCGATGTCTTTCTTCCAGTCCTCGCCCTTGAAGCCCTTCCAAGCCTTGGCTTGCAGCTCTGCGGGAGAGACGGTGTTGGTCTCAACTGCTGTCATAGTCAACTCCTTGTTGATATGGTCAATGGCGCTTCCTCACACCACTGTCACTTTTAAGTATAGGGGGCGCAATACCACGGGAAACCGAATCGCGACGTGAGCTATATCACACTGAGGGCGGACTCGCAATGGCCGCCACGCCCACATCTAGCAAACTCGCCCGGCACACGGCTTGAGTCCCCATCCGTTCAGATTGCACAGCCAACTGGTCGCCAAAGCAGGTTGCCGATCCAGCAGGAGCTTCATCTGTCAGCTGATGACTGTCCCTGCTCAGGTTCTCCCTCCCAGGCCTGCCGCCAACGACGGTCCTCCTCATCCCATTCCTTGTTCCGGCGCTTGGCGATCTTCCAGGCATCGAGGGCCTCCTGCCTGCTGCTGTAAGGGCCCATCCGCCTGTCCTGGGGAGACAGCTTGCCCTGCTCGGGTATGCCGGTGACGGTGTTGAAGTACCAGGCCGTCCTCTCCTGTTCGGAACCCATGGCGATCACTCCCTGAAGGCGTTGGTGACGGGTAGCCGACGATCACGACCGAAGGCCAGGGAGGTGACCTTGGGTCCCAGCGGATACTGGCGCCGCTTCCACTCGGCTCGATCCACCAGCCGCATGACCGTGTCGACCGTGTCAGGATCGAAACCATCGGCCAGAAGATCAGCCCGACCGTGGGCATGCTCGATGTATGCCTCAAGGACCTTATCGAGCAGGCTGTAGTCAGGCAGGGAATCAGAGTCCTTCTGCCCTTGTCGCAGCTCGGCCGAAGGCGGCTTGACGATGGAATTGACCGGGATGGGCTCACGTTCGCCTCTTGCCTGAGCCTGGGCGTTACGCCAGCGGGCCAGCTGCCAGACCCGGGTCTTGAGCAGATCCTTGATGGGCGCATAGCCGCCGACTGCATCGCCATAGATAGTTGAGTAACCGCAGGCCAGCTCGGATTTGTTGCCCGTGGCTAGGGCCAGAAGCCCCTCGGCATTGGCGTAAGCCATGACGATGACGCCGCGTATCCGGGCCTGGAGGTTCTCTTCAGCAACACCTTCCAGGTGCAACTGCCCTTGGAAGGCATCGAATTCCGGGCCTATAGCTTGAACCACGTAACGCACACCCAGACGCTGGGCCAGGTCGGCGGCATCATCCCGAGAGCCTTCCGAGGAGTAACGGCTAGGCATGGAGATGCCGCGCACATGCTCCCCTCCACAGGCATCGGCGGCTATGGTGGCCACCAGGGCCGAGTCGATCCCGCCCGACAGACCCAGGCAGACACCCGTGAAGTGATTCTTGACCATATAATCTTTTAGACCCAGCACACAGGCCCGATAGACCTCCTCGTCCCCAGGCATCTCTTCGGCCATGCAGGACTTGCTGGGCATGGGGCGCTCCCCTGATGCAGGCAGGGTCCAGATGGACAGATCCTGAACGAATCTGGGCGAGCGCTCCAGCAGGGTGCCATCCTGATCCACCACGAAACTGCCGCCGTCAAAGACCAGATCGTCCTGCCCGCCTACCTGGTTCAGGTAGAGCAAAGGCGCGCCGACCTGTTTGGCCCGGCGAGTCGCCAGCTCGTAGCGGACATGCCCCTTGCCCTCCTCGAAGGGTGAGCCATTGATGGTCACCAAGAGGTCGATGTCCCGTCCAGCCAAGTCGCTGATGGGATCGCCCTCCTGCCAGATGTCCTCGCAGATGGCCAACCCTATCCGGTGCCCTTGCACCTCCAGGACCACGGTCCTATCCCCCGGGGTGAAAATCCTGTACTCGTCAAAGACCCCGTAGTTGGGCAGGAAGTGCTTGTCGTAGCCGGCCTCGACCCGACCCTGGTGCAGGACCACCAGCCGGTTGCGGGGCCGGTCCTGATCCGTATCGGTGCCCACGGTCCCCACAATCACATACAGATTGCCCAGACCCTGCTCCTCCAGCTGCCTGGCCAGACGGTCGGCCCGAGACCAGGCGGCCCGACGGAAGCTGGCGCGGAACGCCAGGTCCTCGATCGGGTAACCGGTCAGGCTCATCTCCGGAAAGACCACCAGGGTCGCCCCCTGCCCAGCCGCCTTTCGGGAGTAGTCCATAATAATGTCAGCGTTGCCGTCAAGATCGCCCACACAGGTGTCGATCTGAGCCAGAGCCACCAGCAGATCGCCATCCCGCCGCGGCTGTTCCTCTTGTATGCCCATATCCATGATTCTAAACCGTGCCAAGGCCGGCCGACGGGCAGACAACCCCATGCGGTGCCGAACCCGAAGAAGGCGGGGTCACGAATGCCTCAGATCTTATCGGCGCCAGCCTTGCGGGCGGCACGACGCACCAGCACCGAGGCGACCAGTCCCAGAAGAAGCAGCAGGACCGCGAAGCCCATGGCCCACTGGGCGCCTTGGGTGAATCCCTCGGTCAAGGCATTGGTCACCTGGGGGCCCAAAGCTCCCAGTCGGCCCCGGGTACCCTGAGCCCGCATGCCGACAATGGCGTTTCCGGCAGAAGACTGAACCGATCTGACCAGACCATCAGCCATTTGCGCCGAGATACCCTTGAGGGCCGTCAGATGCCTCGGTAGCACCAGGCTCAGAGCCAGGGAGAGGGCGGAACCAGAGACTGCGGCACCCAAGGCGGTCCCCCACTGACGGATGGTGGACTGTGTGGCCGAAGCCTGGCCGGATTGTGCCACCGGAACACCGGACAGCACCAGGCTGGTCAGCTGTGCCGAGGCAAAGCCCAGGCCGGCACCGTAAATAATCAGGGTCAGGGTCATGGGCCAGACAGGTACCGACCCACGCATGAGCAGAATGGACAGGGCCACGCCGACGATCTCCATCAGCAGGCCCGTCTGCACCGTGCCGCCGGCTCCCAGACGGGCCGAGACCACCCGGGCCAGACCGCCCGAAACAACCGACCCCAGAGCCATGACACCCAGGATGGATCCGGCTCCCAATGGACTCAGGCCTCTGGCGTTGATCAGATAGAGGGGCAGGATGAACATGACCGCGAACTGACCGGCGTTGACGATGGCGGCCGTGAGGTTGCCCCAGCCGAAGGTGCCGATGGCGAACATGGATACATCCAGGATGACCATCTTGCCCCTGCGCGCCCTGGCCAGCTCGGTCAGTGCAAAGGCGGCCAGCAGGGACAGCCCCAGGAGCAGACTGACTGGAACCGGCGACAGGGGCGCCGATGCAGACCAGTGCAGTGGGCCCAGCTCAAGTGCGGCGCGGGGACGCCACCAGCCGTAGGTCTGCCCCTCGATCAGCGCAAAGACCACCAGGGCCGACCCCAGGGCCGAAAGGAGTATACCCTTCCAGTCGGCAAGCATCCCCCACCGGTCGCCGGCCTGCCTGGGTGCTGACTTGGTCTCGGGCACAAAGACTGCGCTGGCCAGGAAGACGATCAGTCCCAGGGGCAGATTGACCAGGAAGATCCACCGCCATCCGATGGTGCTGGTGAAGACCCCGCCCAGGAAGGGGCCGACCGCCGCTGCGGATGACATGACGGCCCCCCAGATGCCGAATGCAGTGGCCCGGTGCCGACCCCGGAAGGTGGCGGACACGGTAGAGAGGGTGGAAGGCATAACCAGGGAGCCGCCGATTCCTTGAACAAACCTGGCCAAAAGCAGCAGTGTGCCGGAGGAGGCCGATGCGGCAAAGACGGAACCCAGTACAAAGATGACCGTGCCCACCTGCAGGATCCGCTTGCGTCCGATCATGTCTCCCAGCCGACCGGAAGGCAGGAGCAGGGCCGCCAGGACGATGCTGTAGAGGGCGGTCACCCACTGGGCTTGAGCCAGGTTGATATGGATGGCAGCGATGATGGAAGGTATGGAGACGTTGACGATGGACGAATCCAGCACGATCATGGCCAGACCCAGAGCCAACACCCATAGGGCGCGCCAGGGCGGTGCCGCCTCCTGAGACTCCTGACGGTTCTTCTGGCTACCCTTCTTCAAGTCCATACTGGCCGATCCGGTCATAAGATCTCCCCTCACCCTGGTCTGCGATTTTTTGCGACTATACGTCGCGAAAACCTGTCTGGCAAGTTCTCTCAGCGCGGACAAGCCGCACGCTGAACCGGTCCTGGCAACTTGGCTCTACTGCAAATAGGCCATATCATATGCCCCATGACCGGCCCAGCCCGATTCACGATCGCTGCGCCCAGCAGGCCGGACCGAGGAGGACCATGCCCAGGATTCGCGAATCCACACTCCAGGAACACCGCGCCAAAACCCTGGACCAGATCATCGCCGCCGCCGAAGCCATCCTGCGCACCGGCGGACGAAGCCAACTGACCATGGCCGAGGTGGCCCGACGTGCCAATCTGGCACGGAACTCCCTCTACCGCTACGCAAGGGATGCCGACCAGCTCTGCGACATGGTCATGGAACGGCACCTGCCTGACTGGGGCCAGGCCCTGGACCTGGCCCTGGGTCAGACGGACGACCCACGCCGGACGGTCGAGGTCTGGACCCGCACCAATCTTGAACAGGCCGGGCTGCACGGACACGGCTGGCTGATGAACCTCTACGCCGAGCAGCACGACGAGCAGTTACGCCAGGCCCTGATCTACGGGAGCCCCTCGAATCCCCAAGAGCCTGATCCTAAGAGCGATCGGTCCACAGACCGGCAGATCCAAGCCCTGCTGGACTTCCACCGGCAGGTCAACCAGCCGCTGATCCAGGCGTGGACAGCCCTGCGCCCAACAGACCCGGCCATGGGCGTGGAGGTGACGCGAGGGATCGTTCAATCCGGCATGCGACTGATTGATGCCCTGGACCAGGAGCTTGCGCCCGAGCAGCGGGAGAAACGACTGACTTGCATCATGGAGAAAGTGACCGCCTGTGCCAAGGCCGTCACCGCCACCCTGACGGAAGGACCGACATGCGCCTGATCGGCAACATCTGCTGGCTAGTGCTGGGCGGACTGGCCATCGCCCTGGCCTGGACCATGGTGGGCATCGTGCTCTGCCTGACCGTAGTGGGCATTCCCCTGGGCATCCAGGCCTTCAAGATGGCCAGACTGACCCTGACCCCCTTTGGCCGACAGGTCATCTACGGCGGCGGACTGGGATCCTGGCTGGCCAACCTGCTCTGGATCATCCTGGGCGGCTGGTGGCTGGCTTTGGCCTATCTGGCGGCCGGGCTGGTCACCATGCTGACCGTGGTGGGCATACCCTTCGGCCTGCAGGCCTTCAAGATGGCCCGCCTGGCCCTGATGCCCTTCGGATCCTCGGTGCGCGTCGCCGTCTTATGAAAGGATTGGGACATGAGCACAGTCATTATGCATACCTCAGAGGGCGATATTCGCCTGGACCTCTTTGACGATCAGGCCCCTGAAACCGTAACCAACTTCCTCGATTTGGCCGCCGGCCGCAGGGACTGGACCGACCCCGAGACGGGCCAGAAGCGTCAGGATCCTTTCTACGACGGTCTGACCTTCCACCGGATCATCAAGGAATTCATGATCCAGGGCGGCTGCCCGCTGGGCACCGGCACAGGCGGCCCCGGCTACGAGTTCGATGACGAGATCGACCCCTCTCTGACCTTTGACGAACCCTACAAGCTGGCCATGGCCAATGCAGGGCTGCGCCGGGATCCTGCCACCGGGAAGACCCACGGCACCAACGGATCACAGTTCTTCATCACCACCGTGCCAACCCCCTGGCTGAACGGGCACCACACCATCTTCGGCCAGGTGGCCGATGATGATTCCCGGAAGGTGGTCGACAAGCTGGACGCCGTGGCCACCGACTCGGGCGACCGTCCCCTTGAGCCGGTCTTCATCAACAGCGTCGAAATCCTCTGAGCCGGGCCGGGGATGGTTTCAAGAAAAACACCCAGCAGATTCCAGCCCGGCACACGCAGCTACACCATGTCCCGCATCAGGGGCACGGAAACATCAATAGAGCGCCAGGTCCGGTCCTACCTATTCTCACGAGGTCTGCGGTTTCGCAAAAACGACAAGAGGTATCCGGGCCATCCTGATGTGGTACTGCCCAAGTGGCGGGCCATGGTATTCGTCAATGGCTGTTTCTGGCACATGCATCAGGGCTGTGCCAAATTCTCGCTTCCCAAATCCAATGTGGAATATTGGACCACAAAGCTAACAAGGAACCGTTTGCGGGATCAGGAGCAGGGCAAAAAACTGAAAGCCATGGGCTGGCGGGTCTTCACCGTTTGGGAGTGCCAGCTGGATGCCCGCCATGCCAAGGAAACCCTGCAGAAATTGTATGAGGCCATCACAGCAGATGACCATCCAAACGAAGGAGTCAAGGATGAGTAGATTGAACGGCAAACGACAAGAGGCTGAGCAGAGGGGTATGCGGGTCAATTTCGCCATTCTCGGCGCCGGACGGATAGCCAATGCCCTGGCCAAGACGGTGGTCATGATGGCTCAGGACTCGCAGTATAGCCATCTGATCGCCCCCTACGCCGTGGCCTCCAGGGACGGGGATCGCGCAGCCGCCTTCGCCAAAAAATATGGATTCGAGCATTCCTATGGGTCCTACCAGGAACTCCTGGATGATCCCCAAGTGGATCTGGTCTACATCGCCACGCCTCACAGCCTCCACGCCGAACAGGCCATCGCCTGCATGAAGGCGGGAAAGAACGTACTGGTCGAGAAGTCCTTCGCCGCCAACGCCGATCAGGCCAGGCAAGTCATTGATACATCCGAGAGCACCGGCCTGCTCTGCACCGAAGCCATCTGGACCAGGTACATGCCCTCACGTTCCATCATCGACGACATCGTCTCCTCAGGGGAAATCGGCACCGTCAGGACCGTCACCGCCAACCTGGGATATGTGACCGTAGGCAAGGCCAGAATGACCGACCCGGCTCTGGCCGGCGGCGCCCTGCTCGACGTAGGTGTCTATCCTCTCAACTTCATTGACATGGTCATGGGACCCAAGCCTATTGAGCGGGTCTGCACGGATTGGGTCCGCAGCCCTGAGGGGGTCGACAGCCAGAACTCCACGACCATTTTCTACCAGGATGGATCCATGGGCGCGGCGACCAGCTCCATGGTCTCGGCCAGTGACCGGACCGGCAGCATCTGGGGAGACCAGGGTTACCTGCAGTGCGCCAACATCAACAATGTGGAGTCCATCGACCTGTACGACGCGGATCATCAATTGAAGAAGCACTACCCCATCCCCGACCAGCTGACCGGTTATGAGTATGAGGTGTCCAGCGCGGCACAGGCCATCCTGGATGACAAGACCGAGTGCGCCCAGATGCCCCACAAGGACACCCTGCGCATCATGGAGCTCATGGACTCTCTGCGCCGCCAGTGGGGATTGGTCTTCCCCTTCGAATCATGAACCAGCAACGCAAATGGGGGCTGATGCCGCAATCGCCACGGCATCAGCCCCCATTCAGATCATCCAGGAAAACTCTGCTTCATTCCTTTCTGACGAAGGTCACCAGACGCTGGAGGATGACGAAGGCCAGGATCATCAGACCAACCACGATAGTGACGGCCTCGGCAGGAACGCCGAAATCCGAGGTCAGAGGATCGATGATCGAGCGAACCAGCGCACCTATGACTGAGCCCAGCACGTAGCCGTAACCGCCAGTAATCAGGGTACCGCCGATGACGACTGCAGCCACAGCGTCCAGCTCCCAGCCGACGCCCATGGTGTTCTTGGCTGAACCGATGCCAGCCACATAGACGATGGAGGCGATGGAGGCCAGGACGGCCGAGGTCAGGTAAATGACATACTGTGTCCGCTTGACCGGAAGGCCCATCAGCTCAGCCGAGGACCGGGAACCACCGATGGCGTAGATGGTGCGGCCCGTCCTGGTCTTGTGGAGGATGACGTAGCTGACCGCCACGACAACCAGAGCGACTATCACACCGAAGTTCAGCGAAAGGTCGTTGGAAATCTTCGGGTTGTCGATGATCTTCAGTCCCTCGCCGCCGATCCAGCTGAAGTTGTTGTTCTGCGGCATATTGAGCGAATCGGTCGAGATGATGGAGGCTATGCCCCTGGCCAGGAACATGGTGGACAGTGTGGCGATGAAGGGCTGCATGTTGAACTCTTCAATGAGCACACCGGCCAAAAGTCCAAAGACCGCACCGATGGCGATCATGATGACAATGACCAGTGACGCCGGCACACCGGCAATCATGAGCTTGACACCGACCACGCCGGTGATGGCCACTATGGCCCCCACGCTCAGATCGATGCCACCGGTGAGGATGGGGAAGGTCATGGCTACTGCCAGGATCACCAGGTAGGCGTGGTCCATGAACAGGGAGGACATGAATCCTAGCCGGATATAGGTGCCGAAGAGCACCTGGCCCATGATCAGCATGAGCAGGAAGATGACCACGGCAGCAACTGTCGGAATGGCCCTAGGGCTCAGCCGGAAACCTGTTTGTCTGCTTGCACTCTTCTTCATCATGCCACCACCTCTGCAGACTGCCTCATGGCACGCCTGCGTTTGAACTCAGCGACCGCATTGTGCACCTTGGGCGCCTGCATGACGCAGATGATGATGACCACCACAGCGAAGAATGCTGGCGTGGCGGCTGAATCAATGCCCAGGGTGATGATGGTCTTGCGGATCATCGCAATAATCACGGCGCCGAAAGCGCTTCCCAGCAGCGAGAACTTGCCGCCCAGCAGGGAGGTGCCTCCAATGACCACAGCCAGAATGGCGTACATCTCTAGGTCCTGACCGGTCTTGACCACGTCGACCCTCATCACTGATGCAGTGGCGAAGAGCCCTGCCACAGCGGCCAGCAGGCCGGAGATGGCGTAGACCAGGAAGAGGATCCGCCGAGGCTTGATGCCGGTCATTCGGCTGGCCTCCTGGTTGATGCCCACCGACTCGATCATCATGCCGGCCGCCGTCTTCCTCATCAGGAGACCGACCAGGCAGACGATGATCACTGCTATGACGAAATTGGCCGGGATTCCAAGAATGAAACCGTTGGCCATCCAGCGCAATGGTCCGCTGCCGGCCACGCCTGAAGCGTCGGCATTCTGTCCATTGGTGATGACCTTGGCCAGTCCCCTGCCTGCCAGCATCATGATCAGCGTGGTGATGAAGGGCTGGAGTCCCAGGATGGAGACCAGGGCGCCGTTGATGCAGCCCAGAACCAGACCCACGGCCAGGGAGATCAGAATGGCCATCCAGACGTTCACCCCGTTGATCAGCATCTGCATGGCTGCAGCTCCGGCCACGGCCATGACCGAGCCGACCGAGAGGTCGATGCCCGAGGTCGAGATGACCAGGGTCATGCCGGTGGCGATCATCAGGTATCGTGCAGACTCCTGGATCATGGTGATCAGGGGTCCTGCCAGGCCACCCGTACGCGGATTGTATGACAGGCTGAGGAAGGAGTGATCAACCAGCGTACAGACCAGAATCAGCGCGAGGAAGGCGACCACGCTCCAAATCAGCTGATTGCCGAATATACGGCGCAGGAAGGATGGATCTTCATCCTCCGATTGCTGCTTGGCGGGCTTGCTCATCTTTCCTCCTTTCCTTGAGATTGTCCAGAGACCGAGGTGTTGGCTATGTCTTCCACGATGGTCTGCTGGGAAACCGTATCGTCGTTGTCCATCAGGTCGATCTTGTGACGGTCCTTGAGGACAGTTATCTGATCGGACAGGCGGACGACCTCATCGAGTTCGGAGGAGATGAAGACCACGCTCATGCCCTGGGCGGCCAGATCCAGCACCGTCTGCTGAATCTCAGCCTTGGCGCCAATGTCGATTCCCCTGGTCGGTTCATCCAGGATCAGCAGCTCCGGATCCGTAGCCAGCCACCTGGCCAGTAGGACCTTCTGCTGGTTTCCGCCTGACAGGTTCTTGATCAACCTGTCGGGATCGGCCGGGCGAACGTTGAGCTCCTTGATGTATTTGTCGACTATCCGATCGGCTTCCTTCCTGGGAATAGGCCTGAACATGCCCCGGGTGGCCTGGAGGGCCAGGATGATGTTCTCCCTGACGGTCAGATCGCCGATGATGCCCTCATCCCTTCTGTTCTCCGTGGAGTAGGCGATTCGGTTCTTCAGGGCAGTGGCCGGGCTGTCGATGGAGATCTTCTTCCCATCAAAGGTGTAGGTGCCCTTGTCGGGCTTGTCTGCGCCGAAGAGCAGACGGCCGATTTCGGTTCTGCCGGAACCCAGCAGGCCGGCCAGTCCCATGATCTTGCCCTTGAAGAGATCCATGTCGAAGGGGTAGATGCTGCCCTTTCTACCGAAGCCGCGGACGCTTGCCAGGGGCCGGTCCGTTGCAGCCTGAGGTGTTTCCTTCCTCGACTTTGTACCGATCAGCGAGAGCTCGTCGGCGTTCTTGCCGATCATCTTGGTAATAAGGACATCGCGCGGCATGTCCTTGACCATGGTCTCCTCGACGAATTTGCCGTTGCGCAGAATGGTCATTCTGTCGGCGATCTCGTAGACCTGGTCCAGGAAGTGGGAAACGAAAAGTATGGCGATACCCCTGTCCCTGACCTTGCGCATGATCTGGAACAGATCCTGAACCTCATTGGCATCCAGCGAAGATGTCGGCTCATCCAGGATCAGGACCTTGGCATCGATGACCATGGCCCTGGCGATGGCCACCAGTTGCTGCATGGCTATGGATATCTCATTGAGCGGAGTGTGGGGATCCAGATCCGTCAGTCCCATCTGGGCCAGATAGGTTTTGGCTGCCTCATGGGTCTTGCGCCAGTTAATGCCCAGGTGCCCCCTCACCTCGTGCCCGAGCATAACGTTTTCGCCCACGCTCAGGTTGGTGCACAGGTTGACTTCCTGGTAGACCGTGGCGATGCCGGCGTTCTGCGCATCGGCTGTGCCGTTGAAAATCCTGTTCTGGCCGTTGACGGTGATGGTTCCCGCGTTGATTTTGTATACCCCGGTGAGCGCCTTGATCATGGTCGATTTGCCTGCGCCGTTCTCCCCCATGAGGGCATGGACCTCACCGGGGAACAGACGCAAATCGACATTGTCGAGCGCCTTGACACCAGGGAATTCAATGCTGATTCCCTTCATGGAGACCAAGGGTTCTTCTTTTGTCATTGTCTTGCCTCATCAAACTGAATGCTGATCGAGGGGCGGTACCGAGGTCCCAAGACCCTTTCCCGCCCATGAAAAACGGCGTACCGCAACCTTCCCGGGTGCGCCGTCCTGTTTCCTATGCGATCAGCGATAGATCAGTACGCTCTGGAATCGATGACCTTCTTGGCCTCGTCGGCGGTGAAGACCTTCGAATCAATGACGATGTTCTTCTTGACCTTCTTGCCGTCCAGGTAATCCTTGACGGTCTTGGCGGTCGTTTCGCCGAAGAGCGGGTTGTACTCGATCACCAGCGACAGGTCGCCGTCGATCAGGGCCTTCAGAGCAGGCTTGGTGCCATCGATGGTGATGATCTTGACCTTGCCCTTGAGACCTGCGGCATCGACAGCCTGTGCAGCACCCAGGCCCATCTCGTCGTTCTGCGAGAAGATGAACTGGACATTCTGGCTCTTGTACTTATCCAGCAGTCCGGCGGTCACGGTCTTGGCCTCGTCAGTGGACCAGTTGGCCGACTGGCTCTCCAGAACCTTGATGTTGCCACCGATCTTGGAATCCCAGCCCTTCTGGCGGTCCTTGACCACCGACAGGCCGGCAGGGCCCTCCAGGATCAGGCCATTGGCTCCATCGGGGAAGTTCTTGTTGACGAACTCCGCAGCCTGCTGTCCTGCCCACTCGTTGGAAGGCCCGATGTGGGAGGCAACCAGGCTCTCATCCTTGGTCTGCACGTTACGGTCGACCAGGAAGACCGGGATCTCGGCCTCCTTGGCCTTCTTCAGCGACTCGTCCCAGCCGCTGTCCTCGGTGGAGGACAGGACGATGGCATCCACCTCGTCATTGACGAACTTGTTGAAAGCCTGGATCTGCTTCTGCTGATCGTTGTTCTGGGTCGGCGAATAGATCATGTTGAATCCGGCGTTCTTGAAGGCCTTCTTCAGATCGTTCTCGTTGGCCGTACGGAAGCCGCCCTCGGGACCTACAGCCACAAACCCGATGGTCTTCTGCTTGTCGCCGCCCTTGCTGGAGCTGGATCCGGAAGACCCGCAAGCTCCCATGGCCAAGACCGCAGCCGAGGCCGTGGCGATGGTCAGCGCCTTCTTCAGTGCTGTATTCATTGTTCTCCTCCTTGAGTAGTCAGCATCGAAGCCACAGCATTATGATCATCGATGATGACATCCACGATTTTCAGTATGGTTTTTCCGCTCACCGAGCTCAAGGCGCTGCGATAACAAATCGATAACAGTTCAATCATATTGACCAATAGGCCACAGTCGATCCACAGTCGATCCCGCGCATCCTTGTGTTTGTTACCTGCCGCTGGTAACCGTATCCACCTGGGAATCAATGATGTACCACATGCCCTCCAGGGCCCCGGACAAACAATGGACAATGCCCGAACGGTCCAGGGCGATCAGGCTCTGCATCTGATTGACCTGCCCTGCAGCCAAGCCTGTGGTTCCTGCCGGTAGATGCTGGACCGTCTCCGGGCCGGGGGCGATCTGGGAATGGCCGCCCGCATCCATGTCGCCATCCTTGTAGACCAGGGTGTTGTCGTTGTAGAAGGTTAAGGCCCTGATGTCCCGATGCCGGGCGATGACCTGGATCTGGTCGCTCAAGCCCTTGGGCCGCTGATTCTCGCCTCGGACAATACCCAGCATGACCAGGGTGTTCATACCCTGCGAGCCGTCGTCGAGCACCAGGCACAGACGCTGCCCCTCAGGCGCCAGAGCCAGGGCGACCACACGCCGCCCATGCAGCCAGGGCAGGGTGAATTCCAGGGCGCCCGGCTTGCCTGTATCGACCAGGATGGCGGAATCGCTCTGCCTGACCGCCCAGATCTCATCGGTCAGACTGCCGGTTATGGCGGCAATGGGCGTGGCGACAAACAGTTTCCCGCAGGATGAAGCATCAGGCTTCAGACAGGTCACCTGGCCATGATCGGACAGCAGCGCTCCGCCATTGGAGGAAAAGACCAGCCCCTTGGGCTCATGAAAGACGGGGGGTTGTCCGACCCTGATCAGGTTCGAGGAGTTGAAACCTACCACCCCGCTGCTGCCCAGACTGTAGATGCGGTTGGAAGTCTGCCCTGAGGCCAGGGTCAGATCATCATCCGCGTGGGAGTAATCAATCCCTGACGCATCGATCACGCGCAGATCAAACTCGCCATTGCCGTCGCCCAAGAGCATCCGCATCTGATGGACCAGCATGGCCTTGTTTTCGCTGCTCAGGGTGGCGAAGGAGCTGCTGACTTTGATTTCCATGCTTCCCTTGACCTGCTGCACCGCGTCGACTGCCAAGGAGACCTTGGCGGTATTGAAGTTCGTCACGGAATCCCGCAGCCAAGCCGGAGGGCCCTTCAGCAGTTCCTTCAAGGCCAGGGTCCTCCAGTTGCGCCAGCCGAACCACCGGTTGTCAGGAACAGGCACACCCTTGGCCAAGGGGAACTGATAGATGACGACCTGACGGTAGACCTGCATGAAATCATCCGAAGAGATCACTATCCCCGCCGGGGCCTTGCTGATCCGCCATTGACCGCGAACCTTAGCAAGCTCAAACCGTTCGGTCCTGTACCCTGAGCCGCAGTCCTGCTCGGTGACGGAGAATATGCCATGGGCGTCCAAGGAACCAATGCACTCGGTAGTCAGGTCCAGGGCGGTCCTTTTCCCGCTGCCCTCGTCATCCACGCGGTCATAGACAGGGGAACCCTTATAGATCGAGACGGATGCATTGAAGTCCCATCCCGCAAAGGCCCGCTTGGTCATGTAGGACTTGGCGACAGCAAAGCCATCGCTTTGAATGCCGGTAGGCAAAGCCGCCAGGAAGCCCTTGACGATGCTCTCTGGTCCGGCTCCGTCCACAGGACCCTCCGGGGAGGAGAAGACCCGATGGGGCTGATTCTCAACGGGACTGAGCTGACGGACCGACCCGGAAGTAGGCAGTCCGAATGGAATGGAGCAACCTCCGGCGACCAGGGCAACCACCATGGCAGCACACAGGCCCAGCATCCGCACAGAGCGAAGGACTCTTGGCCAACGGGAGGGTCTGAAAACACTCATGATGCAGCCTCTTCAAAGGAGCCTTCCACATCCAGACCCTGACCAGGCTGGAATCGAACCGGCGCACTGCCCTGATCCAGTTGCTCGGAGACATCCCTGGGCAGGGTCAGCAGGAACCAGGTTCCCTGCCCGATCTGCGAGCGCACCTGGAGCAGCCCATGCATGAGATTGGTATTGTCCAGAGCTATCGACAGCCCCAGACCTGTACCGCCTGTCAACCGAGACCGTGACGGATCGGCCCGCCAAAACCGTTCGAATATATGAGTCAGGTCTTCGGGCGCAATGCCGGTTCCCCAGTCGCGCACACTGAATACCACGGCCTGCTCCGAGACGGCCAGCCGCAGCTGCACCGGCCCGTCCTCAGCGAAATCGATGGCATTGTTGGCCAGATTGCGCAGAATCGAAGTACAACGGTTGGCATCGACGGTGATCATCACCTTGTGGTCGGGAAGGAGCGCATTCACTGCAACCCCCTTGGTCCCGGCTATCTGGGCGACCTGCTGCACCACCTTGCGAACCAGATCGCAGGCATCGCACAGGTCCGGATTCAGCGATGTCTGACCGGCCTCGTACCTGGATATTTCGAGAAGATCCTCAAGCATGCTGGCGAAGCGTGACACCTGTTTGTCCAGCAATTCCACGGTCCTGCGCTTGTTTGGATCCAGGTCGTCCCGACTCTGGAAGAGCAGGTCCGTGGCCATGCGGATGGTGGTGACCGGGGTTCGCAGCTCATGGCTGACGTCCGAAACGAACCTGCGTTGGTAGGCTTCGGCTTCCTCCAGCTGACCGATCTTTTCATTGATGGAATCAGCCATCACGTTGAAGGAACGCTGCAGGGTACCCAGCTCATCGGTTCGGTCTTCGGTGACCCGGACGTCCGACTCCCCTTGGGCCAATCCCTTGGCGGCACCTGCCACCTTGGTCACCGGACGGATGACTGAGTGAAGGGCCAGGAACACGATGATCCCCATCACCACGCTGGTCACCACGCTGACCGCGAGAAGGGCCATCTGCACGGAGAGAACGGAGCGCTGCTGGTCCGCAAAGGAGTAGATGGCGTAGAACTCGATCCCTCCGGTGGTGGCCGGCCTCAACATGGACCCCATGACGATGCCCGGGACCGGGTACTGGCCCTTGTCGGCCGTATTGATCATCTGCGAGTATGAGTGGCTGCCATTGGAGACGACGGCATTCCTGATTTCCGGAGTGATCAGGTCGCTGTCCCCCGGGGCAGTCGATACGGGGACGAACCTGCGGGCTGTGGAGTCATCTGGCCAGATGAAGACCCCAACCATGTTAGGGGCCCCCTCATTCTGAACATTGGCTGCCATATTGACCACCAGCTTTTGATAGCTCCCCTCGTCGTCGGAGATGTCTGCTGAGTCAAGTCCACCCTGAGCCCTGTTCAGCTCGGCAGCAAAGTCGGCCTGTGCCTGTCGCAGAACCTGGTTCAAGAGGGAGGTCCTGACCGAATACAGGGATGCTGTCATGAAGACGATGCCGATCAAAAGCGCCGAAACCGTCGCCAGAAGGACCATACGTACCTGCAAAGAGCTCCCGACCGCTTTGCGGAGTCTGCGCAGGGTCTTCCCGACTGTGGACGCGCCCTTGGGCCTGGTGCGGGTGCTCATGATCCTGGCTGCTCAGCCGCATACTTGTAGCCGATTCCCCGAACCGTCTCGATGATTCTTGGATTTTCGGGATCGTCTTCGATTTTCTGCCTGAGACGCTGCACGTGGACGTTGACCAGGCGGGTATCGCCCATGTCCTGATAGTCCCAGACCTTTCGCAACAGCTCTGCCCGACTAAGCACCTCACCTGGGTGTGATGCCAGCACATAGAGCAGCTCGAACTCGGTTGGGGTCAGGGAAAGCTGAATGCCCCGCTTGACCGCAGTGTGTTTCTGCCGATTGATCTCTATCAGACCGTGAATGATGGCCGGCAATCCCTGCCCGTTTTGTGCAGCGCGGACCGAGACCGGGCGGAGGCGGGCATGGATCCTGGCCAAAAGCTCATCAGTGCTGAAGGGCTTGACCACATAATCATCGGCTCCGGCCTCCAGACCCTCGACGATGTTCTTGGTATCGGACTTGGCCGTCAGCATGATGATGGGGACATTGGATCTGGATCTGATCCAACGGGCGATGCCGATCCCATCCATGCCGGGCAACATGATGTCTAGCAGCACCAGATCAGGTTCCACCGTAGGGAATATCTCCACTGCCCTGGACCCATCCGTGCAGGTCACTGGCCTGTAGGACTTTGTCTGTAACACTATCGACAACATCTCGCCCAGATCCTTGTCATCGTCGACAATCAGTATCGTGGCCGGCTCTTTCACAAGAAGCCCTCCCTCGTTCTCAGCATGCCATTATGCTCACTTGCTTCTAAGCAGAACGATAGCAGGGTTGGTCGGGGCTGAACCCGCCGACGGATCTAGGCGGAAATTGGCAGGGTTGACCTACTTGATCCGACGAACCCGGCCATGCTCCACCATGTAGGCTCGCCGTGCCAGATCGATCATGGGCAGATCGAAGGCCGAATCGGTGTAAAAGGCGTCGATGGCCGTCTTATGACCCAGAATCTGCTGAAAGTGCAGAGGCTTGTCAGGCCCAAAGTTGAGGTAGCCAACGGTCAGGGATTCCAAATCCAGGGTGGAGCCGATGCAGCGGGTGATGCCCAGTCGGCGGCAAGCCTCCCCGGCCACCAGATCGAAGGAGGCGGTCACCACCACGTCGTCAGCCTGGGGCGTGTACCAATCCATGATCTTGTGCATGTTGGCATCCCAGAATTGGTTGACCAACCGGCCCATGTCAAAGCCGGGACGGGAGGTCAGCCGACGCAGGTAGCGCGATCCCACCCGACGCATGGCGGAGTCCAGCTGCTCCAGGGTGACCCGGCCCAGACGGTAGCGAACGGCGTAGAAGAGGGCAATCGGCAGGTAGTGCAGCACCCGCGGATCCTTGCGGGCAGTGAACAGGTAGAAGTCAAGCAGGCTCTCGCCATCGTAGATGGTGCCGTCGAAGTCCAGTACCCGCATGCCAGTCCTTTCCAGATCTCAGCACTAAAAAGCGAACATTTTAGCATACCGTGGAGCAATGACGGTGATAGTCCCCGACTTCCATGGATCCTGTTCCGCCAGATGTTGACCCGAACAGCCTCGCGAATAGGCAGTCCCTGTCCTGATCGTGGATCATCCCCATGGTGTCGACGGTATTGATATGATGAAAAATGCGTTGTTCATATAGGGCCAAGGCTAGGGACTTGTCGAAAATAGGCCTGGAAGGGGAACGGCGCCGAAGGGGTCCATGCGGACAATCATGTCCGCCGAACTCTGTGATCTTCCTTATCAGCTAGGGGGCAGCAGCGATGTTGAAGAAGAGCCACTACCACAACCTGAGCAGCTGCATAGCCGGAATCTACCGGCATGCGCGCAACGATGCCAGCCGGTACGCAGGCGACTCCACCTTACGGGGCACCCAAGGTGATCTGATGGTGTATCTCTACGATCATCCAGGCCTCAGCCAGCGCCAAATAGCCCGGGACCTGTGCGTAGACCCCAGTCTGCTGGCCCGAGACCTGAAAGCCTTAAAATCCCTAGGCCTGGTCAGCCGTGAACAGAACCCCGCCGATCACCGGGTCAACATCATAGCCCTGACCGAGTCAGGCGCAGATATAGCTCGCAAGCGGATCAGATCGGTCAACAACTGGTGGATCGACCTGTTCAAGCAGAATCCCGATATCGACCCTGAAACCTTCCAGACCGAGCTGCGCTGCGTCTACAACCGGCTGCTGGCCAACCATCTCTGATTGCTCTTACTGCCCAAAATTCTTGCTGAGAAAAGGACCTGGCCGATGCCTTGGCCGCCCCTTGACGGCACCAGGCTCATGCCAAGTCCCTTGCTTTTCAGAGTCTTTACGCCCTTGGCACCGGCCTCTGTCAGCCCACCGAACGGCCGGAAGTCTCCCAGCCCATCAGGCCCACAACCAGCATGGAAGCCAGGGCCACCAGGCTGATGGTAACGAAGATTGAGGTGCTCCCCCACTGGCTGAGCATGGCACCAATGAGCACGGGCATGAGCACATTGCAGAGCTTGGCAACGGCATTGGCGATGCCCACACAACGGAAACGGACCGTGGTCGGGAAGAGCTCGGGCGCATAGACGGCCACCACCGAAGACATGAGAACGTAGAGGCTGGCCATGAGCATGATGCCCACCAGAATGGCCGTGACCTGGCTGGTCTGCGCAGCGTAGAGCAGTCCAAAGACCGCCGTCAGCAGGAAGGCCGTGACGATGATCCGCTTGCGGCCGATCCGGTCCAGAAGCAGGGATCCGATCAGGCAGCCCAAGGGGGCGCCCAGCATCATCAGGGTGCTGATCCACAGGGATCCGCTCAGATTTATGCCCCGCTTGAGCAGGATGGTGGGCACCCAGGAGGTGAAGGCATAGGAGCAGACGTTGGTGGCCGAAACCGCCACGGTGGCCACAATCAGGCCGCGAACAACGCTGCCCGAAGCCTTGGCAGATGGCTCGCCACCCTCGTTCCTTCCGTCAAGTGCGGAACCGCTGGCAGAACCGGAGTTTGACCCTACCCGGCCATTATCGGCCTCCAGAAGCTCGACCACCTGGACAGCCTCGTCCATCCGCCCATGCAGGGCCAGCCAGCGAGGGGACTCAGGGATGTCACGCCGCAGGTACCAGATCAGCACAGCTGCCAGACCAATGCCCACGAAGAGCGGCCGCCAGGACCAGCGCGGAATGATCCAGGCGCACAGAAGCATGGCCAGAGGCACTCCGGTGTTGGCCACCAGTGAGACGATGGCGCTCCAACGGCCGCGGTGTTTGATGGGAGCGAATTCGTTGACCATGGAGAATCCGGTGACGATTTCGGCGCCCAGCCCCAGGCCAGCCCCCAGCCGGCAGACCGAGAGGATGGCCATGTTCGGGGCCAGAGCGCCCAGCAGGGTAAAGCCGCCAAAGAGCAGCAGGTTGATCTGATAGGCGGTCTTGCGCCCCCGCAGGTCTCCGATGAATCCGGCCAGCAACGAGCCCACCAGGAGCCCCAGGAAGCCAGCCGACAGGAAGAGGGAGTTCTGGGCGACCGTGGACCATCCGGTGCTCAAGGCTGAACTGGCTACAGCGCTGCCCACATAGATATCGATGCTGTCCATGAGCATTCCCGCGGCCACCAGGGCCACGATCTTGTAAAAAGTAGCCGATTCACGAGCATTGTCTACTCGCCGGGTAATTTCGCGGACCGCCAGGTCGTCCTCGGCCACGCCGAGACCTTTGGATTGTTCGGATATGTCTGCATTGTCAACGACCGCCGTCGACATCGTCACCCTCGCGCCCGTGCATGAGGCATGCCCCATGCGTCCATGCCAGGCCTGCCGACAGCGACAGGCTCCTTGTGGGAGCATGGCGACCGTCAATATGGAAGGCCTGAACCCTGCGGCGTTTCGGTCATTGTGTGGCTGCTCAACGTCTATTGGGTGACCAGTATAGGAGTCTGGACGGTCATTGCCCAGACCCGGCGTTTCCCTCCGGCCCGGCGGCCCTGTCCAGGATAGCCCTGATGGCCTCCAGACGTGGGCCCAGCTGACGCTCGTATCCCCTATCATTGGGGTGGTAGTAGCGTCGTCCGACCAGTTCGTCCGGCATGTACTGCTGCGGTGCTACTGCATCCGGCGCATCGTGCGCATACTGGTAGCCTTCATGGTTGCCCCAGGCCTTCATCAGTTTGGTGGGAGCGTTGCGCAAATGGAGAGGCACCTGGCCGATATGCCCGGCGTCCACATCCTCCAGGGCTTGGTTGATGGCCAGGTAGGAGGCGTTGGACTTGGGTGCAGTGGCCACGGCGATGACTGCCTCGGCCAGGATCAGCCGGGCCTCTGGCATGCCCACCATGGCCACGGCCTGGGCTGCCGCGACCGTGATCTCCAGCACTTCCGGAGAGGCCATGCCCACTTCCTCGGCGGAGGCGATCATGATCCGTCGGGCGATGAAGCGGGGGTCCTCGCCTGCCCGGATCATCCGAGCCAGGTAGTGCAGGGCCGCATCCACGTCTGACCCCCGCATGGACTTGATAAAGGCCGAGGCCACGTCATAGTGGTCATCGCCCTTCTTGTCATAGCGGACGGCGGCCACGTCCATGACCGAGGAGACCACCTTGGCATTGATCAGGGGCCGACGCGCCCCCTTGGCACGAGGCCCATCCTCAGTGACCGCCCCGGCCGCAGCTTCAAGAATGGTCAAGGCCCGACGGGCATCACCCCCGGAAAAACGCACAATCTGGTTCAGAGCCTCGGAATCCAGCCGCACCTGATCCTTGAGCCCCCGCTGGTCCTTGACGGCCCGGCGGATCAGCTTGGCCAGGTCCTTGTCGTCCAGGACCTCCAGCTTGACCACCACCGAACGCGAAAGCAGGGGCGCGATGACCGAAAAGCTGGGATTCTCCGTGGTGGCTGCGATAAAGGTCACATCCCGGTTCTCTACGCTGGGCAGCAGGGCATCCTGCTGGGACTTGGAAAAGCGGTGGACCTCATCGATGAAAAGGACCGTCTCCTGACCCTGGCTGACCAGCCGCTCCCGGGCCTGGGCGAGGACCTGCCGCACCTCCTTGACGCCCGAGGTGACGGCCGAAAGCTCCTCGAAATGCCGACCGGACTGTCGAGCCACAATGTAGGCCAGGGTGGTCTTGCCCACCCCAGGAGGGCCGAAAAGAATGACCGAGCTGGGAGCCGTCAGACGGTTGTTCGGATCCGACCGTGCCAGCCGTTCCAAGGGGGTTCCCGGAGCCGTGACCTTGTCCTGGCCGACCACCTCGTCCAGGCTCCTGGGTCGCATCCTGACCGCCAGAGGCAGGGTGTGCTCCTCAGGGGGATCCGCCGCCTGGAAGAGATCATCAACCATATGCAATACCTCATTTTTCGGAGCCCCTATGGCTCCCCGCCCTCACCAGCATAGGCCTGCGTCTGCCGCAAACAGCAGGACGAACGCGCTAGACTGGGAACCCATATAGCCGTATCGCCCAGCGCGTAGTTGGGCTCCGGAAACCCGGTGTGTGTACAGTTTACTGGTCATCCGCCTGAATATCTTCAGGAAGGCCCATGAAAACCGGAACCGGCACAGGTCGGAACAATAAGGAGAATCGCCAGTGATCGCCAAGCATGTTCGCCAGGGATGGACATCCGGTCCGGGCAGGTGGGCCATGGGCCTGCTAGCCCTGGTCCTGGGGCTCTCAGCCCTGATCGTCGCCCCCCTGGCCACGCCGGCGCAGGCGGCCCAGGACTCCCCCGCCGCGCAGGCGGTCCACGGACGCACCTTCCGCGTCGCCACCGACACCACCTTTGCCCCCTTCGAGTTCCGTGACTCCTCCGGCAAGCTGGTCGGCATCGACATGGATCTGATCCGCAAGATCGCCGACATCGAGGGCTTCTCGGTGCAGATCCAGTCCCTGGGCTTCAACGCCGCCCTACAGGCCTTGAACTCCCAGCAGGCCGATGTGGTCATAGCCGGCATGACCATCACCGACCAGCGCAAGCAGGTCTACGACTTCACCGACCCCTATTTCGACTCCGGCGTGCAAATGGCTATTGCCAAGGATAACGAGCAGATCCACAGCTACAAGGATCTGCGAGGCAGCGTGGTGGCCGTCAAGACCGGCAGCGAGGGCGAGGCTTTCGCCAAGCAGCGGGCGGCCCAGTACGGATTTAGCGTCAAGGCGGTGGACCAGTCCTCCACCATGTACGAGATGGTCAAGTCCGGCAACGCACAAGCGGTCATTGACGACTACCCGGTCCTGGCCTACGGCATCGCCCAGGGCAACGGGCTGAAGACCGTGACCAAGAAGGAGCCTGGCGCCTCCTACGGGGCGGCCGTCCGCAAGGGTGAGAACAAGGTATTTGTGGCCGCCTTCAACGAGGGTCTGGCCAAGATGAAGGCCGACGGTAGCTATAAGAAACTGGTCGAATCCTATGTGGGCAGCAGCCATTCCAGCAAGAATGACTCCGCCTCCCGGCCAGGATTCTTCGAGCTGGTCCGTCAGGCCTTCCCCTCCCTGATGCTGGGCCTGCGCAACACCCTGGCCATCACGGCCATATCATTCGTCATCGCCCTGGCCATCGGCATCATCCTGGGACTGTGGCGGATCAGCCCCAACCGTATCCTGTCCTGGATTGCCCGGATCTACGTGGCGGTCTTCAGGGGCACACCCGTCCTGGTCTGGGCCTTCTTCTTCTACCTAGGCGTTCCCCAGCTGATCGGCCACCGCATCAGCATCTGGCTGGCCGGCGCGCTGACCCTGTCTTTGAACTCCGGAGCCTACCTGGTCGAGATCGTGCGCGGGGCCATCGACTCGGTGGACGTCGGGCAGATGGAGGGGGCCCGCAGCCTGGGCCTGACCCGTCGCATGGCCCTGCGCCGGGTCATTCTGCCGCAGGCCGTCAGAATCGCCACGCCCTCCATCATCAACCAGCTGGTCATCATGCTCAAGGACTCCTCCCTGCTGCTGGCCATCGGCTTCGGCGAACTGCTCTACCAGGCCCAGCAGATCTACGCGGCCAACTTCCGCGTGACCGAAACCCTCTTCATGGTGGGCGTCATCTACTTCGTCGCCATCAGCGCCCTGACCTGGATGGCCAATATGCTCGATAGGAGGCTGCATCGATGAACTTCGAGGACCCGGACATGGACACCGGACGACTGACACGTCGCATCCGTCAGAACCAAAGTCACCTCAGCCAGGGAAAGTCCCAGATGGCCGTATCCATCCGCGACCTGCACAAGCGCTACGGCGACACCGAGGTCCTCAAGGGGATCGACATGGAGGTCAAGCCGGGCGAGGTCATCTCCATCATCGGCCCCTCGGGAGCGGGCAAGTCCACCCTGTTGCGCTGCATCAACGCCCTGGAGATGCCGACCTCGGGCACTATCAGCGTCTATGGGATCGACATTTCCGACCCAAAGACCAACATCGACAAGTTGCGCGAGCACGTGGGCATGGTCTTCCAGCACTTCAACCTCTTCCCCAACATGAGCGTGGCCGACAACATCATGCTGGCCCCCCATATGCTGCACAAGACGCCCAAGGAGGACGCCCGGCAGCAGGCCCTGGACCTGCTGGAGACCGTAGGTCTGCAGGAGAAGGCGGACGCACGACCCACGGATCTGTCCGGCGGTCAGCAGCAGCGTGTCGCCATCACCCGGGCACTGGCCATGCATCCCGACATCATGCTCTTCGATGAGGCCACCTCGGCCCTGGATCCGGAGATGGTGGGCGACGTGCTCCAAGTCATCCGCTCCCTGGCCGAGGGCGGCATGACCATGATCCTGGTCACCCACGAGATGGCCTTCGCCCGGGAGGTCTCCTCCAGGGTGATCTTCACCGATGCCGGGATCATTGAGGAGGAGGGCACGCCCGAGCAGATCTTCGGCCACCCGCAGAGCCCTCGGCTGCAGTCCTTCCTCTCCAAGGTCCTGTAAAAGACCCCGGCCTAGAGCTCCATCAACTCCTCGATGGGACCCACCCGGTATTCCTTGAAGACCACCTGACCGCTCTCCTGGGCGGCATCCAGGTCCACGATGCCGGCGATGCCCCAGTCGCGTTCGCCCTCGACATCGTCGAAGATCTGCTGGACCCGCCAGGTGTGCCCCTGACTCTCGTCCCGGTCATCCAGGCTGAAGAAGTCCGAGGACCGGGCCTGGGCATCGGTCAGGATCTGCTCATGGTCCTCGTAGAGGTCGTCCAGCGCGTCGCTCCAGGCCCGCAGACCGTATCCCCAGTCTGCATCCAGGTCGGCCAGGGCCTCCGGGCGGTCGGCGGCCACCAGCTCCACCCTTTGGAACATGGCGTTGCGCACCAGCAGGGTCAGCCCCCGCCGGTCCGCCACCACCTGGTTTTCCACCTTGGGCGGGGCGGCATCTAGCCCACTCGGGACTTCGCCATTTTCAGCCCTGCCTGCGGCCTCCCACTCATCCACCAGGCTGGAGTCCACCGAACGCACGATCAGTCCCAGCCAGGCCAGGATGTCCTCCAGCCGCTCATCCATGAACTCTTCGGGAACCGTCCTGCTCAAAGCCCGATAGGCATCGGACAGGTACCGCAGCAGAGTCCCCTCCGACCGGGATATTCCGTAGCGGGCGATGTAGCCGTTGAAGTCCGAGGCCGTCTCGATCATGTCCCGCAGAACGGACTTGGGGTGGATCTCATAGTCGTTGGCCCATGGGACGTCCCGGCGGTAGCGGTCGAAGGCCTCCCCCAGCAGCTCCTCCAGGGGCTTGGGCCAGGTCACCTCCTGCAGGCGCTCCATCCGTTCCTCATATTCCAGGCCATCCTCCTTCATCTGCTGGATGGCCGCATCTCGGGCCTGCCGCTGCTGGGCCTTGAGTATCTGCCGGGGATCCTCCAGGGTGGCCTCGACCATGGAGAGCAGATTCATGTCATAGTCAGGATCCTCGGGATCCAGTAATTCCAGGGCAGCCAGCAGGAAGGGCGAAAGGGGCTGGTCCAGGGCGAAGTCCTCGGGCAGATCCACGGTCGTGAAGTAGTCCAGGCCGCCGTCCGGGTTCCGTTCGGTTTCGATGACTCCGGTATCGGTCAGGGTCTGGAAGATCTCGTCGGCCCGGTCCTGCAGATACTCCTTCTGCTGCGGGGTCTGACGGGAGTCCTCGATCAGATCCTCCACCCGCCTCCTGGCATCCCCGCCCTGATCAACCTCGTTGAGGACCATGGCGTGGGTGATCTTCAGGTGCGGCGTCAGGGTCTCGGGACGGGCCTCAATCAGCTTGTCGAAAGTTCCCTTGCCCCAGGTGACAAACCCCTCCTGGGGCTTCTTGCGTTTGATCCGCTTGAGCTTCTTGGGGTCGTTGCCCGCCTTGGCCACGGCCCTGGCGTTCTCTATCTCGTATTCGGGTGCCTCGGCCACGACCAGTCCGCTGGTATCGAAGCCCATGCGTCCGGCCCTACCGGCGATCTGGTGGAACTCCCGGGCGCGCAGACGGCGCATCTTGTAGCCGTCGAACTTGGTCAGTCCGGTCAGCAGGACGGTGTGAATGGGCACGTTGATGCCGACCCCCAGGGTGTCTGTGCCGCAGATGACCGGCAGAAGGCCATCCTGGGCCAACTGCTCCACCAGGCGCCGGTATCTTGGCAGCATGCCCGCATGGTGAACCCCGACCCCGGTGCGCAACAGCCGCTGCAGAATCTTGCCGAAGGCCGTGGTGAAGTGGGTGCCGGCCATGGCCTCCTTGATCCGGTCGCGCTGCCCCCGGTCGGAGACCCCCGTGCTGGACAGGGCCTGAGCCGTCTCCAGGGCGGCATCCTGGGAGAAATGAACGATATAGACCGGCGAATCCCCATCGGCCAGCAGGGACTCCACGGTGCTAGGCAGGGGGGTGTCCACGTAACGGTAATCCAGTGGCACCGGTCGGGGGGCATCGGCAACGATGTCCACACCCACCCCGGTTTTGCGTTCGAGGTCCTGGGCGATCTGATCCACGTCGCCAAGGGTGGCCGACATGAGCAGGAACTGCACATCGGGAAGGGTCAGCAGGGGCACCTGCCAGGCCCAGCCTCGGTCCGGATCCCCGTAATAGTGGAACTCATCCATGGCCACACACCCGATGTCGGCATGGCGACCCTCCCTCAAGGCCTGGTTGGCCAGGATTTCGGCCGTGCAGCAGATGACCGGGGCATCCGTGTTGATGTGGGTGTCGCCGGTGATCATGCCAACACGGTCGCGGCCCAGAACCGAAACCAGGTCGAAGAATTTCTCTGAGACCAGGGCCTTGATGGGGGCCGTGTAGTAGGAGCGCCGTCCGGTGCATAGGGCGATGAAATGCATAGCCAGGGCCACCATGGACTTGCCCGAGCCGGTCGGGGTTGACAGGATCACATGGTCGCCTGAAACCAAGGAGAGGACGGCCTCCTCCTGATGCGGCCAGGGGGTGATGCCCCGGGAAGCCACCCAGGAGAAGAAGCGGTCGTAGATCTGATCCTCGGTCAGGTTGCGAGGGCCTCCCGCCTCGGGAACCAGGTCGCCAAGGGAGGCGGGCTGGCCGGTTGGGGCGGTTGAGGAATCAGCATGTTCTTGGACCATGTCCACCAGTCTATCCGGCCAGGCGCACAAGTCCGGCCGGAGACTGGCTTGGGATCATGGGAGCTGAGGACCGTTCAGTCCTGGTCTTTGCCCTCTTGCTTCTTGCCCTCGTCCTTCTGATCGCCGTCGGAGCGGCCGCCGCGTCTAGGCTTGAGGAAGTCCGGAATCTCCAGGCTCGCCTTGTGTGGATCGACCAGCGTGTCGGGCTGGGTCCTGTCATAGCCCTGGATGTAGCGGGTCTTCCTCCAGTGCTGGATGGAGGCGTTGGATCCACGGTGATGGGCGTGGTACTGCAGCGGCGCGCCGCCGTACCGGTCCTCATCCACCTCCTTGGCCACGGCTATCTGGTTGACATTGGAGGGATCCATGATGGCCACAGGCGCGGCCGGCTCCACGAAGTCGGCGGGGGCGGCGGTGCGCTCCTGCATCTTCTTGGGCAGCCAGCGGGCGAAGTAGGACAGCAGGAAGCAGACGAAGAAGTAGACCACCGAGGCCACCACCAGGGTCTGCAGGATGTTGAAGTACATGGAGCCCAGACGACGGGACTCCTGCAGCAGATCCGTGTACATGATGATGGAGCCCAGAGCCGTATCCTTGAGGACCACGACCAGCTGGGTCACGGCCGCCGGCAACATGGCATAGACGGCCTGGGGAACCTCGATCTGCATCAGGGACTGGGTCCTGGTCAACCCCAGGGCCAGAGAGGCCTCGCGCTGGCCATTGGGCAGGTTGCCCACGCCCGAACGGATCAGCTCAGCCACCACGGAGCCGTTGTAGAGGATCAGGCCCAGCACGACGGCCCAGTAGGAGGCCTGGCTGATTCCAGCAAAGGCGAACCAGCGCCAGAAAAAGATCATCATCATCAGCACCGGGACGGCCCGGCAGAACTCCACTATGACGCCTGAGACTGCCCTTACCAGCCCGTTGGGCAGCAGACGGCCGATGCCGAAGACGAATCCGAAGATGACCGAGCCTATCACGGCAACAACCGAGGCCTTGATGGTCAGCCAGAGCCCGGGCAGGTAGAAGTCCGACCAGGCTTCGTAGTCCAGGGCCGGGCGCCAGAGTTCCCAGCTCAGCTGGTTCTCACCGTCCGGAGGGTTGTGCAGCCTCATCAGCACCAGGATGACCACGATGGCGAAGATGACGGCGGCTATCCAGTTGGCGATTCGTATGGTGCGCCGGCCCTTGGGGCCGGGTTGATCGAAGAGCAGCGAGCTCTCATTGTCCTGTGCCATGGCCGCTCACCTCCTCACTGCCAGCTTGTTGGACAGGTACGTGGTCAAGGCTCCGATGGGCAGAACCAGAATCACGTATCCCAGGGCGAAAATCAGGAAGATGGCCACAATGGCGTTGGCGTGGAACTCGATCATCTCGCTCATCAGGGAGGAGCTCTCGGAGGCCACGGAAGCGGCTGCAGCCACGGTGGAGTTCTTCAGCAGGGCGATGAAGGTGTTGCCCAGGGGCGCCACCGACCCGCGGAAGGCCTGGGGCAGAATGATCTGCGAGGCCGACTGGAAGAAGCTCAACCCCAGAGCGCGGGCCGCCTCGGCCTGGCCCAGAGGAACCGTGTTGATGCCCGAGCGCAGGGACTCGCAGACGAAGGCCGCCGTATACAGGGACAGGCCCGTCACCGCCAGCCAGAAGAAGTTGACGGAGAATTCCGGCGAGAAGCTGATCTTGAGCTGGGCGAAGGCCCCCAGGACCATGAAGACCATGATGATGGTCAGAGGCATGTTCTGGAAGAACTCCACATACCCTCGGCCGACGGCCCTCAGGGAGGAGATGGGCGAGATACGCATGATCACCAGGATGATGCCCAGAACCAGCGAGAAGAGGGCCGACCAGAGGGTCAGTTGGATGTTGACCCAGAAGGCCGCCGGGATGTCGTAGTCGGAAAACAGTTCGATGATGGTTGACATCTCACTCTCCTTCCGTTGGCTTGGGCGGGTTGAATCGCGGGTCGGGTTTGTAGTGGGTGCCCCGGGTGTTGTTCTCCAGCGCCCGCTGCCAGGAGCCGTTGGCCTCCATGTCGGCCAGGGCCGCGTTGATCTTGTGGGCCAGCTTGGTATTCCCCTTCTTGATGCCTACGCCGTAGTACTCCTGGGTGAAGGGTTTGCCCACCAACCGCAGCCTTCCACGGGAGGCGGAGGCCAGCCCGGCCAGGATGATGTCGTCAGTGGTGACCGCATCGACGATGCCTGAGAAGAGGGCCGTGGCGCATTCGGCATAGCCGGGCTGCTCCATCAGCTGGACCTCCTTGGCAAACTTTTTCTTGACAGTGACGGCCGAGGTGGATCCGGTCACGGAGCACAGGCGCTTGCCGTTGAGGTCCTCGGGGCCGCGGATCTGATGGTCCTCCTTGCGCACCAGCAGGTCCTGGCCGGCCACGATGTATGGTCCGGCGAAGGAGACCGCCCGCTTGCGCTCGTCCGTTATGGAGTAGGAGGCCAGGATCATGTCCACGTCGCCGTTCTGGAGCATGGCCTCCCGCTGCTTGGAGGGGGCCTCCTTCCAGACGATGTCGTCGGCGCTGTACCCCAGCTTGTCGGCGATGTAGGTTGCCACGTCCACGTCGAAGCCCACATAGGTCCCGGCCTTCTTGAAGCCCAGACCAGGCTGGTCGAACTTGATGCCCACCCGGATCTTGCCTGCCTCCTTGTCGGAGCCGCAAGCCGCCAGTGAGACCAGACAACCCAGTGCGCACAGGATTGCGGTCAGATTCCTGGCCAGCCGTTTCAACGGCCGGCCCATGCCATGCATGCTTGCATTCATGCGGATACGCTTCCCTCCTGCTTCAGTGGGTCAGAATCTTGGACAGGAAGTCGGCGGCCCGCTGGGTCTTGGGGTGGTCGAAGAAATCGTCGGGGTCGTCCTTTTCCAGGATCCGCCCGTCGGCCATGAAGACGATATGATCGGCCGCCTGACGGGCAAAGCCCATCTCATGGGTCACGCAGATCATGGTCATGCCCTCCTGGGCCAGTTGGATCATGACATCCAGCACCTCGTTGACCATCTCCGGGTCCAGCGCTGATGTGGGCTCGTCGAAGAGCATGATCTTGGGCTGCATGGCCAGGGCACGGGCGATGGCCACACGCTGCTGCTGGCCGCCGGAGAGCTGTGAGGGCATCTTGGAGGCCTGAGATTCCACGCCCACCCGCGCCAGGAGGTCCATGGCCAGGTCCTCGGCATCCTTCTTGGGCATGTGGCGCACCTTGATGGGCGCCAGGGTCATGTTCTCCAGGATGGTCTTGTTGGCGAAGAGGTTGAAGGACTGGAAGACCATGCCCACCTCGGCCCTGAGCCGAGCCAGGTCTCGTCCCTCCTGGGGTAGGGGCTCCCCCTCGATCCTGATGACACCGGAGTCGATGGACTCCAGGCGATTGATGGTTCGGCACATGGTGGACTTGCCGGAACCTGAGGGCCCGACCACCACCAGCACCTCGCCGGTGTCGACCTGCAGGTTGATGTCCTTGAGGACGTGCAGGCTGCCAAAATGTTTCTCGACGTGGGCCAGCTCGACCAGCGGCCCGGACTTGTCCTTGACGGGGCGGTCCGAAGCCGGTTTCTCCGGCAGAATCCGCTCCGACGGCTGTTTGGTTGTTTCGCTCATATTGGGCAGTTTACTCATCCTTTGTTGCAGAACGGCCATAGAAACGGTTCTCATGAAAAGCGGAGCCCCTGGCCAAGCGCGACCGATTGACCCGCCAATGCATAGAAGGACAAAAACAATAAGGGCCGGTCTCCCGCAGGATTCCAGCCCTTATAGTCTCTCGTCGATCAGTGACGAAGTGCGCTCAGTCGGCATCCTCCTGATCCGGCTCCCAGTCCACGCCGGTCTCGGCGCGTTGCTGGTCGGAAATGGGCGCAGGGGCACCGGTCATGGGATCCTGGCCGCCACCGGACTTGGGGAAGGCGATGACATCGCGGATGGAGTTGGCTCCCGTCAGGATCTGGGCGGTCCTGTCCCAGCCGAAGGCGATGCCCGCGTGGGGCGGAGCGCCGTACTTGAAGGCATCCAGCAAAAAGCCGAACTTCTCCTGGGCCTCCTCGGGGCCGATACCCAGCACCTTGAAGATTCGGTCCTGGATGTCGTCGCGGTGGATACGCACCGAGCCGCCGCCCATCTCCTCACCGTTGCAGACGATGTCGTAGGAGTCGCTCATGGCGTGCTCGGGATCCTTGTCGAAGCGGTCGATCCAGTCGGCCGAGGGCATGGTGAAGGGGTGATGCATGGAGGTCCACTTGGAATGGCCCACGGCCACATCGTCGTCATCCGGGTCGTCAGTGGGCTTGAAGAGCGGGAAGTCCACCACCCAGGTCAAAGCGAATTCGTCGGGCTTGAGCAGTCCCTGGCGACGGGCGATCTCCACACGGGCCGCACCCAGCAGGGTCTGCGAGGCCTCGCGGGGACCGGCTGCGAAGAAGACGGCATCGCCATCCGAAGCACCCACAGCCTCCTTGAGGCCCTGACGCTCGGCATCAGACAGGTTCTTGGCCACGGGTCCCTTGAGGGTGCCCTCGCCGGTGAACTGGACGTAGGCCAAGCCCTTGGCACCCCGCTGGCGGGCCCATTCCTGCCAGGCATCGAACTGCCTGCGGGGCAGGTTGGCCGCACCCTGGTAGACCACGGCGCCCACGTAGGGGGCCTGGAAGACCCGGAAGGGGGTGTCCTTGAAGTAGTCGGTCAGTTCGACGATGGGGTTGCCGAAGCGCAGGTCGGGCTTGTCGGAGCCGTACTTGTCCATGGCCTCCTGCCAGCTGATCCTGGGGATGGGCAAGGTGACCTCAAATCCTGCAGCCTTCCAGACCTCGGCAATGACCTGCTCGGCCATGGCCATTACGTCCTCCTGGGAGGCAAAGCTCATCTCGATGTCCAGCTGGGTGAACTCGGGCTGCCTGTCGGCGCGGAAGTCCTCGTCGCGGTAGCAGCGGGCGATCTGGTAGTAACGCTCGAAGCCACCCACCATCAGCAGCTGCTTGAGTAGCTGGGGGGACTGCGGCAGGGCATACCAGGATCCGGGCACCAGGCGGGCCGGGACCAGGAAGTCGCGGGCACCCTCGGGCGTGGACTTGATCAGGGTTGGCGTCTCGATCTCGCAGAAGTCCATCTTGTCCAGGGCGGCACGGGCGGCACGGTTCATGGCGGCCCTCAGGCGGATGTTGCGCTGCATGGAGGGGCGGCGCAGGTCCAGATAACGGTAGCGCAGCCGCACATCCTCGCCGGGCAGCTTGTTCTCGGCCTCGTTCTCCAGGGCTGTGGACACCTGGAAGGGCAGGGCGGCCGACTTGGCCAGAACCTCGATCTTGTCGGCCACGATCTCGATGTGCCCGGTGGACAGGTGCTCGTTGTCATTGCCCTCGGGACGTTCGCGAACCTTGCCGGTGACCTGGATCACGTACTCGCTGCGCAGGGGCCGGGCCTCTTCCTCGTCATAGATGACGATCTGCACCAGACCGGAGCGGTCACGCAGGTCGATGAAGGCCACACCTCCGTGATCACGGCGGCGATCCACCCAACCGGCCACCGTGACCTGGCGACCGACCATATCTTCAGTGACATCCGTGGCGTAGCTGGTTCTGTAAGCCGACTGGCCCATGCTTTCCTGTACCTCCATAATGCTCGGCCTGCCCGTGCGTCAGGCCTGGTATTCCACACTCTGCCGGGCATACAGGCTATCCGGCGTCCACGACACCAGGTCAGCCGGAATCTGTTCACCGGTAATGATGTTCTTGACCTGGTCACCCTCCTGCTGGCCCTCCTTGGCGGGGAACCAGACATAGGGGATGCCCAGGTGGTCGGCATAGCGGATCTGCCTGCCGATCTTGGCTGCGGTGGGTGCCACGTCAGCGGCGATCCCCCTGGCACGCAGGTCCTGGGCGATATGGTTGCTGACGGTGCGATCCTCCTCGTCCCAAACAGCGACCATGACCGCCGCTGGGGAGACCCGAGAGGCCTGAACCCCCTGGGCCAACAGGTAGGAGAGCAGGCGCGAAAGCCCGATGGACAGCCCCACACCCGGGTAGGTGCGATTGCCCTGGCTGGCCAGGTTGTCATAACGGCCGCCGGAGCAGATGGATCCCAGGGACTGCGCCCCCTCAAGGAAAGTCTCATAAACAGAGCCGGTGTAGTAGTCCAAGCCGCGGGCGATCTTCAGGTCGGCGATGACAGAGCCCGGCCGGATGCGTGCGGCCTCGTCGATGATCATGGCCAGCGTCTCCAGCCCCTCAATGGCCAAGGAGTATGAAGAAGACTGCTTGTCGATGCCAACCTTGTCGACCAGGGCGTCAAACCGCTGGCGCAGCTGCTCGCCATCGTCGGCAGTCAGCTCAGCCAGATCCAGGCAGGCCCTGGCCTGGTCCTGGTTGGCACCGCACTCACTGACCAGCAGGCTGGCCACCTCGTCAGGGCCGATCTTGTCCAGCTTGTCGATCTCGCGCAGCACGCCCTCGACATCCTCCAGACCCAGACCCCTGTAGAATCCCTCGGAAAGCTTGCGGTTGTTGGCATGCACGGTGGGCTTGGGCAGTCCGAAGGCCCGCAGCTCCTCCAGAGCGCTCAGCATGACCAGGGGCACCTCGACCTCGTAGTGGTCGGGCAGCTCCCCGTTGCCAATCACATCAATATCAGCCTGGACGAACTCCCTGAACCGTCCCTCCTGGGGGCGCTCCCCCCGCCAGACCTTTTGAATCTGCCAGCGCTTGAAGGGGAAGGTCAAGTCGTTGCTGTGTTCCACCACGTAGCGGCTCAGCGGCACGGTCAGGTCAAAATGCAAGCCCAGCCGACGCTCCACCGGCGCATCCTTTTCCTGGCCCAGATCCTGCAGCCGGGAGAGCAGGTAGATCTCCTTGCTGGTCTCCCCCTTCTTGAGCAGGCTGGAGCCCTCTTCGACTGCCCGGGTCTCAATGCCGATGTAGCCGTTCAATTCGAAGACCTTGCGGAGCGTGTCGATAACGCGCTGCTCCACCACTCGTTGTGAAGGAAGCCATTCAGGGAAACCGGATAGAGATGTGCCTTTTGCCATAAGAACCTATACTATAGGAGGTCAAGGAAAATGGTACTGCCATATTTTGCGATCTCTCCAACACACAAGCCTAAGGAGCTGGCCATGGCCGACAACACCGCCATCACACCCGAGAACACCTCGACACCGCAGGAGGAGCACACCGCGGATGCGGCGGGCCAGGTCGCCGCTGCCACGACACCCGAAGCCGGACAGACCCAGAGCGCACCGGTACCGGCTGAGCCGCCGGCAAAGCCCAAGGCAGTCCCCTCCCCTGCGGCTTTGGCCCACAAGGCCCCTCATGTCAAGGCCGCTTCGGCCGCTCCCACCTACAGCCAGGAGGAGATCGACAAGGCAGAAGCCTTCGGACGGGTGGACGAGCAGGGCAATGTCTTCGTCCGCGAGGGCGACCAGGAGCGCCAGGTGGGCCAGTTCCCCAACGCTGATGCCAAGGAGGCCCTAAACCTCTACGCCCGCCGCTACCTGGACCTCAAGGAGAAGCTGAACCTCTTCGCCTCCAGGCTGCGCAGCCCTAAGATCAAGGCCCACGAGATTGACGAGTCCATAACCTCACTCAAGGAGGAGACCAGCCAGCCCGAGGCCGTCGGCGACCTCGCAGCCCTCCGCACGCAGTTGCACCAGCTGGCCGAACAGGGGCAGGCACGCAAGGCCGAGCTGGCGCAGGCTCGCAAGGATGCCATGGCCAAGGCCATCAAGGAGCGGACCGCCATTGTGGAGAAGGCCGAAGAGCTGGCTGCCTCCTTGGGCGACTCCACCAACTGGCGTTCCACAGCGGACAAGTTCCGTTCCCTCTTCGAGCAGTGGCAGCACCACCAGCGCACCACCATCCGCATCGACAAGGCCGACGCGGACGCGCTCTGGAAGCGCTTCTCCTCCGCCCGCACCACCTTCAACCAGGCCCGCCGCAAGTGGGCCCAGCAGCGTGATGCCCAACGGACAGAGACCAAGCGGATCAAAGAGGAGATCATCGCCGAGGCCGACCAGATCAAGGACTCCACCGACTGGGGACCCACCTCCCACCAGTTCAACGAGCTTATGGACCGTTGGAAGCAGGCCGGACGGGCAGGACGTCAGGATGACGATGCCCTCTGGGCCCGGTTCCGTCAGGCCGCGGATGTCTTCTTCAACGCCCGTCAGGCAGACCGGGACAAGACCTCGGTCAACGAGCGCGAAAACCTGACCAAGAAAGAAGCCCTGGTGGCCAAGGCTGAGGCTCTGCTGCCCGTCAAGGATGCCAAGGCCGCCAAGCAGGCCCGGCAGGAGCTGGCCAAGATCCAGGAGGAATGGGACGGCATCGGCTTTGTCCCCCGTGACGACATGCGCCGGATCGAAGGCAGGATGGATGCTGTGGACCGGCAGATCAAGGCCGTGGAGGATGCAGCCTGGAACCAGTCGGACCCCGAGGCCGATGCCCGCGTCTCCAGCTTCGAGCAGCAGCTGGCCGCCCAGCTTGAGGATCTGGACCGTCGGATCGCCGCCGAGCAGGATCCGGCTAAGAAGCAGGAGCTTGAGGCCGAGAAGGCCACCAAGGAGCAGTGGATGAACGCCGTGCGCTGATCGCATCTGACTGCTTCAGGGCCCCCGGCCTGGTCATCGACCACCGGGGGCCCTTCCGTAACCACCGTTGATAACCGTCTTTCAGTTCAAGGCCGAAAGCAAGTGACCCTGCCGTCGCAAGAGTGTAGAGGAAAAGCGGACATAGCGGTGGTTGAGATGGAAGGTCAGATGGCCCGCATATGGGGGCTGGTCGAACCCTTGGCTCCGGTCAGACGGTAGGCATCGAAGACCCCGTCGATCTTCCTGACTGCCGACAAGAGGGTGTTCAGATGCTGGGGGTCGCCCATTTCGAAGACGAACTGGCTGACCGCCACCCGGTCACGGCCAGTGGACTGGCTGCCAGACAGGATGTTGACGCCGTGGTCGGACAGCACCTGAGTGATGTCGGAGAGCAGGTGGGGCCGATCCAGGGCCTCCACCTGGATCTGGACCATGAAGGTGCCCTGCTTGCCTGTCCAGGAGACCTCGATGATCCGTTCGGGTTGCTTCTTGCGAAGGTCCAGAAGGTTCTGACAGTCGGACCGATGAACCGAAACGCCCTGGTTGCGGGTGATGAACCCGGTGATGGGATCTCCCGGCACCGGGGTGCAGCAACGGGCCAGCTTGACCCAGACATCGTCCACACCCTTGACCGAGATCCCCTGGGAGGTCTCCGGCCGGCTGGACTTGGTGACCCGCTGCAGGGGAATGGCCTCCTGCTCCACCTCGTCCTCAAGGGCTGACCGGCCGGCATCATTGACCAGCCGGGAAATCACATTCTGAGTGGAGACCTGTCCGTCGCCTATGGCGGCGTAGACCGCATTCTCATTGGGATAGTTAAGCTCGTCGGCAGCACCCACCATGGCTTCGGGGGTAAGCAGAGTGGCCACGGGCAGGTTCCGCTTGCGCATGGCGCGGATCAGCTCGTCCTTGCCCTCTCCGATGGTCTCCGAACGGCGCTCCTTGCTGAACCACTGACGGATCTTACTGCGGGCGCGGGGGCTCTTGGCGAAGCTGAGCCAGTCGCGCGAAGGCCCATCGGTGTCCGACTTGCTGGTCAGGATCTCCACAGTATCCCCGTTGCGCAGCTTGGTATCCAGGGGGACCAGACGGCCGTTGACGCGCGCGCCCATGGTTCTGTGGCCCACCTCGGTATGGACGGCATAGGCGAAGTCCACCGGCGTGGAATCGGCCGGCAGGGAGATGATCTTGCCTTTGGGAGTGAACACATAGACCTCGGCCGAGCCTAGATCATCCTTCAAGGAGCCCAGGAATTCATTGGAGTCAGGAGTCTCGCTGGTCCAGTCGGCCAGCTGCTGGATCCAGGTAAGGTTGTCCTCCTGGCTCAGCTCCCCCTCCTGGCGCTCACGCTTGACGTCGGACTTGTCCGGCTGGGAGAGCTCGCGGCCGGCGGACCCGTTCTCCTTGTACTTCCAGTGGGCGGCGATGCCGAACTCGGCACGACGGTGCATCTGCCAGGTGCGGATCTGAATCTCCACCGGCTTGCCGCCCGGGCCTACCACCGTGGTGTGCAGGGACTGGTAGCGGTTGGTCTTGGGCATGGCGATGTAGTCCTTGAACCGCCCAGGCACCGGACTCCAGCGGGCATGGACGGCGCCTAGGGCCGCATAGCAATCGCGGATGGTGTCCACAATGATCCGCACCCCGACCAAATCATAGATGTTAGCGAAATCGTGCCCGCGCACAATCATCTTCTGGTAGATGCTGAAGTAGTCCTTGGGCCGTCCGGTCACCTGGGCCTTGATGCCTTGGGCGTCCAGATCCTCGTGGATCTCGTCCAGGATCTGCTTCAGATAGACCTCCCGCTGGCCCGCCCTGCGGGAGACCAGCACCACGATCTCGTGGTAGATCTTGGGATAGAGAGTCTTGAAGCTGAGTTCTTCCAATTCGGTTTTGATGGCGTTCATGCCCAGCCGGTTGGCAAGGGGCGCATAGACATCCAGGGTCTCGCGGGCCTTGCGCTGGGCTGATGAAGCCTTGACGTAGCGCCAGGTGCGGGCGTTGTGGACCCGGTCGGCCAACTTGACCACCAAGACGCGCACATCTCGGCTCATGGCCACGATCATCTTGCGTATGGTCTCGGCCTGTGCCGAATCGCCGTAGTCCATCTTGGATATTTTGGTGACCCCGTCCACCAGGCCGGCCACCGTGTCGCCGAACTCGTCCCTGCACTGCTCCAGGGTGTAGTCGGTGTCCTCCACAGTGTCGTGCAGCAGACCAGCCGAAACCACCTTGGGCCCCATGCCCAGGTCTGCCAGAATCTGTGCCACAGCCAGCGGATGGATGATGTAGGGCTCGCCAGACTTGCGCCTCTGGTCGGCATGCTGGACCACAGCGCGGTCATAGGCGCGCTGGAGCATGGACAGATCCTCGCCCGGATGATGGGCGGCGCAAATCTCCCAGATGGACATCAGGGGGTTGAGCGGATCGTCGCTGACCTCACATCCCAAGGCTCTGGAGGACAGGCCAGAAGGGGTCTGATCGCCGACATCATTGCTGCAGACGCTGCCCTCCTGAGTGACCATTCAAGCCTCCAATGTAGCGATATGATGCACCAATCTTACACTTGCGCCTGACCCATTCAGGCCGTCCGTGTCCGAAGGATGCCTCAGCGGCCCGTCGAGCCGAATCCGGCATCCGAACGCGCCGAGCCGGGCAGACGTTCCGCGGGCACGAAACGGGCCTGTACGTAGCGCTGAATGATCAGCTGGGCAATGCGCTCCCCGGGCTCGAAGTGAACCGACTCACGCGGATCCAAGTTGATCAGCGGCACCTTGATCTCGCCCCTGTACCCGGCATCGATGGTTCCGGGCGCGTTGAGCACGGTTACCCCCATCTTGACTGCCAGTCCCGAGCGCGGGTGAACCAGGCCGACGTACCCGTTGGGCAGAGCCAGAGCGACGCCGGTGGGAACCAGCGCCCGCTGGAAGGGAGCCAGATCCACGGCCACCCTGGCTCGCAGATCGGCACCTGCATCGCCGGGCATGGCGTATTCCGGCACCTTGGCCCCATCCAAGGATTTGAACAGGACCTCGACCGTTTCTGGCTCGTTGTAGGACTCGTCGTAGGCCATCAGGCGGCGCACTCCTTGCAGACGGGCTTGCCGTCGGGGGTGGTGTAGGCCAGTTGGCTCCGGTGCTTGACCAGGAAGCAGTTGGAGCAGATGAATTCATCGCCCTGCATGGGGATGACGGTCACCGAAGAGTCCTCATTACTCAGGTCGGCGCCAGGCAGCTCGTAGTCCTCGGCGATGGCGTTCTCGTCGTCGTCCAGGTCGGCCCCGGCATCCTGGCCGCTTTTGCCCAGCTCCTGCAGGGATTCCTCGTCTTCGTCCTTGTCGCGCGGGGTATCGTAATCCTGTGCCATCGTGTACCCTTTCCTTGTTCGGCCGGCCACCTCGTATGCCGGTCATTTCACACGATATGTACTGCGCATAGGATACACGATTTCAAAAGCACGTAAAATACCAACCGTAGGGCACAATGGAAATACCTAAGGCCGTGTAAAGGAACCGTAAGAGGATAGGGGCGTGCATGTCTGAGAATGGGACCAGGGTGGCCAGCTTTGACCATGTCGACGACAGGGGCGATCTGGTCTTCGTCTGTGACCACCGGCACTTCGCCGTAAGGGTCGACGATGCGCTTGATCGCGCCATTCTTGAGGCCAAGCAGGTCAAGGAAGAAGAGGACGTTGACCCCCAGACCGGCAAGTCCAAGCCCCTGCCTGTCTCGGCCATTCAGGCGGCTGTGCGCGCCGGCGCTCGCCCTGAGCAGGTGGCTCAGCAATACGCTGTCAACGAAGCGCTGGTACGGCGTTTCGCGGCCCCGGTGGAGACCGAAAAGAAGTACGCCATCGAGCAGTTCCTGACCATGCCGGCGCCCAAGGGGTCGGGCGGGCGAAACTACCAGGAACTGATCGGCAAGGTGCTGGCCCGCGCAGGGGTCAGCCTGTCACAGGTGTCCTGGCAGGCCACCAGACGAGGGTACGAACCCTGGAACATCAACGGCGTGTTTACCTTGGACAAGCGGATTTTCAACGCCCGCTGGGCCTGGAACATGCATGACAACACCGTGACCTGTCTGAACGGGGCGGCAAGGATGCTGCTGGATGATTCCGCAGACGATCATGGTCAGGATCGGCCTGCCGAAGCGATTGACGATCAGACCGACAGGCGGCCTCCAAGCCAGAAGGATACCTTTACCCAAATCGAAGAAGAGGACGCCGGATCGGAGGGCCAGGAGAGCGGTGAACGTCAGGCGGCACTCACGGCCTGGCTCTATGGCAAGCCCAAGGAGAGCCAGGAGCGGACAGCCGAGCAAGAGCCCAGCCACCCCAGCGCAGAACTGACCGAGGACCCCGACACAGCCGAGCATCCTCCCATCAGGGACAACGAATCCACCATGGTCCTGCCCGTGCAGAACCATGGACAGAGCCAGGCGGACCAGGAGCAGCCCCGGCAAGAGGATCCAGGCGATGATGCCGGGCAGGACGAGCAGGAGGATCAGCCCAAGGAGGGTCGCCGCAGCAAGCGGGCCAAAAAGCACTCCGGACGGTCGGCCGTGCCCAGCTGGGATGAGATCCTCTTCGGCAAGTAGTCAGACCAGGTCGATCAGGCAGGGAATCTGCGTCTCCAGACGGGTCCATGAACCATGCACGCCGGGCAGCCTGGTTGCGGCATCCGTCTGATCTGCAGAATTCACCAGGGTGATCCGGTCACCGGCCAGCACCAGAAGGTCGCCGATCATGGGTCGGATCCGAGCGTCCACAGGGCCGAAGATTCCCCCTTGGATGGCCTGGTCCCGGGTCAACACCCAGGCCCGCTCCCCCAGACGCTCACGCCAGCGTGTAGCCACGACCTGGGGGTTCGCCCCCTGGTCCAGATAGAGCATGACCGCCCTGGGCTCGCCGCCCACCAGTCGCACATCCCGGTTCAGTTCGGGATCCTGGGCAATGTCAATGCGCTGGTTCGGATCGGACTCAACCATGCCGTGATCGGCTATGATCACCGTCAGTGTCCCGGCAGGCAGGCGGCGATGAAGCTCGGCCAGCTGTGCATCGGTGGCTTCAAGAGCGGCCACCCACTCCTCACCCTCCCAGCCGCTGTGGTGGCCCACCTTGTCCACATCGCGAATGTAGAGGTAGGTCAGACCCGGCTGGCGGGCGGCCTCGCAGGCGGCCAGGAGACGCTGACGGGAGTGGTTGTGGGCCAGATACTCCCCGCCACGCAGAGCCGCGCGGGTCAGGGCTGAATCGCGAAAACGCGGCAGGCCCGAGGAGGTCACACGGACCCCTTGCGCCTGGAGGGTCTCAAAGACCGTGGGACGGCGCTGCAGGTGCTCGGGATCCTGAGCGCCCCTGAATTGGATCATCTGACCCAACTGGCCGGTGTCCGGGTTCAGCTGGGTGTAGCCGGTCATGCCGGTCAGTCCAGGGCTGGTTCCGGTGCCGAAGACCCCCATGGCCGCCACGGTCGTCGAGGGCAGACTGGTGTAGAGGGGACGCTGGTTGATGGGCTCGGACAGCAGCGAGCGCAGGTAGGGCACATGGCCCTGGCGGCTGACCAGATTCCAGAATCCCAGCCCATCCACCAGGACGACGACCACCGACCGGGCCTCCGGCAGTCCCAGAGCCTCCTGGAGAGCCTTGGCAGACGGATGGACGTCGGTGGCCACAGGCATTCCCAGGCAGGCACTCAGGGCTGGCAGGACGGCGGACAGATGCCTGGCCCCGCCAACATGGTTAGCCCCCGCCCGGTCCCCGTATTGGATAGGCGGACTCGGCTGCAGCAGTTCCTTCATGTCAGGTGTATCCAGACCCATGCCTTCCATTCAAGCACGGTCAGACCCCAGGCCGACACCGCATCCCTGCGGTGAAGGCTTTGGCGGACCGTCCGGTTATCATAAGGCGGAACGTGAAGGAGCAGGAGCTGGAGCATGGCAACTCATCGCAGGAGCAAGGCGGCGGGGTACGACCCCAGGCAGGTCAAGGAGCACATCGTCGAAACCCCTCTGAACGAGGAGATGAGCAAGTCCTTCCTGGAATACGCCTACTCGGTCATCTACGCCAGGGCCCTGCCCGACGCCCGTGACGGACTCAAGCCGGTCCAGCGGCGGATCATCTATCAGATGGGCCAGATGAACCTCAACCCCGACCGCCCCTACATGAAGTCCGCCAGGGCCGTGGGCGAGGTCATGGGCAAGCTGCACCCCCATGGCGACTCCTCCATCTACGAGGCCATGGTCAGGCTGGCTCAGCCCTTCGCCATGCGCCTGCCCCTGGTCGACGGCCACGGCAACTTCGGATCCCTGGACGACGGACCGGCGGCCTCCCGCTACACCGAGGCCAGGCTGGCTCCGGCGGCCCTGGGCATGAACGCCGACATCGACCAGGACACGGTGGACTTCTCCCCCAACTACGACAACAAGCTCAAGGAGCCCCAGGTCCTGCCCTCGGCCATCCCTAACCTGCTGGTCAACGGAGCCTCGGGCATCGCCGTGGGCATGGCCACCAACATGATCACCCACAACCTGAGCGAGGTGGTGGCCGCTGCCAAGTATCTGATGGCCCACCCGGACGCAAGCCTGGACGAACTCATGCGCTACGTGCCCGGCCCGGATCTGCCCGGCGGCGGGGTCATCGTGGGTCGGGACGGCATCCGCAAGGCTTACGAGCACGGCCGGGGGGCCTTCGTGACCAGGTCCGTCACCCACCTGGAGAACGTGACCGCCCGCAAGAAGGCCATCGTGGTCACTGAGCTGCCATTCATGGTGGGACCCGAACGGGTTCTGGAACGCATCTCGGATGGGGTGCGCAACCACAAGCTGGAGGGCATCTCCAGCGCCATCGACCTGACCGACCGGCACAACGGGACCCGCCTGGTCATCGAGATCAAGACGGGATTCGACCCTGGCAAGGTCCTGGGCAAACTCTTCAAGTACACGCCCCTGGAGGACTCCTTCACCATCAACAACGTGGCCCTGGTCCACGGACGGCCCAGAACCATGGGGCTCAAGGAGCTGCTGGAGGTCTGGGTGGAACACCGGCGCACGGTCATCCATAGACGCAGCGAGTTCCGCCGCAAGAAGGCCCTGGAACGTCTGCATCTGGTCGAGGGTCTTCTGCTGGCCCTGGTCGACATCGACGAGGTCATCCAGGTCATTCGCAGCTCGGACGATGCGGATGCGGCCAAGACCAAGCTGATGGCGGTCTTCGACCTGGATCAGACCCAGGCCCAGTACATTCTTGACCTGCGGCTGCGGCGGCTGACCAAGATGAGCAGGATCGAGCTGGAGGGCGAACGCGACGACCTCAACAAGCAGCTGGAGGAACTGGAGCGGATTCTGGGTTCCTCGGCCGAGCTTGACCGTGTGGTCATCCAGGAGATGGACCAGGCGGTGGCCCAGTGGGGTACGCCCAGGCGCACGGTCATCCTGGACCAGGAGCCCTCCGGCGATCTGGCCCCCGTGCAGTCGGCAGCAGCCGGCGACCAGCAAACCCCCGGCAAGGCCGGTGCCGGCCCACAGGCCGCACTGATGGCAAGCGGAGGAACCAGCCGCGGCGGGGACGGCGGCGACCTGCACATGGAGGACAAGCCCTGCACGGTCATGATGAGCGCCACCGGCCTGCTGGCACGCAGCACCCCAGGAGCCTTGGACGCCTGGCGGTCCCGGCCACGCAACCAGGACCGGGGGCATGACGACCAGATCATCGCCATATTCGCCACCACCACCCTGGCCACCTACGGCCTGGTCACCACGGCTGGACGGCTGATCACCGCTCCTGTGGCCGACCTGCCGCTGATCCCCGCCACCGCCAACCCCAACCTGAGCGGGGGCATCGTGGCTGACGAACTTCTGGGCGGGACCGCCAGCACCGAACCACAGGCCGACGAGCACGCCGTCACCGTCATCGACATGGCCGACACCCGGCCCCTGGCCCTGGGCACCCGGCTTGGCACGGTCAAACGTTGGAACCGCGAGTCCCCGACCACCATGGACTCTTGGACGGTCATCGACCTGAAGGATGAGGATCAGGTGGTCTTCGCAGCCCCCTGCCAGGACGGGGACCGCATGGTGCTCATCTCCTCGGATGCCAGCCTATTGACCTTCACCGGCGACAAGGTTCGCCCCCAGGGTCGCAATGCGGCAGGCATGGTGGGCATCCGACTGGTCCAGGGCTGCCAGGTCGCCACCTTCGCGGTTGTGCCGGCCGGAGAGATCGGCTGGACCTACCAGGAGACCGGCGAAGATGGCATGAGCACCCAGGCCGGGGCCGTGGTCCTGACCGTGGCCGGTGACTCCGAGGCTCTGCCCGGCACCGAGAATGGGTCGGCCAAGCTGACTCCGCTGGAGATGTATCCGGTCAAGGGCCGTGGCACGAGGGGCGTGCGCTCCCAGCGCTTCCTCAAGGGTCAGGACACCCTGCTGCTGGCCCGGGTGGGCGCCTGGCCCCTGCACGCCAGCACCGCTGCCTGTTCTCCGGTCGACCTGCCCGACGTGGACATGCGCCGGGATGCCTCCGGCCAGGAGCTGGCAGCGCCCATCGCCTTTGTAGCCTGAGGACACGTTCACACAAGGCTCAGTAGAGGGCCATGCCGCCTGGTCCGGCCGTGAATCCGGCGGCGGCCAGGGCCATGCCCACCGGTTCACGCATGGTCAGAGGCCGGCCATTGGCATCACTGAAGAGGATGCGTCCCTGCCCGCCCCGCCTCAGCCATGAAGCCAGCTGGGCGAAGGCCGCCTCCAGCAATCCACGCTCGGGCTCGCCGAAGACCAGCAGATGATGCCCCTTGGGCGCCGCATAGACCAGGGCGCAGCCTCGATGCTGCATCAAGAGGTTCCCCATCCGCCGAATGGGCCGACCGCCGGCATCCCCTGATGTAGTCGGCCAGACAAGAGCCGTGCCATAGAGGTTGGCGGGATCGGTCACATCCATGACCACGGGCTCGGGAGGTCGCTGCCCCGATCTGTCTTCACCATCGCTCCGGCGCTCATCCTCTTGGAAGTCCCTGAGCTGGTTGATCACCTCTCGGGGGGCGAACTGGGCACCGCCGAAACCGTCGACGATGACCCCACGCGTCAGCTGACCGGCCTCCTCCATCCGTCTGCAGACCTGATAGAGGGCCGAGAATCCGCCAGGCAGGGACCGCACCTCAGGCAGCACCGGAGCCAGGAGCCCATAGCGGTCCAGGATGGCCTGCTCCTCGTGGACCAGGCGGACGGTCCGCTGTCGATCATCGTCCTGGCTGCCTCTAGACTCATCGCATGAACCGGCCATGCCAGTCCCCGCTGAGCCTCCTGCTGACCCGCGCTCATCCACAACCAGGGTCCAGAACCCCTCCGCCGCTGCTGACAGCGCTGTTGAGCTTGTCGCCCGCATCATGGCTGCACGACCCCTGGGCCTGCCGTGTCCATGCAGGCCGTGGGGCAGGCGTCGGGTCCTCCCCGAGGACTGAGACCCTGATCCTCGGATCAGGCGCCGAACCGGAGCCAGGGAGGCGTTGGTGACCAGTCCACACCTGACCAAATCCCAGAGCGACCGTGCCACGGCCTCCTGATCGGGGGCTTCAAAACCAAGAGACTCAACGTCATTCCCGCCCCGGCCGGCGCAGGCGCGCAGAAGCCGATCGAAGCGGTAGGCTCCCCCGTCGGCCAGAACATCCAGCATGGTCTCTTCCAGATCGCACGCGTCGCCCGCCTTGCTCGACTTGCCGGCCACATCCGTGACCGACGGAGGACCAACAGATTGTGCTGGAAGCTCATCATCCAGGTCCTCGGCCAGATAAAAGGTCATGGCGCCCAACGGGCCCTCCCCCTGGTCGGACCCCACCCAGACCACCTGGCCCGAAGCCAGCAGATCGTCCATCAAGGCCGGTCCGTAATCACGCACCCTGGCCGGGAAGATGGCCGACTCCCAGAGTTCGGTCGGCAGAGCCAGCCCCTCCAGCTGCCCGACCACCTCCAGCAATCCTTCGGTGCCCATCAAGGGCTCCTGGCCCAGGGGTGCCAGACCCTGCCTGTGAAGAAGAAAGTCGCTGTAGACATGACCGGGGACAGGACTGGCGGCCTTGCTGGCCTTGGCCAGGGACCGCGAGCGCAGCCGACGGAAGACCTCGGGATCCAGCCACCCCCGGCGGGGTTCGCCTCCCTCAAATCCCGGCTCGCCATAGGCACTCAGGTCAGGCCTGGGGAAGACCCCGGTCATGAGCAGCTCGCGTGAGGCCAGGGAGCGCAGTCGGTCCTCCAAGAGAGCGCTGCCCAGACCCAGGTGACCGGCCAGGTCCTCGGTGGTGAATGGCCCATGGACTTCGGCATATTGCCTGACCAGCTGGTCAAAGGCTTCACTGTCCGATTCCGATTTTTGTGTTGACTGAGCGGATGGCCGGATGATGCCAAGGCCCAGAACCGCCGTCAGCCGCCCTGCCTGACCGGCCCATACCCAGCAGTCGCGTGTACCCAGTCTGACCTGGACCACCCTGGCCTGGGTCTGCAGCTCCTCCAGCATGGCCCGGACCTGTGCCTCCGTAACCGATTCGTCCTCCTGCCCGCGCATGCGCCGACGAATCCCAGCCAAATCCATGGGGCCCAGGGTGCGCAACAGGTCGGCCAGTCCTTCGGCTCCCCTGGCCCGGGTTCTGGGCGAAAGCCGCTGCAGATCAGCAGTCACCTGGTCTACGGTCTCCTGGTCCAGAAGGTCAGCCATGTCCACCTGGCCGACCATCTGCTCCAGCAGGTCGGAGTCGATGGCCAGCATGGCGGCGTCGCGCTCAGCCTTGGGCATGTCGTACTGGTACATGAAGGTCCCCAGGTAGCCGAAGAGCAGCCCTGAAGCCATGGGCGAGGGGGCCTTGGTGGAGGCCGGGACCAGACGAACGCTCCCCTGCTCCAGGTCGGCCATGAGCTCGCGCAGGGCAGGCATGTCGTAGACGTCCTGCAGGCACTCGCGCATGGTCTCCAGAACCAGGGGGAAGTCATCCTCCTTCAGAGCCGCGTCCAGCAGACGGGAGGCCCGCAGACGCTGCTGCCAGAGCGGAACCCTACGACCCGGCTCCATCCTGGGCATGTAGAGCGAGCGGGCTGCGCACTGGCGGAAGCGGGCCTGGAAGAGCGCTGAGCCCACCAGGTGCCGTCGGACTTCGCGCTCCACCTGATCAGGGGTGAATCCGAATATTCGCTGATCTTCCAGGAAGGCATCAGTGCCCGGAATCTGCACGACGATGCCGTCCTCCCCCGCCCAGACGGATCCGTCGTATCCGCGCTCACGGGAGAGCCGGGCGGCGATGGCCAGGGCCCAAGGCTCGTTGACCCTGCGGCCGTATGGCGAATGGAGGATCAGCCTCAGATCACCCTCCTCGTTGGGGCAGCGCTCGACCACCAGGTGCCGGTCGTCGGGCACCCGGCCGGTGGAGGCCTGCTGCTCGGCCAGAAAGGCGGCCAGATTGTTGATAGCAGGACGGTCCAGGCCGTCCTTCAGCAGACGAGTGCTTACTGATTGAGTGAAACCCGGCCGGCCGGAGGCAGTCTGGACCGCCGGTATCAGGCCCTGGGACAGTTCCATGGCGAGTCTGCCCAGGCGACGGCCAAAGGCAGGGTCGCGGCCGGTGCCCTCCCCATGCCAGAAGGGTAGCCTGGCGGAGCGTCCCGGAGCGGGCACGACCACCACACGGTCGCGGGTGATCTGCTGGATCCTCCAGGAGGTGGTACCCAGGGTGATCACGTCCCCCTTGCGGGACTCGTAGACCATCTCCTCATCCAGCTCCCCCACTCGGCGGGGTTTGCCGCCGGCGGCCTCGGAGGGCATGACCACACTGTAGGAGCCACGGTCGGGAATGGTGCCTCCGGAGGTGACCGCCAGTCGTTGCGCGCCGGGCCGGGCCGTCAGCATACCGGTCTGGTGGTCCCAGACCAGTATGGGACGGAAGGCGGTGAAATCCTGGGAGGTGTAGGCACCGCTGAGCATGCCCAGCACCGCCCGGTAGACCTGCTGGTCCAGGTGGGCGAAGGGCGCGGCCCGTCTGACCGTGGCCAGCCAGTCCTCCTCCTTGAGCGGGCCCATGGCGGCCGCGGCCACCGTCTGCTGGGCCAGAACATCCAAGGGACTGCTGGGCATGATGGTGGGTTCGATGTCACCCTGGACCATGCTCTCCATGCTGGCCGTGCACTCCAGGATCTGCTCGCGGGTTAGGGGGAAAAGCCTGGCCTGCGATACCTGACCCACCTGATGGTCAGCCCGGCCCACCCGCTGCAGTCCCGAAGCGGTCGACAGCGGGGCATTGACCTGGATGACCAGATCGACCGAACCCATATCGATACCCAGCTCCAGGCTTGAGGTGGCGACCACGCACCGCAGTCTGCCGGCCTTGAGATCGTCCTCCACCTGGCGGCGGCGTTCCTTGGATACCGAACCATGATGGGCCATGGCGATGGGCTGGTCGACGCTCAGGCCGGAGGTTCTCTCGGAGGTGGACCCGGTGGCCGAATCGTAGTGGGCCGGCTCCCTGGGCTCAGCTGTTTCATCGGATGAACCTGGCCGGTCGTGGCCGGATGCCTGCAGATCAGACTGGTGCAGGTCGTTCAGCCGGGCGGTCAGGCGTTCGGCGAGTCCTCGGGAGTTGACGAAGACCAGGGTGGTGCGGTGGGACAGGACCTGATCCAGGATGGCCCGCTCGACGGCAGGCCAGATGGATCCGCTTCTCTGGTCCCCCTCCTGCCCTTCCTGGCTGGACTCGCCGGGCGGCGCGGCCAGATCCCCCATGTCCTCCAGGGGCTCGATCAGGCGCAGGTCCATGGCTGTGGACGACCTGGGCTGGATCAGACTGACCGGACGGCTGCCGCCCAGAAAACGGGCCACCTGCTCGGGTGGACGGACCGTCGCCGACAGGCCGATCCGCTGCACAGGCCCTCCGACCAGGTCGTCCAAGCGCTCCAGGCTCAGCGCCAGATGAGCCCCGCGCTTATTGCCCGCCAAAACGTGGATTTCGTCCACAATAACGGTCTGCACGTTCTTCAGCGTGCTGGCCGTCTTGGAGGTCAGCATCAGATAGAGGGACTCAGGTGTGGTGACCAGAATATCCGGAGGATGGGCGGCCAGGGCTCTGCGGCCGCGGGCGTCGGCGTCTCCGGTACGGATGCCCGTCCGGACCTTGGGCGCTTTACCTCCCTGCTGTACAAAGCGCTCGGCTATGCCCTCCAGCGGAGCCTGCAGGTTGCGGGCCACATCCGTCCCCAGGGCCTTCATGGGCGAGATGTAGAGCACGGCGACCCCAGGCTTCCGGGAGCGCCGGGGCATGGTCATAAGCTCGTCGATGGCCCAGAGAAAGGCGGCCAGGGTCTTGCCCGAGCCGGTGGGCGAAATGATCAGCGCATCGCCGCCTGAACGGATGGCCGGCCAGGCCTGCACCTGGGTCGGCGTGGGACCCTGAGGGAAGGCCTGACGAAACCAGCCGGCCGTCTGCGGGGAAAAATTACCCAAGGGATCGCTGCTCATCTGCGTTACGCTCCTCTCCCCACCTTTCGGGCCTTGCTGAAGACAGATCAGGTGTCGATCTTGCTCCGGTCGAAGTCGTCGGCATTGTCCACGATGAACTGCTTGCGGGGCGGCACGTCGTCCCCCATGAGCAGGGGGAAGATACCGGCCGCCTGAGCGGCATCCTCCATGCGTATGCGGCGCAGCATGCGGGTCCTGGGATCCATGGTGGTGTCGGCCAGCTGGTCGGCGTCCATCTCGCCCAGACCCTTGTAGCGCTGCACATCGGGATTGTAGTCGATGTGCTTGGCCTGCAGATCGGCCAGCTTGCCCTCCAGCTCATCGTCCGAATAGGTGTAGATGAACTTCCCCTTGTTCCTGCCTGCCAGGGCGATTCGATGCAGGGGCGGCACGGCTGCGTAGACCCGCCCGTTCTCGATCAGGGGCCGCATGTAGCGGTAGAAGAGGGTCAGCAACAGGATGCGGATATGGGCGCCGTCCACGTCGGCATCGGTCATCATGATGACCTTGTTGTAGCGGGCCTGGTCGATGTCGAAGCTGGCTCCCGAGCCCGCGCCGACCACCTGGATGATGGAGGCGCACTCCTTGTTGGTCAGCATCTGGGACAGGGAGGCCTTCTGCACGTTGAGGATCTTGCCACGGATGGGCAGCAGGGCCTGGAACATGGAGTTTCGGGCCGCCTTGGCCGTGCCCAGGGCTGAGTCGCCCTCGACGATGAACAGCTCGGCGATGTCGTCGTTGCCGGGCATGGAATCCGAGAGCTTGGAGGGCATGGAGGCCGATTCCAGGGCGTTCTTGCGCCTGGTGACCTCCTTGGTCTTGCGTGCCTGGACGCGGGCGTGCATCTCGCCCACGATCTTCTCCAGCACCTGGCCGGACTGCTCCTTGAAGCCGCGCTTGGAGCCGCTGATCATCTGGCCGAACTGGTCGTCGGTCATCCGGGTGACGATGGGCTTGACCTGGGCCGTACCCAGCACGTCCTTGGTCTGGCCCTGGAACTGCGGCTCGGCGATGCGCACGGTGACCACGGCCACCAGCCCGGCCAGAACGTCGTCGCGCTCCACTTTGGTGTGAGAATCCTTGAGGTTGACCTTGAGACGGCGAGCGTTGGCCTCAACGGCCTTGCGCACCTGGCGGGTCATGGCGTTCATGAACCCGTCCACGTGCATGCCCCCGCCGGGCGTCTCCACCACATTGACGAAGCTACAAACGACTGAATCGTAGTCATTGACCCAGCGCAGGGCGATATCCACCCCGCAGACACGTTCCACCTGCTCGGCGTGCAGCTCGCCATCGGGACCGACCCGCTGGGTCTCTTCCTGGTAGGTGTCCTGGCCGCTGATCCGCCAGATGTCGCTGACCGGCTCGCCCTTGGACAGGAAGTCCACAAAGTCCGTCACCCCACCGGTGTGCAGGAACTCCTCCACCCGCTGATGGCCGGACTCGTCCTCCGGCTGCAGCATGGCCCGGTCGGCCCTCTCGGTGGCCGAAAGGTCGGCATCCTCGGCCTGCGCGTCTTCGGCACGTTCGTCCCCGTCGCCTTCTTCAGAGTGATCGTCGCTGTCAGGCGATTCACGAAGGTTCTCCTGAACGTCCTGATTATTCGGCTCTGCAGCAGGTTCGCCGTCAACCTCCAGGCGCAGATCCTGCTCGGCACTTCCTGTGGCGGGGATGCGATCGTCGATCACAGTGATCTTGAGGCCAGGCACCAGGAAGCTGGTCTGACGTACCCGGTCGATCAGCTGGGCGTAGCTGAACCGGGCCGTGGGGTTGAAGATTTCCGGGTCGGCCCAGTAGCGCACCCTGGTGCCGGTCCTGGACTTGGGCACGCTGCCGACCACCTCCAGGGGCGTAGGCCGGTTCTTCCTGGTGCGTTTAAAGGGCGAGTCAGGCGAGGGATGCTCCGGATCAGGGTCCTGGTAGGTACCGGGATGGCCCTGATGGAAGCGCATCCGGTGGGTCTTGCCGTCCCTGTCCACCTCCACGTCCAGTCGGGAGCTCAGGGCGTTGACCACCGAAGATCCCACGCCGTGCAGGCCGCCCACAGCCGTGTATGAAGAGTTGCCGAACTTGGCTCCCGCGTGAAGCTTGGTCAGAACCACCTCCACGCCGGTCAACCCTGTCCGAGGCTCTATATCAACGGGGATGCCTCGGCCGTTGTCATCCACCTCGATGGAGCCATCCCTGTGCAGGATGACCTTGATGTGGTCGCATTGACCGGCCAGGGCCTCGTCCACGGCGTTGTCGATGATCTCCCAAAGGCAGTGCATGAGCCCCTGGCTGTCCGTGGTCCCGATGTACATACCCGGACGCTTGCGCACCGCGTCCAAGCCATCCAGAACCGTCAGACTGCCGGCACCATAGGACTTTTCCTTATCAGGCTTTTTCGCCACCATTTACCTCGCCGTTCACCTCATGGCGCCCAGGAGGACAGGAGTCCCACATGGGCGGTCGCTTACGCACCGATGACCATTTCTAGCAAGGAGGCCTCGACAGTGTCAGGGCCTCCCCGTCGGGCGCAGAGGTCACTGATCCAGGAAGTCACGCAGGGTCTGCGAGCGCGAGGGATGCCGCAGCTTGGACATGGTCTTGGACTCGATCTGGCGGATGCGTTCACGGGTGACCCCGTAGACTCGGCCGATGTCGTCCAGGGTCTTGGGCTGCCCATCCTCCAGGCCATAGCGCATCTTGATGACGCCGGCCTCACGGGGGCTCAGGGTCTCAAGAACCTGCTGGAACTGTTCCTGCAGCAGGGAGAAGGCCACAGCGTCCGAGGGGGCGATGGCGTCGGTGTCCTCGATCAGGTCGCCGAACTCCGAGTCGCCGTCCTCACCCAGAGGGGTGTGCAGGGAGATGGGCTCACGTCCGTACTTCTGGACCTCCTGGACCTTCTCGACGGGCATGTCCAGCTCCCTGGCCAGCTCGTCGGGGGTGGGCTCGCGGCCCAGATCCTGCAGCATCTGACGCTGGACGCGGGAAAGCTTGTTGATGACCTCGACCATGTGGACGGGCACGCGGATGGTGCGGGCCTGGTCGGCCATGGCGCGGGTGATGGCCTGACGAATCCACCAGGTGGCATAGGTGGAGAACTTGTAGCCCTTGGTGTAGTCGAACTTCTCCACGGCACGGATCAGACCCAGATTGCCTTCCTGGATCAGGTCCAGGAAGAGCATGCCCCTGCCCGTGTAGCGCTTGGCCAGGGAGACCACCAGTCGCAGGTTGGCCTCCAGCAGATGATCCTTGGCCTTCTTCCCATCGTTGGCGGCCCACTTGAGCTCGCGGCGACGCTTGAAGTCCATACCCTCGCCCTCGGTATCCAGCAGATGCTGGGCATAGAGGCCGGCCTCAATGCGCTCCGAGAGGTCCACCTCCTGCTCGGCGTTCAGCAGGCTGACGCGGCCGATCTGCTTGAGGTAGTCCTTGACAGGATCCGCAGTGGCGCCGGCGGTGACCACGCGACGCTTGGGATTGCCAGAGGGGGTGACATTCTCATCGTCATCGGAATCGTCGACGACGAAAGCGCCCTTGACCTTGGCGGCAAGGGCATGGGCGGCCTTGCGGTCCTCCTCGGCCTCATCATGGACCTGGGAGGCCTCATCCTCCTCCTGATCGTCCTCGTCGGGCTCGTCCTCCAGCTGGTCGTCGTCCTCCTGATCCTCCAGCAGATCCTCGTCGGGCTCCTGCTCCTCCTGCTGCAGGATGGGCTTCTCTTCGACCTTCTTGGTGGTCTTGGAGGCCGGACGGCGGTTCCTCTTGGTCGCCGAGGTGCTAGTAGCGGCGCTCTTACGGGACGTGGTCTTGCGGGACGCCTTGCTGCTGGTCTTGGACCTGGTGGTGGTCTTGGTCCTGCCGGCAGTCGAACTGCCCCGGCCCTTTGCGGTATCCACTGCGGCTGTCTTGGCTGACTTGGTGTCCTTCGTGGCCAAATTCTCCTCCTGGATCATCCCACCCGCCGACACTGCTTTAAGGGCACAGCTATGGCAAGGTCAAATCGTAGACTCATTACAGTGAACCACCCCAGGGGGACGATTATTCCCGATTCAGCTCAATTGCCTCCAAGCCGGATCGATGCCACGGCCTATCAAGGCCAGGACGATGGCGGCTAGACTGCAGGAACGGTCGTCTGCCAGGGCTTTCTGCGCAAACCCCGATGCTCGGGATCCCCCACTCCACCAGTCGACATAGGCCGCGACCGCCAGTGGCTGGGACCGAAACCCCGGCGGAACCTGATCCGCCATGGCTTCAAGCATGGCAAGCCCTGCACGACAGCGGGGCTGGTCCGGCCGTGTCGCAGTGTCCTTGAAGACCGCATCCAGGATGCTGCAGAGCGCCGTCACATTCGACGGATCATTGGGACGAACACACAGGTCCATCAACCGATCGCTGTCCAGACCAGGCTCAGGCGCCAGCATTGACAAAATAAGCCCGTCGCGTATGGCCAGAGTCTCCTTTGTGGCCACGGCCAGGCAGTCTGCCGAGTCGGAGTCCAACTGCTGGCGCGCCTGCGGCCCCTTCAAACCAGCGATCCAGTCTGTCAACGGTTGCTGGAGCCATCGTCTGTCGGCCTCTTCCACACCCCATCGTCGTCGGCCCTCTCGGTAGTTCTCCACCAGTTCCTTCATACCTTTTTCATTTGCGTCGTCCATGCCTTCAGCGCCTCCCATCCGCTCCCGGCATGGGAACCGGGAGCCTTGGCACCATCCTGATCCAGTTGGCACCGTGAGGAAGGCCCCAACCGATCATGTGGTCAAGTGACGTCATCCATCCACCACGGTCCCGGCAGCCTGTCCGCTGGGCAGATATGCGGATAGGCTCTAAGGCATGAAAAGCGTGACTGCAGCACGGGTCGAACAGCGCATGGAGGAACTGCTCCAGCGCCGTTGCGACCACCTGATTGCTCCAGAACCCGGACTGGACCACCCCCGGGACCAGGACCCCTCCCAGGAGGCTTTGCATGAGGTCATCCTCCAGGCAATCGAGGCCGGCCGCGGCGGCAAACGCCTGCGCGCCCTGCTGCTCTGCGACGTCTGGCGGGCTTTGGATTCCGAGCAGAATCCCGACCGTGAACAGGCGGTGGTGGACCTTGCCTGCGCCTTGGAGGTCTATCAGACCAGCGCGCTGGTCCATGACGACATCATCGACGGTTCCCCCCGTCGTCGGGGCCGCCCTGCCACCCACCTGGCCCTGAGCCGGTCGGTTGCCGGAAACGACTCGAGCGGCCGGGCACCCGCAAGACCTGATGTCCGCGGCACCGGTCTGGGCATCCTGCTTGGCGACCTGCTGGCATCGCTGAGCACGGACATGGCCCTCCAGGCGGCTGCCGACCTGCCTCAGGGACCGGCCATCGGAAGAACCTTCCAAGCCATGCAGACGGCTGTGGTCACCGGCCAGGTCCTGGACATGGGCATGGAGGAGGCCTGTCTGGACAATCCGGAACGCCTGCGCCGCCAGGCCCTGCACACCATGGCCTGGAAGACCGCCTCCTACACCACCCTGACCCCGCTGGCTCTGGGCCTGTTGGCCGCCGGAGCAGACATGGAGGAGCACAAAGAGTCGGTGCGCGCCCTGGGTCTGGACCTGGGGCTGGCCTACCAGCTGGCGGACGATCTCTTGGACGTCACAGGCGACGACCGACGCACCGGCAAACCTGTGGGTGGCGATATCCGCGAGGGCAAGCGGACCGTCCTCCTGGCCGACACCCTGGCCATGGCCGATTCTGATCAGGCCAAAGAGGTTCGTCGAATCTACGATTCCCCGGCCGAACGCCGCAAGGATGGCCAGGTGAATATGGTCCGTGATCTGATGCAGTCCTGTGGAGCCGTAGAGGCCAGCCGTCAACGCATGGCCGACCTGTCCGTCCGAGCCCAGGCCCGAGCCCAGGACCTGGCCCATGATCTGCATCTGCCGGCAAGTGGCCGAACCATATTCCTCGAGGCCTGCCGACGCTTCCTGCCGCTTGCCACCACCGCCGGGTATCATGAACGTGTATCTTCCATTGATGCCGAGGCCGGTCAGGCCTCCGAGGTGTAGAGGGCCGGACAAGACGAGCATGAGTGAAGCGGACGAGAGGACCAGCGACCGGATCATCGACGGGCGCTACCGCATTCTGCGTGAGATCGCACAGGGTGGCATGGCCACGGTCTACGAGGCTTTGGACCAGCGGCTGTCCAGGCACGTGGCGGTCAAGATCATGCACACCATGCTGGCCCAGGGACCGCACAGGGCCCAGTTCGAGGAGCGTTTCCGCCGGGAGACCAGGTCCGCGGCCGCCATCGCCAACCCCCACATCGTCCAGGTCTACGACACGGGCGTCGATCAGGGGCTGGATTACCTGGTCATGGAGTATGTCCACGGCATCAGCCTGAGGCGGGACATGGCCCGGCAGGGCGTCTACCCCCTGAAGGAGACCCTGCGCATCTTGGGCGAGATCCTGGACGGCCTGGCCTCCGCCCACCGAGCCGGCGTCATCCACCGCGACATCAAGCCGGAAAACATTCTTATCAACGACCGCGGCCATGTGGAGATCACCGACTTCGGTCTGGCCCGCGCCGCAGCCCAGGCCACCCTGTCCTCGACTGGCATGCTCATGGGCACGGCCGCCTACCTGGCACCCGAGACCATCGAAAACAATGAGGCCTCACCCCAGAGCGACCTCTACGCCGTGGGGATTATCGCCTACGAGATGCTGACCGGCACGGTTCCCTTCGCCAGCGACAATCCGGTGACCATCGTCTTCAAGCACGTCCACGAGGATGTCCCCTCCCTGGCCAGGGTCTGCCCCGGAATCGATCCATCTGTGGCCGCCCTGGTCTCCGCGATGACCGACCGCTCCCCCGAAAATCGCCCGGATGACGCCGGCAAGGCCCTGGAAAGCCTGAGAAAGGTGGTCAAGGGACTGGGCCGGCAAGCCTTGGACTACGTGCTGCCAGCAGCAAGCGGACAGCCCGCGTCCGCCATCGCCGGAACCTCTGAGCAGGAGACTACGGCACCCAGCGACGACGAAGCTGCAGCAACAGACCCGGAGAATTCGGACACGGTTCCGTCTGTGCCCGCCCCGCCTGAAACCGATGCGGACGCAGCGACCAGACGCTATCGGCTCAACGACGTGGACACCCCCTCCCGAGCCGAGACCACGACCGTTCTGCAGCCTCAGAATCCGACAGCACCTTCAGCCGATGCAAAGACCCTGCGGCAAGGCGCTGAAGCGGCTCAACCCCAGCACAAGCACAGGCATCGGGGCTCGATCATCACGCTTGTAGTCCTGCTGGTGCTGGCCCTGGCCGGAGGCGGCGGTGGCGCCTGGTGGTACTTCCTGGGTCCGGGCAGCTATGTCGCCCTGCCCAAGCCAGATGACGTCTCCTGCTCCGAGAACCAGGAGTGCAAGGTTGTCGGCGCCGACTTCGCCAAATACGCCCGCACACTCAAGGTCGCCGGCATCGAGGTCGACACCGCCTACGACTTCAGCGACCAGGTGACCAAGGGAGCCGTCATGGCCGCCGATCCCGATACTGTCGGAGCCCATATCAGCAAGAGGGGCGGCAGGCTCAAATTGACCGTCTCCAAGGGAGTGCGCCAGGCCACGGTACCCAAGGACCTCCTCATGCCGGAAACATCCAACGGCAAGGATCCGGTGCAGGCTCTGAAGGCAGCCGGGTTCGACAGGATCGACCACGACACGTCCAAGGACCAATACTCCATGGACATCCCCGAAGGAGCGGCCATTTCAGTGGACCCGGCCCCAGGGACCAAGACCCGTCACGATGCCAAGGTCAGCCTGGTCCTGTCCAAGGGTAGGATGCCTGTGGCCATGCCCGATATCGTCGGCAAGGCCAGGGATGAGGCCAAGGCGGCCCTGGAAGCCCTCCGGCTCAAGGTCAGCTACAGTGAGGATTGGTCCGACAAGGTGCCACGCAACCAGGTGATATCCGCCTCTCACCAGGCCCAGGAACAGCTCCATTGGGGCGATGCGGTCAACGTGGTGATCTCCAAGGGTCCACAGTCCATCACCATGCCCGACGTGAAAGGCAAGAGCCAGGACGAGGCCACCCGGATTCTGGAGGGATACGGGCTCAAGGTCAACATTTCCGCTCCTCTGGGCAACCTGACCCATACGGTGCGCATCCAGGACCCCAATCCCGGCAGTCAGGTCAAGGTGCTCAACGATGACGGCTCGCCGGCCGTCGTGACCTTGACCGTCGTCTGAACCCTTGGGAAGTCAGTCCAGCTCCTGAGTGTTCTCATGGTTTTCATGTGCCTTGATGACCTGGGCATACACGTCCACGTATCGTTGCCCGCTCATCTCCTGGATCTCCTGCATGATCCGGTCGGTCAGGTTGCGGATCTCCTCATGGGTGAGGCTGTTGACCGGCACATAGGGCACCGTGATGGGCTTGCCGTAGATGACCTTGGTCCTGCCCTTATGAGGAATCACATGGCCGGGCTCCTGAAGCTGCCTGGTGCCGATGATGGCTGCTGGCACCACCGTCGTCCCGGTCTCGAAGGCCAGTCGCGCCGCCCCGGTGTGCCCCCTATAGAGCCTGCCGTCAGGGCTGCGCGTGCCCTCCGGATGGATGCCGAAGATGTGCCCGTGCTCAAGGATGGAACGCGCCGTTTCCATGGCTCCCAGCGACTTGGAGCCGCCTGACCTGTCCACGGGGAAGACTCCGACCGAGCTGAACCACCACTTCTTGAACCTGCCCTTGATCCCCTTGCCGTTGAAATACTCGGCCTTGCCCATGAAGTGGATCATCCGAGGACAGGTGATGGGCAGGAGGGCATCGTCGATGACGGCCAGATGGTTGGAGGCGATGATGGCAGCCCCCTGCTTGGGAATGTTCCCCGTGCCCTCAACGGTCGGTTTGAACCAGGTACGCGCCAACGGACCGAGCAGTTTGACGAAGAACCAGTACAGCACAGAGACTCCTTGGTAGCGAATGCGTGCGGCCGAGGTTACGATGGTTCTATGACCGAGCACAAGCATAACGACGCCGGGAAACAGTATAACAGCGAGGCGGGAACCGGCTCCCCACAGGGGGACGAAGAGTGGGCGGACTTCCTGAACTCGCACGCTGACGAGCTGGGTTCCCTGGAGTCGTCCAAGACGGCCAAGGAATTTGAAAAGAAGGCTCGAAAGTCCGAGAAGAAGGCGGCGCTGAGGGCCGAGGACCTGAAGCGAGACTCCTTCGTCGGCGGCTCAGGACCGCGCGATTTCCAGGGTAGGAGCTGGCTGGACACCGACGAGGTCATGGATCAGTCGTCGAACTTTGTGCCGCCCAACCCCGACCTGAGCGATCTGGGCAGAAGGCGGGTGGCGTTCATGATCATGACGGCGCTGGGCCTGGTCTGCTTCTTCCTGACCATCTTCATTCCCCGCTGGTCCGGCTTGACCGGCCTGCTGGCGGGCCTGCTCCTGCTGATAGGCATCGCAGGACTGATCATCGACCGGAAGAATTTCCGCGATGATTCAAGCGGGCTCTTCGATGACGACGAACGACACTACAGGCGATAATGCCGTGTGCCGCCAAAAAATCGGGCCCCGCTGGCTGGAATATCAGCCGGCGGGGCCCAAACAGGTCTAGCAGCAACGAACCTAGACTAAGACCGGACGGGATGCCCGATCCTCTTGCCGGTAATGGGACTGCGCCTCCTGGGCTCCGTGGATCCAGGCTGTCAGGAGGTCGGCGGCCATGCCTTGATCCACAACCTCGGTAGCCAGTTGATAGGCCTGGGCAAACCGCACGTTCAGATCAGCCTCGGGACCGGCATCGATCTGCGTACCGTCAGCCACGATGGCCGAGGCCGCATTGAGCAGGGCCGTGGAACCGGAGGGAACCGACTTTCCAGCCAGGAAGTCCCTGACGACGCTGGCGTTGAAGGCGGGATCGCCGCCGCGCAGGTCATCCAAATCCACCGGGTCGAGGCCCAGTTCACGGGTCGGGTCGAAGGAGCGCTCCTCCACCTTGCCCTGGTGGATCTCCCAGATGGAAACCGGCCCGGTCGGGGCCATCTCGTCAAGGCCCTCGACCGAGGTGTAGACCATGCCCTCCTGGCCGCGTGAGGCATAGACCTGGGCCATCATGGGACTCAGCTGACGCTGGGCGCATCCAATGGCCACATAGCGCGGGTTGACCGGGTTGGTCAGGGGACCCAGCAGGTTGAAGACGGTCGGGATGCCCAGCGAGGAGCGAACAGGTCCGGCAAACCGCATGGCCGGGTGGAAGGTCTTGGCAAAGACGAAGGTGATGCCGTAGCGATCAGCCATGGCAGCCACCTCCTGCGGCGGCAGATCCAAGGGCAGGCCCAGCTGCTCCAGGCAGTCGGCGGTGCCGCTCTTGCTGGAGGCGGCCCGGTTGCCATGCTTGACGATCCTGACCCCTGCTGCGGCAGCCACGATGGCGCCCATGGTCGACAGGTTGACGGTCGCTGCCCCATCGCCGCCGGTGCCGACGATGTCAGTCACATCACCGCTGACCTTCAGCGGCACCGCATGACCCACCATGGCCTTGGCGGCCCCTTCGACTTCCGGGCTGGTCAGCCCCAGGGTGGACTGCATGGACAGGGCGGCGCCCACCTGTACCGGGTCGGCATTCCCGTCCATCAGGTCGTTCATGCACCACTCGGCCTCATCCGCGCTCAGGTGTCGACCGGACACCAAGGAGTTCAGGACGGATTTCCAGCTAAGTGGCCGCATGATGACTCTTTTCCTTTGAAGAAGCGGGGCCGGATGCCCCGCTGTTTGCTCTAGGTTTACTGCCCTGCCCCTCCCCTTCACAAGGTAATCCCATATTCTGGTCACTTATCTACCAATATATGAAAGCAGTCAATCCAATATATGGAAACAGCCACCGCCCTTGCGAGCGATGACCGTCAAACAGATCGGCAACCCTATCTGCAGAAGCCGCTAATCAGTGAGCCTACCTGTCATTTCTTCTCGTTCTGACCGTGGCACATCTTGTACTTGCGTCCAGAGCCGCAGGGGCAAGGAGCGTTACGGGGTGTGCCCGGGAAGGTGCGGCCATCGGCCCAAGGCGAGTGATCCTCTACGGCCTTGGGCCGCTTATTGGCAGGAACCTTCCCCTCGGCATGACTGATGGGAGCAGGCCCAACCGGGGCCGGGGCCGAATCGTCGGAAGCCTCCGAGTCCTCGGCGGACGTGCTCAGACCCGACTGCGCGTCAGCGGCATCCTCTGACTCATCCTCGTCGGAGTCCTCCTGGACGCTGCCCGCCGGGGCATCCTCATCGCGCTCCTCGGCCGTCTCGTCGATGTCGGTGGTCTCGTCTTCGGCATCAGGCTCTTCAGGCGCCTGGTAGTTGACTTCCTCGGACTGGCTTCCCTCGTTTTCTTCACGCTCTTCGCGGGCCCGCCGCTCGTTCTCCTGACTGGCCGCGATCTGCTTGAGGTCCACGTTGAAGAGCAGCTGCACGGTCTGCTCCTTGATGGCGTCGATCATGGAGTTGTACATCTGGTAGCCCTCGCGCTGGTACTCGACCAAGGGGTCGCGCTGACCCATACCGCGCAGGCCGATGCCATCCTTGAGGTAGTCCATCTCATAGAGGTGCTCACGCCACTTGCTGTCCAGGACGGAGAGGACCACCTGGCGCTCCAGCTGCCTGGAGCCCTTCTCGCCCAGTTCATCCTCGCGCTTCTGGTAGATGGACTCGGCATCCTCAACGATCTTGTCCGCCAGGGCCTTGACGGCCTTGTCACCCTTCAGACCCTCCAGGGAGTCCATGCTCTCATCCTGGTCGAGACTGATCGGATAGACGGAGGCCAGCGCCTTCCAGAGCCCGTCAGCATCCCAATCCTGAGGCTTGTCCGAGCCGTTCTGCGCCCCACGGATGTATGAAGTCACGGTCTCACGGATGAAGCGGAGGATGTCCTGGTGGATGTCCTCGCCCTTGAGCACGGCCTGACGCTCGCCGTAGATGACCTGACGCTGCTTGTTCATCACGTCGTCATACTTGAGCACGTTCTTGCGGATCTCGTAGTTGCGGGATTCGACGGACTTCTGCGCATTGCGCACACCCTTGGAGACACTCTTGGTGCCGATAGGTTGACCTTCGGGCAGACTCTTGGAGGACATCATGCGAGCCACCAGCTGGGTGTTGAACAGGCGCATCAGGTCATCCTCCAGGCTCAGGTAGAACCTGGACTCACCGGGGTCGCCCTGACGGCCGGAACGGCCGCGCAGCTGGTTGTCGATGCGGCGAGACTCGTGCCGTTCGGTGCCCAGCACGTAGAGGCCGCCCAACTTGACAACCTCCTCATGCTCGTCCTTAACCTGTTCCTTGACGGAATCCAGCATCTTGGGCCAGCGCTTCTCATACTCCTCGGGGGTGTCGTCGGGCGAGTAGCCCTGCTCCTTGAGCTTCTGATCGGCAAGGAACTCCACGTTCCCACCCAGCATGATGTCGGTGCCGCGCCCAGCCATGTTGGTGGCCACGGTCACGGCGCCCTTGCGCCCTGCCACGGCTACGACCGCAGCCTCGCGCGCATGCTGCTTGGCGTTGAGTACCTGGTGGTCGATGCCGGCTACGTCCAGCAGGGAGGAGACCACCTCGGAGGACTCCACGGATGCGGTGCCCAACAGGATGGGCTGGCCCTTGGCATGTCGCTTGGCTACATCCCGGACGATGGCGGCCAGCTTCTCCTTCTTGGAGCGGTAGATCAGATCGTCCTGGTCCTTGCGGATCATGGGCTTGTTGGTGGGGATGGGCAGCACGCCCAGCTTGTAGGTGTTCATGAACTCGGCGGCCTCGGTCTCGGCCGTTCCGGTCATGCCCGCCAGCTTGTCGTACATGCGGAAGTAGTTCTGCAGGGTGATGGTGGCGAAGGTCTGGTTCTCGGCCTTGACCTCCACGCCCTCCTTGGCCTCGATGGCCTGGTGGAGGCCCTCGTTGTAGCGGCGGCCCTTGAGCAGACGGCCCGTGTGTTCGTCCACGATCAGGACCTCGCCGTTCTGAACCACATAGTCGCGATCGCGCAGGAAGAGCTCCTTGGCCTTGATGGCGTTGTTCAGGTATCCGATCAGGGCGGTGTTGGCAGGCTCGTAAAGGTTGTCGATGCCCAGGTAGTCCTCCACCTTGGTGATGCCCGGTTCCAGGATGCCGACGACCTTCTTCTTCTCGTCGACCTCGTAGTCCTCATCCCTGGTGAGCTTGGGGACCAGCTTAGCGAACTGCCGATACCATCGGGTCACGTCGCCCTCGGCGGGTCCGGAGATGATCAGAGGAGTTCGTGCCTCGTCAATCAGAATGGAATCCACCTCGTCCACGATGGCGAAGTGGTGGCCGCGCTGAACCAGCTCGTCCTTGTCCCAGGCCATGTTGTCACGCAGGTAGTCGAAGCCGAATTCGTTGTTAGTGCCGTAGGTGATGTCCGCCTGGTACTGCTTGCGACGCTCGTTGGGGCGCTGGTCGGTGATGATGCAGCCCACGCTCATGCCCAGGAAGCGGAAGATGCGTCCCATGAGCTCGCTCTGGTAGGAGGCCAGGTAGTCGTTGACCGTGACCACATGCACGCCCTTGCCCTCCAAGGCGTTCAGATAGCTGGGCAGGGTGGCCACCAAAGTCTTGCCCTCGCCGGTCTTCATCTCGGCGATGTTGCCCCAGTGCAGAGCCGCGCCGCCCATCAGCTGGACATCGAAGTGCCGCTGGCCCAGGGTGCGCTTGGAAACCTCGCGAACCGTGGCGAAGGCTTCGGGCATCAGGGAATCGAGGGATTCGCCGTTCTCCAGTCGCTGCTTGAACTTGGGCGTCTGCGCCTTGAGCTCTTCGTCGGACATGGCCGAGATCTGATCCTCGAAGGCGTTGGTCGCCTTGGCCACCCCCTGAAGCTTGCGAATCTGACGACCCTCGCCCATACGGAGGACCTTGTCCAAGACTGCTACCACGTTGCGCTCCCTACCGTTCTTTTATGGCCTTCGCACACCCTCAGCTGACGTAGGCCCAGACCCTGATCATCTTACGCGAATGCACCGATTTTCTCGAAACCGATGGTTCTGCAAACCCGGCTGTGGCCTTGGCAGCCGGACCTGGCATTGAAGAAGGGCGATTCTCCGGAGGCCAGGCCATCCTGCCGCCGGAAAATCGCCCCACAGTCCAATACCCCTTTTTGCTCTTACTTCTTCCGGCCTACGTGCTCAGGCGTATCAATCTCGAAGACGCCGTAGCTCCATCCGTGCCGACGGTAGACCACCGACGGCCGCCGGGTCTCCTTGTTGACGAAGAGGAAGAAGTCATGGCCGATCAGCTCCATCTCGTACAGGGCCTCGTCAATGCTCATTGGCTCGGCGATGTGCAGCTTGCGGCGGATGACGATCGGGGTGTCGCCCACCTGCACTTCGACCGACTGGCCCGGTGCCAGGTCCGATGCCACGGCGCTCTGGGCGCTGTTGTCGGAGTTGGACTCCTGGCCCTGATCGCTCTGATCGCCTGCCTGATCATCCACGGGCAGCTCGGCGGGCAGAGGCGGATGCTCCAGTCCGCGGCGGTGGTCCTTGCGGCGGTCGCGGACCCGGCGCAGACGCTGGGTCAGCTTGTCTAGGGCCATGTCCAGTGCGCTGAACTCGTCGGCGCTGGAAGCCTCGGCGCGGATCACGGTCTTGCCGGCCTGGACCGTGAGCTCCACCCTCTTGGCGCTGTCAGCCTGGCGGGGATTGCCTTCATGCGTCAGAACGACCTGGGTGCGCTGTGCATCGGGGGCGATGGCCGTCACCCTGTTCATCTTGCTGTCCACAACATCGCGGAACCGCTGCTTGATCTGGGTATGTCGACCGGTAATGACGATCTCCATGGGAATCTCCTTGCACTTGTGAGCGGACGAACCGCTGGTGCGATGGCGGACTTGGTCACCATCGACTGTGCTTCCGATTGTATCCGAAGATCAGGGCTGACTCACTGATTGAGCTTGAGGCCAGAGCGGGATCCCGACCCTGGTCCGGTCCTTCAGTTCCGCTATGCTATATCCCCGAGACCTCTCGGATGGCCGCGGCCCCTCTTCCTGGGAAGGGCTGAGGAACTTCCGGGCTCCACAGAGCACGATGGCGGATAACGTCCGCCCAGGGCGACCTGAGAGATAGCGCAACAGAGAACAGACCGCTCGCCTGGTCAAGGCGGGCAAGGGTGAAACGGTGGTGTAAGAGACCACCGGGTCGACGGTAACGCCGATCGCATGGCAAGCCTCATCGGGAGCAAGGCCAAGCAGAAGGCATTCAGGGGTTGCTCGTCCCGCCTTCGGGTAGGCCGCTAGAGCCTGGCGGCAACGTCAGGTCGAGATGGATGGCCATCCGTCGTCCGGATTTTATCCGGTCGATGACAGAACCCGGGGTATATGAGAGGTCTCATCTTCCCTCTTACCTTATGGTGCCTTGGCAGCAATCAGCTCCATCGAGAGGATCATCAGAGACGAAAAGGTCCGCTGCCACTTGGGTGAGAAGGCCGGGACTGTGGCCCTTGCGGGATCCAGCACTCCAGAATCGCCGTTTGCGGACCTTGAGATCCAGTCCGGCTGTCTTGCGGGCCACCTTGCGGCCAAGTTCGTAGGCGGAGTCGACGAAGAGTCCCTCACGAGATGCTTGGGCCACTACCTGTGCAGCCAGTCCCGGATCCAAACCCTTACGTGTCATCTCCGAAAGCACTCCCCGCTCCCCCATGGTGCGATGCAAGCAGGAATGCAACAGATCCTGGGCATAGGCCTGGTCATCCACCAGGCGCAGCCTGATCAGCCGGTCAATCACCTGATCGACCACGTTCGTGTCAAACCCCTTATTGACCAGGCGACGGGCCAAAGCTCCGCTGGAACGAGCCGCCGCATCCAGCAGGGTCAGGGCAGCCTCCTGGCAGGCATCTGCATCCTCTGCATCTGCTCGTGGGGCTGCAGGCGCGAAACTTCCGCCAAAGCCGCCAGCACGCGGGCGACGGCCACGACGGCGGGTTCTTCTGTCGGAACCCCGGGCAGAACGGCGGCCAAGGGAATGACGACCTGGCAGGGATCCATCACCCACATCAGCATTGGCAGCATTGTCTATATCTTCCAGACTGCCTCCGAACTGGGCTCCATGCCCCAGACCCAGGGCAGCGGCCTGCACTGGGCGGCCGTCTTCCTTGTAGCTGTCATCCTTCTGGGCAGAATCAAGAGCTGCTCCGATACCTGCTGACCCCGCCGAACCTGCCGGACCAGACAAACCCACAGTGTCTGCCTGCAACCGGTCCGACCGAGAATACTTCGACTTTGTGCTGGAGTCGGTGGAATCCTCGGCCTGCGCCAGACGGACAGGATTTTCCTTGAGGAAGTCCTCGGCCGAGATCATCGCGTCATGCGGCCTGGGCAGTGGGCACAGTGCTGTTGATGTCGACAGGAGCCGAGTCGTCCTTCTTGCTGCCTTGAGCAGCATCAGCTTGATCGACCTTGTTGTCCTCGGAGGGGGCGGGAATAAGACCGAAAGCAACCTTGACCTTATCTTCAATCTCCTTGGTCAGGCCGGGGTTATCCTTGAGGAACTGACGAACGTTCTCCCTGCCCTGACCCAGCTGATCGCCCTCGTAGGTGAACCAGGAGCCCGACTTCTTGACGATGTTGGTCTGCAGGGCCATGTCCAGAACCGAACCCTCCTTGGAGATGCCCTCTCCGTAGAGAATGTCGAATTCAGCCACCTTGAAGGGCGGGGCCATCTTGTTCTTGACCACCTTGACCTTGGTGCGGTTGCCCACCGCCTCATCGCCGTTCTTCAGGGTCTGGATGCGGCGGATGTCCAGGCGGACCGAGGCATAGAACTTCAGTGCCTTGCCGCCGGTGGTGGTCTCCGGGCTGCCGAAGAAGACGCCGATCTTCTCCCTGAGCTGGTTGATGAAGATGGCCGTGGTGTTGGCCTGGGACAGGGCACCGGTCATCTTGCGCAGGGCCTGGCTCATCAGACGGGCCTGCAGACCCACGTGGCTGTCACCCATGTCGCCCTCGATCTCGGCCTTGGGCACCAGGGCGGCCACCGAGTCGATGACGATGACATCCAGGGCACCCGACCGGATCAGCATGTCGGCGATCTCCAAGGCCTGCTCGCCGTTGTCCGGCTGGGAGACGATCAGGGAGTCCGTGTCCACGCCCAGCTTCTTGGCGTACTCAGGATCCAGAGCGTGCTCGGCATCGATGAAGGCGGCCACCCCACCGCCGGCCTGTGCATTGGCCACTGCATGCAGGGCCAGGGTGGTCTTGCCCGAGGATTCAGGACCGTAGATTTCGACGATGCGGCCACGGGGCAGTCCGCCGATGCCCAGGGCCATGTCCAAGGCCAGAGATCCGGTGGGAATGACCTCCACATCCTGGGCAGGCTTGTCGCCCAGACGCATGGCCGAACCCTTGCCGAAGCTCTTCTCCACCTGCGCGAGGGCTGTGTTCAAGGCTGCCTGGCGACGGGGGTCGATCCCGCCCTCCTCTTCTTTCTTCGCCTTGCCACTGTTGCTCTGACGTGCCATATGGCTCTCCTTTTTCGTAACCGACCTCACGATGACGACATCCTGATTGACGACCTCACGATTGACAGCCTATCCGCCGTCGGAACCCGTCTGCGGTCTCGGCGCCCGATGTGGTTGAACGTGCCGATAGTCACCGGACCATGGGTATCAGTATACCCGACCATGCGAACAAATGTTCGAAAATCACATGGAATGGGATATGAATTCGCGGAGGATAAAACCCGCCGATCAGGCTGCCGGCATGGGCGGCGCATTGTGGTCCTTCCCCCAGCGGCGAGAGTCGGGAATCTCCATCTGATCGCAGAGCACGTTCCAAACCACGCGCGGCTCCACGCCCGCATCCAGGGCCTCTATTACGGTCATGGCATCCAGGGCGGTCAGCCTTTGGTCACGGGCCAGACTGCGTCCGTAGACCCGGCCGAAGACCTCCTCCAGCAGCTGCCAGAATTCCCGTTCACGCACCCGACATCACCTTTCATCCAAAACCCACCCTGTCACACTCCTTCTACGGTTGCAACCGACAGTCAGCAGAAGAGGGCGTCCGGTTCCTCAGAACCGGACGCCCTCAAGAACGGTCCGCCGGATCATCCAACCGGACCAGACATGCTTACTCCTGAATGGACTCCAGGTAGTCCGCCACCATCCTCAGTGTCTGCGGCACGCCCAGGCCCAGTGCGTCGGCGATGGAGCTCAGCAGCTCGGAGCTGGCCTCTTTCTGGCCGCGCTCCACCTCGGACAGGTAGCCCAGGGACACGCCGGCCTTCTCGCTGACCTCACGCAGGGTCTTGTGATCGTTGGTCCTCAGCTCGCGCAGCACGTGGCCCAAGGCCTCGCGCAGGGAGACGGTGTGGGTGACGGCCTGGCCGTCGTTGGTGGAGGCTGCCCGCTGACGGCTGGCTTCCACGCCGTCCTCCTCCATCCACATCTTGTTCAGATTGGCCTGGCGCTCCTCCTTGGCCTTCTTGGCAGCCTTGGCACGGATCACCTGTTGCTGGGCGAAGACGACGGCACGACGCTGGGCAGGTGTCAGATCACGAACCCGTGCATTGCGCTCCACTCCGGGTGCGGCCGGCTTGACATCATAGGTATCGTTAGTTCGAGTCATCACGGTCTCGGTGCTGGCCATAGCAGCCCCTTTCGCCATTATCGTGTTCAACTTCTTACACATTGACCAACAGACGAGCCAGTAGATTATTCCAGGGGAGGAACCCGAAATGCTTGCTTTGTGACCAAGGTCACGTATGCGCAAGAAAGAAATCAGGGAACATGAGGGATGGCACAATACAGGCACCCTCTTGCTTTGGCCTGCCGACTACAGCATTCCGCAGGCAGAAGGTTCGACATCGACTTGTGGAAGCCGTAAAAACCGTAAAAGCGACTGACCGCATCAGGCCGTCAGCCCCGCGAGCGCAAGGCCCGATCCAGCTGTTCCAGAATCCGCATGACCGTCCCCCGGCGCACCTGTTCCCGATCGCCATCCAGATGCAGCTCATAGGCATAAGTCCGGTAGACATGGGACTGAAGGCCAGTCTCTATACGTCGACCCATCACCCGGGCGGGCAGAGCCAGACCGATGTAGACCAGCCCAGCAGGATCACCCCCATCAGGACCAGGCCCAGCCACACCTGTAGTGGCCATGCCTACAACAGTATCTTCGTGCCCCGGCCTGGTGTAAAGCCTGGCCGTGCCCTCGGCCATCTCCTGGGCAACCCGGGGATGGACTGCGCCCTGGGTGGCCAGCAGATCCTGGTCCACTTTGAGGATGGCTGCCTTGGCGGCGATGTCATAGGTGACGGCCGAGCCCAGAAAGACGTCTGACGCCCCGGGAATCCTGACGAAAGCATCGGCCAGCAGTCCCCCGGTCAGTGATTCGGCTGCAGCCAGCAACAGGCCAGAATCACGGCAGGTGTCGATGATCCGTCCAGCCAGGTCGTCGCAGCGGACCTGCACGCTCTTGCCGATCATTGCCGCATCCCTATCACGTATTCCGCTCCCGAGTAGAGGCAAAGGGCCAGAGCCACCAGGATGACCACGCGCGTAGTCACCAGGTACCAGGGCCAGACCGGCGAAAGGGGCACCATGAGCATACCCAGACCGATGCACTCAAATAGGGTCTTGTACTTGCCAGCCCGGGAGGCGGCGATGACCCGGCCCTGCTTGTTGATGACCAGAACCCGCAGCAGGGTGATGCTTAGTTCCCGCACTAGGAAGAGCAGGGTGATCCACCACCAGAGCTCGCCGAAGACGGATGCCACAATCAGCGCTGAGCAGATCAGCAGCTTGTCGGCAATGGGATCCATGAGCTTGCCCAGTTCGGTCACCTGGTTGTACCGGCGGGCCAGCCACCCGTCAAGCTTGTCGGTCGAGGCGGCGAGGATGAAGAGCACTGCGGCGGCCCACCGCATGCCAGGCCTGCGCTCGCCCCAAGGACCGGCCATCAGATCCAGAGCGATGAAGATCAGGACCAGGAGGATACGGGTGTAGGTGACCAGATTTGGGGGAGAATTCCATCCTTCGAGAAGCCTACGCCTCTCACGACCGGTCTCTGACTCGGCATGCTCCTGCATTGCCACTCCTTATACGCGATACTCGTGCGCTCGGGCCGTCCAACAATACATGCCGGGCGGCAGTTTCATCATAACGGTAGACCAGGCCCGGCTCTTCGGGCCGATGTTCAGCCCTGCGCTTGCTCATCGGGGGCAGGATCCATGGAGGTGGCGTCGCCTCGGATGAAAGCCAGGGCCTGCTGCAGCTGCGGCGGCTGAATGAGCACCTCGCGGGCCTTGGAGCCCTCCGACGGCCCTACGATTCCCCTCGACTCCAGCAGGTCCATCAGCCTCCCTGCCCTGGCGAAACCCACACGCAGCTTGCGCTGGAGCATGGAGGTGGATCCGAACTGGGTGGTCACCACCAGCTCGGCCGCCTGGAGCAGCTCGTCCATGTCGTCGCCGATCTCCTCCTGAATCTCGTTCTTGTGGTCGGCCTTGTCGGCCATCTGCTCGATGTCTTCGCGGTAATGGGGTTTGCGCTGGGTGCGCACATAATCCACCGCCTTGCGGATCTCGGACTCGGAGACCCAGGCTCCCTGGACGCGTGTGGGCTTGGCCTGGCCCATGGGCAGGAAGAGGGCATCGCCCTGGCCGATCAGGGTCTCGGCGCCAGTGGCATCCAGAATGACTCGGGAATCCGTCGAGGAGGATGTGGCAAAGGCCAGTCTGGAGGGGATGTTGGCTTTGATCAGACCGGTGACCACGTCCACCGAGGGCCGCTGGGTGGCCAGGACCAAGTGCACGCCGGCCGCACGTGCCAGCTGGGTGATCCGCTGGATGGAGCTCTCCACGTCGTTCTTGGCCACCATCATCAGGTCGGCCATCTCGTCGACCACCACGACCAGGTATGGATAAGGCGCCACCTTGCGGTTGGAGCCGGCCGGTGCGTGGACCTTGCCCTCGCGCACGGCCTTGTTGAAGTCCTTGATGTGCCGGAATCCGAAGAACTGCAGGTCGTCGTAGCGGGCATCCATCTCCTTGACCACCCACTCCAGGGCCTGGGCGGCCTTCTTGGGCTCGGTGATGATGGGCGTGAGCAGGTGAGGAATGCCAGCATAGGCACTCAGCTCCACGCGCTTGGGATCCACCATGATCAGGCGGACCTGTTCTGGCGTGGCCCGCATAATCAGCGAAACCAGCATGGAATTGATGAAACTGGACTTGCCCGAACCCGTAGCGCCGGCCACCAGCAGGTGGGGCATCTTGGTCAGGTCGGCGGTCACATAGTGGCCTTCCACATCCTTGCCCACGGCAGTCATCATGGGGTTGTCGTCCTGCTTGGCCTTGTCGGAGCGCAGCACGTCGCCCAGGTGGACGATCTCGCGGTCCACATTGGGAATCTCGATGCCGATGGCCGACTTGCCGGGGATAGGAGACAGGATGCGAACGTCCGAACTGGCCACCGCGTAGGCGATGTTGCGCTGAAGATTGGTGACCTTCTCCACTTTGACGCCCGGCCCCAACTCCACCTCGTACTGGGTGACCGAGGGGCCACGCAGGAAGCCCACCACCTTGGCGTCCACATCGAACTGCTGGAAGGTTGATTGCAAGGCCTTGATGACTGCGTCGTTGGCTGAGGTCCTGACTGCGTGAGGCTTCCCCTTGACCAGCAGGTCCGTGCTGGGCAGCACATAGGGCCGGCTCTCGTCCACCTGGCGGTCATCGGAGGAGCTTGACGCGTCGGTACCCTGTGCTCCCGCACCCTGGGCTCCGGCTGTCTGGCTCCCTGCTCCCGGAGCGGGCTGGCCATCCATCTGCACGGTGTCGGCTGCTGCTGCGGCGGCAGCCCAGGGGTCCGAGGCCCCCACGCCGGACAGCGCGGCCGGATCCACCTTGGGGTGCCCCTGCTCCCTGGCATCCAGCAGAGCAGCCGTGGCCGAGGCCTCCACCGCGGGCATGTTCTGCGTCGACACGTGATCAGACTCGGCACCCTGCGCCGACTGATCACTCTGGTCAGCACCCTCCAGCGAGGCCGCCTGGGAGAAGGGCTCGTCAGCCTCGTAACGCTCAAGATGGGTGTCCGTGTCCTTGCCGATGCGGCCATGCAGCAAGCGACTAAGCCAGCCAGCCACCCCGTTCCTGCCGGAGTCCTGGGCATCCTCCTGGTCCGGCTCCTGGTGGGTGGGCACGCCGGGCGCCAGGGGCAGGGTGTCATCGCCCAGTCTGACCTCGTTGGGAGCGGTCTGCGGCGAAGCCGAGCTGGAGGCATGGGTCCTCTTGCCGCGCAGCCAGGCCATGAGGTCACTCATATGGAATCTAAAGGTGATGAAGAGACCGAAAATGGCCACAAGAACAAAGATGACGACGGCGAAGACCTTGGACAGCCCCCAGGCCAGAGGCGACCCCAGAAAGAACCCCAGAAGGCCGCCTGAGTCACTGATGGCCTTCATGTCAAAGCCGCGATAATCCGAGGCCATGAGCACGTCCAGAATGGAGCAGACCGACCAGAGCACCACCATGAGTCCGCCCACCACAGGCAGGTTGCCGGCCTCGCGCCCGGTGTAGCAGACCAGCCGGAAGGCCGCAAAGAGCAGAACCACCGGCAGGATGATGCTGCAGAGTCCCAGAACGCCCGCAGCCAGGGCATGCAGCCCCCGCCCCAGAAAGCCGTTCACGCGGAACCATTCGCTGGCGCAGAAAAGCACGGCCAGAATGACCAGTACGAAGCAGAGTCCGTCCTTGCGATAGGCGGAGTTGTCGCCGTTTTTGCCGACCACGGCGCGAACCAAGGATCCCATGCCCCGGGGCAGGGCCAGCAAGACCTTATGCCAGAAGGGTTCCGGGTCTTGGCTGTCCTTGGATGCGGTCCGGCCGCGACCGCGTGCGTCTGCTTGCTGCTTACGTGTCATAACCCTTTCAGCCTACCCAGAACCCCGGTCCGCATCGGGTTCTCCGGGTCAGTGTGCACAACTCTTTCAGACGGGGGCCGCCAGGGCTAGCATCGTTGGCATGACACCAGCCGAACGTCAGAGCGCCGTGGCCTTCGCCATGCGCAACCTGCTTCTGGATGACCGTCGGCCCAGTCCTTTTGCTCTTCAGGCGGCCAGCGACTTTATGGCGGGCAGAAGGCAGGCCGAGTCACTGGCCGACCAGGCCCGACGCTTGGAGGCACAGAGCAGTCATAAGAAGGCCAAGGCAGATACCCCGGCGGATGCCCTCTTTCTGCGGAGCATCCTGATCTGTCAGCGGCCTTGGGCGACCGAGGGAGATCTTGAAGAGCTGCGGGCCATCCACCGTCGGCTGCTGCCCAGTCTGCCGGAAGGGCGAGTGCTGCGCCGACCCCAACCAGACGACGATGCCAGCCTGTATCCGGCGGCCATGCTGGAGCAGGGTGCGGCAGCCATCGGCCAGGAGCTGGCGGCCGAACGCAATCTGGCCAACCTGGACCGTCCGGTCTTCGCAGACCGCCTGGCCCACTACTATGACGAGCTCTCCTATCTGCACCCCTTCGCCGACTGCAACGGCATGACTCTGCGCATCTTCCTCTCACGCTTGTCCCACGATGCAGGCTGGGACCTGGATTGGGGACGGGCTGATCCGGCCGCCCACCGCCGGGCCATCCAGCGAGCGCTCCGAGGCAAGACCGATGATCTGCAGGTCCTGATTGCGGGCATAGTCCGCCCGGTCAACCCAACTCGAATATTCCTGATCGCCGGATGGGACCAGGGCCCAGCCCACTGAGTCGGCAGCTTCAGCCCGGCAGCCGCTCGTTGCCGCTACGCTTGGCGGCCTCGATAATCTGGGCACTCTGACTGATTAGTTGTGTTGCACCAGCCTGGTCGTGGTCGCGGATGCGCCCCCAGTATTGTATTTTGAGCTGCACATACCGTTTCCGTGCGCGCAGGTCGGCCATCCGCTGGTCCAGCCGCTGTTCCTGCTCGTCCAGGAGTTCGATCTGCCGTCCGGCGGCCTCGGATCCCGCCGCGCGGTTGCCCAGATACTCCCGCATGTGCTCCAGGGACATGCCCGTGGCGCTCAAGCAGGAGATGGTCTCCAGCAGGTCCAGATCCTCCTGGTTGTAGCAGCGGTGGCCGCTTGAGGGATCCCTGGCGATGGGCGGAATGATGCCGATGGTCTCGTAGTAGCGCAGGGTAGTCTCCGGCATCCCTGACATGAGCGAGGCCTGGCGAATGGTGTACCAGGGCCCGGATTCCTGGTCGGCCTGGGTTTGGGCGGTCTGGGTTTCAGCCTGGGGCTGCATGATGGTGGTCATACCCATCCAGCCTAGGAACTTCAAGTACTTGAAGTCAAAGCGCTCCCAGATGGTGTCTGGTCACCCTTCCCTGTTCTGAAAGATCGGCCTGGGCATCCGCCTGGTCGAAGCAGCCTTGGTCGGCCTGGTCCACCAAGTCCAGGGCCTGCTGAGCCAAGTCCGGGGCCAGGGCATTCAGCCAGTGGATACGCGGATCCCGGCCGAACCAGCCCATCTGCTTGCGGGCCAGGCGCTTGGTCTTCTGCGCTATCAGCTCGAAGGCGGCATCCAGGTCGGTGCGGCCGTCCAGGTAGTCCAGAATCTGCTGATAGCCCAGGGCACGGGAAGCTGTGGGCCCCAGGCGGTTTCGCAGCCCGCTCACCTCGTCAACAAGCCCCCGGTCGCGCATGGCCTGGGTGCGCTGGTCGATCCTGCGGTCTAGCTCCTCCCGGGGCAGGTCCAGTCCCAACTGCAGGGCGGGCATCAGGTAGCGATATCGGGGCAGACTGGCCGAGTAGGGCCGTCCAGTGATATCCATGACCTCCAGGGCCCGCACGGTCCTGCGCACATTCCGAGGATCCATCCGGGCCGCAGCCTCCGGGTCCCGCTCCTGCAGCTCGCGGAAGAGCAGCCCGGGGCCCTCCTCTTGGGCCAACTCCTCCAGCCTGGCCCTGACCGACGGGTCAGTGCCAGGGAAGGACAGGCCATCAATGACAGCCCGGGTATAGAGCCCGGAGCCGCCCACAAGGATTGGCCTGATTCCTCGCGTCCGGAGGTCGGCTATCAGGGACCGGGCCATGGCCTGGAAGCGGGCCACGCTCATGGCTTCCTCCGGCTCGATGATGTCGATCAGGTGGTGGATCACCGCCTGCCGCTCCCCTACCGAAGGCTTGGCCGTGCCCACATCCATCCCCCGGTACATCTGGTAGGCATCGGCATTGACGATATGAGCCGTCTGCCCGCGCGCCTCAAAAGCCTGTGCCAGGGCCACTCCCAGGGCGGTCTTGCCCGAGGCTGTGGGACCCACGATGGAGACGATGCGGGGTCCCTCCCCGGCGGGCTGCTCTGGTTCAGCGGATGTCATAAACCTGCCCTGCCTGCGGATCCGGGTCAGCGATCAAATAGTGGGGCCCTGCCTGGGTGACGGTGCAGGTGACCAGGTCGCCGGGCTTTGGCGCAGGCATTCCCTTAGGCACGCCGACGTGGACCAGCACCCCGGTACGCTCATGCCCGGTCACCCGGTGGGTGCTGCCGTCATGCCGGCCGTGCCCGTCGCCGATGAGCACCTCCACGTCTTTGCCCGTGAAGGCCTTCATCTGCTCCATGGTGATGGACTCCTGCAGGGTATGCAGACGCTCGAACCGGTCCTGGACCACGGCCTTGGGAAGCTGGGTCATGCGCGCGGCAGGTGTGCCGGGCCTAGGCGAATACTCGAAGATGTAGGCCGACGAGAAGCGCGCCCGGCGCATCGTATCCATGGTGGCCTGGAAATCCTCCTCGGTTTCCCCTGGGAATCCCACGATGATGTCGGTGGTGATCTGGGCATCGGGCATGGCGGCCCGCACCTTGTCGAGTATCTCCAGAAAGCGTTGGGACCGGTAGGAGCGCCGCATGGCCCTCAGGATCCGGTCGGAGCCCGACTGCAGGGGCATGTGCAGCTGGTGCATGACCGTGGGAGTCTCGGCCATGGCCGCAATCACATCGTCGGTAAAGGCAGCCGGATGGGGCGAGGTGAAGCGGATCCTCTTCAGCCCGGGCACCCTGCCGCAGGCGCGCAGGAGTCGGGCGAAGGCGTAGCGGTCCCCCGTCGACCAGCCGTAGGAGTTGACGTTCTGCCCCAGCAGGGTCACCTGGCGGGCTCCGGAGCCCACACAGTCCCGGACCTCGTGCAGGATGTCGTCCATGGACCGGTCCCGCTCCCGACCGCGCACCGAGGGCACGATGCAAAAAGTGCAGGTGTTGTTGCAGCCGACCGATATGGACACCCAGGCCTGCGAGCGCGAGGCCCTGACCTCCGGCAGTCGCCCGGGCAGATTCCGCAACTCCTCCGAGACCCCCACCTGGGGCCGCCCGTCCTCGCGGGCCTTATCCAGCAGGCCGGGCAACGAGCCGATGTCCCTGGTGCCGAAGACCGCATCCACCCAGGGCGCCGCCCTCACAATCCGCTCCCGATCCTTCTGGGCCATGCAGCCGCCCACGGCGATGCGCGTGTCGGGCTTGTGCTGCTTGAACCGGTGCCAGCGCCCGATGGTCCCGTACATGCGCTCGGTGGCGTTGTCGCGCACGGCGCAGGTGTTGAGCACCATCACGTCCACCTCGTGTGCGCGAACCTGCTCGGGCGTGGCCTGCTGGTAGCCGTGGTCTTGCAGCACCCCGGCAATTCGCTCGGAATCGTGCTCGTTCATCTGACAGCCCAGGGTCCGCACATAGTAGACGCCCCTGCTGCCCTTACGCTGAGCGGTCACGCTCATGCCCTCGCCTGCTTCCATAAGCCATGATTGTATGCGCAGGTCGGGTCCCGCGGCCATCGGGGCCTGTGCGTACCATGAGTCATGGTTACGAACGGCGGCATGGGAGGTTCATGTGATACTCGACCGTAACAGTGCCATGAGCGCATCCGAAATGAAGCAACGGCTGTCAGACTTGGACGAAAGGGACCGCCCCAAGCTGAATATCGACGAGATAACGGAATTCGTCAATCTCATGCAGACCTACGAGGGGGCCATGTACGAGATTTCGACCAAGCTGGACGTGCTGGACACCGAGTTCCAGGTCAGGTTCAGCCACAACCCCATCCATCACATGGAGCGCCGGCTCAAGAGCGTGGACTCGCTGATCGGCAAGCTGCACCGCAAGAACCTGCCCGTCACCATCACCTCGGTGCGCGATCACATCTTCGATGTGGCCGGCGTGCGTGTCATCTGCAACTACCGGGACGACGTCTACTCGGTCTCCCGCTATCTCTCCGACCAGTCGGACATCCAGGTGCTGAGGGTCAAGGACTACATCCGCAATCCCAAGATGAACGGCTACCGCAGCCTGCACGTCATCTATGCCGTGCCTGTCTTCCTGACCTCGGGCCCCCACTACACGCCGGTCGAGGTTCAGTTCCGCACCATCGCCATGGACTACTGGGCCTCCCTGGAGCACCAGTTGCGCTACAAGTCCGACCTACCCGACGCCCGCCTGGCCGAGCATTCGCAGACCCTGCTGGACTGCGCCCGCTCCCTGCAGAACATTGAGGTGCAGATGCAGTCCATCCACCGCGACATCTCAGGTTCGCCCCAGGAGCAGGATTCCGACGACGAAGCCATCAGCGGCAATACCGATTAACTGAATCCTCACAGATCCTTTACCATAGAAACCAGGCCAGGTGGAAGGGTTGGGGCTTCCGCCAGGCCCCAGGAGGTGGCCCCGCCTTCAAGGTCGGGTCTCCTCCTGTACCACCATTCCTCAGAAGTCGAAATGGTCGGGATCCGCGCCAGTGCGTTCATCCCTGTTCATGGCGGCGACGGCCTGCATGTCCTCGTCGCTCAGCTCGAAGTCGAAGACCTGCGCGTTCTGCTCAATCCTGTCCTTGTGGGTGGACTTGGGGATGACGATGACCCCGCGCTGCAGATGCCAGCGCAGCACGATCTGTGCCGGTGAGCGGTCGTAGCGCTCGGCCATGGCCTTGAGCCTGGGGTCGGCCAGCAGGTTGCCGCCGGTGCCGCCCAGGGGGCTGTAGGCCTCCACATCCACACGCAGGGTGCCGTGGCAGTAATCGATCAGGTCGCCGTTGACGAACTGGGGCGAGGACTCAATCTGGTCGACCGCCGGCTTGGTGCCACTGATAGTGTGCAGCTCGTCCAGGTGGTGCTTCTGGAAGTTGCAGACCCCAATGGCCCGCACGCGCCGCTGGGTGTAGAGCTCCTCCATGTCCTCCCAGGCCTGCTGCCAGCCCTTGGCGGGCCAATGGATCAAGTAGAGGTCCAAATAGTCCACGCCCAGCCGGTCCAGGCTCTCATTGAAGGCCTCCTTGGCCCGCCCAGCGCGGATGTCGTCATTCCAGAGCTTGGTGGTCAGGAAGACATCCCGCCGGTCAACCCCGGAGCGGCGCAGGCCCTCCCCCACGGACTGCTCGTTGCCGTAGATCATGGCGGTGTCGATGTGGCGGTAGCCCGCCTGCAGGGCCCAGGTGACGGCCTGGCTGGTGGCCTCGCCATCAGGTGTTTGGAAGACCCCGAGCCCCAGCTGGGGAATGCTGACCCCATTGTTGAGGGTGATGACGGTGTCGGTGACGTTTCCGGTCATATAGGCATACTCCTTGCCGGCCGATCAGAGGCCGTGACGTGTTGCCTGTTCATTCTATCTGCCAGGCAAGATGGGCCGAACCAGCGATAACGGCTTTTTGACAGATGTCGATGCACGAAACCGTGCTTGGGCATGTTCTTCATGCGTCCTGTCCTCCGGCTGGGCGGCTTTCCGGCAGGCAGGAGGCCGACATGGCAGACGGCACCGGCCCGCCTGGCTGCCGGTTCATGCATCCGGCCTCCTGCCGGGCCAGCCCGACAGGGCTGAGCGCCGCAGAGGCTCATACCCCTTAAATCGTGCAACACACAATCAGAAAGAGGCAACCGCAACGGCGGGGTGTAGGCAAGGAACCACCCCGCCATTGCGGCCAGAGCAAACACCCTTTATACAGCCAGCCCGCCATGTAGACTTGGATAAGATAACTATCCGCCACAGGCGGGAACGACAAGGAGGAGCAGATGGCTTTCAACGGGAATCCGCGGCCGCAGGCCCCATACAGTCAGTACGCGCAGCAGCCGATGCCGACCATGCAGGGCGGTGAGCCCTACAGCATGGGCTCGCCCATCGACGCCAACGCAGCATACAGCTTTGAAAAGGCGGAGCGGGTCTCAATGTCCCGCGCTTATGCGGAGATGGCCGTCGGCCTGCTGGTCACCGCCCTGACGGCCTATCTGACCGCCCGGACCGGACTGCTCCTGGCTTTCATGCAGGCCACGGGCACCCTGGGCTGGATCGGCATGGCCGTGGTCCAGGTGGCCTTCGCCATGATTCTGAGCGCCCGGATCATGCGTATGCGCACCTCCACCGCCCGGGTCATGTTTTACCTCTATGCGGCCCTGATGGGCTTCACTTTGAGCACCATCTTCATAACCTACTCACTGCCGTCCATCATGCTGACCCTGGTGATCAGCGCAGGCTTCTTCTTCGTTCTGAGCATGCTGGGGCTGACCACCCGGCGGAACATGCTGGGCATGGGGTCCATCTTCATGGCCGGCCTGCTCATGCTGATCCTGGTCCAGCTGGTCATGCTCTTCGTGGCCCCTTCGAACACGGCCCTGCGCGTGGTCTCGGCCATCGGCATCATCCTCTTCGCCGGGCTGACCATGTACGACGCCCAGCAGACCAGGGTCATCTTCGCCACCTACCGCAGCCAGGGGCCGGAGGCCATCAAGCGGGTCTCCATCCTCTGCGCCCTCAACCTCTACCTGGACTTCGTCAACCTCTTCCTCTACATCCTGAATCTGGTCGGCGACCGGAACTGACGAAGAAATCCCGCCCCTGGCATCGGGGGCGGGATTTTTTATATCTTTTTCAGGCATCCTGGTTTTTCAGGCATCCTGGTCGACCCTGGCCAGCAGACCACGCAGCACGTACTGAAGGATGCCGCCGTTGCGGTAGTACTCGGCCTCGCCAGGGGTGTCGATGCGCACCTTGGCCGCAAACTCCACCCTGCTGCCGTCGGGCCGCTGGGCACACACCTGGACCTGCTCAGGCAGGGAGCTGTTCAGCGCATCAACGCCAACCAGGTCATAGGTCTCCCGGCCGTCCAAACCCAGGCTCTGGGCCGACTGACCCGCTGGGAACTCCAGCGGCAGCACGCCCATGCCGATCAGGTTGCTGCGGTGGATGCGCTCGAAGGACCTGGCGATGACGGCCCTCACGCCCAGCATCCTTGTACCCTTGGCCGCCCAGTCCCTGGAGGAGCCCGTGCCGTACTCGCTGCCGGCCAGCACCACCAGGGGCGTGCCCTGCCTGGCATAGTCCTGCGCAGCATCGAAGATGGTCGTCTCCTGGCCGTTCAGGAAGTCGTAGGTGAACCCTCCCGGGCGCACATTCAGCCCCACCGAGGCCAGCAGCTGGTTGCGCAGGCGGATGTTGCCGAAGGTGCCCCGGACCATGATCTCATGGTCGCCACGCCGGGATCCGTAGGAGTTGAAATCCCTGGGGGCTATGCCATGCTCCTGCAGGTAACGGCCGGCCGGGGCATCGGCCTTGATGGCCCCTGCGGGCGAGATGTGGTCGGTGGTGACCGAATCCCCCAGCAGGGCCAACACCCGGGCCCCGTGGATGTCCTCCAGGGGGTCGGGCTGGGCCTTCATGCCGTCGAAGAAGGTCTGGCGGCGGATGTAGGTGGAATCCTGGTCCCAGTGGAAGAGCTCGCCCTCCGGCACCTCCAGCTTCCGCCAGCGATCATCCCCGCCGAAGACGTCCGCATAGTCGCGCAGATACATGTCCCGGTCCAGGGCGGTGCCCACTACGGACTCGATGGCCTCCTGGGAGGGCCAGATGTCCGCCAGCATGACCGGCTTGCCCTGGCTGTCCTGGCCCAGGGAGTCGTGCCAGGGGTCGAAGTCCATGGTGCCGGCCAGGGCGTAGGCCACCACCAGGGGCGGCGAGGCCAGATAGTTCATCTTCACGTCCGGGCTGATGCGCCCCTCGAAGTTCCTGTTGCCCGAGAGCACGGCCGTCACTGTCAGGTCATGATCGGCGATGGCCTGGTGGATGGCCGGGTCCAGGGGGCCGGAGTTGCCGATGCAGGTGGTGCAGCCGTAGCCGACCAGCTCGAAGCCCAGGGCATCCAGGTCCTTGCTCAGGCCGGTCCGGTTCAGATAGTCCGTCACCACCTGGGAGCCCGGCGCCAGCGAGGTCTTGACCCAGGGCTTGGGCTTGAGGCCCCGGGCGCGCGCCTGGCGGGCCAGCAGACCGGCGGCCACCATGACCGAGGGGTTGGAGGTGTTGGTGCAGGAGGTGATGGCCGCGATGACCACATCCCCGTCCCGCAGGCTGAACTCGCTGCCGTCGGCCTTCCTGACCGGCACAGCCTCGCCCTTGTCTTTGTCCTGGTCACTGTAATCCTTAAGGTCCCGTTGGTAGGTCTTCTGGGCCTGGTCCAGCAGGATGCGGTCCTGGGGCCGCCGGGGGCCGGCAATGGAGGGCCGCACCGTAGACAGATCCAGCTCCAGCACCTGCGAATACTCGGGTTCGGGGCAGTCGGCATCCTCCGGGTCCATCCACAGGCCGTTGGCCTTGGCATAGGCCTCCACCAGGCGCACATGCTCGTCGCTGCGGCCGGTCAGACGCAGGTAGTCCAGGGTGATTTGGTCGATGGGGAAGATGGCGCAGGTGGAGCCGAATTCGGGGCTCATGTTGCCCAGGGTGGCCCGGTTGGCCAGGGGGACCTGGGCCAGGCCCTTGCCGTGGAACTCCACGAACCGGCCCACCACGCCCACCTCGCGCAGCATCTGGGTCACGGTCAGCACCACGTCGGTGGCGGTGACCCCCTCGGGAATGGATCCGGTCAGCTTGAAGCCCAAGACCTGGGGCACCAGCATGGAGATGGGCTGGCCCAGCATGGCCGCCTCGGCCTCGATGCCGCCCACGCCCCAGCCCAGCACGCCCAGGCCGTTGACCATGGTGGTGTGGGAGTCGGTGCCCACGCAGGAGTCCGGGTAGACCAGGGCCGGCCCCTCCCCCTTGGTCCTGTCCCTGCGCATGACCACCTGGGCCAGGTACTCCAGGTTGACCTGGTGGATGATGCCGGTGCCCGGGGGCACCACGCGGAAGTTTTGGAAGGCCTGCTGGCTCCAGCGCAGGAAGCGGTAGCGCTCACTGTTGCGCTGGTATTCCAGGTCCATGTTGTGTTCCAGGGCACCGGGCACGCCCGAGCTGTCCACCTGAACGGAGTGGTCGATGACCATCTGCGCGGGGATGAGCGGGTTGACCAGGGAAGGATCGTCGCCCAGGGCCTTGACGGCATCGCGCATGGTGGCCAGGTCGACCATGCAGGGTACGCCGGTGAAGTCCTGCATGAGCACCCGGGCGGGGGTGAACTGGATCTCCCTGTCGGACTGGGTCTTGGGGTCCCAGTCCAGCAGTTGATCCAGCTGGTCCCGGGTCACCGTGGTTCCGTTCTGGTGCCGCAGCAGATTTTCGGCCAGGATGCGCAGGCTGTAGGGCAGGTGGTCGATTCCCGGCAGGTCACTGATCCGGTAGTATTCGAACTCCTCGGAACCCACCTTGAGCTTGGAACGACCGGCATCTTGTGCGGATTCTGACATGCACCACCCCTTCCCTGGACGCTCAGGCGCCGGCCCTTGCGCCCACGTGGACCGGCGGCAGGAGGACCCCAGACCGTCAGTGACGCTATCTGCGCTCTTTATGTTCCATTCTTAGCGCCCATGTGTTACTTGGCGTATGTAACGTGCGCATGCCGGATAGCCCAAGACGGCCAGGACCATGAGCAGGGCTCCCACCAGGGCAAAGGCCACGGTTGTGACCAGGGCCGGACCAGTGGGCAGGCTGATGGCAAAGAACTGCGCCACCATGGGGATCAGGGCCCCGATCACCCCGGCTGCAGCGAAGAAAAGGACCAGCAGGCCCCTCCAAGAGCGCAGGGGCCGGGCCACCTGGGTCAGGACCAGCACGCCCATACAGAAGAGGACGATGGCGCAGACCGACCGCCAGCGCTCCAGGTCACCGGGCCGGGCCAGGTCCAGGCCCAGCAAGCCGGGCAGGCTCCAGGCCGCCGCCAGCACAATCAAAGCAGTGGCGATGCCCGAGGGCAGGGCGAAGGTAACCACGCGCTTGAGGAAGCCTGGCCGGTAGCGCCTGGTGTTGGGGGCCAGCGCCAGGAAGAAGGCCGGCGTGCCGATGGTCAGGGCGCCGATGTAGGTGATGTGCCGGGGCAGGTAAGGGAAGGGGATGCCGGTCAGGACCACTCCCAAGGAGATCAGGGCCGAGTAGACGGTCTTGACCAGGAAGAGGCCGGCCACACGCTCCATGTTGGCCATGACCTGCCGGCCCCGGGCCACCACGTCGGGCAGGTGGGAGAAACGCGAATCCACCAAGACCAGCTGGGCCACAGCCTTGGTGGCGGCCGCCGCATTGCCCATGGCGATGCCCAGGTCCGCTTCCTTCAGAGCCAGGGAGTCGTTGACCCCGTCGCCGGTCATGGCCACTGTGTGACCCTTCAGGTGCAGGGCCTGGACGATGGCCTTCTTCTGGTCGGGCAGGACCCGGCCCAGCACGTCTACATCCTCCAGGACCTCGGCCAGGGCTGCCGTGTCCTCGGGCAACTGGCGGGCATCCATGGCCCTGGGGGCACGGTCGCCGGTCAGGCCCACCTTGTTGGCGATAGCTGCCACAGTGGCTGGGTTGTCGCCCGAAATGACCCGACAGCGCACACCCTGTTGGCGGAACCAGGCCAGGGTCTCGGCAGCGTCTTCGCGGATGTGCTCCGAGCAGGTGATCAGGGCTAGGGGCTTCAGGTTCCTAGGCAGATCGGGGCTGCTGGTGAAGTGGTCAGGCTGGTCAGTGCTCGGGTACCCATCGGGGGCGGACAGCATCAGCACCCGATAGCCGCGGTCGGCCAAGTCGGCCACCTGCAGGTCCACCTGGGGCCACCTGCCCGCCTGGGATGCCAGGAGCACCTCCGGAGCGCCGAAGTACCAGATTTTGCCGGACTGGTCGGCCACGGCGCTCCACTTGCGGGCCGAGGAGAAAGGCAGGCGGCTGACGGCCCTGCCGGGGCGCAGGTCGTCCATCCCCTTGAGGATGGCACGGCCGGTAGCGTTGGGGCTCTCCTCCGCGCAGACGTCCACCAGGGCCTGCCGCAGTTGCTGGGCAGGCAAGTCATCGACCAGCGGATGCAGATCGTCATAGACGATGCCCCCGTCGGTGATGGTGCCGGTCTTGTCCAAGTTCAGGGCGTCCACCCGGGCCAGGGTCTCCACGGACTCCATCTGCTGGACCAGGGTCTGGTGGCGGGCCAGGCGGATGGCAGCCAGGGCGAAGTTCAGAGAGGTCAGCAGAACCAGACCCTCAGGGATCATGCCTACGACCCCGGCCACAGCAGACACCACGGCCTGCCGCCAGGCTCCGGTGGCCAGGGCCGTCTGGAAGCCGCCGACGGTCCGCATCTGTGTAAAGATAAGCAGCAGGCAGAGGGGAATGACCACCACGGTCATGACCTTGAGGATGGTGTTGATGCCCTCGTTCAGGTCGGAACGGACCTTCTTGTAGACCTTGGCCTTGGCCGTCAGCGTGGCTGCGTAAGAGTCGGCGCCCACAGCGGTGACCTGGGCCAGGGCCATGCCTGAGACGGCCGTGGAGCCCGAGTAGACCTTGTCGCCTGGCGTGTGCTTGACCGTGCGCGATTCGCCGGTCAGCATGGACTCGTCCAGCTCCAGGCCGTAGGTGTCGATGATTTGCGCGTCGGCGGGCACCTGATCCCCGGAGCGGATCCAAAGCAGGTCCCCCTTGACGATGGCATCGTGGAGCACGGTCAGGTTGCACCCATCCCTGCGTACCGTATAGTCGGAGGCCACCAGGATGGACAGCCCGTCCAGGGTATGCTTGGCCTTGAGCTCGGTGGCCACGCCGATACCGGTGTTAATGATGATGATCAGTCCGAAGACCGCATCCTTCCACTGGCCGGTCAGCAGAACCACCACCATGGCGGTCAGGATTATCCCGTTAAAGAGGGTGAAGACGTTGTCTCGAATGATCTGGCCCAGGCTGCGGGAGGTCTGGTTCTGGGAGACGTTGACCAGGCCCTGGGCCTTCAGCTGCTCCACCTCCTGGGAGCTCAGCCCCGGCCGGTCTGTGTCCGGAAAGCCTGTGCCCGCTGTCGGCACTTGCTCACTGCCTGTACTCATCCTCGGCCCCCTTTCGGTCGGCGCTCAGGCGCACGGCCATGATCCTTGCATGCGGTCCGTCGTCCACAATGGTCTGCAGAGCGTCGGCCAGCAAGGGCGCGCGTTGATTCCGGGCAGGATCCACCGGGTGGACCGTAGCCGCATAGTAGAGCCTACCTGGGTCAGGAGTCCAAGCCTTGGCGCTTTGAGCGAACTCTACCACGGGGATACCCGCCTTCCGGGCTGCCTTCAGGGCCGGGGTCCAGTCGCCGGTTCCGGGCCGGCGGATCAAAATCAGACTGGCTTCGCGGTTGACTGCATCCTGCACCCCGTCCTGCTGATCGCTGGTGGACTGCGCCGAGGAGAAATAACCCTTCATGCGTTCGGCCTTCAAGGATGCCAGAATACGGCTGTCAAGACCGGTATCGGGTTCCTTGTCACCCTTCTGTGGGCAACCAATCAAGGCCACAAGCGTGTCGGACCGATCCACGCCGTCATGGGGCACGGTGCCCTCATGCCAGGAGTCGCCCACGGCCCTGTCCTTGGGGGCGCAACCGGTCAGCATGGGCAGGCCTGCCAGCAGAGCGACCGCCAGCAACAGACCCGCCAGCCGCCTGACCGCTGCCACGATCCGCCCGGCGCGGCTCATGTCAGCGCTGCCTTCCCGCCGTGCGGGTGAAGACCGCCACGGTCTCCACATGGTGGGTCATCGGGTAGATGTCAAAGGCCTCAAGATGCCTGGGACTGTAGCCCAGGGAGATCAGGGTGGCTGTATCCCTGGCCAGGCTGGTCGGGTCGCAGGACACATAGATGATGGTCTGCGCCCCGCTGGCGGCCAGCAGTCGGCAGACCTGAGCCTTGACGCCGGCCCTGGGTGGATCCAGCAGGATCAGGTCGGGATGGCCCAGCCCCTTGGGCGCACCGCCAGCCAGGATCTTGGCCACGTCCCCTCGACGCAGGGCCACCCGGTCCAGCCCGGCCTGCTTTACGTTGTTTTTCGCGCTGGCAATGGCTCCGGCGGACCCCTCCACGGCCAGAAGCCGGGCCCGTCCGTCAGCCAGAGCAGCCAGGGGCAGGGTGAAGAGCCCTGATCCGCAGTAAAGATCCCAGATGACCGGTTCGGCGACCCCATTCAGGGCCTGCCTGGCCTGGTCCAGGACCGCCTTGGTCAGCACGACCGGTGCCTGGCGGTGGACCTGCCAGAATCCGTCGGCCCGAACCTGGTAGACAGGTCCTGCTCCGGCCTCCAGCCGCTCCATCAACAGGCGGCTCCCCTTACTCAGGCGTCCATCCACCAGCAGCGCGAAGTTGTCACCGACCGGTCCCCCATCGCGCGGCTGGGGCACAGCCAGGCGTATGCGGGCACCAGCGGGCAGGCCGCCCTCCCAGATGCCCAGTTCGTCGGCCTGGTCCAGCAGCTCTTGGGTGGCCAGGGGCATGGTCTGAATCGGCAGGCGGTCATGCGATCCCCGCCGACGCATGGAGGGGCGGCCCTGGTCGTCGGCCACCAGCTCGATTCGCGTCCTCCAGTGCAGGCCGCCCAGCTCTTCATCGCCCGGAACTCGGACCACCGGCACTTGGACGTCGACCCCGCCCAGACGGGACATCTGCTGACCAATCAGATCGGCCTTCCAGGCCAGCTGACCGGGCAGGCTGACGTGAATCAGATCAGCGCCGCCCAGGCCGCCTCCCCAGGCCAAGGGGCCAGCCAGGGGCCAGACGGGTTCACGTCGGTCAGGGCTGGCCTCCAACACCTGGGTGACCTCTCCCGTGGCGAATCTGCCGGCCCGGCCGTGAGGCTCGTCCAGGAGGACCTCCACCAGCTCCCCGGGCAGGGCGAAGCGGACGAAGACCACCCGACCGTCCTCCAGATGGGTGACGCAACGGCCCTGGTCGGCATAGCGCTCGATACGCAGACGAACCCTGGTCTCAGTCATGATCGGCATGAACCTCCTGGTCGGCCTGGCGACGGTGGTAGGGACCGCCGATCAGCAGCCAGCTGATCCAGATTCCCAGGGCAAACAGGGGTAGGCCCAGAATCAGGCGTGCGGCACCAAGAAACCCAACGGAACCAGTCAGGTAGAGCGGCACCTGAACCAGCAGGCGCAGCGCAAAGACGGCGATCCAGACCAGGGTGGCCTGATTATAGGCCCGTACCAGATCCGGTTCACTGCGCCAAGAGGCCAGCCACTGTCTCCACCCGGAGACGACAGGTCGGCGCAGATACTCCACCAGCAGGCCTATGCCGGGCATCCGTGCCAGCAGCGAGGCACCGAGAACGATAATCCAGAATCCGTTGGTCAGGAATCCTGGCAGGTAATAGTTGCGGGCATCTCGGGTCAGCCAGGCAGCCACCAGGCAGATGACCACCGAAAGCAGACCGGTCAGCGCCCCAAGAAAAGACTGCCGCTGAACCAGACGAATCAGGAGCTGCACAACGGCCAAGGCCGCCGAAACCGCCACGGTCAGCCCCAGACGGCCGGTCACCAGGAAGAAAACCAGAAATACCAGCCCCGGCAACAGGGATTCGACAATCCCCCGCCATCCGCCGATGGCCTCCATGACGGAGAAATCGTCGTCGGCCAGCGCTGCCAGCCCGAGATGCTTCTGCTTCACAGCCTTAGCGGACCTCCGAGAACATGGGTCCGCGAGACAGTGTGGTCTTCACCTCGGTCTGCTGATCCGAATCGAAGGGGCCCTCAGGCCTGCCGGGGATCTGCGCACTCTCATCGTCCTTGGACTCCGAGTCTTCGGCTTCTCCTCGACGCTGGTTGGGGGTGATGGGCGCATGCATGGGAACCAGGTCACGGGGGGCCAGGGGCTCATCGCCACGGACCACGACCAGGTCGGCCAGGTAGCCGTCGAGCACATCCTTCTCCTTGCCGCCCTTGGCCGCAGGACCGGAGAAGATGCCTCGCAGCATCCAACGGGGTCCGTCGATGCCCACCACCCGGGTCACCAGGTTCTTACCCTTGACCTTGACGGGCAGGGTCAGCTCCTTGCCGAAGACGCCGTCCACCTCCTTGCAGGAGGGGTTGGCCTTGAGCAGGTCGGCCCGGACCTCGTCCCAGAGGCCCAGGGACTTGGGGGCCGCAAAGGGCTCCAGCTCCAGACTGGAGGACCCGTAGGTGATGGTGGCTCCCAGCACGTCGCCGGTCTGCGAGTTGGCCTTGAGCCTCAGCTCACTGCCCTTGAGGAAGGGAAGCATCAGGGCACCGATGTCCAGGTACTCATCGGTGTCGGGGGCCTCGGAATCCAAACTGTCCCAGGGGCCCTTCCCGCTCTGCTCGGCTTCATCGCGGCCAGCCTGAGAGGTTTGGTCAGATTTCTCCGTGGACTTTTCAACGTCCTTGGACTCCTCGACGGCCTCCTCAGCCTGCTTCTTGGCGCGTTTCTTGCCGAAACCGAACAATCCCATGATGCCTCATTTCCTTGTGAGTCTGTGCAAAGGATACCTAGTCAAGACCCAGGCGCAGCTTGCCGCCGGGGATGGCGTCCAGCAGATCCTTGGTGTACTGGCGTTGCGGGTGGTCGAAGACCTCGTCGGTGGTGGCGTGCTCCACCAGTCGGCCGTGCTGCATGACCACCACCTCGTCGGCGATCTGCCTGACCACGGCCAGATCGTGGGTGATGAACAGGTAGCTGAGCCCTTGCTCGGCCTGCAGGTCGTTGAGCAACCGCAGCACCTGATCCTGGACCAGCACGTCCAAGGCGGAGACGGCCTCGTCGCAGATGATCACATCCGGATTCAGGGCCATGGCCCGGGCGATGGCGATGCGCTGACGCTGTCCACCGGAGAGCTCGTTGGGGTAGCGCCCCATGACCGACTCGGGCATCTCCACCATGTCCAGCAGCTCCTTGACCCGCTTCTGCCGGGACTTGGCGTTGCCGATCTTGTGGATGCGCAGGGGCTCCTCGATGGAGCGGTAGATGGAGTACATGGGGTCCAGGGAGCCGTAAGGGTTCTGGAAGACCGGCTGCACGTGCCGACGGAACTCCATGAGCTCGTGGCTGCCGAAGCCGGCGATGTCCTGGCCCTCGTAGGTCACCCGGCCCGAGGTGGGCTTGAGCAGGTGCAGGACCATGTTGGCCACGGTGGACTTGCCGGAGCCGGACTCCCCCACGATGGCCAAGGTGGTTCCCCGCTTGACCGAGAAGGAGACGTCGTCCACAGCCTTGAACATCTCTTTGCGCCGGGGCAACCTGAACTCGCGGGTCAGGTGCTCCACGGTGATGACGTGCTCGCTGCGCTCCAGGGTGCTCTCGCCCTTGACATGGTGCTCCAGCAGGTCTTCGGCATCCTGGCCGCGCTGCTTGGCGGAGATGATGCGCTGGGAGGCCAGCGAGGGCGCGGCCTGAACCAACCGCTTGGTGTAGGGGTGCTGGGGGTGCTGCAGGACCTCCAGGCTGGGCCCGGACTCCACCACCTGACCCCGGTACATGACCACGATGTGCTGGGCGCGCTCGGCCGCCAGACCCAGGTCGTGGGTGATGAAGAGCACGGCGGTGCCCAAGGATTCGGTCAGGTTGCGCAGGTGGTCCAGAATCCGCTTCTGGACGGTCACATCCAGGGCGCTGGTGGGCTCGTCCGCAATCAGCAGGTCGGGCCGGGAGGCCAGGCCGATGGCGATCAGGGCGCGCTGGCGCATGCCGCCGGAGAACTCATGCGGATACTGCCTGGCCCTGGTGGCGGCCTCGGGCAACCCGGCCTCCGACAGCAGACCGGCAATGCGGTCATCCATGTCCGAACCGGTCACATGCTCCTTGGCCAACTTCCAGGCCGCATCGTCATCCACACCGGCGTCGATCAGGGACTTGGCCACGCCCCAGCGGGTCTCGGAGCCCACATCCCACTCGGCCTTCAGGGCCTCCATGGTCTTGTCCACGTCGGCCACCCCGGCATCACTCAGGGCCTGACGGGCGGCTTCCAGCAGGCCGGGCAGGTCCTTGGAGGAGATGAAGAGCTCGTCGTCTGACTTCTTGAGCGTCACCTCTTCATCGCCGGCCAGGGCCTTGGCCAACCGGGAGCGCTTCTCCCGAGAGACATCCATGTGGTTGGCGGTCAGCGCCTCCTTGACCTGGGAGCCGATGCGCCAGACCGGGTTCAGATTGCTCATGGGGTCCTGCGGGACCAGACCCACCTGGGAGCCACGCAGCGCCTCATAGTCCTTGCGGTCCAGGCCCACCAGCTCGCGGCCATTGAGCTTGATGCTGCCGCCGGTCACCTTGCCGGTGCCGGGCAGAAGGCCCAGCACAGCCATGGCCGAGGTGGACTTGCCCGAGCCGGACTCCCCCACGATAGCCACCCACTGGCCGGGGTAGACGTTGAAGGAGGCGTCGCGAACTGCGTGGACGGTGCGCCCATCGGCGGTGAAGTCCACCTGCAGGTCCCGAACGTCGAGCAGGGGCTGCTGCTCCTGATTGGTGGTCATGTTCTTGTCTGCTTCAGTCATGCTTCCTCACTCAGGCCGTTCTGCTCTTGGGATCCAACGCATCCTTGACCGCGTCGCCCATCATGATGAAGGCCAGCACGGTGATGGCCAGGGCTGCAGAGGGATAGAAGAGGACCGAGGGGTTGGTGGTCAGGAGGTTCTGGGCCGTCGAGATGTCCCCGCCCCAGGAGACCACGGTGGAGGGCAGGCCGATGCCCAGGAAGCTCAGCGTGGCCTCAGAGACGATGTAGGTGCCCAGCGACATGGTGGCCATGACGATGACCGGGGCCAGGGAGTTGGGCATGATGTGTCGGAAGAGGTTGCGCAGAGGCGTGGAGCCCAGGGCCGTGGAAGCGGTGTTGAACTCCAGGTTCTTGGCCTCCAGCACGGCACTGCGGGTGATACGGGCCATGTTGACCCAGCCGAAGAGGGTCAGGGTCAGGATGATCTTCCACAGGGAGGTGGAGGTGCGGAACATCTGCAGGAGCACGATGGCGCCCAGGATCATGGGGATGGCGAAGAAGATGTCGGTGATGCGGCTGAGCACTGCGTCGACCCAGCCCCCGAAGAATCCGGCGATGGCGCCGATGAGGCCGCCGAAGACGGTGACCAGGATGGTGGTCATGATACCGATGGCCACCGAGGTCCGGGCCCCGTGGATGACGCGGCTGTAGACGTCGCAGCCCTGCAGGTCGAAGCCGAGGGGGTGCCCGGGCCGGCCGGGCTCCAGGGAGTCGGACAGGCTGCAGGCCATGGGGTCCTGCCTGGCGAAGAGGTTGGGGAAGAGGGCCACCAGGATGACCACGATCGCCAGGATTGAGGAGATGATGAAGAGCGGGTTGCGCCTCAGGGTCTTCCAGGCGTCGGCCCACATGCTGGTGGGCGGCACGTCCTCATCCACCGAGTCCACCTCGCGCAGGGGCGTCTCGTCGATGGGGGCCACGAACCGCTCCTGCCCCGGCAGGGGGTCAGGGAAGTAGACGCGGGCCTGGCTTTCGTTCTGTTCGCTTGACTCGTTCATTGCCGTTTCACTCATAGTCGGTCCCTCTCCCTCACGCATACCGGATCCGCGGATCGAGCACTGCGTAGAGCAGGTCGACCAGGAGGCTGGTGATGACGAAGATCAGGACCAGAATGGTCACGATGGAGACCACCAGGGTGCCTTCGCCCCTCAGGATGGCCTGGTAAAGGGTGTTGCCCACGCCCTGGATGTTGAAGATGCGCTCGGTGATCATGGCCCCGCCCATCAGTCCGCCGATGTCGGCGCCCAGGTAGGTGACCACGGGGATCAGGGAGTTGCGCAGCACATGCCGCACGATGACGGACCGGTTGCTCATGCCCTTGGCCCGGGCCGTGCGCACGTAGTCCTCGGAGATGTTGGAGGTGATCTCCGTCCTGGTCAGACGGATAATGGAGGCCATGGATACCGACCCCAGCACAACGGCCGGCATGAGCAGATCAATGAAGCCCGGATTGGCCCCGGCTGTAGCCGGCAGCAGATGCCATTTGACGCCGAACAGGTACTGCAGGATGAAGCCGGTGACGAAGGTAGGCACCGAAATCAGCAGCAGGGAGAGGACCAGGATGATGTTGTCCGACCACTTGCCCTTGGTCAGGCCGCCGATGATGCCGAAGATCACGCCGAAGACGCCCTCGAAGACGAAGGCCATCAGGGCCAGCTTGATGGTCACCGGGAAGGCCCTGCCGATCACGCTGATCACGGGCTGGCCGGCGAAGGTGTTGCCGAAGTTCAGGGTCAGCGCGTTCTTCAGGAAGAGCACGTACTGCACGATGAAGGGCTTGTCGAGATTGTATTCCGAACGTATCTGTGCGGCAACGGCCTGGTTGACCGGCTTGTCTCCGAACATGGCGGCCACAGGGTCGCCGGGAAGCGCGAAGACCAGCGCGTATATCAGCAGTGTCGTGCCGAGAACGACGGGGATCATCTGCAGAATACGTCGCAGAAGATATTTTCCCATCGGCTATTCTCCTTTGTCATCCGCGACCGGGATCGGCATGGGGATCGGGGCCGCCGCAAAAATTCTTGTTTGAGTCTACCAGCACACCTCAACAGGGGTGCAAAGACACCAAGGCCGGCGCGGAATGGATCCTTCCGCGCCGGCCCGGGCGGTGTCAGCTGTCAGGTGCGGGATTCAGGCTCCCGTCATCTCACTTGCTGATGTTGTAGTAAGCAGGGACGCCCTTCCAGTTGAAGGAGAATCCTTGGACGTTCTTGGCGGCCACGCCGTTGGAGTTCTGGTAGTAGAGCGGAACTGCGGGCAGGTCGCGGAAGAGCAGCTCTTCGGACTGCTGGTAGATCTTGTTGGCCTCGTCGATGCTCTTGGCGGAGGCTGCCTTGTCCATCAGGCCGTCGAACTCGGGGTTCTTGTAGTCGCCGTCATTGGACCCGTTGCCGTTGGCTGCCGAGCTGGCGAAGTTGCTGGACAGGTAGCTCTCGGGCGAGGGGTAGTCGGGCTGCCAACCGGAGCGGAAGGCCGAGTCGGTGAACTTGCGGTTCTGCACGTTGGAGCGGAACTCGCTGAAGGTGGGCAGAGGGTTGCCTGCAGCCTGGATGCCCAGGGCGTTCTTGATGGAGTTGGTGACGGCGTCGTAGATCTCCTTGTGGGCGCCATCGGCGTTGTAGGCGATCTTGAAGGTGTCGCCCTCACTCCATGGGGAGATCTTGTTGGCCTCGGCCCAGAGCTCCTTGGCCTTGGACGGGTTGTACTTGAGCACGTCAGATCCCTTGATACTGGTTGAATAGCCGGGAATGACGGGGGCAGTGAAGTCGTGGACCTCCTTGGCGGTTCCGGACAGCACCTTCTTGATGATGGTTGGCCGGTCGATGGACATGGAGATGGCCTGACGACGCAGGTGGCCCTCCTCATCCTGGCCGAAGTGCTTCATGTAGGTGGGGATGGTGAACATCTGGATGACCGAGCCTGGGTCGTTGATGGCCTGGACCGTGTTGTCGGTCTGGAAGGTCTTACGAGCCGAGGCGGGCAGAGTGTCCAGCACATCCAGGTTGCCGGCCTGCACGTCGCGGTAGGCTGCGGTGGCATCGGTGTAGGAGCGGAACTCCACGCCGCCGTTCTTGACCTTGACGCCGCCCTTGTAAGCGGGGTCCTTGACGACCTTGATGGACTTGTTGTGCTCCCAGGACTGGAACTTGTAGGGTCCCACGGTCACCGGCTTCTCACCGAAGGCCTTGGTGTCCTTATAGAAGGACTCAGGCAGGGGCGCAAAGGCGGTGTAGCCCACCTGGATGGGGAAGGTGGAGGAAGGCGAGGTCAGATCAACGGTGAAGGTCTTGTTGTCGATGACCTTCAGGCCGGACAGCTGGGCATCGCTGGGGGTGCCCTCCTTCTGCAGGTCGTCATAACCCTTGATGTTGGCGAAGAAGCTGGAGCCCAGCTGCTTGTTGGCGATGCTGGACGCCCAAGACCAGGCCTTGGTAAAGGACTGTGCGGTGACCGGGGTGCCATCCGAGAACTTCCAGCCGTCGTTGATGGTCACGGTGTACTGGGTGTTGTCCTCGTTGGCCTTGATCTGCTTGGCGATCTCGTTGACTGGCTTGCCCTTGTCGTCAAAGCGGACCAGCTTGGAGAACATGACGTCGATGGGGTTGCCACCCCCCACCTCGTTGGTCATGCTGGGGATGAGCGGATTGGCCGGCTCAGGGTTGAAGACCGAGATGACGGCATTCGAGCTGCCACCGTTGGTCCCCTTGGCAGAGGAGTCCGATCCACCGGATCCGCCGCAGGCACCCAGCGTGAGTGCCATGACGCACAGTCCGGCACCCGCAATGGTCAGGGCCGATTGCTTCTTCATATATCTTGCTCTTTCCTTTGGTTGGTTTCCCGAACCGCCAGTCATCGACGGCGGTTCATGCCGTTTCCGGCACGATCATTACTGGTCCTTGGACAGCTCCGGGAAGATCGGATAGCCATCCCAGCCCAGACGCATCCCATGGACCTTCTTGGCGGAGGCGCCAATGTTGTTTCCATAATAGAGCGGAACCGCCGGCATGTCCTGTAGAAGGATCTCCTCAGCCTGCTGGAAGAGCCTGTTGGCTTCATCGGTATCCTTGGCCTTGGCAGCCTGCTTCAGCAGGGCGTCGAACTTGGAGTTCTTGTAGTCGCCATCGTTGGATCCGTTGCCATCGGCCGCCGAGCTGGCGAAGTTGCTCATCAGATAGCTCTCTGGCGATGGATAGTCGGGCGACCATGAAGACCTGAAGGCCGCATTGTTATAGAGGCGCTTTTTGATGTTGCCGCGGAACTCGCTGAAGGTGGGCACGGGAGAGGCCTCGGCCTTGATGCCAAGCGTGTTCTTGATGGAGTTAGCCATGCCGTCGTAGAAGTCCTTGGCTCCGCCATCCGAACTGTAAAGCAGTTGGAAGCTCTTGTCTGCCGGCCACTTGCTGATGGCATCGGCCTTGGCCCAGTACTCCTTGGCCTTCTTGGCGTTGTACCTGAGGTTGTCCGAACCCTTGAGATCCTTGGTATAGCCTGGAATGGTCGGCGCGGTGAAGTCGGTGGGCTGCACGCCCAGACCGCCCAGGACCTTGTCGATCAGCATCTTCCGGTCAATCGCCATGGAGATGGCCAGGCGGCGCAGGTGGCCCTCCTGATCCTGGCCGAAATGCTCCATCGTGGTAGGAATGGTGAACATCTGCAGGGTGGAGCCGGGCTTGTTATAACTCTGAACCATGCTGTCGGTCATGAAAGTCTTGACGGCGGAGGTGGGAATCCTGTCGATCACATCCAGGTTGCCCGCCTGTACATCGGAATAGGCGGAACCCAGGTCCGTGTAGACCTTATAGTCGATGCCGCCGTTGCGGACCTTGACCTCCCCGTCGTAGCCGTCGTTCCTGCGAAGCTTGATCATGACGTTGTGCTGCCAGGATTCGAACTTGTAGGGACCCGAGCTGACCGGGTTCTCCCCGTAGGCCTTGGGATTCTTGTAGAAGGATTCAGGCAGGGGCGCAAAAGAGGTATAGCCCACCTGAATGGGGAAGGTGGACGAGGGCGAAATGAGGTCCACGGTGAAGGTCTTGTCATCGATGACCTTCAATCCGGAGAACTGGGCATCCGTAGGCACGCCCTGCTTCTGCAGGTCATCAAAGCCCTTGATATTGGAGAAAAAGCTGGCGTTCAGCTGGCCGTTGGACACATTGGCGCTCCAGGACCAGGCCCTGGTGAAGGACTTGGCGGTGATAGGGGTGCCATCCGAGAACTTGCGCCCGTCGGCCAGGGTGACCTTGTACTGGGACATGTCGTCGTTGCCCTTGATTTCCGAGGCCAGATCGTTGTGGGCCTTGCCCTGGTCATCGAAGCGGATCAGTTTGGAGTTGATGGCGTCCACGACCTGCCCGCCGCAGCTTTCCGCGGCGCTGCTGGGAATGAGCGGGTTGGCCGGCTCGCACCCATGGACCGACACCACGGCGTTTTTGCTGGCCTGGTCGCCGGACGACTGCTCGGCACCCTCGGTATCGGTACTGCTGCCGCCACTACCGCAGCCACTGGCCAGAAGCGCCAAGGCACAGATGACCGCTGACACCACCGTGAGCTGTGAACTTTTCTTCATTCCTGCCGCTCCCCTTTAGCTGGTTATCAACGTCTCGCCTGTATCCCGAAAGTCTTTGACCGATGTTCAAGTTACAATACGCCATATTCTGATACCAGGATGTTTCCCAAGACAAGTCCTGTCTCATTTGCCGGATTTCAGGCCCTTGGAAAAGCCTGCCTGTACCGGGCCCGCAGCTGCTCGATGGAAACGTGGGTGTAGCGCTGGGTGGTCCGCAGGGAGGAGTGGCCCAGCATCTCCTGAACCTCGCGCAGGTCGGCTCCCCCATCCAGCATATGCGTGGCGGCCGAGTGCCGCAGGGCATGGGGGGCTATGTCGGGCACCCCGGCCTGACCGGCCGCCTGGTGGACCACCTTGCGGACCTGACGCTGACCAACCCTGCCGCCCAGTTGACCCAGGAAGAGGGCCTGACCGGCCTTGCGGGCCGATTTGGCCGTTGCGCCCGCCAGGACCGGCCGCCCCTCCCCCAGCCAACGGTCCAGAGCACGATCGGCGGGCAGGCCATAGGGCAGGACCCGCTCCTTGGATCCCTTGCCCAGGACCTTTACGGTTCGGCTGTGCCGGTTCACATCATCCAGGTCCAGTCCGCAGAGCTCGGCCACACGCATGCCCGTGGCGTAGAGCAGCTCCAGCATGGCCGCGTCCCGCACCTGCAGGGCCGCTTGAACCTCCTGGTCCTCCCGGTGCTCGACCGGATCCTCGTCAACTGTATCCATCAGGGTGCGGGCCTGGTCGTGCGTCAGGATTCGTGGCAGGTGCTCGGACTGCTTAGGGCTGCTCAGGGCCAGGGTTGGGTCGGTCTTGATGCGGCCATGCCGGCTCAGCCAGCCGAAGAAGGACCTGAGAGCGGCTGTCTTCCGGGCCATGGTCGAGCGGGCGTGGGTGGCGGATTCGTGGGCCAGCCAGGACCTGATGGTGGCCAGGTCGATCTGCGCGGGATCATCGATGCCATGCAGATGCATCAGGTGCAGAAAGCCTGCCAGGTCGGCCCGGTAGGAGCGGACGGTATTGGGACTCTTGCCTGCCACCCGGGAAAGATAGTCGGTGAAGTCCTGCAGATCCTGATCCACTACGGGCGCTCCCTTCGCTTGGCTGTGCAGCATGTGCAATACAGTCTAGGCGCTTTAACCCTCGTCGCAGCCGCAGGCGATACTGACCCCGGAGGTGGATGGCCATGCGTTTGCCAGCAACCATACCGGCCGGAGCGCGGCTGGTGGTCAGGATTGCCCTGGGACCGGACCCGGAAGACGGAAGGCCCAAGTTCCGCGACTACGTGGGCCATGCGGTCGACTGGGACGGACGGCGGCTGATCCTGGACAGGGACCCGGCGGCCAATGGGTCGCGTCCCGGGGAACGTGTGACCCTGCAAGCGGCAGACATGGTGGCACTGAAGCCGGTCCCGGAACGCCGTTCGCCCCGCCCGGACCCACCTGATCTCAGTCGATGACCGGAGGGTGCAGCACCCGGGCCCGGCTGGTGGTCAGGAAGGCCGAGACCTGCTCGCCGCGCAGGGCCGAATCCAGCAGCTCCTGACGCCAGTTGCCCTCCTGCGGATCCAGCTCAAGGTCGGTGGTGGACATCTGCTCCTGGTCGCCCAGGGCGGCCTTGTAACGCCGGAAGGGGTCCGCCTGGAGGAAGAAGTCCTGGCGCTTTTTATCGGCCGCCGGCTCCTGGTTCCGCAAGAGGGAGGCCATGCCCTGCAGATTCTCGGCCAAGTCATCCAGAAGGTCGGCCACCTGGTCGGAGTTCTCCTCCACCATGGCCCGGGTCCGCTCAGGATCGGTCAGGGCCACCCGGGTCATGTCACGCCAGGATCCGGCCGCCAGGGCCGAGGCCACACGGCGGTCAGGCGATGTGGCCAGCATGTTGGCCAGGGCGGTGGCCACCGCATGGGGCATGTGCGAGATCAGTGCCGCGGCCCGGTCATGGGTGGCATCGTCCAGGACAATCAGCCGGTTGCCCAGCCCCTGGGTGACCATGTCAGCCACAGTCAAAAAGCGGCTGTAGTCCGTATGCTCATCGACGCAGAGGGCCCAGAGGGCATCTTCCAGGAGGGCCGGGTCCGAGTCCTCGTAACCGGAGCCCTCGCTGCCGGCCATGGGATGGGCGCCTACATAACGATCGGCCAGACCGGCCTGTTCGACCTGCTGGCGGACCGGACCCTTGACACTGCCCACGTCGGTCAGGGTGGTGCCCCGGGTCAGCACCGGAGCCAGGGCCTTGAGCACCTCGGGCATGGCCCGCAAGGGGGTGGCCAGCACCAGCACGTCTGCTTTGCCCTTGGCCAGCTCTTCCAGGGTGTCCACGCAATGGATCCCCTGGCTGCGGGCCTGCTCATAGGGACGGTCATTATGGTTCCAGGCGATCACGAACCGGCCCCGGGCAGCCAGACGGCGGGCTAGCGATCCGCCGATCAGGCCCAGCCCTGCCACGGCGATCTTGTGGGCCGAGGTCAGCACCGGCGAGGCGGCCATGCCTGCCATGGGATGCATGTGCTCGGGACCGGACAGGTCCATGTGTGAGAAGGGCGCGGATTCATCTACCATAACAACTCCTTGCTGATCGTCTCGGAATCGGGGTCCTCACCCCGGAAGGCCCCCGCCCTGGGCAGCATCCATTCGCGGATGGGGGGCGCTGGATGCGGGGTGCGCGGATGGACCGCCAGTGTCTTGAGCCAGTCCCCCTTGTCCAGCAGGTCGGCCAGCACCTGATGCAGACCCTTCTGCCACGGTGCGGCGTCAATGCTGGCTACGAAGCTGTAGGTCCCGTCGTGCCCCTTGATGGGCCGGGACATGAATGAGGTCATGTTCAGGCCCGCATCGCGCAGGCGGTCCAGCAGGTTGGCCAGCACGCCCGGCCCGGTGTTCAGGGGAATGAAGGTGACGATGGACTCGAAATCCCCGCCCGGCGCCAGACGCCGTGCCAGCCGGGCGGCCTGATCCCGGGGAGCCAGCAGCAGGAAGTCGGTGCGGGCCCCCTGATAGTCCTGCACCTCGCGCCGATAGGTCTCCAGTCCATAGAGGCTTCCGCAGATGCGCGGCCCCAGAGCCACCTGGTTGGGGCCCAGATCACGGCAGGCAGCGGCGTTGGAGTTGGCTGTCACGGGATTGAGGCCGGTCTCTTTGATGAAGCCCTTGCACTGGGCCAGGCCGTGGGGATGTGCAGCGACCTGGTCCAGGGGGCCATGGTCGGCCCGGACGAAGGCGTCAAAGACGATGGGCAGACGGACCATGCCGAAGCCCGCTACCGCTTGAGCGTCGATCAGGGCGTCCATGTTGGGCACCACATGGCCCTCCACGTTGTTCTCCCAGGCCAGCACTCCCCAGCCTCGGCCCTCCTCCACGGCGGCCACGATGCCAGCCGCATCCGGGCAGGGGCGCAAGTCAGCCTGGCAACCCAGCCTTGTCTCCATGAGGTTGGCGGCCTCAAGGGCGGCCTGATGGGTGAAGGTTCCCTCGGGACCCAGGAAGTACAGGGAGACCCGGTCGGGCACAGTCGCCGGCTTTCCTGACGAATCCTGACTCATACTGGTCGCCCCTGACGGCGCAGGGGGCCGTCGGCAAACCAGGAGGCCGGCAGGCAGATGGCCAGGGTCTGAATCAGGACCAGCCCGCCCATCCAGAGGAAGACCGCATACTTGGCAAAGAATGTAGGAAAGTTGGCGTAGGGCATGAGCACATCGCCGCCCGGTCCGCGCATGGAGAGCAGCCAAACCATGACCGTCGAGGCCACCAAATGCAGTGCCAGACCCATGGTGCCGCTGTCGCAACGGACCCACCAGGCGGCCAGGGCCACCAGCAGATAGGCCAGGACCATCCCCCAGGGCAGACCCTGAGCGGCCCTGGAGCGCTGGACCAGGGTTCCCAGCACGCCCACCGCCAGGCCGATGGGCAGGCCCAACAGGCAACGGAAGGGGCTCGCCATGCCTGACTCCCCGGTCGAATGGGAGGGGGCCTGGTCCTTGGATTTGGAAACCTGAGACTTCATGGGTTCAAGACTAGTCCGACCCGGTCACCGTGGGGCGGCCGGGTCGGACTGTTCTGATTGTGAGAGCGGGTTTACTTCTTGTTGGCCCTGCGCTGGCGGGCGTTCCACTTGTACCAGGCATCTCTGTCCAGGATGATCTTGCGCACGCGGATGGACTCGGGAGTCACCTCCACGCACTCGTCATCGTTGGCGAAGTCCAGGGACTCCTCCAGGCTCATGTCGATGGGCGGGGTCAGGGTCTCCAGCACATCGGCGGTGGAGGAACGCATGTTGGTCATGTGCTTCTCCAGGGTGATGTTGATGTCCAGGTCGCCGGGCTTGTTGTTGATGCCCACGATCTGCCCCTCGTAGACGGGCGACTGGGGCTTGACAAAGAACTCGCCACGGGCCTGGAGCTTCTGCATGGCATAGGGGCTGGCCTTGCCCGAGCGGTCGGAGACCATGGATCCGTTCTGCCGGGTCTTGATGTCGCCCGCCCAAGGGGCGTAGCCGGCGGAGATCGACGAGGAGATGCCGGTGCCGCGGGTGGCGGTCAACAGGGCTGTGCGGAAGCCCAGGAGGCCACGGGAGGGCACGGTGAACTGCATCCTGACCCAGCCGGAGCCGTGGTTGGTCATGGTCTCCATGCGGCCCTTGCGATCGGCCATGAGCTGGGTGACCGCGCCCATGTACTCCTCGGGCACGTCGATGGTGTCGGATTCCATAGGCTCCTGAAGCTTGCCGTCCACGGTCTTGGTGACCACCTGGGGGCGGCCTACGGTCAGCTCGTAGCCCTCGCGGCGCATCTGCTCGGCCAGGATGGCCAGGGCCAGCTCGCCACGACCCTGGACCTCCCAGGCATCGGGCCGGTCGGTGGGCAACACCTTGATGGAGACGTTGCCGATCAGCTCGCGGTCCAGACGGTCCTTGAGCATACGGGCGGTCAGCTTGTGATCCTTGCCCTCGGTGCCGGCCAGGGGCGAGTCGTTGGTGCCGAAGGTCATGGAGACGGCCGGATCGTCAACGTGGATCAGAGGCAGGGGGCGGGGGTCGTCCTGGTCGACGATGGTCTCGCCGATCATGATGTCCTCCACGCCGGCCACAGCCACGATGTCACCGGGGCCGGCCTCGTCCACCGGCGAGCGCTGCAGGCCCTTGGTGCGCAGAATCTCGGTCAGCTTGAAGTTCTCGATGGACCCGTCCACGCGTGACAGGCCGTACTGGCGACCCTTGTTCAGGGTGCCGTTGTAGATGCGCACCAGACCCAGACGGCCCAGGTAGTCGGAGGCGTCGATGTTGGTCACATGGGCCTGCAGAGGGGCACCCTCCTCGTACTCCGGGGCGGGGATGTTGGTCAGGATGGCCTCGAAGAGGGGCTCCAGATCGTCGTTGTCGGGCACGGCGCCGTCGGCGGGCTGGTTGACGGAGGCCTTACCTGCCTTGGCTGCGCAGTAGATGACCGGCAGGTCCAGGAGGGAATCCAGATCCAGATCCACTCCCTCCTCGCTCACATCCTGGGCCAGGCCCAGAAGCAGATCGGTGGACTCGGAGACCACCTCGGAGATGCGGGCATCGGGACGGTCGGTCTTGTTGATGACCAGGATGACGGGCAGCTTGGCCTCCAGGGCCTTGCGCAGGACGAAGCGGGTCTGAGGCAGGGGCCCCTCGGAGGCGTCCACCAGCAGAACCACGCCGTCGACCATGGAGATGCCACGCTCCACCTCGCCGCCGAAATCAGCGTGGCCGGGGGTGTCCACCACGTTGATGGTGATGCCGTCAGGCTCGCCCAGCTTGGCGGCCAGCGGACCTGTGTACTTGACGGCGGTGTTCTTGGCCAGGATGGTGATGCCCTTCTCCTTCTCCAGGTCGTTGGAATCCATGACCCGGTCGGGCACCTCCTCCCGCTCGGAGAAGACGTGCGACTGCTGCAGCATGGCGTTGACCAGGGTGGTCTTGCCGTGGTCAACGTGTGCCACAATCGCCACATTTCGTATATCGCCGCGTACCGCCATCAAAACCTCATTCTCGTGAATGCTATCCATGCCCCTACCGGCCTGTCTGCCGGCTGGCTTGGTCCCGGAATCGGACAAACAGAGACAAGTGTAACCGCCTTGTGTGACAGGCGTTCACTCCTCCTCGCCCCGGGGCGAACCCTGGGCCGGATCCGGAGACTGAAGCTGGCCGGACAGCTCCTGGCGAGCCTGGGCCAGGGCCGAGTCCTCGTCGGGCAGGAAGGGGGCCAAGGAGGGCAGATCCTCTAAGGATTGCAAGCCCATCCGCTCAAGGAAGAGGTCGGTGGTGACCAGCAGGGCGGCATGGTTCTGCTCGTCCAGGCCCTCCTCGCGAACCAGGCCGCGCACCAGCAGGGCCCTGATGACCCCGTCGGAGTTGACCCCGCGGATCTGGCCCACCTGGGCACGGGTCATGGGCTGGCGGTAGGCCACGATGGCCAGGGCCTCCAGGGCCGCCTGGGAGAGGCGTGCCGTCTGGCCGTCCTTGACGAAGGCCTCCACCACGGGCTGGTAGGCGGCCCGGCTGGTCAGCTGCCAGCCCCGGGCGGTCCGGCGCAGTTCGAATCCTCGGTCGTTATAGGACTCGGCCAACGATTCCAGGGCGGCATTGACCAGGTCCGGATCCACAGCCAGCACCCGGGAGAAGTCCTCTGCAGTCAGCGGTCGGTCCGTGGCCACCAAAATGGCCTCCAGGCAGGCGGTAAGTCCGCCCGGAAAGTCCTGTACGTCGAAGTCCACATATTCGGGACGGGTGTCGGGAGCCGAGGTTTGGCTCATGCGAAGTCCCCCTCACTGATCAAGGCCGTTTCCGGCTCATGGGTAGGCCCAACCCAGCGCAGGTAGAGCGGCTGGTAAGGGCCATCCTGACGGTACTGGATCAGCTCCTGCCTAAAGAAAATAAGCACGGCCAGGAATCGGGCCACCACCTGCGCGCGGCCCATGGAGGAGGCGACCAGATCGGCGAAGGCCACCGGCTGCCCGGGCTGTACCAGCAGGGCTTGGCGAACCTGCTTGGCTTCCTTGTTCAGGTCGACCAGGGGCACGTGCAGCTGGTCCAGACGAACCTGGGAGGCCGGAGCATTAACCAGGGCGTTGGCGCAGAGCAGGGCCAGATCCTCCGGCTTCAGGGTCCAGACCAGATCAGGCAGCAGATGGGCGAGTTCGGGCTCCAGATGGCCGGGATGCGGGTAGCGGCCCGAGTTGGCGGCCAGCCTGGCTCGAAAGTCTTGCCCCGCCTGCTTGAAGGCCCGGTACTGCAGGAGCCTGGCGAAGAGCAGATCACGCTCCCGAAGGGCATCCATGGAGGCCTGGTCGCGCATGGACTCGTCCTCCACAGGCAGGAGGGCAGCGCTCTTGGCCTCGACCAGCACCGAGGCCACATCCAGGAAGGCACTGGCCTGGTCCAATCCCTGACTGAAGTCCAGGGTGCGCACATAGTCCAGAAACTCCCCGGTGATGGAGGCCAGGGAGACCTCCGTCAGTGAGAGCTTGCGGTTGGCCAGCATGCCCAGCAGCAGGTCGAAGGGTCCCTGGTAGACATCCAGGTCGACGGCGAAACCGTCCGCTGATCCGCTCACGCCACGATGCCGCGGGCGATCAGCTCCCGGGCTACCTCCCGATACTCCTTGGCCGTCTTGTGCTCGGGGGCGAACATGGTGATGGGCTCGCCGGCCACCGTGGCATCGGGCAGCTTGATGGACCGGCTGATGATGGAGTGCAGGACCTTGCCCTTGAAGGCCTCGTAGATGCGCTGAAGCACCTCGTCCGAATGCAGGGTCTTGGTGTACATGGTGACCAGCACCCCGTAGATCTGCAGATCAGGGTTGATGCGGCTGCGGACCTTCTCTATGGATTGCATGAGCAGGGCCACGCCGCGCAGAGCGAAGAACTCGGCCGCCACGGGAATGATGACCCCATCCGCAGCAGTCAGCGCGTTGACGGTCAGCAGGCCGAGCGAGGGCTGGCAGTCGATGATGATGGCGTCATACTCCTGCCGCAGGGGCCGGATGGTGGCCGCCAGGGCCTGTTCCCTGCCGACCTCGGTGACCAGCTGAATCTCGGCGGCCGACAGATCGATGTTGGCCGGGATGATGTCCAGGCCGTCGAAACGGGTGTGCCGGACCACCTCATGGACATCCAGAGAGGTGTCGAACATGGCGGTGTAAATGGTGTTATCCACGCTGTTGGCATTGATGCCCAGACCCACGGTGGCCGCGCCCTGGGGGTCGAAGTCCACGATCAGCACCCGTCGCCCGTACTGGCACAGGGACCCGGCGATATTGATGGATGAGGTGGTCTTGCCCACGCCGCCCTTTTGGTTGCACATGGCGAGAACACGGGCCGGGCCGTGCTGTTTCAAAGGCTCCGGGGCAGCGAACGTCTCATACTCGCGCCCTAACAAATCCGTAGGCATGCTTCTACCCTATCAAGTTTCCGACCGCATTCGCGGGTTGGCGGGTCAGCGAGCGCGAGGATGGGCCGTCTGGTAGGTCTCCATCAGGGCCTGGGGGCTGACGTGTGTGTAAATCTGGGTTGTAGTCACCGAGGCGTGGCCCAGCAGCTCCTGAACCGAACGCACATCGGCGCCTCCCTCCAGCAGATGAGTGGCGAAGGAGTGCCGCAGGGTGTGGGGGTGCAGTGGTCTGTTCAGGCCCGCCCGGCGTCCGGCATCCCTGACCACCTGCCAGACGGTCTGCCTGGTCAGCCGCTTGCCCCGCTTGTTGAGGAAGACGGCACGCAGCTCCCTGCCCTTGGTGGCCCGATCGCACAGGCTGGACCGTCCCAGATTCAGGTAGGCCTGCATGGCCTGGCAGGCGTAGAAGCCCATGGGCACCAGACGTTGCTTGTCGCCCTTGCCGGTCAGACGGACCACCCGCTCGTTAAGGTCCATGTCCTCCAAGTCGGTGCCGACGGCCTCCGAGACCCGGCAGCCGGTGGCGTACATAAACTCCAGCAGGGCCTTGTCCCGCAGGACCACCGGATCCTTGGACCCGCCCATGGCAGCCACATCCAGCAGCCGGGCCACCTGGTCCACGTCCAACACATCGGGCAGGACCGAGGTGCCCTTGGGAGCCTTGACGGTACGGGAGACATCCTGGTCGGTCACCCCCTGCTTGAGGGCGAACCGGTGCCACTCATGGACGGCGGCCATCCTTCGGGAGCGGCTGGCTGGACTTTCATCGGCCAGATGGGCCAGGAAACCCTCCACATCGGCGGTCTTGATCTGTTCCAGGTTGGTGATGCCTCGAGCGGATAGCCAATTGATGTACATGGTCAGATCGGACTTGTAGGCCTTGACCGTGGCAGGGGCTAGACCCCGCTCCAGCCCGGTATAGGCCAGGAACTGATCCAGCAGGGCGGTCAGCCCCTCCTGATGATCGCCGTCCACTACCGCTTAACCTCCGGTTCTCTTCATCAGTGCTGGTCTGTAGGCCACATTCTAACGCTCCACTCCCCCTGTTTCCATGCTTCCGACGCGCTCGGTATTGCCGCGACCGCTCAAGAGAGCTCCCGGACCAGCCCTTGAATCCCCTCTTGCTGAAGAATCCGTCGGTAGGGTCCGGCCTCCCTGCTGATGATCCTGTCGATGGCATGCATGCCCAGCAGTTCCACCGGCGCATTGTCATCGGTCAATACTCTTCCCTCTGCATTCCCAACCGTGCTCAGACGGGTGCTGACCTGCTCCATCATCGCGGATAGGTCCGGATCAGGGCTGACCCTGAAGGCAGCCTCCGCCAGCAGGTCGGAATGCGGATAGTCTCTCATGGCCGCCTTCTTGCCCTGGTTATCCCCTTCTGATCCCGAGCAATCCTCGGAAGCGGGGCGGCGCGCAAAGAGCTCGCGGTTGGTGGTCTGGGGCACGTCGGCCGTCAGGATGGCATCGGATCCGAAGACCCTGGTGATGGTATTGGTCAGGGCCGCATTGATGGACCCCTGACCGTCGTCGATCATGTTCATGTTGACCACCATGACCCCGCCCGGATTCAGGTGATTCCTGACCAGGGTGAAGAACTCGGTGGAGCTCATCTGGAAGGGGATGGTGATGTCCTGATAGGCATCAACCACGATCAGGTCGAAGCGCTGGCCACTGGCTGCCAGCCAGGCTCGCCCGTCGTAGGTGGAAACCGGAATATCGGCGGGCTGATCAAAATACTTGGTGGCCAGGTCACTGATGGTCCGGTCAATCTCCACCCCCTGGATGGCCATCCGAGGATAGTACCGCCTCAGCTGCCGGGCGTAGGTCCCGGTCCCCATGCCCAGGATCAGAGCCGAGCGGGCCTGATCAGCCATGAGCGGTGCCGCCAGGGCCGTGTCGTAGTACATACCGGTCATCCCGGGATGCTTCATGGTCACCGACTGAACGCCGAAGAGGACGTTCGTGGAAAGGATGGTTCTGTCCGCCAGGGTTTTGACCTGCAGGTAGTTGTAGATGGACTCGCCCTCGTAGGTCAGGCCCTTCTCCCAGAAGGCGAACCCCGTCATCGGAGACAGGGCGGCCGAGACCACAAAGGCCACCGTGGCGATCAGGCAGGCCTGGCGATGCGCTTGGGATGAAAGAAAGTAGACCAAGGCCACCAGAAGCAGTATCCCCGAGAAGATCAGAAAGGTGACGAAGGTCCCCACTGCCGGGATGGTCACAAAGGTGGGCAGGAAGGTGCCCAGGATGGAACCTACCGTGTTGCAGGCGCTGAGCCGGCCGACCACCGAAGCGTTGTCGTCCAGGGAGTCGGTGGCGCTCTTGACCAGTCCGGGGGTGATGGTGCCCAGGAGGAAGAGGGGCGGAACAAAGATGATCAGGCAGGAGATGAAAGCTGCCAGGACCAGGAAGTTGGTGGATACGGCCACGATCAGCAGCCCCGAGATCAGGATGATCAGATACTTGCCGACCAGTGGGATCAGGGCAATCCAGACCGCAGCGGCCATAATGCACAGGTAGAGCCTGTCCGGGTCAGGGTTCCGGTCGGCCCAACGGCCGCCGACGACGGCGCCCAAGGCTAGAGCGATCATGATGGTCCCGATGATGATAGTCCATACGATCTGGGAGGACGAGAAGTAAGGAGCCAGCAGGCGGGATGCTCCCAGCTCAGCGGCCATGACGGCCATCCCCGAGAAGAACTCAGTCACATAGAGAAAGATCCGCGACTGAAGGATGGGGCGCGACTGATTGATCCTGGCCGGCTTGGATCTGCCGCTACTCGGTGATGGACTGGACTGACCGGCCGATGCTGCCGATACAGCCGACACGTTTGCGCTGTGATCATCGTTCATGGCTGCTCCCGGCATCATTGTCGTCAATCAACTTACCGTCCCGCTGAGGAATGGTCAAATATGCAAAGAACCCCGCGAAAGGCGAGGTTCTTGAAATGCGGTGTTCGGGTCCGCTGATCAGGCAGCGACCGGAGCGTTCACATCGGCAGGCAGGGCCTTCTTGGCCTCAGCCACGATGGCGTTGAAGGTGTCGATGTCGTTGACAACCAGGTCGGCCAGGGCGCGACGGTCCAGCTCGATGCCGGCCAAGCGCAGCCCTTGGATGAAGCGGTTGTAGGTGATTCCCTGGGCGCGGCATCCGGCGTTGATGCGCTGGATCCACAGCTTGCGGAAGTCGCCCTTGCGGGCCTTGCGGTCCCGGAAGTTGTATGTATATGAATGAAGCAGCTGCTCCTTGGCCTTGCGGTAGAGACGGGAGCGCTGGCCACGGTAGCCTGACGCCCGCTCCAGGACGACCCGACGCTTCTTATGCGCGTTGACTGCCCGCTTGACTCGTGCCATAGATATTCCTCAGCTTTCTAAAATCTCACTCGACGCGACAGCACCCGCTCAGCGGGCCAGCATCCTCTTCATGTTCTTGGACTGGGTCGGAGCGAGCACCTCGTCAGTGGACAGGTGACGACGCTTCTTGGCCGACTTGTGCTCCAGATTGTGGCGCATACCGGTCCCGGCGTGCATGAGCTTGCCCGAACCCGTGGCCCGGACGCGCTTGGATGCGGCGGAGTTACTTTTCATCTTCGGCATTGCTGCCCTCCTTGGATTTCATCTGCTTGGGAGAAGTATTGTTGTCGGCCTTGGCAGCCAGATGGGCCGCCTGACGGGCCTTGCGCTCGGCACGGGCCTGACCGCCCCGCCGACGCTGCTCGGACTGGGTGTGGACCTTCTTGCCCTTGGGCGACAGGGTCATGATGATGTTGCGCCCCTCCTGCTTGGGGGCAAACTCGATGGAGCCCAGATCCGCGACGTCGTCAGCCAGCTTACGCAGGAGCTCCACGCCGCCGATGGGCCGGGACTGCTCGCGCCCACGCAGCATGATAGTGACCTTGACCTTGTCTCCGGCGGACAGGAAGCGGCGCACGTGCCCCTCCTTGACCTCGAAGTCGTGGTCGTCGATCTTCAATCTGAAGCGGATCTCTTTGATCTCCGACATGCTCTGATTGCGGCGCGCCTCACGAGCCTTGATCTTCTCGTTGTATTTGAACTTGCCGTAATCAATGAGCTTGGCGACCGGAGGCTTGGCCTTGGGCGCAACCTCGACCAGGTCAAGGTTGGCCTCCTTGGCCAGGTTGAGGGCGACGGAGGTCGCAATGATTCCCACCTGTTCGCCGTTGGGCCCGATCAGGCGTACCTGAGACACTCGTATATCGTCGTTAATCCTTGGTTCGTCGCTAATGATGACTCCTTCTCAAATACCACAACATCCACTGCCTGCAGCCAATCCACATGAGTCCAGGCGAAAAGACCATCGCTGCAAACGATGCGCTTTCGCATTCATGAGCGATTCTGTAAAACACAACAGAGCACCGCCACTTCTCGAACCCGAAGTCATAAGAGACTTCCAGGTGGGTCACCCGCTTTCTTGATTTCTCAAGCCGTTGGATATATTAGCACAATGCCGATAAGCGGTCAACTCTGACCGTTCTGGACCTCCGAGTCCTGGCTGATCAGGCGCCAGGCCTCTTTCACGACTTCCAGGAAAGCAGCGGGATCATGCGCGAAACGACCTAGAAAGACCCCATCGACAGTTGGCCATAGCTCAGTCAACAATCCCGGAGCAGCGGCCCCTCCATATATGAGCGACAAATTGTGGCATTGGGGGCCAAGCTTGTTTTTGATAATCGAACATACCTCTTGGACGTATTCAACTGGAGCGGGGCGGGAAGCTCCGACGGCCCAGACGGGTTCATATGCAATCCAGGCTGGAAGGTCAGGCTTCTCACCCAGCCCCATTTCGATCTGTTTTAAGCAATAATCAGCGGCTGCCTCAGGACCGTGGTTGCTCAGCTCACCCACACACAGCAGGGGTGTCAATCCATTGCGCCAGCATGCAAGAACCTTCCGCCCGATGAGTTCATCATCTTCCCCATACAGGCGACGGCGTTCCTCATGACCCACTTCGGCCACGGTCACACCCAGATCAAAAGCATCCCGGGGCGAGACCTCTCCAGTAAACGGGCCACGATCTTGATCGCATACATCCTGAATACCAAGATGAACATCCGTGGACAGCAGGGCCTGCCCAGCCTGCTCCACCGTAAGGTAATCCGGCAAAACCGCCATGGTCACCTTGTCCAGTGGAAGGGCTGCGGCATTGAGAAGATCGGCTAATCGTCGACAATATGCCAGTGTCTGTTTTCTTGTAAAATACATTTTCAGGCTTATAGCTACAATCGGCTTGTTCATCTTCCCCACTCTGCGCTATTAAAATTGACTATCTGCTGCCCACGGATTCATCATTGCTGATGAAGCTCAAATTCGCGGATGCGCGCCACCTTCGGGCCACTTCTGGAATCAGGATCGAACTCACTGTCCAGATAGGCCCTTAACAGGGATTTGGCTGTTTCGGGCCCCAGAACCTGAGCACCCATGGCGATGATGTTCGCATCATTGCTGCGGCGGGCACGCTCGGCTTGGTATATGTCCGATACGCAAGCGCAATAGGCTCCCGGCACCTTATTGGCCGAGATCGAAACGCCTAGACCCGTCCCGCACAGCAGGACGCCTCGATCCGCTTCGCCCCTAACCACGGACTGCGCAAGGGCGATGGCCACGTTGGCGTAGATCGGATCATCAGTAGGGAAATCGATCACCTCGTGACCTAGACGTCTTGCCTCCTCCATGAGCACATTCTTCAACCCTGCAGCATTAGGATCGGCTCCAAACGCCAGTCTCATTATCTTTCACCTTTCCTTGAATCTCGAATATCGACGTAGCGGGCTAGCGGCCTATACCACAATGCCTAGGACGGCATCCACCAGCAGCAGAGCAATCGGACCTACCACCGATTGGACAGTCACCAGAAAGCTCCATGTTTTCAACTCCTGAAGAACTGTCATGTCCAGATGCTCCTGGAAGGGCCAGAAGGCACCATCATTTGCATGAGAAAGATCATCGCTCCTACGGCGATGGCTAGAACAGCCAGCGCCTTTTGCAAATCACCAGTTTGTGCGACCATCGGAGCCGCAATGCCCGCTGCAGCCGCCACAGTGACCGTGCCAGACCCAAGAGCGACTCGGAAGAGCGTAGCGATCAGCCAAGCCGACAGAACGGTGGGAATGGCCCACTTGGATGTGGTTGTTGCTATTTGAGCGCTCAGACCAGTGCTCTGCAGCATTTCCTTAAGGCCACCGCCTTCGCCAATGATCAGCAGAACATTGACGACATCTTTTAAGCTGGTCTTGCTCTGACTCAATGTTCTCTTGGCGGTCATGCCCGAACCGAGCCCCAAGAAGATCAGCGCGTACAGGGTCGACAGCAGCAAGACGATCACAATATTCCCAAAAAATCGCGTAATCACATAACCGACGGAGCTCTGGGAGAAGAACGCCTTGTCGATGGTGCCGATGATCAGCAATATTGGGGCCAGCAAAACCGAAGGTAGTGATTTGAGCATGCTGGAAACCTGTGCCAGGGCGTCGTCCTTGATGGCATACTCAGAGCCGTCGCTTACCTGAAAGCGAGGGTAATACCGTTGTATGAGCTTGGGAGAACAGTCAGACACCGGCAGCGAACTCAGGGATGCAAATTACGATGTCGATTATGGAAACCAACCCGAGATCCACCCCGATTGCACCTGCACTGATGACAGCTCCCGAACCTATCACGATACCGGTAGTGGACAGCTGAGAACCGAACCCTGCAGTAGGGACATCCACGCCGAAACAGCCTATCCGTCAGGGAGGCACGCAGACGGAGTACGAACACGACACCGACCTGCAAGCGCACGGATATGTCGATGCCGATGGCAAGTACGTGACAGTGGACAAGGACAATACACCATCCCGAATGGCGGCGTATTCTCCTACCAGGCCAAAACAGGACAGGTGGCCGTCGTCACCACGTCGAAGACCAAGGGCATGACCTACCGGTACACCGTCAACATCGTTGCCCCGGGGGATCTCAGAAACTTCGTCCAGCATGTAATCACGATCATCTACATCACCCCTCCCCCCAGCCACCCAGGTGGCCGTCTGACCGGCATCAAGGTGAATGGCCACGATATACAGCACTTCAACCCGGACACCCGCCAATACACGGTCGAGGTGCCCAGGACCGACCAATGGACCATCGTCCCGCAATACGACGAACGATCCGGCATGAGCGTGCACACCCATAAGAACGGTGCCGACGCATCAATCACCACCACCAGCGCCGATGGCCTCGTGACCAGGAACTACACGTCCACGTCGCCGCCGCCGGACATCCGCGAGCAGAAAACGGCATCACCGGGATACTGGCCCAAGTCGAAAGCAGCATCACCCCGATCATCGTCACGTGCATTCTGCTCGTCATTTGTTCCATTCTTTCGATCCTGCTCCCCCGCTGGCGCAGGACCCGGTGGCGACAAGCCCGTCACCGTCATGATGCATACACCCCGGCAAGGGGATGCACCCCAAAATGTCGAAAACCGCCCGTGGCGGTCCGGCCTCCCCGGCAATCCGACAAATGTTGGAGAATGGAGCTGGTGGCAAAGTGTCATGTGAGGAGGGGGAGCTTATCATGGACGAGCATGGTCCGGCGAAAACCACAT